>JAPKMW010000135.1 GCA_026645575.1 Caldilineaceae bacterium
TCCAGCGGGATGTGATGGTAGTGGTTGAAGTAGACCACCTGCGCCTGGATACGTGGCCCGTATTGCACGGGTTGACTGACTGCATCGGGAAAGCTGGCCTTGTTGAGCAAACCGCACTGTGGACATTGCTTGATCTCAGCACAATGTTCGGTCACCAACAACCGTACTTCAGGCAGATCAAACACCTGGCGTCGCTCATACCCCTCACTGACGACATCCGCTAACTCACGTTGGCACTCTTGACAGCAGCTGACCGTATGAATTTGGCGCACATCGGGGTTACTTACCGCTTTGAGCGTGTGACCTTCGTGTCCTTTTTGACCGCCCACCGCACGTCCACTGGCTTGGCGCAGGCTTTTCGCTTTCCCTTTGCCATACCCATCACTCGACGGTGGTTTGCTACTGTTTTTGCTGTTCTTCGACAGCTGATCTTCCAAGCTTTGCACTCGGCTTTCGAGTAGGCGAATCACGCCCACCAATTGCTCAAACGCAGCAACTACTGGCTCTTCACCAGCGTGATAGAGTTTGCGTATTTCGTCGCTGCTTGGCAACTGGAGCTTTTCCATTCTCTTATTCTCTCGCCTTTTTGTTTGTTTTTTACTTGTTTTTTGTTGTTTCTTTGTTTCAATTAGGTTGTCGTTCTATGCCTGAATAGTTACAATCTTTTTAGAGTTCTTGTAAAAATAGGGGACAATCATGAGTGCAGCAACAGCAACATTAGTGCAACGCTCGTTCCGCTCCGAGTTGCGCGCCCTGGGCATGATGGCGCGCAAGGAATGGACGATCTTTCGCCGCTATCCCACCTGGATCTTTGGCTTTGTCGTTTGGCCAATCATCTTCCCCTTGGGATCGATCTTTACGGCGCGGGCCTTAAGTGGTCCCGATCAAGCGTCCTTGCCGGCCTTTGCTGCGCTGGCTGGAACGACAGACTATGTGGCCTACATTGTGGTCGGCTTGACTATGTACATGTGGCTCAATGTCTCCTTGTGGGATGTCGGTTTTCAGTTACGCAGCGAGCAGATGCGCGGCACGCTGGAGTCGAACTGGCTCTGTCCGGTCTGGCGCTATTCGATTCTGCTAGGGCCAAGCTTGACCAAGTTGCTCGTTTCGCTGGCCTTTATGCTGATTGCCGTGTTGGAATATGGGCTGATTGTGGGTGACTGGCTGGTGGGCAGCAATCTCTGGTTGGTGTTGCTCATCATGGTGCTGGTCCTTCCGTCGATCTATGGCATTGCCATCACCTTTGGCAGCCTGGTGTTGCGGGTGCAAGAAGCGCATACGATGGTCTTTCTGGTGCGCGGCGCCTTTATGATCTTCACCGGCGTCTCCTACCCGCTGGCGGTGCTACCGGATTGGATGCAGACAGTGGCGGCCTGCCTCCCCCTGACCTACGCCGTTCATGCCATCCGCGCTGTCACCCTCAGCGGTGCCACCCTGGCTGAGATCCGCCACGATTTGACGATGTTGGCTTTGTTTGCCATTGGTCTTTCCTTGCTGGGCTATTGGCTCTTTTCCTTTACCGAACGGCGGGCGCGCCGGAGTGGCTCTTTGGCCAAATATTAACCGCCATGAATGCCGTGGGTCAGTGAAGAGTAAGGCAAGAAACGAGAGGTCTATGAAGATCACCTGGCAATCCTATCTGCGGGCCGTGTGGGCCATTGCATGGAAGAACTGGTTGCACTTTATCCGTTACCCGCTCAATGCCCTTTTTAACGTAGTGCAGCCGTTGATGTGGTTGACGCCGATTTACTTTTTGGGTCAAAGTTTCAAAACGGCGGCGGGCAATGTCGGTTTTGCGGGCTATACCGGCACTGGCGATTATATGTCCTTTATTCTCGTCGGCTCGGTCCTTTCCAGCTATATCGGGTCGGTCTTCTGGGGGATTGGCTTTGCCTTGAAGCGGGAGATGGACGAAGGGGTGATGGAGAGCAACTGGCTAACGCCGGTGCCGCGCTTTGCGTTTCTGGTGGGGCAGACGATTGCCAACTTGATTACGACGACGATTACCAATATCGGTATTTTACTCGTTGGCTGGTGGCTCTTTGGCTTTACTGTCACCGGCAGTTTGTGGCAAGCGTTGGCGGTCGTGTTGCCCTTGCTGCTGGCGCTCTATGGTTTTGGCTTTGCCTTTGCTGCCGTGGTGCTGCTGGTGCGCGATGCCAATATGTTGGTGGATGTCTGCGACTTTTTGGTCTCGATCTTTTCAGGGGGCCAGTTTCCGGTGCAAGCGCTGCCGGCCTTTCTCTTGCCCATCGCGCTGGCATTGCCGCTCACCTATGGCTTTGATCTGGTACGCGGGCTGTTGATCGGTAGCCGGACGCTTCTCGCCATTCCCTATGAAATTGTCATTTTACTGCTCTTTATGGTAATCACCGTGCCGGGCGGCTATTTCGTTTTCCGCCGGGTAGAGCGGAGAGTGAAACGGTTGGGGACGTTGGGGATGCACTGAGGCGTGACAAGATGACAAGATGACAAGATGAGGTCAGGAGGAAAGCCAACCCCGTTGGGCGGCGAGGGCGATGGCAGCGGCGCGGGAATCGACGCCAAGTTTGTTGTAGATGCTCGCCAGGTGGGCTTTGACAGTGCGTTCGCTGATCTGCAAGCGGAGCGCGATCTCTTTGCTGCGCTCCCCCTGTGCGACGGCCTGTAGCACTTCCTGTTCACGGTCGGTGAGGGCCAGCCCTGAGTCAACCGCTTTGGTGGACTTGGGATCGGCGGCTGGCCGTTGGTTTAAGACGCGGGCTAGCACTTCGGGTTTGAGCAGCACTTCGCCACGGGCGGCGGCGCG
The DNA here is from genome assembly GCA_026645575.1 of Caldilineaceae bacterium. The sequence continues at coordinate 2,789 of JAPKMW010000135.1, forward strand.
CAGGGTGGCAAAGAGGGTCTGGCGATTGGTGTCTTTGAGCAGATAGCCGCTGGCGCCGGCCCGCAACCCGCGCATCATCAGATCATCTTCGTTATAGGTCGTCAAGATCACCAATGCCACCGTCGGCCAGTGGGTGCGAATCTGATCGATGGCGGTCAGGCCATCCATCCCTGGCATCCGCAGATCCATTAATACTACCTGGGGTTGCAACTCGCCGGTCAATTGTACGGCTGCCGCACCATCGGCGGCTTCGCCCACCACACAAAAATCCGCTTCCGTTTCCAGAATCAGGCGCAACCCATCACGCACCACCTCATGGTCATCGGCGATCAGCACGCGAATCGGTTCAGCCATTGGCCCACCCCCCGGCAAGCGTTTTATGGTCGCTTGCGATTGGCGCCGACAGCGGTAAACGGAGCGTCAGTGTTGTACCTGTGCCCGGTGTACTGACAATGGCGAGCGCGCCGCCGACCAGTTGCGCCCGTTCGCACAGCCCAAGCAACCCATAGTGACCATTGCCACGGGTGGCCGTTGCCGGGTCAAAACCAACGCCGTCATCGCGCACGGTCAGGGTGATATTTTGCCCCTCCCGGCATAGCGTCAGCCAGACCTGACGCGCCTGGGCATGACGGGCAATATTGGTCAGCCCTTCACCAGCGGTGCGCAAGATGGTCTCCTGTAACGCCGGCGCGAGATTGTCGGGGACGTGCAATTCAGGGTAGCAGGGCAAGCCGGTCGTCTCGCCAAACCGCGTGATCTCCGCACGTAGGCTGTTATTGAGATCACGCAGAAAATTGCCGTCCCGCAGATCATCAATTGCACGGCGGGCCTCGGCCAGGGTACGTCGGGCGCGCGGCATGGCCTGGCCGATGATCGTCTGTGCTCGCGCCGTGTTGCCCCGTTCCAGGTGTGATTCAACCGCCTCCAACTGTAAGAGCAAGCCGGCCAACCCCTGCGCCAGGGTGTCGTGCAGCTCCCGCGCCATGCGCTGACGTTCGGCGGCCAAGGTTAGATCCTCGACATGCGCAGCATAGGCGGCCAGTTGTTGGTTGGCCGCTTCTAGCGCCGCCAGCAATCCCTGCGCTTCCTGGCGGGCGTGGGTCTGGCGGAGATAGAGGTAGACCAGGGCCATCAAAAAAGCGGTCATCGGCAACGTCACCAGCAGAAAGCCAACCAGCGCAGCCCAGCCCCAGAAGAAGAGATGATCCACCACAATGATCCCTAACACGATGGCTGCGACGGCAATGGCCGGCTTGAGTTGCCCGTCAAACAGGCCGACCAGTTGCGCCGCCAGCGAGGCATAGAGAAAGAGAGTGATCGGCTGGGTGGTATCGCGCGTCACCACGACAATGGCAAAGATGAGTGTCGCCTGGAGCAAGGCATAACCAAAGAGCCACCCCAAGCGGCGCGGCAGACGGTGCGCCAGTAGATAGAGCGCGCCATGCAACACAAACAGCGCGGTGATGAGCAAAAAGTCCGGTAGCGCCCGCAACGCCGGTGTGCTATAGAGCAGCCAGCCATAAATCGATTCCGGCACGAGCAACATCAACCCATAGAGCCAGCGTTCATCAGACCGTGGTATGGTGTGCAACGTGAGCGAACTGATCGATTGGCGGGTGGTTGGTAGCTGATTATTCATAGTGTCCCATTGTAGCACCGGCCGTGTGGCTGCACAATGTCCCAACGGACAGTGTACGAACGGACACCCCGGTCAATGGCCAAAGGGACGATGGCAACTGGGGTGGAGGCTGGTATGCTTGGCTCCGTCCGCAAGCTCAGTAGATTCATTGTGAAACAGAAAGGAAGAAGAATGCAAGACCAATTTACCGCCCTCAACAATGAGATCATCGCCTTTGTCGAGCGTTGCCCCGCTACCCTTTGGCGTACCCGCTGCGCCAATGATGGCCGCACAGTTGCCGTCGTTGCCCACCACATTGCCGCATCACACGAGCCGGTGATGCAACTGGTGCAACTGGTCGCCGATGGACAGCCGCTGCCCACACTCTCCTATGAGCTATTCGACGCCATGAATGCGCAACATGCACAAGGAGCGGCGAATTGTACCCAACCAGACGTAATCGCGCTGTTGCGGGACAAGGGTCAATCCGTTGCAACTGCATTACGCCAATTGCACCCTGATCAGTTGGCACGCACTGCCCATATCTCGTTTGCCAACGCCACCATGCGCGCGCAGGATGTGATCGATCAGATTCTGATCGGCCACGCCCGCCATCATTTTGCCAACATGCAAGCGACAAGCGCTGTGGCATAGTCTACCGTAAAGCGAGGCATAGATGAATTTGATTGACTTTTTGATTGGCGCGACCTTGATGAATGCCATGCCCCACTATGTGCTGGGCATTTGGCAAGGACGGATGTTTAGCGCCTTTGGTTTTGGCAACCGGCAGAACCTGCTCTACGGGCTGTGCAATGTTACAGCCTCGGTTGCGCTCTTTCTGTATACCTATGGCCCAAACGGGTTCGCCCAAAACGCAATGTACAGCGGCGCGCTGACCTTGCTCGTTATCTATCTGCTGACTGGGCAATTTTGGTATAAGTTGTTTCGACAAAACTAAGTCCCTATGTCGCTCCTAACCGGTCCATGACCAGCGACCGGAACGCCGGTCACGGACCGGCTAGGAGCGGGCAGAATCGTTATAAAATAACTGGAGAAAATCATGACCAACATCAATACAACAACGGTAAACGGCGCCGCCGATCAACTACTGCGCGGTGTGTTACAAGCGAACATGATCTTTAGTGGCCTGATTGGTCTCCTACTGGCAGCAGCGGCGACGCCCCTTAGTCCGTGGCTCGGTGTGTCGGCGACGTGGCCTTTGGTTGTCATTGGCATTGGATTGCTCAGCTTTGCCTTTTTGCTTTTCCAGATTGCCCGACAAAGCCCAATCGATCTACGCCAGGCTAACATCATTTTCTGGCTGGATGTGGCCTGGGTGGTCGGCAGCGCCCTGCTGCTCTTCACCGGCTGGGTTTCGTTGACAAACGCCGGGTGGTGGGCTGTGCTGCTGGTGGCGGATGTCGTGGCGCTCTTTGCCATTCTGGAATTTGTGGGCATGAGGAGAATACACACATGGCAGTCATAGATCCTGCCGTTTCACCTGTTCCCAGTGCGCCAATCCAGCCGTACCGCTCGGCTCTTTGGCGTTGGCGGCCGTGGATGACGGTTAGTTTGGTGGCAGTAGTGCTACTGTTGATGGGAGCCGGCACTACCTAAACCATTCGTTCAAGGCAGTACAGAACATCCGGGAAACGGCAAAGCTTCCCGTATGTTCTGTGAGTGCAGTCAGGTTGAAGGTGGTAGGTAAACAGCGCTGTAAAAATCTGTGTTAGCGAAGTACGATGGGTAGATAGAGTCCCAATGATGGCGAAGGCGATGCTGCTACCGGTAGCTGTTCCGGCAGCAGCGTACAATTTCGCGTCGAACTACAGGTGGGTAACTGTGTGGTAGTTGCCGTTTGTACAATACCGACACCCCACAGGGCGTTGAGAGAACTGTGCCAATTGCTTGTTTGCGTCCAGGCTAGATTGGCAGGCGTATAGAGTGTTTGCTTTTCATCGACAGCCGCGGAGAGATAGATTCCCATGCCGCTTGCTTCATTCCACTGCCATTGCTGTCCAGGATAGGGGTGTGGGGAGCCATTCTTAAACGCCCAACTGACCATGACGGTTGACAAGGCGTTCTCAACGACTGTTGCGGCAGTGGTCACTGTAGTGTTGGCGCTCATCTTCTGTTTGATTTGTTTGAGCAGGCTACCAAGGTCGCCATAGTGATCAGCGCCGTTGATGGCGCCGTCATAGTTGCTTTCGTAGCGCTCGGTTTGGGCAAAAACATCAAGCATTGCGTCTCGCTGTGTGCCGACTGCACTTTGCAGCGCGACAGAGAGGGTGTTGACGGCTTGGGCCAGCGCTTCGATGTTTCTAAGGTTGTAAAGCGCCAGGGTATAGGGATGGCCTGATGTACGACTATCCAGGGCGTTCTTTTCGGCAGTGAACCAGGCTTTGCCGATCGTTTCCGCATCCTGTTCAGCCGTCACAGCCGCCAACATGGTATCATAGGCAAATGAGGTCCAGGCAGTATTAGGCGAGGCAAGCAGGTAGTTGACATTGTCACGCACTTCATAGGCGACTTCGGCCATACCCATAGAACAAGCATCCAGGTAGAGCAGATCGATGTTGCGTTTGGTTGCAGTGCGAATCCAATTCAGAGCAACCCCCAGCGCTTTGGTGGACATGGAGCGATTGCCGGGCTGGCCGTTACCTGGTAGGTCATCCCAGAGGAAACCGCCAATCCGTTCCTCATAAGGGCCACTTGGACTTGGTTGCTCAGTCCAGTTGCTGGGTTGTCCAGGAAGCGCGTTGGCTGTCCAGCCACTGCCATGACCAACGAGCGAGAGGATGTTGTGTGAGGCGACGGGATGTACGCCAACAGCTTTCTGAACAAAATCATAAAGAGCTTTGGGATGAGCGCTATTTTCATCCCCATCCCAGAAATTAGTCCCTTTTACGTAGCGATTGTCAGGGCAAGTTGGGTTTGATAAACGAATACAGGGAATGGCATCTGGTTGAATCTCGAAAATATAGCTGTCATTATTGCCGGGGCCATCGATCATTAACCACGTATCGACCCCGCTGTGTGCGCCGCTCTCTATGTTAGTCAGTAGCCGGTCAAGGTCTTCAGCATTATCACCCAAGTTGTTATCCAGCACGGTATAGACCATCACTAGCGGTTTGCTACCGCATTGTTCCCCCAGACATTCCAGGCTTAGACGGTAGTTACCAACGCCTGCCAAAGTCTGATCATCGACCAGAATGGTAAACTTACCATCGCTAGTGATAGCACAATTGTTTAATTCAATCGTGTCATTGAAGGAATAGTTTGTACAGATTACTTTGCCACCGGAATCAAAAACGGTTAAACGTGGACGGTAAGAGCCGCTGGTGCGTGTCATGGTGAGTTTAATTAGGTTGGCATTAGCGGCTGTAAAGAGGTAAGTATCGGCCATAGCAACAGCGTCAATATCACCTGTTACCGTTTGACCAAAACGGATTTGAGTGGCGTTGCCAGGATTATTAATACGTTGAGCAAAGAGACGGTAGTCGCCGGTAACAGTAAGTGACTGATCATCAACAAAAACTGCGTGTTGCCCAGTCGTTGTGATGGAACAGTAAGCAATATTTACCGGATCGCCAAACGTATAGGTGCCACAGACTTCGTTCCCAGCCGCGTCGTAAACGCGGAGACGCGGCCGGTAGGTTCCGGATACTTTGGCCAGCCGTAGTAAAATTTGATCATTTTGTGCAGCGTCAAAGGTAAAGGTATCGATTTCAGCAACGTTGTTGAGCGTCCCCAGCAATGGCGCCCCAAATTGCAGAGCGGTTGTACTCCCAGGCAGGTTACGTTTCTGAATGTGTAAAGCGTAGTCACCGGTGGCAGCAAGTTGTTGGTTATCGACTAAGATCGCATAAGTTCCGCTTTCGGTAATGGAACAAGGTTCCAGATTTACTGGGGTGCCAACGGTATAATTTCCACAGACCAGAGTACCAGCTTGGTTATAGACGCGTAATTGTGGACGGTAATTGCCGGCCGTGCGAACAAGGCGTAAGATCGCTTGATCGTCCCGTGCCATTTCCAGGGTAAAAGCATCACCTTCAATGGCAGAGGCAAGCGTACCAGTAATGATCTGTCCAAAGGCTACCGGCAAGGCGTTGCCGACCGCATTAAGTTTTTGCAGATAAACCTTGTAGTTACCGGTTCCGCTGCCCGCTTGATCATCGACGCGCAAGGTGAAGGTCCCGCTACTGGTGGCTGCACAAGCCACTGCTATAACCTCAGTAAAACTGTAATTGCCGCAAATTTGATTGCCATTCACATCAAAAATGGCAATGCGTGGCCGATATGTGCCGGATGTGCGTAGCAAACGAGCAACCAACTGATCATTGGTCGATGCGCTGAATGAGAAATTATCCGCCTCGCCGACAACACTGAGAGAACAGTCAAAGACTTCACCGATGATGGCGTTAGGGGGACAATTGACGGATGGTCTATTTGGTTGATTTGCATTGATTTTAGCGGCATGTAGGTATTGTGTGGCAAGCCAAAAGAACATGAATGTTACTACGGTGACGAAAACATGTGACAAAAACCTTCGGCATAATAGTCTATTAGGCATGTCGTGTGTCTCCTTGTTAACATGAATTGGGTGTTGGGTGCATCCCAAACTTTTGCATGGTTTTGGAGAATGTCAAAGGACACCGAGTGTTACTTCTCTGTACGCAAAATCTTGAAAGGCACCCTGTAAAGTTACTTGCGACATGTGTTACACGCGGCGAACGCTCTTACATAGCGCTGATTGTATAAATTTGCTTTGTCCGATAACACCGATTAGTTTGACACTGTCACAGTAGTTATCGAACAAAGCATACAGAATTGTTAAATTATTGGCAGTATCCAACATAACTTCGGCCATCTGAACATGTGCAGAGTGGATAGGAAGGACCGTCAATGCTATCACGAACCATGTCAGTGCGACAGACTGCATTTTTTGAGTTTCCTGGCAGATAGACTGGTTCAGATGGGAAGCGATTACAGGCGCCTCTGAATTTGGCAAAAAGAGAGTCTGTAACATGCCCGTAAAGGTCGTTTTGCCTCTCGCAGGCGTACCGAGTCTGCTCATTGTCACTGGCGTCCAATTCTAAAACTTGTCCATAGGCTCGAAATGCTTCTTTATAGTTGTTCTGTTTATCATAGACCAAAGCTCTGCCATAATAACCGCTCGCATCTTTCGGAGCTAACCGGATTGCTGTATCGTAATCGGCAATTGCCTTTGCAAATTGATCAAGATTGAGATATACATTCCCTCGTGACAGATAGGCGACAGTATTATTACGGTCTAACTCTAGCCACTTGCTGTAGACCGTCAGAGCTGTTTCATAAGCTTCGTCGTCATAATAAAGATGCCCCAGCCACTGATAGGTATCTGCATGAGTTGGAGCTAAATAAATTGCTCGATAATAATCCGCATGTGCGTTCCAGAACTCTCCTTGCTCTTTGTATACAAAACCCCTTTCTTTATATACAAATGGATTGAAATGATCCCAGCTAATCGACTTGTTATAATCGGCTAAGGCCGCCACATAGTTGCCTTCTTGCAAGTGAAACCAACCCCGATCATAGTAAACCGAGGCAATGTCACTTGTCTCCGTTTTTTCTGATGTTTGAAGCGTTAGCTCAAACATTTTGTTGAAATCTGCCAGAGCTTTGTCCAGTTTGCCTTGTGCTTGAAAGATTAATCCACGATCACCATAGAACGAAGCCTGTTTTGGCTGTAGAGAAATTGCCCGTTCAATATCTGACAATGCTTTGTCAAGTTGTCCATCAATTTGATAGCCCCAAGCACGACGAGCGTATGCAGGTGCATAGTTCGGGTCCAGGGAGACTGCTTGGTTGAAATCCTTACGTGCTGCGATTTCAGTGTTCAACCGGTGAGATGCAAAACCACGTTTTGTCAGTGCTTCCGCTGAACCGGAATCTAGGATAAAGGCCCGATCATAGGCAAGATATGCTTCTTGATTCTGATTGTGGTCAATACAAATGTCACCTAGATCAATCAGAGTGTCAAATGACATTGATTCAATTGAAGCAGTGCTTGATAGGCATGTAAGCTTGTCAAAATCCCAGATATTAAAATTATCGAACGTAACGTGAATGCCAGGTTGTTCTAAATTTGCTACCGAGAGTGCAATGTCGCCGTAACTGAAAGTATCATCTTGTACAACATCAAGAATTTTACCGTTCAGGAGAATAGCGATTGTATTCTTATCGCTATACACGCCTAATCTATTACCTCCTGTTTGAGTATTGACGATGTTTGATGCATCGCCAGAGAGAAGAACCTTTTTCTCACCGTGAACATGCTTACGCAATGTATAGCGCCCCTGAACATTCAACCAGAAATAGTAAAAATTCTTCTGATCCTGATAGCGAAAGAAAACTCCGAAATTTGTATCCTCCTGCGCAGATGTCACATTTGTATCAACTTCAAACAAGAAATTATCCTCAATAATGCTACCTTCGCTCCATGTAATGGAATTAGGTTCATTATAGCTGATAAAGTATGAACCATCTTTTAAGCCGCGATTGCTGTTCTCATCTTTGTAGATTGGCCAACGCCCCATGTCAATGTCGAAATCTTCAGAAAAGGTCGGAGGGTAAGAGCGGATAGTTTCCAGTAGAGCGCTATCAACTTTGTTGTTATGATCCAAATTTAACGGAACAACCAAATTCGCTTGTGTTGTTGTGGAAAGTGTGACTGGGGCAGGATCAACTTTAGTCGTTGAAGCTGTAAGCTGATACTCCAGCTCGATAGGGATGGTATGACCGTGGATCAATGCTTCGGCTAGAGGAATCCGCCAGTAAGTCGTATTGGCATCAGTTTGACTGACTTTGGTCTCTTTACCAGATCCAAGGACACCATTGGATCTGACAAGAGTTGGCACATGAATAATAATGTCGTAATACTCATTACTAATGAATGGCTCCAAATCTGCCAGATCGCTATCGCGGGGTGGAAGGATCTGTGAAAATTTGTAGACACCACTTTTTTCTTCTAAGGTTGTATAGTCATCAGCATGAGTAAACTGAACAAGATTAGTGATTTGAAAATCGGCAAAGAAGTAGCGTTGTCCACCTTCGTAGAATTCACCCAGAGTGACTTCCTGGTCAATTGATGAATTCTTCGCCAAGTCAGTGAATGGATTTTCCACAACTTCATCCATCAGCGCTTCCTCCATAACACCTAGCTCAAAGTAGATGCGCGCCGACCCATCAGGGTATATCCACATTTCTTGTTTCACGGTCGCACAACCCGTAAGAAATGTGACGACGAAGAGATATAAAATATGAATAGCTCTCATTGTACTCTCCTTTTCCTAATTCAAGAAAACATAATACTTTTTAGATCACCTACAAGCCTACGTTGTCGAGTTTGTGTTGTCGATTTTGTCTCAACTTGATGCTATACTATGTCTGAAACAACAACGTGTTGCCAACATCGCCCTGTTCTGCTTATGAACTACGCTCCTGTACCGCTGAATGGTTGGGTAGGGGAGAACCAACCATCCGCTGACCAACCTCTAATCCAAAGTGTAGCATGGTCTGGCAGGGTGCGAGTACGGTTTTTTGGCAAAACAGTGCGGTTTTATTGAAATACGTGAGGATGGACAATGGCAAAACAGCCGAAAAAAGCTGAGCGCGCAGTTCGTGAACTCTCACCATTTGGACAGACACTACAGTGGGCGTTAGATCACTTTACCGATCCGCTGTTGCTTGCTGAGAAATCACCGCTTGCTTCGCCCTATCTACTAGGTCGTCATTTGCAACCGGACGCAGACGCGCCGGTCAATCGTGGTCGCGCATTGCAAAAAGTATTACAGAATGCGTTAGAGCGGCTAGATGGCCCAAATCATGAATTGATGCAGGCGATCATTCGGGAAAGGTATTTCAAGGGGCTTACAGCAGTTGCCGTACAAGAGCTTGCTCAGGTTAGCCTGAGTAAATCACAGTACCATGCACGGCAAAGGGAGGCGGTCAGCCGTTTTGAACCGTTGGTCGTTTCGTCTTTAAACCCGGCCATTCGCCTTGAATCGCCGCGCCAAGAAGCGGAACCGTTGGTCGGACGACAGGCCGAGATCAACCGTTGCCAGAAAGCGCTAACCGAACAAAAGACTGTTACAGTTAGCGGCCCTGGCGGTATTGGCAAAAGTGCGTTGGGCGCGCACATCGCCCAACTATGGGGGCAGGAAAAGGTTCTCTGGTTCACTGTTCGCCCCGGTCTCAATGATCATCTGAATAGTTTTGTCTTTGCGTTAGCCTACTTCTGTCATCAACATGGTTCGTCTTCGCTTTGGCAAGAATTGACCGCCAATGACGGCCGTATCCGCCTGCCCCGCTTGCTGGATTTGGTGCGCCATACCTTGTCTGAATTACCTGTGCAGCCGCTGGTCTGCATTGACGAAGCCGATCTGATTCTGCCGGCAAGCGACGGCAACCATACCCAGTTTGTTCAATTGCTTTCAGCCATGCGTGGCAAGATCCCAATGCTCTTACTAGGGCAGAAGGTCATTGTTGAAGGGGATCACTACGAAGTGTTGAGTGGACTACCTACTCTTTTTTGCAATCTGCTCTTAAAGCAACATGAGATATTGCTCAACGAAACAACGCTACAGCAACTGCACGATTATACAGAGGGCAATCCCCTGTTGATCCAATTGTTGATCACCTTGCATGAGAGCGGGGTAAAGATCGCTGAGTTGCTGCCCCAACTACCCAAATCGCCTTCCGTCCAATTTCTGCTGGGTCGGATTTTACAACGCCTTGATGAGACGGAGATCGGCATTTTGATGGATCTGGCTGTCTTTCATACGCCTGCGCCTGTGGATGTGTGGGTAGCCGAGAAGCGTGTTGGCTATGCGCTTTCTCTCTTGCTCAGCCGACGGCTTGTACAACAGGATAGCTACGGCGGGGTATTTTTGTTACCGGCCTTTCGTGATGTTATTGCTGCCGCCATTGATGCAAAGAAGATGCAGACATTACAGCGGAAAGCGGCTGAAATTTTCCTCGTTCGCGGTCAATACACACTAGCAGCTTACCACTTTAGTAAGACCACAGAGCCGGCAGTGGCTGTTTGGCTTTGGAAAGAGGTAAGCCGCCAGGAGATTAACCAAGGGCAGGCGCATACCGCCTTAACGCTCTTCCGCACTATGCAAACTATGGCGTTACCGGCAGAAGCGCTCGATCAAACCAAACTATTTTGCGGCTTGTTGGAAAACCTGGTCGGCAGTCCGGCGAAAGCGCAAGCGGATCTGGCGTCGCTGCTCTCCAACACACCTATCCTCAAAGTTGAAGCTGATGAATTAGGCGGTGTTATCGCCAACAACCTGGGGCAATTTACAAACGCCAAGCGTCTTTTTGACCAGGCCATCCAACGGGCTGAACATCTGGTGGAAGTTCGTCTCGCGCATGCGCACAAAGGGTTGGGTTGGATGTACTGGCGAGAACAAGCGCTAGATAAAGCCTGGCGCGAGGTGACAATTGCCCGCTATGAGGTGATCAATCTCGAAGGGGTGATTCAACGCTCCTACTGTCGTTACGACGAAGCTATCGCGTGCTTCAAAGAAGCGGTGACCATTGCGGAATCATTACAGCATCATGATGGTATTGCTAAAACCAGCCAAAATCTTTCCGATATCTATGCCCGTCTTGGGGAATTTGCCCAAGCCAAAGCGTATCATACCCTGGCCGAGCAAACGAACCGCAAAATGGGGAAGACGATGGCGTTGATCGGCATGCAGATTGGGCGTGGGTTTATCGCCAATCTAGCTGGTGACTATGCGGAAGCGGCTCACGCGCTCAAAGAAGCGCAAAAACAAGCCGGCGCGCAAGAGTTGTTGACACCGCAACTATCGGCCTTAATTGCGCAGGGGTTAGCGGAAGCCTACCTCGGTTTACGCGATCTGGATCAGGCAGAACACCATGTCCAGCAAGCAATTGATCTGGAAGAAATGAATATCCTGCCCGATGCCTACCGCACACATGGGGAAATTTTATTACACCGTGGACAATTTGACCTGGCCGAAGCAATGATCCAACAGTCAATTGCCTTTCTGGAGAAGCACGCTAGTGAGGATCTCTATCTTGCCGGCTATGCGTGGCGGGCATTGGCTCAAGTTTACCGGGCGCGACAAAAGCTGAAATCAGCCGAAACCGCACAAACCAAAGCAATAGCGCTATTCACACAAATCAATCTTCAAAATGAAGTTGATAAGACGCTCAACTGGTTAGCTGGTTAACCGGCAAGAGCGTGTTCATGGCTTTCCCATTCCTTTCATATTCAGATGGATACTTCACGGTTGCTGATCGGTGCTTTACCATGCTATCGAACCCCAGGTCTCTCGTCAATCGATCACAACCGTGATCGATTCAGGTCAAGAGCGTTGGTTGCAAGCCCGGAATTTCGGCGTCAAGCGGGAAATAGGGCCGTTGCAACTGGGTAAAGCGGGCATGGCGAATGGTGGGCGGGGTTGGGCCAGGGGTGTCAAGGATAAAAATCGCCTTGCTCACCCCGCCATACGCCAATCGATAGTTCATGGGATTCTTGGCGACGACAAATTTGGCCGTCGCCGGGTCGAGACCAACGCTGCGGTACTGTTCATCTCGCCAATCATAGGTGCCATAGGTGGTGATCAGCACCTGGATGCCGTCAATCGCCAACACAGCCGTTGGTCCCAGGTTGCCCTCCACGCCGTCATAGATGCCGCCCTGGTAACGGAAACGGCCATCGGTGAGCGTTGCCACACACCCCGTCACGGTGATCGGTTGACCCCAGCGTGAGTCGAGTTGATGGCCCAGAGTGCAAGTCACCTCGGCGCCGATACCGGCGGCATGACAAGCGGCAGCCGCCGCCGGGGCGACCACCGGCACAAAAGACCGTTCTTGCCGTGCTGTGCGCAAGAGGGCGGCCAGGGTAGCGATGCTATCACCTGCCGCCCCGCCGCCACAACAATCAGCCGTTTCTACCAGAATGACCGGTCCACCGACAACCGCCAGGCCGGCGGCAATCGCCTCAGCCGGCGTCCAGGTTTGGGGTTCTAATTCAAAGCGCATGGCCCAGTAGCCTTCGGCCAGTTCATTCGCCAGCTTGACAGCGCCGGCCAGATCATTGTCGGTGATCACAATGGCGCCGCTGCCCATGTCGGCCACATCGAGAAAGGGTTGAACGAGAATCACGCTGGTGGAGAGGACGCCGTTTTGCCCCTCGTGCGCTTTGGCTTGTCGCATGAGGCGGGCAAAGGGGTCATCGCCGTGGGTCGAGCCGTGAATGGCGCCGGTGACAACCGGGACTTTGGCCGCCGCCATCGTCGGGCGATAGCGCCCGACCAGTGTATCGACCAGTAGACGCGCCCCCCGTTGCCCGGTGGTATAGCTATCAGCATGAGGATAAGTTTCCCAGGCCACCAGCGCATCGGCGTCCCGCACCATTGCTGCGCTGATGTGGGCATGAAGATCTAGCGTCGCCACAATTGGCACCTTGGGCCCGACGATGGTGCGCACGGCGGTGATGAGATCGCCTTCCAGATCACCGATGCCTTCAGCCGCCGCCGCGCCATGTAAGGGCAGCAGTACGCCATCGACTGGCAAGGCTTGACGCAAGCGTTCGAGCAATTCGGCTTTCAGTAACGTGTAACAATCAGCGGTCAACGGCCCGCCAGGGCAAGTGCTAGCCCAGAGCAGCGGCGCAATTTCCACCCCTGCTTCCCGCAAGACCTGCAACATGCCACCAACCACGCTGTTGTCGATCAGTAGAATGGCCTCGCCACGCACCAACTCATAGCGCTCAAACCAACTCAGATCAATTGGCACCCCGCCCAAGTGATTGCACTCGGTGAAGATCGCGCCAATTGCCACCCGTTTTGTCTTGCTCATGTCAGTCCTCGCGATTTGTGAATCAGGTAGACTCGCCTGTCACCCTGAAAGGGTCTCTAGGGTACAATGCGCTAGAGACCCTTTCAGGGTGACAGGCGCTCCGCTGGGTTCTCTGGAAACCTTTAGCTCTAACTACTCTTCACCCAACACGCCATCCAGATCGGCGCGGCACTGCTTGAGGACATTCATCAGCGCAAAGTCGCCGCCCCAGGGGACAATTTGGGCGCCCATGCCGCGGTAGCGTTTGATCTGCTCCGGCGAACCGGCAGTAATGCCCCAAATTTTGCCATACTTTTGGGCGGCGGCGGCGACCGTGTCAATGGCTTTGTCCATCGTCATGTTGCTGCCCGCAGGCGCGTTGGCAATGCGCAAAGTCAAGTCGGCGGGGCCGAGGAAAAGACCATCCACCCCGTCAATCGAGGCGATCTCTTCGGCGTTAGCGACGGCTTGCAGCGTCTCGACTTGGGTGATGACAAAGGTTTCGCGATTGGCGTCGGCGTTGTAGGTGTTACCTTCGTACCAAACGCCGATGCCATAGTCGCCATCCAGCCCGGCGCCGTCCATGCCCCGGTTGCCGATGGGCGGGTACTTGGTCGCCTGGACAATCGACTGGGCCACTTCCGGCGTCGAAACCAGCGGCATGAGAAAGCCGGTGGCGCCATCTTCCAGGTAGCGGTAGAGCAGGGTCAACTCGCGGGTGGGCGGGCGCACCATACAGTCGATGTCGTTGTAGTGACAGAGGGTGATGATCTGCTGCACCTCGCGCGGGTCCATGGCACGGTGTTCCAGATCAAACCAGATGCCGTCAAATTTATGATGGGCAGCATAGCGTACAAAAAAGGGCAAGACATGACCTAGCCCACAAACACGGGCAAAGCGACCACTCCGAAACTTGGCGAGCATTTTGCTCTTGCGCATTGATTGTTTCCTTTGTTGATAGAGGGCCGACGCAAGCGATGACAAGGTGACAGGGTGACAGGGTGACAAGGTGATTGGGAAGAGCCGCTGTACACTGTTGGCTTGTTCGGTCATCGATTGAGCTTGCGGATAGCCCGGCTGAATTGATTGCTGTGGGTGATCATACAAGAAATTGAGTATCTGGTAAAGTCGGAAAAAAGTCTCCAACTCTTGTCACCTTGTCACCCCCTCATCCTGTCATCCCTTCATACCGCTTTTCCCCTGCTTCGATCCGCACCGGCAGACTGTTTCCCGCTGGCGGTAAGGGACAAGTGGCGTAGGGTGTGTAAGCGCAATAGGGATTGGTGGACTGGTTAAAATCGAGCGTAACTTTTCTATTTACGGGAACGTCAGTATACAAGAAGCGACCGGCTGGGTAGGTTGTGTCGCGGTTGGTGAGATCACGGAAGTTGAAGAAGAGTTTATCGCCCCGGTCTTCGGCTTCCAGACGGCATTCATGACCGGCCACGGTGAAGTAGACCGCCCCCGGGCTGATCGAAGGGGTGATGTCGCCCTGCCCGGTGACAATCGTCAGGGTGCGGGGCGCGTCATACGGCTCATAGTACGCTTCAATGCAAAGCGCTGGATCGATGGGATACCAGGACAAGCCGGGAAAGCGTTGGCGTGCTGGGTTAGTGATGTCATAGAGGCGAACGGCGTAACGGTCGCCCCGTTTAATCACCAGGAAGGTTAGTGGGCCAATGGTGATATAATCGGCGGCGCCGCTCATATCGTCATGGAGCGTTAACGCTGTCACGGGTTGCCCTTGGTGAGTCATGACGACGCCGGGGACGACTTGTAAGCGCAATACGCCCTGGGATAGTTCGATCTCACCGGCGTTAGCGGGCACGCCGGGCGCGTTTAGTACAACTGGATGGTTGGGATCGGCGCCTAAGTGGTTGATGCCTTCTTGCAACCAGAACAGTCCAGCCAGGGTCAGCCAACTGTGATCGGCCTGGAGTTGTTGGGTGCGCTGAGCGCGTTGGGTCAGTAATTTATCCGTATAATCTGTTAATAAACTTTGCATAGCTTCCCTCAAGTTCAGCTTTGTTTTGCTAAGGTGATTGATGAAATCATCCTGAATCCTCTTAATTTTACAGATTGCAGGAAGTGATGTATAATAACGAAACAATTGTTGCTGCTAGCTTTATCAGCCGGCTTATAGTTTGCTTTACCGGGTTTATCTGCCGGTAGGATGCTGTTAGGTCACCGCCTTTTGGGCGGTGTTTTGTATTCTCTAGCCCTACGCACTGTTTTTACAATTAATAGTTGCTCTTTTGGGGCTTTGGGTTCGAAACAAATCCAGTGCTAAAAACGTTTAGCACTTAGCACTGCGCTTCTTGTTTTGCTGCACAAAGATCGCCTGTACAAAGACTATTGATCTGTTTGCACTTTCTGGTCTTCCCTGGACCTCGCTGATTGATCCGGTTGATGAATGCAATATCTGGTGGCTGCATTGCTGAGCGTTTTATGAAAACCATGATATTGTCTTTGGGCGGTAAGAACAAATTGACGCTTTGTAAAAATACAATTGGCTGCTGTTGACGGCTGCTGGGGTTGTCAGGAGTGGCGTCTTTTGGGTAAGTTGTGTTGATTTAGGAAAGTAAACTTTTTCTAGATCCCGAGTAGTTATTGAGAGAAGAGAATGAGCAACGAGCAACCTGTCTACCTGACCGAAGATGGTCTGCAAAAAGTAAAAGAAGAATTGGAATATCTGACCACTACCCGCCGACCAGAGGTCGCCAAGATGATTTCGGAAGCGATCAAAGAAGGCGACCTGAGCGAGAATGCCGGCTACGATGAAGCCAAGACGGCGCAAGGTTTTCTGGAAGGGCGCATTCGTGACCTGGAGACCATTTTGAAGCGGGTGCAGATCATCAAAGAAGGCGAAAGCGCGACGAATGTTGTCTCGATGGGCCGTACCGTCATCGTGCGCGAAGTCGGCACCGATTTTGATGAAACCTACACCATTGTTGGTTCGTTGGAAGCCGATCCGTTAAATGGGCGTATTAGCAATGAAAGCCCCATTGGCAAGGCGTTGATGGGCCGGAAGGTAGGCGCCAAGGTGGTTGCCAACACGCCCGGCGGGGAAATTACCTTTAAGATCATGCGGATCGAATAACAGGTCGTTGGTCGTCGCTCTCTTCTGCGTTGCACCCCGTTTTGCTCATCTTCTTCACCAGCTTGCTGTCAGACCTGTTCGTTGTTTTTTGCCTTAAGCACACAGCGTAAACAACTTGCCCCGGATCACTGATCCGGGGCGTAATTTTGTTGAAATGGGATGCGGAGCGCTGATTGTCAGTACAACGTTTGTCACTGGTCAAATGCTTTATTTTGTTGTATCCTCTTGTTATGAACCAAAATGCCCCATACAAAGTTATTCTTTTTGGAAGAAGCGCCCCCGACGAATGACGGAAGTCTTTGGCAAGATAGCGACAAATGGTTGATGCGGAGGGCAACGGCCTTGTATCCGCTAGGACAGACCTATTTTTATCATCAACAACCTGTACCGTGCCATGTCCTGATCATTGCGCCAAGATCCACGGGCAAACCGGAATGGAGATTAATACTGTGTATCATCCTGTGCGAAGTTTATCCTCTCTTTTACTGTTGGCCTTCATCGTTGCGGCATTGGGGGCTACGCCGCAACCGCTCTATGCCGCCACCGCCAACGGCCTGGTGACGCCAACCGTCAATACTGCGCTGCAAGGGCAAGTTGAAGTGATCGGCATCGCCGAACATGCCACCTTCCGCAAATGGCAACTGGATCTACTGCTTAACGGCGATGAAAAGCAGGCCACCTTTTTGGCCGTTGGCGAGAAGCGGCAAGCGGAGGCCGGTCTACTGACAACGCTGGATACAACCCTCTATCCCAACGGGCAGCACCGGTTGCGGCTGCGTGTGGTGCATAGCAACTTGAATTACGATGAATATTTTACCTCGATTACCATTGCCAACCCGAACGCTCCCGATCCGCTACCGAACCCCGATGAACCGGGTGAGCAACCAACCGATCCGCTCGGCGTGCTAAAACCCGAACTCGCTGCGCCCTTGGGCCAAGGCGTACCCGATGGTCGCCGCTGGATCGAAGTCGATCTTAGCGACCAGATCTTGATCGCCTGGCAAGGGGAAACTGCCGTTCTACGCACCAGCATCAGCAGTGGTCGCACCGAGTACCCGACAGTCCGCGGCGCCTATAAAATTCGCACTAAGCTGGACTTGGAACTCATGATTGGCCCCGGTTATCGCACCCCCAATGTGCCGTGGACCATGTACTTTTTCCGCGGCTATGCCATCCACGGCGCCTATTGGCACAACAACTTTGGCACGCCGGTCAGCCACGGCTGTGTGAATATGCGGGTGGAGGAAGCAAAGGCGCTCTATGAATGGGCATCGGTGGGGATGGAAGTGGTTGTGCATGATTAGCCTTTACTCCCTTTAGCCTGCGCCTAGCCGGTCCATGATCGGCGCTGCGACCGCCGGTCATGGACCGGCTAGGCGCGGGTCGGTTGTTACGTTGAAGCATCGTTGTTACCGGAGGGGTGGATGAGTGTAAGTGTATCAGAGCAGAGACGTCGGGGGCAGTCGGTTGGGGTAATTCCACAGCGACAGGCGACGGCGATAGGAGGTCTGGCCTTTGACTGGATCATGATGAGTTTGAGCCTGCTCTTTCTGGGCGGCCTATATCTGGACGGCTGGGCGCACAATCATGGCAAGGTGGATGACTCGTTTTTCACCATTTGGCATGCCTTTTTCTATAGCGGCTTTGGCCTGGTAGCGTTGCTGTTGGTGGGAACGCTGGTCGTCAATCGCTGGCGCGGCGCACCTTGGCCGACCGCGCTGCCGCAGGGCTACCAACTGTCGCTGTTGGGCGTTCTTATCTTTGCCGTCGGCGGTGTGGGCGATCTGATCTGGCATGAACTCTTTGGCATTGAAAAAGATTTTGAGGCATTGCTCAGTCCGACGCACCTGCTGCTAGGGTTGGGGCTGGGGTTGGTGGTAACGGGGCCGTTGCGCGCCGCCTGGTCGCGACCGGGCAAGCAACCAGGCTGGGCAGCGCTCACCCCGGCCTTGCTCTCTTTGTCCGCCCTCATTTCCACGTTGACCTTCTTTATGATGTTCTCCCACCCCATCTTTAGCACCACCGGCGGTCGGCTGCACTACGAATTTGGCAGCGATGCCGGGCAGATGGGCGCCGTGCTGGGGTTGATGATCGTGGGTGCAATTCTGGTCAGCCCGCTGTTGTTGGCGTTCCAGCGCTGGACATTGCCGGTGGGTAGCCTGACGCTGATTTGGGGCATCAACCTGATCGCCATGACCATTCTCGGCTATCACCACGACTATTCGCGCTGGATGATGGTAGCCATGCTCCTGGCGACGGTGGCACTGGATCTGCTGCTCTGGCGCTTGCGTGCAATGTTGCACGCAACAACCCTGTTGCGCTTCTTTGCTTTTGGCGCACCGGTTCTCCTCTTTAGCGCCTACTACCTTGCCCTCCTTGCCACCGAAGGCACCCGTTGGTCGGTTCATCTGGTGACAGGATCGGTGGCATTAGCGGGCGTCGTCGGTTGGTTGTTGAGCTATCTGGTGGCGCCGCCAACGCTACCAGCAGTAGAAGAAGGAAAGGAGGAGGAATAAAAAGCAGGAACAGGCGCGCAAAGCCTCCCCAACTGTCATCGCATTGTCAGCAAGCACACCTACGCAACTCGTTTGCAACATGATATGATACGCTGTAAGCTGCCCGTTATAAGAAGTTGGCTTCTTTCTCGGTGCAAGGGGAATAAAGCCCGCTCTTCGCCGGTCACAGGCCGGCTAGGCGCGGGCTAATGACATACAAGGAACTATTCACGAGTTCGCAAGTAGTACAACAACTTCATATCAACATGGTGTGTCCGCCCAATTCAACGACAGAAAGGGGATCGCGATGGACATTGGACGTTCTTTTTCCAACAAGATAGTTACGATTGAACGGTACGTTTTGGAGCAGCAGAGTGGTTTCCCGGAAGCCACCGGCGCCTTAACCAACCTGCTCTATGATCTGGCGCTTTCCGCCAAGATCATCGCCAGCCATACCACCCGTGCCGGCCTGGCCGAAATCTTGGGTAGCACCGAAGAAGAAAATGTACATGGCGACACTGTGCAAAAGCTTGATGTCTTTGCCGAACGCACCATCTACCGCATGAACGACCACACGGGTCGCCTGGCGGTGATGGCCTCCGAAGAAGAAGAAGAGATCATCCCCATCCCCGACCATTACCAGACCGGCAAATATGTTCTGCTTTATGACCCGCTCGATGGCTCTTCCAACATCGACTACAACGTGAGCGTTGGGACCATCTTCGCCATTCACCGACGCAAATCGCTGAGTGGCCCCGGCACGCTGGAAGATTGTCTGCAAAAGGGTAGCGATTTGGTGGCGGCGGGCTATATCATCTACGGTTCCAGCACCATGATGGTCTACTCCACCGGCCAGGGTGTCCACGGCTTCACCCTTGACCCGCGCGTCGGTGAATTTTTGCTCTCCCATCCCAACATTCGCATCCCGGAAAAGCCCAAATATTATAGCGTCAACCAGGGCTATGAACCACGCTGGTCGCCGGGGGTGCAGCAGTATACCAAGTGGTTACAGGGCGAGAACAGCGAGGGGATGGCGCTCTCGTTGCGCTATATCGGTTCCCTGGTGGCGGATTTTCATCGTAACCTGCTGGCCGGCGGCGTCTTCTACTACCCAGCGGAGGGCAAAGGCGCCAAAGCCAAAGGCAAATTGCGCCTGCTCTATGAAGCCGCCCCCCTCGCCTTCCTGGCTGAACAGGCCGGCGGTTACGCCTCGGACGGCTATCAACCAATTTTAGACATTGAACCGACCGGGTTGCACCAGCGGGTGCCGTTGTTTATCGGCAGTCGCAAGCTGGTAGAACAGGCGGAGCGGTTGCTGCGCGAGGAGTAAACTTGCGTAGTTAGTCTGTGGAGGGCATGGCGTCAGGACAGAGAAAGTTTACTTTGATGCCATACCCTTCCAGCATTTCCCGATGATGCCACCAATCGGTGTCAATGGCATTGAGAATCGGCGGCGTTTCCGGGTGGGCCAAGGCGACGGCCACATACTTGCGATCAGAGCGATCAAAGGTGCGCAACGCCGGATCGTTGGGAAATTCAACAAAGTCGGTCGGATCAGTGGAAGCGGGCTGCGGGGTAAGCGTGACAGTTTCACAGCGGCTTGGATTGCCCCAGTTGGTTAACACCCATTTGCAGAAGGCGTCGCCAACGCCTGGTTGGCCCGATTGCTGCAAATTCTTCTTGTACTCATTAATGATTCGCCAGCCATCATCAATTACCAAAACGCCGGTGGTTGTCACTTCCCGTAGCGTCTGCGTACAACGTAGCACACACTGAGCCGACGCTTGGGGCGTTTTTCTGTTGGCGACAATGGCAACGTTGGTATCAACAATTACCTTCACTGAACATTCCCTTGGTTTGCTTCTTTTTGTAATTGGCGTTGCATGGCTGCTTCGGTCATTGCAACCAGATCACCCATTTCGTCACCAAAGAAATTGGCCGGCCAGTTGTTGATATTGCCGTAAGTGTCCACTTGCAATTCCTCGCGCTTCGATTCACCCTCTGCTATACTCGTAAAATAGAGGGCAACATCTTGCGGGGAGAGTTGTTCTTCTGCTAACCGACGTTGGAGCCGGCGTAACAAATGTTCGCTGTGGCTTTCCAGAATGATCTGCACGCCACGACTTTTGATGACATCAATAAAGACATCGGCAAGGCCAGCCTGCACTGCGGGATGCAAATGGATTTCCGGTTGTTCAAGGATGATAACACTGCTTGGCGGTGCATAATAGCACAGGGTCAATACAGGTAGAATTTGTGAAACACCAAAGCCTACATCTGTAATTAGTACCTCAGGCGATGATGCTGATTGACGGACGCGTAATTCATACTCTCTGCGTCCTTCTGCTATAGGCTGCAAGGCAAAACTGTGAATCAATCCTAACCGTTTTAACCATTGCGCAACACCATTCTGCGCTTTTGCTTCTGATGTTAACAATGCTGGAATTGTATACTCGCCTCTGCTACCGATACTACCGATCTTACTGCCGCGTAGTAAATAAGTCCGACTCGGGTATTCGCGCAACGGCCCCAAGTATTGGATACTTCCTAGCAGATTGTCTAATAACGAAGTAAGCCAAGAGGTCAGCGAAGAATTTTGATAATGAAGATTTAACAGATCGGGAAACGCATAAAAATAAACAGGCGGCGGCACTGTTGACGCTGTTCCATTACGAGGATCCAGAATTTTATCATTAGTAATGATATACTCGGCTTCGATTCCAGGAAGCAACGGTTCTTTAAGTTGCATTCCTACTGCTTTTTTGCCCTGTTGATAACTAAATTCCTTGAGCATTAAGGTTTGATTAACTAAGCCAAACTCAGCCCGGAATCGAATCGAATGGTCTGAAGAAAACCATTCAGGATTAAACATATTTCCTTGTACCCACGCTGGTGCCCATTCAACTTGAAAACTAATTGGGTTAGATTCAACATGATTAAAGACAATGTCTGCAAAAGTGCCTAAATTGATATAAGAGCGTTCGTCGCCTAAATGCAACACTTGAGTGCGATCCAATGATTCAGCCGTCTGTTTCAGCAGAAGCAAAAACTGCAAAATACTGGTTTTGCCGGAACTGTTGGCGCCAAAGAAGCCAGTCAACGGGGCGAAACGCATGGTACCAGTGTCGCGCCAGGACTTAAAATTCTGGATTTGCAGTTGGGTAATCATGCTTATTTCCTTCGGCCACCAATACCAACGTTCATTTCCATGCTTATTATCGCTTTATTTTAACCGCGCCTAAGTTCGACTTTGTACATTCTTGAGTAAGCGCACTACCTGGTGGCTTGCCAGGGGTGCAAAATATTCAGGCAGCA
>JAPKMW010000013.1 GCA_026645575.1 Caldilineaceae bacterium
GCTTGTTTTGCATGTTTTCCATGACGCTAGTTTAGCATCACTCGCTCTCATTACAAACTTGTGCGTTTATCAGTAATCTCTCAATCTCTTTATCAAGCAGTTAACTCTTCTGCCAATAGTGCCGCCAACTCATCGTCGGAGAGGTTTTCGAGTTCGGAGAGCAGGTCAGCGACTTCGGCGTCGGGGGCGGCGCCATTATGGGTATGAGCGTCGGTGTTGTCCTCGCCGGCCAGCTTGGCGTTAACTTGTTGGGCCAGGTAATCGACCAGTGCTTCCACCGTGGGATAGTCGAACATCAATGTGGGCGGGACGGCCAAGTCTAGCCCCCGTTCCAGCCGATTCTTTAGCTCCATCGCCATCAACGAATCCAACCCCAGGTCAAAGAGACGCTGGCGCAGGGTGATCTTTTCCGGCGTCTTAAAGCCCAGCACTTGGGCCAACTGGGTGCGCAGGAAGGTGATCAACTGCTCGCGCCGTTCCCCGGCACTCAAGGGGATCAGCAGCGCCAGCAACGACTCTTCCTCACTGACCAAATCTTGGGTCAACCGGCTGAAAAAGGGCGTTTGTGCACCGGGGAAATTCTTGTAGAGCTTCGGCCAGTCAATTGGTACGACGCCGACCTGTGGCGAACGCGTGCCATTGGCCTGGAGCAGACCCGTAAAGATTTGGATGCCCTGCTCAGAGGTCAGCGCGCCCAACCCCAGATTTGCCAACCGCCCCAGCACCAGATCATTAGCGGCCATCCCCGCTTCGGCCCACGGCCCCCAGTTGATCGATTGCGCCGGCAAGCCAAGGCTACGGCGATGGTGAACCAGGGCATCCATAAAGGCATTGCCCGCCGCATAGTTGCCCTGCCCCGGCGAACCAAGCAAGGAGGCGACCGACGAGAAGCAGACAAAGAAATCGAGCGGTCGATCCATCGTCTGGGTATGGAGATGCCAGGCGCCGGCCACTTTGGGCGCCAACACCTTGGCAAAACGCTCGGCATTCTGTTGACGCAAAACCCCGTCATCCAAAACTCCGGCAGCATGAATGATACCGCGCAAGGGCGGGCAGGTGGCTTCGATCTCCGCTAACATCCGGGTGACATCCGCTGCCATAGCGACATCACCTTGGACAACCAGCACACGCGCCCCGCGCGCTTCCAGGTCTTGTAATGCAGCTTCTTTTCCTTGCGCACCGCTACGACCGCTGAGGACAAGATGGCGTGCGCCCTGGTCAACCAATGCGTGGGCCACTTGCAACCCTAACGCGCCCAAGCCGCCCGTGATCAGGTAACTCGCTTCGGCTGCAAGCGATGGCCGCCTGCCCGTCGTTTCGACGGGTTGCGCCGCCGTCAAGCGGGCGACAAAGCGTTCGCCCCGCCGCCAGGCAACCTGCTCTTCGCCCCCCTGTGGCTGTTCCGTTTGCCAGGTGGCGCTGATCTCGCTGAACAACTGTTGTGCGGCTGCGATTGGCTCACTTGTTGGGTCGAGATCCAAGCAGACACAGCCCATATCGGGGTGTTCCTGGGTCATCACGCGGGCCATTCCCCAGAGCGCCGCTTGTTGCACTTCGCGCGGGCGCTGTAACCCTTCACCGGCGACAAAGCGCGCACCTTGCGTCACCAGCCAGAGGCGTGGCAACGGCGGGCGCAGACTTTGCAGGAGGTTGAGCGTGCTAAGACAACCCAACCCCTGGTCAAGCCCAACTACTTCGGTGTCCAGGCTCCACAGGTGGACAACACCCTTAATCGGCTGCCCGATTAAGGCAGTGAAGAGGGCGCCCATATCCATTGCATTGGTCGGGCGGATACGGAAATGTTCGCCGTCAATGCGGTCATATCGTTCGCCCGGCAAGATCAGAATGGCGCGCTGATTGCTCAAGCGTAGCTTGTCGGCCAGCGTTTGGCCCACGCCCTGGCTGTCGGCGAAGATGAGCCAGTTGGTAGAAAGTTGGTTGGTTGGTTGGTTAGTTGGTTGGTTGCTTTGTTGCCATTCGACTTCGTAGAGCAGGCCCGGGTGTTGGGTCTGGTCGGCGGTGGTTGCTGGGGTGGGCATGGCGATGGCCTGACAGTGTAGACCTTGTAAGGCGATGAGAAGCTGACCAGCAGCGTCATAAAGAGACAGGTTGCCAGAGAGCCGGGCTTCACTCTCTGCCGTTAACTGCGCATAGCAGTACAAGGTTTCGTCTGCTTGCGGCTGGCGTTGAATCGTCAACTGGTCAATCTGCACCGGGAGGAAGACGCGCCCATCGGCTTGCCGTGTGCTGTCGCCGGTCAGCACGCCCAGAAAGGTTTGCAGACAGTTGTCGAGCAAGACCGGGTGGATCTGGTACTCCGATTGGGGCGCGACCAGGCTTTCATGGAGACGCAATTCGGCCAGCGCTTCGCCCGTTCCCTGCCAAAGTTGGGTGATGGCCTGGAAGGTCGGCCCATAATGCAACCCCAGTTGGCGGAATTGGGCATAACAATCCGCCTGTTGGCTGGGCTGACCAAGCCGCTCGCGTAATTCGGTCAGTGCCACTGCCGCAAGCTGATTTGCCATCGTTTGGCGATTCAGCTTGCTGGTGGCGTGTTGAATCCATGTCGGCGTATCATTGGAACCGTTTTGGCCTTGGCTGTAAATATCAACGGTGTCACCGGCCAAAACGACTTGGAAGCGGGTGGCGACCTCGGTTGCGTTGACGGGGGCTAACGGCAAGGCTTTGTGGAAAACGATCTGCGCGATCTGTCCGGCGCTATCGGCTTGTGCGGCGACAGCCAACGCCATCTCCAGATAACCCGCGCCGGGGTAGATGATCGTATTTTGCACCCGATGGTCATCCAAATAGGCCAGGTGGCGGCGATCCAGTTCGCCTTCCCAAACGCGCACTGCCGGGGCCAGGTTAAGCTGTCCGCCCAGGAGCGGATGGCTGCTGGCGCCACGGGTGACGGCGCTTTGGCTGTTGGCTTGCCCTACGCGATCCTGTATCGATCCTTCGGATTCCAGCCAATACTGTTCCCGTTGCCAGGAGTAGCTCGGCAAGCGGACAAAGCGCCCCGCCACTATCTGTGACCAGGCGACCGGGTAGCCCAGCGTGTAAAGCTGGCCGAGGGTGGTCAGGAGCGTCGCCCGTTCCGGCTGTTCCCGGCGCAAGGAGGAAAGCACCTCATGCGGCGCCGGCACTGTACCGGTCGCTTCCTTCAAACATTCCTGAACGGAACGTACCAGCACCGGATGAGGGCTGACTTCGAGGAAGTGGGTTGCGCCGCTCTGGTGCAAATGCGTAATCGCATCGGCAAAGCGCACCGGCTGGCGGACATTCTGCCACCAATAGTCACCGGTCAGGGTAGCACCATCAATTAGGTTGCCGGTCACGGTGGAATAGAGCGGCGTGGTGGCGGCTTGCGGCTGCAAGGTCGCCAGGGCAGCGATCAACTCGGCGCGAATAGGGTCCATCTGTGGGCTATGGTAGGGTACTTCCACTTGCAAGAAACGATTGAAAACCTTCTGAACATCCAACGCCGCGCCAATGGCCTTGAGCGCGTCCGTGTCACCGGCCAGCGTTACCGAAGTCGGGCTGTTGATAGCGCCAATCGAAACGACTGCACTGTACTCAGCCAAGTAGGGCGTGACGGCACTTTCCGACAAGCCCACGGCCAACATGCTCCCGGTGCCGGCGGTGGTTTGTTGTAAACGGCTACGCTGATAGATGACCAAGACGGCGTCGGCCAAACTCAACGCGTCGGCAGCATAGGCGGCGGCAATTTCACCCACGCTATGCCCGACAATCGCCGTTGGTGTAACGCCCCAGGCGCGCCAAAGTGCGGTCAACCCGACTTGCACACCAAAGATCGCCGGTTGGGCCACGCTAGTTTGGTTGATCTGTGAAGCCGTCTCATCCGCCAGCAACATCTCAACCAGCGACCAGCCGGTCAGCGGTTGCAGCAAGCGGTCCACTTCGACGATTGCCTGCCGAAAGATCGGCTCATCCTGGAAGAGTTGCCGCCCCATGGCCCACCACTGCGTACCCATGCCGGCATAGACAAAGGCTAGTTGTAGCGTTGCATCACCGCTCTGCCCACTGACAATCCCTGCCCCCGTTTCCTCGGCCAGGAACGTATCCAACTGTGTAACCAGCATTGCAGTCGATTCGGTTACAAACGCCGCGCGATAGGGATGCTGTCCACGTCGCAACGCTGCACTATAACAAAGATCCGCCAGCGAACTATCAGTATCAGTTACAAATTGGCGATACCCCTCAACCATCGCCCGCAACGCCTCTGGCGTCCGCGCCGAAACGGGGAAGAGCAACGCATTCTTCTTGTCTTCCTGTCTTCCTGTCTTCCTGTCTTCCGCTCTATCGGGCGCTTCTTCCAGGACGACGTTGGCATTAGCGCCGCCAAAGCCGAAGGAGTTGACGCTGGCAAAGCGCGTACCCTCTGCCGGTTCCGGCCAAGGCATCAAGGTGGTCGGCACCTGGAGGTTAAGATCGGCAAAGGGAATTTGGGGGTTGGGGCTTTGGAAGTGCAGGTTGGCCGGGATCTGGCGATGGTGCAGGGCCAGGGCGGTCTTGATCAGGCCCGCGACGCCGGCGGTCGCCTCCAAATGTCCAATGTTGCTCTTGACTGAGCCAATGATACAGGGCGTTGACCGCGCCTTGCCCAGCACATTGCCCAATGCGTTCGTCTCAATCGGGTCGCCAACAAAGGTGCCGGTGCCGTGCGCTTCGACATATTGAATCTGTGACGGTGCAACCCCTGCCTGGTGCAACGAGGCGCGCAAGGCCGCTTCCTGAGCGCGACCATTGGGGACGGTTAGCCCATTGCTGCGGCCATCCTGGTTGGTGGCGCTGCCGCGGATCACGGCATAGATCGGGTCGCCGTCGGCCAGGGCACGGCTTAGGGGTTTTAACACCACGACGCCACAACCTTCGGAACGGACATAGCCATTGGCCCGCGCGTCAAAGCTCTTGCAGCGACCATCGGGCGAGAGCATAGAGGCTTTGCTGGTGGCAATCGTGTTTTCCGGTTTCAACAACAGACTGGCGCCACCAGCCACCGCTAACGTGCATTCGCCATTGTGCAAACTCTGACAGGCCAGATGCACCGCCACCAATGACGAAGAACAGGCCGTATCCAGCGCCACGCTTGGGCCGGTAAAATCAAAGACATAGGAGATGCGATTGGCCGCAATGCTCATCGCCGTGCCGACGCCGGTGTGGTTGTTGATGAGCTGGCGGTTGTTCGGCCCCGTCAGCAGTTGCTCAAAGTCGCGCATAAAGATGCCGACAAAGACGCCCGTGGCGGAGCCGGCCAACGTTTCCGGCGCTTGCCCGCCATCTTCTAGGGCTTCCCAGGTCATCTCCAAGAGGAGCCGATGCTGCGGGTCCATCACCGCCGCTTCTCTGGGCGAGATGCCAAAGAACTGGGCGTCAAACTGGTCGATCTTATCGATAAAGCCGCCCCATTTGGCATAGGTGCGCCCCGGCTTGCTCTGGTCGGGGTCAAAAAATTTCTGGATATTCCAGCGGTCGCTGGGAATTTCCGTGATGGCGTCCACCCCGTTCTGGAGCAACTGCCAGAAGGAAGCCGGCCCCTGCACCCCACCTGGCAACCGGCAGCCAATCCCGATAATGGCAATCGGGTCAATCGTCGAATTATGGACAGACATACTATCTCCTTAGGCAAAAACCGGCTCTTGCGCTTCCAGCCAGATGTGGCGCAGTTCCGCTTTGACATCGTACCGGACTTCGCCTTTGGCGGGGGCGCTGTGTTTGCGCGGCAGATGGTCAGCGCCATTGCGATGGCCCACACCGTTCATCTCGGACGTCTCCTCGCGATCCTGCTCCGCAAGGGCATCCAACGGTGAAGGGGGGAGTGGGGCGCCATTGGCGTGGAGCTGCGCCCGTTGATACATTTCCGCCGCCATCGCTTCCAACAGCGCCAGATTGTCCAGCAGTTTGGCTTTGAGCGCCATTTCGTCCAGACCGGCTTCCAATTCCAGATGTAGATCATGGATAAAGCGCACATTGAAGTTATTGAAGAAGGCCGGCGCCCATTCAATATGCTGTGCATGATCCAATAGGGTGTCCCAATCGCGGAAGAAGCGTTGCATTCCCAAGTTGAGCTTGTCAAAGCGACTCAATGCCGGGCGCATGGCGTGCCAGAAGGCGAGATCATGCGTTTTGTTGTGGTAGAAGATCAGCGAATTGATGCCCCAGTAAATCGAAAAATCCCAGGCTACCTTGGCAATCATCACCTGCGCGTTGCCCATAAGCGGATACTGCTGATCAAAAGTCTTCAAAAAAGAATGGAAGGTCTCCAGATAGATCCGATTATAGAGTTCAACATCTTGGGTGATGGCCTCGCCCCGGAGATCCTTCAAAACCAGTGCTGTGATGATGGTGTTGCTGATGGCAATAAAATCGGTGCCAGGGGAGTAGAAGGGATCAAGAAAGACGCCCGCCTCCCCGGTCAAGGCCCATCGTTGCGGCGAAAAGACCCGCTGGCAATCATGGGTGAAATGGCGCAGGGCCAGAAAATCTTGTAGCTTATCCTGGCGCGCCTTGACAGCGGCGGCACACTGGGGTTCATGCTTTTCCAACCAGGCCAGGGCGCGATCAAAACGATTCATTTCCGTATGGGGATACAACTTGGATTCGGCTACAATCCCCACGCTGGTGGCGCCTGATTCTAAAGGAATGAGCCAGACCCAATAGCCGCGTCCCATGAGATGGGTCGTGCTAAGGCGGCGGGCAAAACGAGGCGAGCGCGCCTGCCAGAGCGGATCATCCGACCAGTCGGCGGCGTTGATTTCATCATCAATGCGGAACCAGACCGAGCTGACATCATGGCTACAGGATTTTTGTAAGCCAAGCTGTCGCTTGAGCAACGCTGTACGCCCACTGGCATCCACCACCCAACGCCCAGCCACAACGACTTCCTCACCCTGGCGGTTGATTGTCACCCGGTGTTCTTGGTCGTTCAGCTCAACACCCTTAACAATCGACCCATCCCAGACATCGACACCGCTTTTTAGATTCTCCTCACAAAGTGCATTTTCAAAACGGCCACGGTCGATCTGATAGGTGGCGGTGGGCAAAATATTCTTGCTGCCCAGTTCAACGCGCCGTGTAATATCACGATTGTCGCCCGCCGTGAAGAAGAAGCGTAGCCCGGCCTTGCGGAGATGTTGGGTCTCCAGATGCTCTTCCATGTTGACGACTCTACGAAGATAGTAGGAACCCAACTCCACCGTCGATTCGCCCACTTTGTGTGCGCCTTCAGGCACTGGATGTTTGTTCTTTTCAATGACCAGGATCTTCGTTTCCGGTCGGGCCAACTTCACCTGCCGCGCCAACGTTCCCCCGGCCAACCCGCCGCCGAGAATAATCAGATCATAGTGCGCGCTGACGGATGGGGTCGGTTGATTCTGTTTTTGTTTTAACCGTTGTGCGAGTTGCTCCCGTTGCTCCGGTGATAAGGCTTGAATGCGTTGTGCCAGTTGCTTATCCATACAAATGTCTCCATATTTCAGGTGGTTGATTCGTTAGTTTGTTTGTTCATACAGAAACCAATCAACGAACCAAAAAACTAACTACGCCATCATCCCGACACGATTAAAGTAATGTGTACCGGCCTTGTGTTGCATCATGCCGCCCTGCTTGCAGTCGGCAGCAATGGCTTCGAGCCTGGTCAGGTTTTTGTGGAACTGTCCCTTGAGCGCTTCCTCATCCAACTGGGTGTTTAGGCCATAGTAGAACTCGTCGAGGAAGGGGAAGCCCAAGAGATTGGTAAAATGATCGCTCTGCGGTTCCGGTGCGACAGTAGCCCACTGGCGGAAAAAGTCTTGCATCCCCACGTATAAGGCATTGAAACGTTGCAACGGTTCGCGCATCGAGGCCGCCCATGCTAGATCGTAGAGTTTGTTGCCATTGAAGAAGAGCAGCGTCGTCACGCCCCAATAAGCGGCCCAGTCCCAAGCAATCTTGGCGGTCATCACGCGTGGGTTGCCCATCAACCCATACTGACCTTCGTAGGTCACTAGAAACGATTTGAAGGTGTTGAGATAGCTTTGGTTGTATAACTCCGTGCGCATGGCAATCGACTCGCCGCGCAGATCCCGTGCGATCAGGTCGGTAATCAAACAGTTGCTGATGCTGATGAAATCGGTACCCGGCGAATAGAATGGGTCCAGAAAAACGCCGGCTTCGCCGGACATGGCCCAACGCTGGGGTGAGAGAACCCGCCGGCAGCCATGCGCATAGTGCTTCAGGGCATGAAAATCCTGGAGCAGATGCTTGTTTTCTTCGACCACGTCAGCGCACTGCGGTTCGTGGCGGTGCAGCCAATCCAGCGCCCGTTCAAAGCGATTCATCTCGTGGTGCGGATGGATCTTGGGATCGGCGACAATGCCCACACTCG
This sequence comes from Caldilineaceae bacterium, assembly GCA_026645575.1. Next base: position 8,387 of record JAPKMW010000013.1, read on the forward strand.
TCGAGCCGCTCGCCAGCGGGATCAACCAAACCCAGTAGCCGCGGCCCATGAGGTGGTTGGTGCCTAGCCAACGGAGATTGGGAGGCACGCGGCCGCGCCACTCGGCATCGTCTGACCATTGATCAACATCAATACGCATGCCCAGCCGAAACCAGATTGCACTGGCATCGTGGGGAATCTCTTCGGCTAGACCGAGTTGGCGTTTGAGCAAGCTGGCACGCCCGGAGGCGTCGATCACCCAACGGGCCGCGATGGTTTCTTCGCTCTCTTGGCGACGAACGGTGATCGTGTGTTGCGCCGTATCATCCAACGTAACCTGGCGAACACTACAACCATCCCAACACTCAATCTCCTGCTGCTGGTTTTCCACCCAGAGCATATTCTCAAAGCGCCCGCGATCTAACTGATGACCACGAATGGGCGGCATGATCGCACCGCCCAACTCGACGCGCCGGGTGATGTCGCTGTTATCACCGGCGGGAAAATAGAAGCGCAGACCAGCCTTCAACAGTTGGGTCTGCTCCAGTTGGTTCTTGAGATCCAGAACTTCGCGTAGATAGTAGGACCCTAACTCAACGGTGGATTCACCAACTTTAAACGCGGCTTCCGGCGCCGGTTGTTGATTTTTTTCCAGCACCAAGATGCTCAAATCCGCCTGCGCCCGTTTCAGTTGACGCGCAAGCGTCAGGCCAGCCAGACCGCCACCTAAAATTGCCACGTCAACTTGCTTGCGGTACTGCCGATGGCCACCCCGTTTTTGCTGTAATAACTGGGCAAGCTCCTCCCGTTTTTCCGGCGATAACGCTTTGACGCGTTGGGTAATTGTAGACATTTGTCACCTTAATTACGTTCATTTTGCGAAATAAATATATCTCTATTGTCTGGGGTATTGGTTAGATGCTTAGGCAGTTCGTTTGTCGGGAACTAGCGAATTAACGAATCAACTAACCAACCAACTAACTTTCGTTCTCTTGTTGTCGGGTTGGGAATAGGGCATTGGTCAGGCCAGCAACCAAACTGACGTTGTAACAGACCATAGCGCTGAGAATTTGGAACTTCCAGAAAAAGATACCGCCCAAGCAGAATAAGCCGGGGCCAAAGGTGGTGAGATAGCCGATCCTTTGATTGGCGGCGAAGCGTCGGGCGAGATCAAAAACGGTATCGAGCTGGTGTAAGTTCTCCTCGGTCAGGATCATTTGGGCGGTATCAGTGGCGGCGGTGGAGGCGCCGCGCAGCGAGATCGACGTATGGGCTTGTTTCAGGGCAATGGCATCATTGATGCCATCGCCGACAAAACAGACAAAGCGCCCTTGGGCTTGCAAGCGGGCGACGATTTGGGCCTTCTCTTCGGGCAACACTTCGGCAAAATAGTGTTCAATGCCCAGTTCCAGCGCCAGCCGTTTGGTCGGTTCCTGGTGGTCGCCGGAGATGATATACATGTCCAGCTTGCGTGCCTTCAACTGTCGAATGATCGTCTTTGCCTCCGGACGCAAGGTCGCCTGTAATTCAATAGCGCCATCCAATCGACCATCCACAGCTACATAGACAAAGGTGCTACCTTGTTCATGGCCCAATGCTTGCAACGAACGCACCTCATCAGCGACAGGAACCCCTACCTGTTCCATAAAGCGCAAGCTGCCCACATGGACGCTCTGCTCATCAATGTTGACTTTAATCCCATAGCCGATTTCATAGCGCGCTTCCTCAATGGCCGGTAGGTGCAACTGCTGTTCCTGCGCCGCCTGGAGAATTGCTTTGGCAATCGGGTGACTCTGGCGCGCTTCAGCGGCAGCGGCCAGGGTCAGCAACGCTTGTTCACTCCTGCCATGCCACGTATGGAGACGGGCGACATGGGGCTGTTCTAACGTCAGCGTACCTGTTTTGTCGAAAACAATCGTGTCGATCTGGGTGAGCAACTCTAACGCCCGGCCATCTTTGATCAAAATGCCCTGGTGGGCGGCTTGGGCCAAAAAGTTTAACATGCTCAATGGTGACACGACGCGCAGGATTTCGGCATAGTTGGCCCCAATGACGGCAACGCCGCTGCTTGGCCCCAATGCCGCCATCGTCAACGCACTCAACCCCAGCGTCGGCAACACAGAGCGATCTGAGATCTCTTCCGCCTTGGCCTGGATCGACGATTTGTAATCGGCGGTGCGCCGTAAAATCTCCCCGATTTGGGCGGCAACGGTGTCTGCCCCGGTTCGTTCCACCTGGATGTAAATCCGCCCTGCCAACACAACAGTCCCAGCATAGGCCAGATCGCCGGCAGCCTTTTCCACTGGACGACTTTCCCCGGACAGCATGTGCTGATCGACTGAAGCCAGCCCATTGCGAATCAGCCCGTCAACCGGTATCGTGTCACCAGCGCCGACGACAATGATGTCCCCCAGCGCCAGCTCGCCAAAGGGCGTCTCGACTTCGGCGTCGTCAAGCAAGCGCCAGACGGTCCGGCTCTGTTCACCGACAATCGCGCGCAGCGTCTGTTCGGCATTGTCTTCCGTCAGCGCCATCAATTTGTGACCTGTGTAGTAGGTCAAACTCGCCAATGCGCTGGCGACATACAGGTGCGACGCCAGCGCACTCAGAATGACTGTCGCATCTAGGATCGAATGGCGTAGCCGCCGTTCTTCCACCAGCGCATCCCTGGCCTCGCGCATAACATCCACCGAGGCATAGAGGGTAAAGGGAATGCTCAACAACCCCAGCGGTGAATAGAGAAACATGCCGGCGGCGGCCAGGCTCAACCCGGTGGCTGATGCCAGCAGATTGCGGTCGATTGTCTGTTCTTCGGCGCTTATCGGGCGCGTGGTGGGGCCGTTGTCGGCATCCTCCTGGTAATCCCTGGCTGCCGTATCAACGTGCCGGAGTTGCTGCTGCCGAAGCTCACTCCACCCAAGTGATTGCACAAAGGTTTGGAGGGCGGTCGGCGCTTCTGTCGGACGCGCAGCCGCGCTCGGCGCCTCTGCTGGCCGTTCCAAGCGGAGATACCGATCTGCCCGCCGCTTCTTGATCTGATTTTTATAGGTCTTGATGAGTGAACCAGCAACTATCACAATCGTCTCGATGTTCTTTGTTTTGCAAGATTCTTAGTAACTACGCAGCCACCCCACCTACCCTCCCCCTGCTAAGGGGAGGACCGGCCGAACGCACAACGGTTCCCTCCCGTACTCAGGGGAGGGGTAGTGAGGGGTGAGCAGTTACGATTCTTAGGGCTGTACCAGCATTTGTTATCGTTAGCATAGCAGGCAATCGTTATGAGAACGTTATCAAACCACTCTTCTATCGTTATTAGATCGTTACAAATCATAAGATCGTTACAAATCATAAGATCGTTACAAATCACCAACCAGCTAACTCGCTTCCCGCACCTGACCATTTTCCAACCATAAACGGCGCCAGGCTTCGTTGGCCCACAGCTTTTCACGCACCGCGTCTTCGGCGTCCATCAATGCTTTGTAGCGCGAAACTGGTCGGGCCAGGAGCGCTGCTGGCGTGTCGTCTTCAATGATCCGGCCATTTTCCACCACCAGCACCCGCTCAAAGCTCTGCGTCTGTCCCACATCATGGGTGACGCAGATGAGGGTGGCTGTGGGCCAATACTCGCGTGCGCGCGCCAACAGAAGTCGGCGCTTCTCTCGGTCCAAGCCGCGAAATGGTTCATCCAGAATGACCAGCCGGGCATCTTGTCGTTGTAGCCCCCGCCCAAAGCGGGTGCGTTGTCCTTCACCGCCGGAGATCAAGCGCCCCTCGCCACCCAAGCGCGTCTGCATCCCGTCGGGCAAGCGCTCTAGCACCGAGCGTAAATCGGCCTGCTCAATAATCCAGTTCAAGGGCATCTGGCCGCCGCCATAGCGCAAGTTGTAGAGAAACGAGCGATTCCACAGTTGAATTGTCGGATCAACCCAGGCCACCTCGTTGCGCAACTGTTGTAGCCGGGCATAATCGAGCGGTGCGCCATCAAGCAACACCCGCCCGGCCGCCGGGTAGTGCCAGCCCAACAACAAGCCGACCAGCGTCGATTTGCCGGCGCCCGACGGGCCAACAATGCCGATCTGACTGCCGGCGGCAATAGTCAGATCGGTTTTCTGCAAAATCACCTGTTCCGCTGCTTCGACCTGCACGCCTTGCAAGATGATTTCGATGCCATGCTGCCGGGGGGGGGCTGCTTGTGCACTCGCTGCTTCGACAACCGCCGCGGCGGCTATGTTGTCACCCTTCGGCGCCAGCGCTTCTTCTGTCGGTGCTTCGAGCAGTTGGAGGAAGCGGGTGGCCTTCCACTGATCGAAGAGATAGGAAATGGTCAAAAAGATCAATGGCCCACGCAGTGATTCCAGGTTCACCGACCAATAGGTGAGCAGCAAGAGATTGGCCGGATCGCGATCACGCACAACATAGAGAAAAATCACCAGCGCCGTCATGCCATACGAAAGCGCCGTGCCGATTGTGTTAAACCACCACTCGCCCAAATAAACATTGATGTTACTCTGCACCCATTTGCCCAATAGCGCTTCGTATTCGCGTCGGGTGGCCTGTTCGGCGCCGTGGGTGCGAATGGCGACCAAACCTTGCATAGCGTCCAGATAAAAGCGGCTGAGAAAGCCCAGATAGATCCGGGTCCGCTGCGCCTCGGAACCGATATAGCCACTAATATACATCGTCGCAAAAGGCAAAAACAATTTAATAAAGGTGAGCAGCGCACTCAACCAATCCAGCAAGAAGAGACCGATCACCGTCATCAAGAACTGAATGGCAATATGTAGGAGCTCACTGGCATAGAAGGGCAACTTTCGCACTGCCCGCACCTGATGAATGCGCTCGATCATGTCGCCGGCGGGAATCTGTTGAAAGTATGAATTGCTCAGACGAGGGATCTGCGCCAACACCGCCAGCCGCAGCCGCCCATCCAGCCGATGACCCAGCTTTAACACGGCGCTATGGCTGACCCATTTCAACCCCATTAGGGTGAGCGTAAAAGCCAGCAGGAGAGCAATTGCCCAAAACCGCTCTTCCATACTCGGCAATCGCAAGCTTAATTCGGCCAGGCTGCGAAAGAGAATCGCCTGAAAAAACATACCGGCGCCGGCAAAGAGCATGGCGATGGCGATGAGCGCGGGGGAAAGAAGACCTTCTTCTCGTAAATAGGTCAATACTGACTGTTTGGTGGGCTGCGCTGCCGGTTCTGCTGCTGCCGGTGATCCCGGCGCCGTTGCCGTCTTTGTCTCTGGCGTGGGGACTGCTTCTGCTGTCGTACCCGTTGTCTCTTCGTCTGTTGTGTCCGGCGTTGGATCGCTTGTGGCCAACTGACCAACTACCCGCAAGCCGATAATGCCATGTAACCGGGCTGACGCCGCAGCCAGTGATGATGCACTGGTATCCGGTTTCACGGCCCAATTGACCGGCGCCAGTAGTTGGCCTCCTTCGACCAGCATTTGTGCGGCTTGGGCAAAGGTTCGCTCAACCACCCCCGCTACCGCGCGTCCCCGCCGTAAAGCACCCTGATGCACCATCTGTTCCACAGTGCGCAGGGTCGCATCCAAGATCGCTGGCCCATAGCCATGCGCAGGGGCGTAAGCAGCGATCATCATGGTGTCCACCTGCGCGGTATTCAAGTGAAGCGCCAGCAGGCGTTGGCGTAAAAACTGTCGTGATGTCGTCGTCGTGGCGAGATCGCGCCACGCCTCAGCCGTGAGAAAAAGGTCTTCACTCCCCAGTTCACTCAATAGCTGTGAACGACTCATCCACAAGCGACCCAACTGCGGATCCATCACCTGAAAAAAAGGACCAATCCGGTTCCAAACGATAGCCCAGTGTGGCGGCTCTTCTGAAATTGGACGTAACAGAACAAGGATGGGCAACGCATCGGCAAGCTGTAAAGCATCACCCGGCAACAGCGCTTGCTCAATTGCCAAGTTGCTACGTTGGGCAATCTGCATCAGCATCGCAGGGGAAAGCAGGTTGTCGTGCCCAGAAAACAAGGTTGCCAACTCGGCGTCAGTAATAGGCCGGTTGTACCCCAGTAATAAAGCTTTCAGCACTGCCTGGTTTTCTGGAAGACCCGCCTCGGTGGTAACTTGCGGTATAAAGAACAGCCGTTTCTCTGTTGTGCTAACCAACCAATCACCGCCCTACATCCCTGAAGCGCTTGCTTTGTCCGCCGATGATGCTTTCTCAACCTGTCGAAGCCTGTGTGGTCTGCTAAATTATCAGTAAAGGGGGGAGGATTGTCAAATATTTACGCTAATGTAAATGAAGTAAATTTATCTTAACCTTGTTTGACAAATAGAGTCAATATTCGTTAAGAAAATGTTGATTCAGCTAATTATTGCTGCTGAATTAACGGTGTTTACACAAAGTATAGAGAATTTTCCTGTATTGTCAAGTGCATGTAGGGTAGAAAAGCGTGACGAAATCGTGACGAAATGGCAACGAAGCTGCCATAGGTTTGCTGTAACCGATGCTATCGCACCGATATGGAGAAGGCGAGAGGATAAATTTAGGCCAAATTGCTTAGAGCGTTGATGGGATGGTTAGCTGGTTGGATGGGGGCAGATGTTAACCAACCAACTTACCACCCCTCTATGCATCCGGCCATAAACCAGCGGCGCGTAAGACAATGAGGAGAGGGGTAGCTTGTTTGACCGTGACTTTGACCACGCCGGGTGTCCCGGCTGGGGGGGGCGTAAAATCTTGCGGGTCGACCTGCAAGATCAACCGCACCTGGCCGGTGCGATCATCCACATCGGCCACAAGCAACGAGATGTTACGCCCCGTGCGATTGCTTGCCACTGGTTGAAAGTAGGCCGGTTGACCGCGGCGAATCTCTTCCAGGGCATCCAATGGAAATTCGGCAATAATATAATCTTCCGGCTGATAGGTAGCTGCACTGCTGGTGGCATAGGTCGGCACCTGGGCCAGAAAGAGCCAGAGAATCCACCCAACCAGGAGCAAGGTGAGAAAGGCAATACCCACCAACACCGGCACCAAACTATCCGCCTGAATTGAACGTACCGAACGTGAAAATTTGACCGTCATAGGTACTCCAAAGATTGTTGGTTAATTGGTTAGCTTGTTTGTGGGTTTTGACAAGCTCAACCCACTAAGGGTCCGTAAAAGTATAAGTTGCGGCTCTCCGCGAGTCGGTGACTCGCAACCGGTCAGAGCGAGTCACCGACTCGCGGAGAGCGTTGTCTCAAGTTATAGTTTTACAGACCCTAACAAGCTAACCAATTAACTACCCCCTACCCAACCAACCCACTACGGATGCGCAATCACCAACAGCGTCGGTGCGCGCCGAAGGACACATTCTAGCGCCACTTGCATATTTTCGGGATCAAGCGAAGCAAAGCTTTCATCCAGGATCACCAGATCAGCCCGTTGCAAAAGGGCGCGGGCAATATAGACGCGACTCCGTTCCCCGTGGGAAAGGCGCCACCCCTGCTCGCCCACCACTTGCTGAATCCCCAACGGCATCCGGTCGAGGAGCGGGCCAAGCCCCAACTCGCGACAGATTTCCTCTGCTTCCACCAGATCCTCCGGCCAGGCCGGCCAGCGCCGCCCCATGAGCAGATTGAAGGCAAAGCTGGCATTCAAGACATGATTCTCATGAAACTGTGGCGCCGCCACCACCCGTTGCCGCCACACCTGCTCATTGAGCGTAGGGCGATCCAGCCCGCGCAACAACAGCAGACCCGCTTCCGGCTTATGCAATCCGATCAACAATGAAGCCAGCGTTGATTTGCCGCCACCCGAAGAGCCTTCCAACAACAGCCGGTCACCGCGATAGATCGACAGGTTGCAGCCATTAAGGATCAAGCGCCCGCCACTGCGGTAGCGAAACTGTAAGCCGCGCCCTTCGATCAAGGGGACATTTTGTGGCACGCGCAGGGCGTCGGCCTGCACTTCAATCTCGTCGCTGGGGGTGGCGTTGGCCTGTGCTTGGGTGGATCGCTGGATCGCCGCCCGCTGGATCGGTTCGATCAAGAGCCAGGCGGCGTAGGCGCGCGCCACATCGGGAAGCACCAGCGCCAGAAACTGAAATTGAAAGGAGCCAAAAACAAAGGCCAGAAAGCGCAGCCCCAGCCCCGTCCCCTCGCGCATCCCCGGTTCAATCACAAAGTCGGCGGCAATGCCCAGGAGCATGAGCAGAATCCAGCCATAGGGGATGACGACCCAGTTGATAAGATTCTGGCGATCATACTCCTGCGCCAACGTCAGGTAGTCGGCCACCTCGCGGTCATCGGCTTCGTGCCATTTGTTTTCTTGCACCAACCGCGTCTGGTGGCCGCGAATGCGTTCCAAGAGCGATGTCATCATTTCCGTGTGATGGGCGTTGAGGGTGATATAGCGCTGGCAAAGACGGTAGCCCAGCCAGGCAGTGACGCCCAGCCAGCCAGCCATCAGGAGGCCAATCAACAGATCGCCGCCAATAAAGAGCGCCAGGTTGATCACAATCAACGGAATGAGCGCCATTGTCACTAATACGGCGCGCGTCAGCCCGACTTCCTGTAATGTCTCTGATTCAATCAGCCAGGCCAGAAATTGCCCAATGCCTTGCAACTGAAGATCGTCTAGATCCAGATTCAGCACGCCGTAGAAGAGTCGCTGTTTGACTAACACCGAAGTGCCATAGTTGAAGATAAAGCCCAACCAGGTTGCCAGCGAGTAAAAGGGAATCGCCGCTAGCAAGGTCAAGAGACCGGCGATCAACAACTGCCACGAGACATCGCCCGCTTCGGTGGCGCGCTTGACCAGTTCGACACAGACCAGGAGCGCGCCGTAAGAGATGGCTTGGGTCACTACACTCTGGCCTAGAAAAATATGCAAGCCGGCCTGTTTCATCTGTTGCCAGAAGTTGGCGCCCGGCGTCAGGCGCAAGATGCGGCAGCCACGCAGTTCCAGGTGACGCAAGCGCTCACCGACCATTGCCGTGCGCGCCCTGCTTTGCTGTGCTTTGGGTAGACCAGCGTCGGCCAGCAAGTCGTCGATTTCCCCAAACAAGGGCATTTCTTGGGTGGCCCAAATGGCTGCACGCACCAGCGACAGCGACAGATGGTGAACCGCACCGTCAGCACCCAGCACCGTGACGCGCCGCCGGTTGCTTTTGATTGCAATCAGGAAGCGGGGGGCTTCCACGCCCCCTTCAGATACGGCTGTCGAAGAGATCGGCGACCGGCTGGTCGGTCCGGCTTGATCGACGGCATCGTAAAGCGGAATCAACGCCGGTGGTGCATAGCGTAGCAAGCGGTCCATCTCACTATAGCCGGCGCTGACCGACTCTACCTCGACCCCCATCTGGCCGGCGGCGGCGTCCAGCCAGCGATCCAGTGAATCGCCTTGCAATTTCTCGGCGGCACTGGGCGTCAGGCGAAGCGCTTCCTTGGTGGAGAGCAGACCACTTTTCTGGGCCAGTTGGTAGAGCGCCTCATCCAAATCGGCAACTGGCCAGGCTAGGCTGCGCACCCAATCGACTGCATTCTGTTGGGCTTGACCACGCCGGAGAAGACGCGCAATGCCGTCAGGGACGTTTACCTTTTCTGTTGCCTGTATCATCGCCTGTACTGATTGCTCATTTGGTGCCGGAGTGTCATGGGTTAGTTAGTTAGTTGGTTAGTTGAATTGTAAGTTTTGTATCGTTATAATTCAGTCGATTGCAACGCGATCAAGGTAGCATAAGCTGACTCTGGACCTTGGACTAAGCGACTGCGGACTACTAATAATCGTTAATTTGTACCACGGAATGGACGATTCGCGAAAATGGGCTAAGGGTTGTTTTGCGCACGCGTCTAGCGTTCCCGCTCTTCGGAGGTAGCGCTATAAGGGCCGTAACGCCGTTCGCCCTGCCTAGCGGTTAGATCGACAATCCAGTAGTAATAAGGGCCGGGGATGGGTGCCGTTGTATCAACGGCGCGATAAGTCGTCAGCGTATTCTGCCCATCAGCCGTGGCAAAGATCGAGAGATCGAGCGGACGCGCCTCGCGCCAAGCCAACGTCCGCCCCCGGTAGATAGCAAAATTGCCGGCGCTGGCTGTGCGTCTGCTTTGCCATTCAATGATCAGCCGTTGGGCAGAGCGCCGTACCCGCCCATAGATAAACCCTGTTGATTGCCTGGCGCCGGTGCTATCACCCTCTGCCGGCATATAATTAATCAATGGATGTGACACGATTGCCCCTGCAAGCGCCGGTTTGAAACATACCGTAAACACATTGGCCGACACAGCTCCGAGGCTGGCAATAAATTTGGTCAGAGGTAGGAACGGGTGACTCATAGAAACGGAACGCTTTCTGTTATGTTGGCAACTGATCCGTGAGGTTTTGTCATATCTTATCACTGTAGTGCCGATTTATCGTCGATTTTCCGTTAATTTGTATATGCTGATCAACCAATCAGCAGAATCTGTGATCATTCGGTAGAACCCGGCCCATCCAGGCGAGCCAAAATCCCTCTTACTTTGCACAGATGAGCCTTTCATGTTACTTTATGCTATGTGATGCGTGATGCGTGTTGCGTGAAACGAGCCATGAACAATCATGCAATGGGCAACACGACTTACACAGGACTGTCCGTGTACTTTTTTCTATCATGGCCGATAGGTAAACTTGACTATGTCGAATCAAGATGATTTCAATATTTTGTCGGAGGAACCCAGCGCAACGACCTGGACATCACGCCGCTGGATCTGGATCCTCCTCATTGTCGCCATTGCGATCTTTGCCTTTGCTGTCGGCATGGCGCTCAGAACGTTTTCTCAAAGAGTGGGCAACGGGGATCCGAATACCTTGCCCACGCCGACTGCCGTAGGCGTTGTTCCAACCTTTACCGATCTGCCGCCGGCTGCGGCCACAGCGACCACCACGGCAGTCGGCCAACCGACACCGACAAACGGCGCACCAACCGCACCGTCCGCATCGCCCACACCGGTTCCTACGAATGCGCCTACACAAGCGCCCCCCGTCGTCACTTGTCAACGGGCTGTCTATCCATCGTTGACGGTGGCCTATGACAGCCAGCGACTGGGCTGCGCCGTGACCGATGCGGCATTGGTCTGGTCGGCCTGGGAGGCTTTTGAGCGAGGCGCCATGTTCTGGCGCAATGACACCAATCGCACCTTTGCCTTTTTCAACGATGGCCGCTGGACGCCGGTCGATGAACGGTGGGATGGTCAACCGGCCCCCTTGCGCGGCGACCCACCGCCCGGCCTGCGCACCCCGGAGCGCGGCTTTGGCTATGCCTGGGCCATTCGCGATGATCTCTTTCAACGCCTGGGGTGGGCCACGGACCAGGAGCGCGGCTTCTGCGCCGTTATCCAAACCTTTGACCGCGGCTTTATCCTGCAAAGCAGCGATGTCGAATTTTGTCAGGACAATCTTTATAACCACGCGCGCTCCCCGGAATGGAAGCCATTATTGTTGGCTGTCACCGTTGATGGCGCCTGGCGTAATTTTGCCGGCGCCCCCGGTACGGCGCCAACAAGCGTAACAACGCCGATGGTTATCACCCCTGGTGCGACAACCGCCGCACCCCCTAACGACGCCACAGCCACGGCCCTGGCCATCGCCACCCCGCTGCCAACGCCAACGGCTACCAGCAGCACCCCCGTTGTGCGCCAACGACCAGAACGTAATGGGCTATTTACTGCCACCGCCCAACCCCCGTCCAGCCTGGACGGCTCTTTTGCCGACTGGGGTGGGAACTGGACCCCCATCAGCGTTGTGGTGCAAGGCAGCAATAACTATAGCGGCCCGGATGATGTCGTTGGTGATTTTCAGGCGGCCTGGTCGCGTGATGGTCTCTACCTGGCCGTGCGCGTGCGCGATGACCGCTATCGCGCCGGGCCGGATGGCACCGACATGTGGCAAGGTGATGCACTGGAATTGCACCTTGACCGTTTCCTTACTCTCGATTATGATGGAGCTATCGCCGATGCTGATGATTATCAACTGGGCGTCAGCTTTGGCCCCGACCGCAACACCGTGCGCCTCTATCGTTGGCTGCCTCTCGAAAAAGAAGGGAACGTCAGCGGCGCCGGCATTGTCCTACCGGTCAATGAAGGTTATGATCTGGAATTGCTACTCCCCTGGTCGCTCTTTGACATCGGCGGCGATGAACTGTTCGCCGGCCAACAATTTGGTTTCAACCTGAGCATCAGCGACAACGACGCCGACACCCCAGCCCAGGAAACGGTACTCTCTGCCTCACCCAGCCGTACAACCTATAACAACCCGACCGAGTGGGGAACGTTGGTATTGGGGAATTAAAACTCGGTACGCGCAAAGGAGCTTTACAAATGAGTGATCGCAAACAAGCAGCGTTGGACTATCACAAACAGGATCGTCCCGGCAAATTAAAGATTGTGGCGACCAAGCCGATGGATACGCAGCAGGATCTGTCGCTGGCCTATTCACCGGGGGTGGCGTGGCCGGTGTTGGAGATTGCCGATAACCCGGCGCTGGCCTACGAATACACCGCCAAGGGCAACCTCGTGGCGGTGATCAGCAATGGCTCGGCCATTTTGGGGCTGGGCGACCGCGGGCCGCTGGCTTCCAAGCCGGTGATGGAGGGCAAGGCGGTCTTATTCAAGCGCTTTGCCGATATTGATGTTTTTGACATTGAGGTCGATAGCAAAGACCCCAACGAGATTGTGCGCTTTGTCCAGATGATCGCGCCGACCTTTGGCGGCGTCAACCTGGAAGACATCAAGGCGCCCGAATGTTTCTTTATTGAACGCGAACTGCAACGCACCTGCAATATTCCCATCTTTCATGATGACCAGCACGGCACCGCCATTATCTCCGGCGCCGGTCTGATCAATGCGCTTGAAGTGGTTGAAAAGAAGATTAGCGATGTCACGATTGTGATCAATGGCGCCGGCGCCGCCGGGATTGCCTGTGCTGAGTTTTATGTGGCATTGGGGGCGCGCCAGGAAAATATTATCCTCTGCGACACCCGCGGTGTGATCTATGAAGGCCGACGCGAGGGCATGAACGAGTACAAACTGCCCTGGGCTGTCGAGACCAACCTGCGCACAATGGAAGAAGCATTGGTCGGCGCTGATGTCTTTATCGGCCTGTCGGCCGCCAACTGTGTCACGCGGGAGATGGTGCGCAGCATGGCGCGCTACCCCATTATCTTCGCCATGGCAAACCCCGACCCGGAGATCACCTACGAAGAGGCCAAAGCCGCCCGTCCCGACATCATTTTTGGCACCGGGCGCAGCGACTACCCCAACCAAGTCAACAATGTCTTGGGCTTCCCCTTTATCTTCCGGGGCGCGCTCGATGTCAGCGCCCGCATGATCAACATGGAGATGAAGATCGCCGCCGCCCAAGCGTTGGCCCGCCTGACCAAAGAGGATGTGCCGGATAGCGTCCTGCGCGCCTATGGCATCGACACGCTGCGCTTTGGCCCCGAATATGTCATCCCCAAGCCGCTTGACCCCCGTGTGCTGCTCTGGGTGGCGCCAGCAGTGGCCAAAGCAGCGATGGAGAGCGGTGTGGCCCGTCGGGAGATTGACCTGAACGCCTACCTGGATCAATTGACCGGGCGCATGGGCAAGAGCGAAGTGGTGATGCGCAACATGGAGATGAAGGCGCGCAAAGATCCCAAGCGCGTCGTCTACGCCGAAGGCGAACATCCCAAGATTATCCGCGCTGCCTATGCCGTGGAGACGCAGGGGGTTGCCCACCCCATCCTCTTGGGTCGCAAAGAACGCATCTTGGCCCAATGTCAAGAGCTGGGGCTGGACTATGCGCCCGTTATTGTAGATCCCAACGACAGTGAGATGCGTTCGACCTATGCCCGCGTCTTCTATGAACGCCGGCAGCGCAAGGGCGTCACGCTGACCCTGGCCAGCGAAATCATGCGCCAATCCAACTACTTTGGCGCAATGATGGTCGATCAGGGAGAAGCCGACGCCTTTATCTCCGGCTTGACCTATAATTACCCCGAAGTGTTGCGTCCCGCCCTGCAAGCCGTGGGGGCGCAACCGGGGCGGTGGGTGAGCGGCGTCTATCTGATGTTGGTGCAGGATCGGATCTACTTCTTTACCGACGCGACTGTCATTATCGAACCGACCGCCGAACAACTGGCGACCATCGCCCTCAATGCCGCCGACTTGGCGAAAGAATTTGATATTGATCCGCACATTGCCATGCTCAGTTTCTCCAACTTTGGCAGCACGCCTCACCCCCAATCGGCCAAAGTCTACGAAGCGACCGAAATTGTCAAACGCGCCCGGCCTGATCTCCACATTGATGGCGAAATGCAGGCCGATGTGGCCGTGGTGCCGGAATTGATGCGCCGTCACTATCCCTTTAGCCAGGTGAGCGATGCTAACGTCCTCGTTTTCCCGAACCTGGCTTCAGCGAATACTGCCTACAAGCTGTTGAGCCATCTGGGTGGCGCCGTCGCCATTGGCCCGATCCTGGTGGGGATGGGCAAGCCGGTTCATGTTCTTGCCACCGGCGCTGATGTACGCGACATTGTCAATGTGACCATCCTCGCTGTGGTCGATGCCCAATTCCATGGGCAGGGATAAAGATCAAGCCACCCTCACTTCAGTGCGGAGTTCGCACGTGGGCGTGCGAACTCCGCACTGGTGCAACAATAGTACCTGATACATTTTTCGGGTACGCTTTGTAACAAAGGGCAAAATGATTACAAATTGTAACCATTGCGCGTGGTAAGGTGGTGTAGAATAGCTGAAAGTCGTGACTTTCACGTAATCGCTGTTACTAACCGGTCGTAACTAGCGGACCGGTTAGCAGCAAGTTTGGCTGTTACGTTTTCACGAAGATGGAGTAACAAACGTAGTTGTACGGTAGGCAATCTCCAATTCAGCGTAGAAGAGGAGAGCAAAACAATGCGAGCATTTGTCTTAAGTGGCGGTGGTAATCTAGGGCCAATCCAGGTCGGCGCGCTACGGGCGCTCTTGGAGGCTGACATCTATCCGCAAATGATTGTCGGCTGTTCAGCGGGAGCGTTAAATGCCGCCTATATTGCCCGCAGCGTCTCGCTAGAACAACTAGAACGCCTGACTGCTGTCTGGCGGTCGGTGTCGTCGCGCGATGTCTATCCCGGCCACCGCTTGACCGCGCTTTGGCGATTCTTCAGTGGCCAAGATAGTTTGTATGACAACCGCAACTTCTACGCCTTCTTGCAACGCCACGGTACAACACCGGCCCACACCTTTGCCCATGTACACAAACTCAAGCTCTATATCACAGCCACCAATCTACATACCGGTCGGCTTCATGTCTTTGGTGACAACCCGCATGACCGTATTCTCGATGCCCTGATGGCGAGTACAGCGCTGACCCCCATGCACCCACCTTGGGAGATTGATGGTGAATTTTACATTGATGGCGGCACCGTGACCCCCTTGCCGCTACGTGTGGCCCTGGAACGGGGCGCCACCGAAATCTACTCGTTGCATATTGTGTCGAGTGGTGAAGGGGTTATGGGCGAGGCTGCCAGCGACTCCCAGCGCCTGATTCGTGGGGTTGCTAGTTTGTTGACCCGCAGCGTCTCAACCATGTTACAACTACAGGTGCAACATGATCTGCGCTTGACGGAAGGGCAGAAACGGGTCAAATTGCATCACATTCGGCTGACGGTGACTAACCCGCCAGCCCACAATGATTTCAGTCAGGTGGATGCGTTGATTGCCACTGGTTACGCGGCTACAAGAGAGTATCTGGAGCAAAACAAAAAACCGACGAAAGTGTCGCCACCGGCGCTTATGGTACAGCGACCTTTTGCTGCCGGATGGTGGCGCCGCTTCACCCAACGGGAAGAACTCGTTGTCACCCAACAGATCTCACCTACTGAGTAAAAAGGCCCGTCATCGTTATGGATGACGGGCCTTTGGGTATCAGCGGCTTTGCTCTTTAGCGCATTCCGGGCAATGGTTTGGGTCACTCAGCTCGACTAGATGTTTTTGACAGATGGCAAAGGTTACTTCGACCTGCTCCCACAAAAACTTCCGTTTCACTTCCGCTTCCAGCACCAATTCTGGAGTATTGCTCTCTAGCAAAAGGGTCGGCACAGGGCAACTATTACATAACTTGCGCCGCCACGGACGCTCATTATCGGGATTTGCCGCCAGCAACCGACACTCTTCGCGATTCCTGCCCCGGTGGTAGTCGCCATAAAAGTAGCGGCAGTTGACAGGACCTTGGGTCATTGTTTCTCTTCCAATAAAAAAGTCGCGTGGTCGCGTAGTTCATTTGTCGCGTCGTCTGCTCAACATGCCTGCATGACTAAGCGACTTTCGGACTACGCGACCACGCGACTACGATTAATTTTCCCAGAAGGGCGGCTCGTCAAAGTCAGGATAATCAGGCATATCCGCATCGTTGTCGAGGAGCGTTTCCGGGTCAATAAAGAGCCGGTCGATCAGTTGTTCTTTGCGTTGCGCCTGTTCGGGCAACAGATAGCCAAATTCCTGCTCCAAGGTAAGCAACGTTTCCAATTCCGCTTCCAACAGATGAAAGTCGGTATGGGAAAGTAGTTCATCGGTCGATTCCGCTTCCTGATAACTCTCCAGATAAGCTTCATACGTGGCGCAAGAATCACCCATTGCTTCGTCGTCTAGATCATCGTCCCAAAAGGGCATGTCGGCCATTTCGTAGTCGCGATCGTAGACATACTCGTGTTCATGTTCCTGATCATAGCCTGGTTCGTCATCATACGGCTCCCAAATGGGGGCGTAGGATAACGCTTCATCATTGGTAAAAAGCCCTTCTGCACTGGAAAGGTTGGTGGCAAAGTCCACCGCTTCCAGATCCAACGAATAGCCCGCGCCGTTGTGAAAGCGCAGCAGGCTATATTGATGTAACACATAATGAAAATCATCGGGGGGCAAGGGTTCTTGGAAAAAGCCCCGCCCGATAATGCGCGCCGCCAGTTCCGCAGTGGGGATGGCTGTGCGCGCCCGCCGATCTTCGGCAACAATCTCTTCAGCCAACAAGGCCAGTTGAATGTTGCGTCCCTGGATGGCGTTTAAGTCGCGCATTTCGCGCGGCTGTAACCGAATCCGATATTTGCCGGTATTGGCGTCAACGACATGGATCAAAATATCGTCGCGCCCTTGACAACCGGCTTCGTCGATCCACTCGGCAAAGGCCGTACCCAAACGTAGCGACCAGGTTTTGCGTTCAATATACGCTTCCGCCTCAATGGTCGGGCCGCCAAAAAGTTCGATTTCCAGCTTACGTTCATCCGGTTGATAGGTCTGAAAGAATTGGGGGAAGAAGACCGCATGTTCCAACTCATCCAACATGAGAAAGCCACGGCGGGCTTCCTCGGCAGTGAGTAGATGGCGAAAGCTATTGCCGTTTAACAACGTGGATAGCCAGCCATAGGCGCTTGGCGCAACCGGCACCGCTTGAAACAACTGTCCGATGGCTCGGTATACGGCACTGCGCGCCCCCTTGGTGATCGGACGCTGATCTTTAATTCGCGTTAGCAGTGCGTCAACACTCAATGGCTGGGTTGACGAGCTGAGGACCTGCGCCACACAGGTCATGTAACTAGGATAACGTCCACCATTTGCCATACGAACACCTACTTTCGCACAAATCTATTTCAAGAGCCTATATTATCGCGCACTCGCAAGCAATTGTCTACTGAGGAAATGCCTGGATTTACGATCAAAAGGCTGTCAACTGGGTCAGTAACTTACACTGCCTGAATATGCTCAACAGTGGTTGGTTCATCGGATAGTTTCGACACGCGCACCATCCGATAGGCTTCTATTTGATTGAGCGTTACCGGCACAAACAGCAATTGCATTTTTCAACAAGCTTTTGATTGATCTTTCTGTAACAATGATACATAATTTGTCCCAATTATCAATTACAATTGGCTTTCAATCTTAATGACAATTCCCGCCGTTTGCACTTTTTTGGAAATTACCATGACTGCTTCACTCAACGCAACTAGTGCGCTAATTGCGCCGTATGTGCATTCGCTCACCTGCCTCCGCTGTGGCGCCTGTTATCCGGCGGCCACGGCGCCCCACTATGTTTGCAACTGTCGGCCCAATATCGGCAGCGATCTGGGTACGCTTGATGTTCAGTACGATTACGACGCCATCCGCCAAGCCATCACGCCGGCACAACTTGCCGCCGATGCCAACCGTTCGCTTGGCCGCTATTGGCCGTTACTACCCATTGCCGATCGGCGCCTGTTGCCGCCATTAGCTGTAGGCAATACCCCATTGGTCCAGTGTGAACGCTTGGGAGCCGCGCTGGGGTTGCAGAAACTCTTCGTCAAAGACGATGGCCGCAATCCGAGCAGTTCCCTCAAGGATCGCGCCTCGGCCATTGCCGTCGCCCGCACCCGCCAACTGGGCATTCCAGTCGTCGCTACCGCCAGCACCGGCAACGCCGCCGCCGCCCTCGCCAGCCAGTGTGCTGCTGTCGGCCAGCCCAATGTCATCTTCGTCCCCAAAACCGCGCCACAGGCCAAGATTGCCCAGTTGTTGGTTTATGGCAGTCGAGTATTGGCAATTGATGGGAGCTATGATCGGGCTTTTGATCTCTGTATTGAAGCATGTCACACCTTTGGCTGGTACAACCGCAACACCGGTTACAATCCCTATATGACCGAGGGCAAGAAGACAGTTGCGTTTGAGATAGCGGAACAGTTGGCAAGGGGCGAGTCTGCTATCTTCCAAGCGCCGGATGCCATCTTTGTTTCGGTTGGGGATGGTTGTATCATTGGTGGCGTTCATAAAGGGTTCAAGGATCTGTTGGCACTGGGATGGATCGACAAGATGCCGCGCATTTATGGCGTACAATCAACGCAGAGTGCAGCGCTGGTTGACGCCTGGCGGCGTGATCTGGACGTGCCGACGCCGGTGGCTGCGACGACACGGGCGGATAGTATCAGCGTCAACGCACCGCGTGACCCGGTCAAAGCGTTGAACGCCGTGCGACAGAGCAATGGCGCCTTTCTGGCGGTTTCCGATGAAGCAATCTTGCAAGCCATTCTCCCTTTGGCGCGGTTAGGCGCCATCTTTGCCGAGCCGGCGGGCGCCACTGCCTACGCCGGTCTGGTTGCCGCTGTCCAACAAAAACTGGTGCAACCGGACGAAACCATTGTCGTCCTCAACACCGGCAGCGGTCTCAAAGATGTGCCGGCGGCCATCAGCGTGACTGGCGGCGTAACTGTGATTCCACCAACACTCGATGCTGTCTTTGCTGCGACAAAAGACGTATAATCTATTACGGTAAAAGACGTAAAAATGGTCAAAAAGTTCCGCTCACAAACTCCGTCCCGTAGGGATGCTTGGTTTTAGGGAAGGCCAACAACTACTGACCTCTACCTGCTCTAAGCCGGTCACGGACGGCTTAGAGCAGGCTTAATAGTGACAGTAACGAAAACATAGAGGCATCTGAACTTGTCCCGCTTGACGGCAACCGGTTCCAGACATACACTTACGCAACTATGAACTGTGTCATCATCTAGTCCATGTCATAAAGGATCTGACCAACCATGAGCAAAGCAATCATACCCGGCCCGACCTATGCCGAAATGCGTAACCCACTGCTCCTACCGCCGAGCGTACAGGCCGCAGCCCAAGCTGCGCGTGCTGAAGAAACGCGTGCAGCCAACCTCTTTAACATCAACTGGAAAAATACCGGCGACCGCGTCGAAAAAATCGTGTTGCCCAAAGAACTGACTGGCGTGCAGGCCAACATCATTGTGTTGAGTGGACGCACCTTCCCCAGCGGCAGCATGAAGGTTGGACCGGCCTATGCTACCCTGGCCGAAGCGGAGGCCCTACAAAAGTTGCGCCCTGGCGATCGCACGGTGATCGGCCCCAGCACGGGCAACTTTGGCATCGGCACCGCCTATATTGGCTTGCTGAAAGGCTATCACGCCATTGTGGTTATGCCCGACAATATGAGCCAGGAGCGTTACGAACGTATCCGCAACTATGAAGGTGCGCTTGATCTCACCCCCGGCACCGAGTCCGATGTGATCCTGACGCTGGAACGCACCCATAACGAATATGTCGCCAAACCGGAGAAGTATGTGGTGCTGGCGCAATTTGAACTGCTGCCCAACTATCGCTTCCACCGTCATGTCACTGGCGATGCTGTGGTGCAAGCCGCCAAAGGGATCGGTAATGGGCGGGTAGCGGCTTTTGTCAGCGCACCAGGGAGCGCCGGCACCCTCGCCGCCGGCGATCACATGAAAGCGCTTTGGCCCGACAGCAAGATTGTGGCATTGGAGCCACGTCAATGCAGCACCCTCTATAACGGCGGGCAAGGTCAACATCGCATTGAAGGGATCGGCGACAAGATGGTGACATTGATCCACAATGTCTTTAACACCGACCTGCTCATGCTCATCCACGACGAAGATACGGTGCGTGGCATGGAGGTGATCCAGTCTGGCACCCATGTACTGGTGGATCGCCTGGGTGTACCCAGCGCCGATGGCTGCAACCTCTTTGGCAAATTTGGCCCCAGTTGCATCTGTAACATCATTGGCGCCATCAAAACAGCCAAGTATCTGGGGCTAGGGCCGGAAGACAATGTCGTCACCATCGCCACCGATTCCTATGACCGCTATCCATCGGTCAGTCAGGCACTTTACGAACGCAATGGCGGCAAGCCCGACGATGACCAGCTTGAACTCTGGGCCAAGAGCGCCTTCCTCGGCGCTAGCTTGGGCGAAGTGGTCGATCTGACCCAAGCCGGTCAGCAGCAGCGTCTACACCAGATGAAAGCCGATCTCTGGACCCGCTTTGGCTACAGTGACGCCTACATCCGCAAGATGGCCGACCAGGCGTTTTGGGACGCCGAGTATGCCAAGATCAAGGAGATCGATCCGTTGATTGAGGAGACGCGTGGGAAGATTGGAGACTAGAGACTAAAAACTGGAGGCTGGTACTTTCGTTGCTTTGTCTTCTTTGGTGTGTTATGACTATCGAAGCGCAGATACTTGCCGCACTGGCGCACGTAACGGTTTGATACAATCGACCAACTGTTGGATGCCGAACTAGATTTTCTCACTGGTTGGTATACGGTGGAGCGGGACACGGTCAAGGCCAAATGTCGGGAGATGTGGCGCACTTTGGCCGCCGGTTATCCCACACTGATTCATGGCGACCTACACCCAGGCAATTTACGGTTGACCACGCGCGGCTTGTTCTTTGTCGATTGGGGTTATGCCAGACAAACGTTGAATTTCTTTGATTTGGATTATGTGCGGCTCCTCCCCATGCCAGGTGAAACCGAGCAACCGTGGTGGCTTATTACACCGGACGAAGCGACGGCGGTGTTGCCCGCCTACTTCGCCGCTTGTGGGCTTGCACATCTGGCGCCCGACCACTGGGGTCACGGTTATGCTACCGAAGCGGCCAAGGCGATGGTGGCCTATGGCTTTACGACTCTGCAGTTGCATCGTATCTGGGCAGAGTGTGTGGCAGACAATCGTGGTTCCGCACGGGTGTTAACCAAAGTGGGGATGCAACTGGAAGGTCGTCTGCGCGAAAACGAATATTACAAAGGGCGCTATTGGGACACGCTCATCTTTGGTCTGCTAGTCGATGAGTGGCACGGTCAGCAACGACCAGTATAAGCAGATGCAGTTTGCAATCCACGCGCATCCAGTGAAGGGTTCCCAGAAAAACCGATAAACTCGCTTGACACCCTGAAAGGGTCTCTAGCGTTAATCTATCAACTTGAGCTACGCCTTTTGCAACCGATAGACCAGCCGCAGCAGGTGCAATTCGTCATAGTCCACCGTTTGGTTCATGGCGTCGAAGGTGGGGCGGAGGTATTGGTCGCCCAGATCGGCAAAGGCGGCAAGGACAGCCGCTTGCTGGTCGGGCGGCAGGGTCGATTGGTTTTGCAACCGCACGCCATCGACCGAATGACCGGCTTCGGCATATTTGACCAGATTGGTGATCACCGTCTGCCGTTTGACCAGAAAGGCTTCGGCAATTTCGTCGAGCGTCTGACCGGCAGCAAAACGTTCGCCCACCTCTTCATGGCGCGCTTTGCCCAGGGCCAGGCGGGGAGCGGCATGGTTGGCTTTGGGGCGCTCCTGCAAATTCTGTTCCTGACAGTAGGCGCGGATCAGGGTCAAAAAGGGTTCGGCATATTGTTCGACCTTGGCCCGCCCCACGCCGTGCATCGTGCCAAAGCTCTCGGCGGAATGGGGCAAGTAGGTCGCCATCTCTTGCAGGGAACGATCGGCGAAGATCATATACGGGGGAACGCCCGCTTTATCGGCCAGCGCTTTGCGTTTGGCGCGCAGACGCTCTACCAGCGCCAATTCAAAGGTGGCCGGCGCTCCGGTGGCGACCGGCGGCGGCGGCGCCAACTGCGTCCCCCAAACCGTTTCCTGGCCGCGCAAAACGGCCCACCCCTTCTCGGTGACGCTGACAGTGCCGTGCGCCATTTCGTGAGCGAGCAAGCCGCCGTGTAAAAATTGTTGAGCCAGATGTTTCCATGCCGCCTCGCTCCACGCCTGCCCAATGCCATAGGTAGAGAGCTTCTCATGCCCCCACTTGAGGACATTCTGGGCGCGTGAGCCGCGCAAAACGTTGATAATATGGCCGAGGCCAAACTTCTGCCCCGTGCGCACCACACAGGAGAGAAATTTCTGCGCTGCCTCGGTTAGCTCCACTTGCGCGGTGGTGGTCGGGGCGCAGTTGTCACACATTTCGCAATTTTCGGTTTCGTAACTTTCGCCAAAGTAAGCCAACAACGGACGCCGCCGACAGCCCGGCGTCTCGGCCCAGTTGACCAGTGTTTGCAGCCGCGCTCGGCGTCCATCCTGCTCCCCTTCGGCCCCCTGACGGATAAAGTGTTGGATGGTCTGTACATCGCCATAGCCAAAGAGGAGCAGACAGTCGGCCCGGTCGCCATCACGTCCGGCGCGGCCAATCTGCTGGTAATAATTCTCCACATCTTGCGGCAGATCGACATGCAGCACAAAGCGCACATCGGGCTTGTCCACCCCCATGCCAAAGGCGATGGTCGCCACCATAATACGGGCGTCATCGACCATAAAGGCGCGCTGGTTCTGTTCGCGCACGGTTTTGTCCAGCCCGGCGTGATAGGGCCGCGCCGACAACCCCTTCTCCTGCAGCGTGCGCGTCAAATCATCAACATGCTTCTGGGTAGAGCAGTAGATGATGCCAGTCTGCTCGGCGTGGGCGGCCAGAAAATCGAGAATCTGGCGCACCGTGTCCACCTTGGGCTGGATGCCAATAAAGAGATTGGGCCGGTCAAAGCTGGCGACAAAGATATTCTCATTGCGCAGATCGAGCGTGGCGGTGATGTCTTGCTGGACGCGTGGGGTGGCCGTGGCGGTGAGGGCGATACAGACCGCCTGGGGAAAGCGCCGCCGCACCGTCACCAGTTGGCGATACTCCGGGCGAAAGTCATGACCCCACTGGGAGATACAGTGCGCCTCGTCAATGGCAATGGCCGTCAGCCGACAAGTTGCCAGCAAATCCAGACTCTCTGGCCGTAACAAAGTCTCCGGCGCCATGTAGAGCAGCTTGAGCTGGCCGCTACGCGCCTGGGTCAGCGTGGCATTGTAGGCCGCGGCGCTCAGCGTGCTGTTGAGAAAGGCCGCCGCCACCCCCAACTGGCGCAACTGATCTACCTGATCCTGCATGAGCGCAATCAACGGCGAAACGACCAGCGTCAAGCCGTCCATGAGCAGCGCCGGCAGTTGATAACAGAGCGACTTGCCGCCCCCCGTGGGCATGATCACCAGCGTGTCGCGCCGAGCCAGCACATTCTCGACAATCTGGGCTTGCAACGGGCGAAATTCATCATAACCAAAGACCCGTTTCAAAACGGCCAGCGCTGTCTCGGTGGGCGTAGACTTGTCAGGTTTTGGGAAACTTGGCAAGTCTTGCCCCGGTGGCGAACCCGCCTCTTCTTGACTATGCGCAATTACATTAGCCTGCGGTTGCAACGCCCCCTGCTCATCAATATGCACCACCGGAATTTCCCACTGGGCCAACGCGGCGCCGATCCGCTGGCTGCGGTGGCAGGCGGCAGGGCAAATAGCCTCACCGAGCAAGGCCACCCGTTGCTGTTGGTTAAAAGCTGTGCGTAACCGGCCCAAGGCATGTTGATAGGCGGCGTCATCATCACTGGCCCCCGCCCCCAACGCCGTACCCAGATCAACATAGCGGATGCCATGTGGTTGCAAGGCGCTCGCCAGCACCGTTTTGACAAAGAGAGGGTTGGTCACTGCGGTGGCAGCGTCGCGCACGTCGATCAAAAAGGCAATCTGATAGCGTTGCAGCAGGGCGATCACTTCCGTCAACGCCCGGTCGCCGTGACCGATGGTATAGATTGGGATGGGTGTCGTGTCGTTCATGGCTTCGTTTTATACCCTGGCCAATCGGTTGGAAGCAAATTAGGGTATTGGTAGTGTGTAACTTTATAATAACAGAAGCTAATCAGGTTTGATTACCTTTGACAGGAGGTGACCGATGCCCTCACCATTTCCAGGGATGGACCCCTATCTTGAAGGCTCAGAATGGTCAAGTTTTCATGCTGAGTTTTGTGTAGAAATTGCTCGCCAGCTCCGACCTCAGTTGCGTCCGAAATATGTGGCCGTAACCAACAAATATTTTATGACCGATACACCAGAAGATCTGGTGGTTTCCACACAAAATGGCATTGATCACAAGTTAAAAACGGCGCCAGATGTCGGTGTGGCGCAAGCATCGCTACAGCCGCTGCTGGGTAGTCGTTCAACAATTGCCGTTCAACAAGCGCCTTTGCAAGTCGCAACAGTGACGATGACAAACAAGCACAGTGGGCAGTTGAGCGGCTGGCAGCGTATAATACAGACGCGGATTTAGGGGGTGCGGATCGCTCCGGTACAAACCGCTGATCTGCGTCTCCTAAACTCAAATCAGATAGGCGTTACGCAGTTGTCATTCCGACCGGAGGGAAGAATCTGATGCAGATTTCTCGCTACGGGTGCCCAAGGGGCGCGAAATGACAGGCCAACTGCGTAATTCCTATCAGAATGAAAACCGGAATTTTGATTTCGGCAATCGTAGGTGCGGTTTTTAACCGCACCTACAAAACTCCGGTTCTCATGTTGAACTCAGGTTAAATCCGCGTCTGTACCCCCGCCCCCCCTACGGCAACGCCACATTCACATCTTCCGTCGCCAGCAGCCCGCCTTCCGCGGTGAGCAGGTAGCGTGCCGGCAGGTCGGCATTGCTGAAGACAATCACAGTATAGTTGCCGCGCCCGGAGACATTGAAAGCGGCGTAGAGACGCCCTTTGTAGGGGCCGAACTCCTGGTAGGCGCCGGTGGCAATGTCATAGGCCGGCGGCGGACCACCCGCAATCACCCGGCGCAAGCCATCTTCGGTCAAGACCCAAAAGTTGAGATTTTCGCGCAAGAGTTTGCTGTCGCTCGGTTCAAAGGCTAGGCTGAGGACAACCGTGCCATCGCGCACGGTGGGTTGGAGCGCGAAGTAATGATATTCATAGGCGCGGTTGAAGTTACCGGCCAGTTGAGGAACGCCAAAGGGCAAGGGGGCAGCATCAGCACCGGTGGCGACCACGGGTTGGGTGCTACTGACCAGGGTCAGCGCCGGCGTGGCCGTGGGGGTCGCCACGGTGGGAACGGTCAACGCTGTGGCATTCGCCGGCGCCGCCGCAGCTTTAGCTTCCAATGTTTGCCCAAAGCGGTCCGAGAGTTGCCCCCCATCAATCGCCAGTTCATAGGTAGCCGGGATCGAGGTCTGGTTGTAAACCACCACCGTGTACGGCTCTTTGCCGGAAGCGTTAAAGTTGGCCTGCAATTCGTTGGGGAAGGGGCTAAAGGGAACAGGGAATCCGGTCGCCAGGTTGACATCGCCCGGTTTGTCGCCGCGGATGATGGCATTGAGGCCCGCTTGGTCCAACACCCAAAAGTTCACATTGCCATAGAGATCAGGTTGATCGAGGGGGTCATAGCGGAAGCTGAAGAGGATCGTGCCGTCGCGCACGCCGGGGACAGCTTCCAGGTAGTGGCGACCAATGGTGTTGGAGAGAACGCCGGTCAAGCGTTGGCCGGCGGCGGCGCCCAGCGGGTTATTGACCGGCGCCGCGGCAGGGGTGGCGGTGGGCAATGGGGTAGCGGTGGGTGCGGGCGCCAGTTCAGCCGCTGGGTTGATGGTCTGGTTGGCATTGTCGATTAGAATGCCCCCCTGTGCCGTCAGGGTATATTGCACCGGCAACTGGGCATTGTTATAGACCACCACCGTGTATTGTCCCCGCCCGGAAGCGAGAAAGGCAGCGCCCATTTTGTTGCCGATGGGGTCAAATTGCAAGGGTGCACCACCGGCAATGGCTAACCCACGCGGGTCGCTGCCGGCCAGAAAACGGCGCAAGCCATCTTCATCCAACACAAAGAAGTTGACAAAACCCTGTAAATTGGGGTTGTTTTGGGGATCATAGGCCAGGGTCAGCGAGACCATGCTGTCGCGAATCACCGGGGCCAACCCCAGATAATGGGCGTTATACTGATAGGGCAGTTCACCGCGCAGCGTCGGCCCCTGCAGAGTGACGATCTGTTGTCGCGGAGCAGCCCAAAGGGTAGCGCTGCCTTGGCTGTAACACCAGAGGAAGAGTAACGCAAAAAAGCAAGCAAAACGACGAGTTGACATGCAAAGCTCCTGGATAGAATGATGATCGGTTTTGGTAATGGACAGCATGATACCACAAGAATTAACAAATGATAATCGAGCAAAATATGTAATCTGGCAGGCGCGGTTGGCATCAAGCGAGACTTTTGCGTAACCTATGAGAGCTAGGTTGTCACCCCTGAAAGGGTCTCTAGGGTATTGTAACCCGATACCTTTTCAGAGGTAACAGGCTACCATTCCCACGATCAGAAAAACCCTTTTGATGCTCAGGAGTTGCAACCGCACAACTGTGCGAAAACCATACGGTTGCAAACCACACCCACCATTCTTTCGTGAACTTGCGCTTTGTGGTAAGCTATGGCTGCTCACCCAACTTACGAAAATCACTTCACCCAAAGGAGGCGCCCATGATCGTACACAGTCCATTTCCTGATGTCACCATTCCGGCAGTGCCTTTTACCCAGTTTGTCTATCAGCGCGCCCAGGCGTTGGCAACCAAACCGGCGTTGATCGATGGGCCAACCGGGCGAATGCTCACCTATGGACAAGTGGCGGGCGCCATCCGGCTGGTGGCGGCCAGCCTCGTCCAGCGCGGCTTCCAGAAGGGGGATGTCTTTGCCATCTATAGTCCCAATCTGCCGGAATATGCGATTGCCTTCCATGCCGTCGCCACGGCGGGCGGCACGGTGACAACCGTTAACCCGCTCTACACGGTGCATGAACTGACCCATCAGTTGCAGGATGCCGGCGCCAAATATCTGCTCACCATTCCCCAATTCATGACCACGGCGCAAGAGGCGGCCAAAGCCGCCGGTCTGCGGGAACTCTTTGTCTTTGGCGAAGCGGAAGGGGCCACCCCTTTTGCCAGCTTGCTCAAGAGTGATGGAGAACTGCCGCCCATTCCCATCGATCCACATAAAGATATTGTTGTCCTCCCCTATTCTAGTGGCACCACGGGGCTACCCAAAGGCGTGATGCTCACCCATTACAACCTAACCACCAACATTGCCCAACTGGCCGGGATGCCGACCACGGAAACCTCGATTGTCGAAGACGATGTGGTGATGGGCATTTTGCCCTTCTTCCATATTTACGGCATGATGGTGATTATGAACTACGCGCTCTACATGGGGGCCACCGTCATCACTATGCCCCGGTTTGATATGGAGCAATTTTTAGGCTTGATCCAGCAGCATAAAGTTACCTATGCGAACCTGGTGCCGCCGATCATCTTGGGGCTGACCAAGCATCCGCTGGTGGACAAATATAATTTATCCTCGTTGCGCTGCGTCACCTCGGCGGCGGCGCCATTGGGGGCGGATGTGGAGGTTGCCTGTCAACAGCGCCTGGGTTGTGTGGTGATCCAGGGCTATGGCATGACCGAAGCCAGCCCAGCCACCCATATTCGCAATAATGTCCATCTGCCGGGCAAGAGTGGAAGCGTGGGCCAGTGTATCCCCAACACCGAGACGAAAATTGTTGACATTGCCACCGGCGCCGCCCTTGGCCCCAAGCAGGAGGGGGAAGTCTGGGTGCGCGGACCGCAGGTGATGATGGGCTATCTTAACAATCCGACGGCCAGCGCTAACACGGTCGATCGCGACGGCTGGTTGCATACCGGCGACATCGGCTATTATGATGAGGATGGCTATTTCTACATTGTGGATCGGCTCAAGGAGTTGATCAAATACAAAGGCTTCCAGGTGGCCCCGGCCGAGTTGGAAGCGCTCTTGTTGACCCATCCCGCCATCGCCGACGCCGCCGTCATCGGCAAGACCGACGAGGAAGCCGGCGAAGTGCCCAAAGCCTTTATCGTCCCCAGAGGCGACGTGACCACCGACGCCATCATGGCCTTTGTAGCCGAACGCGTAGCGCCCTATAAGAAGATCCGCGAGATCGAAATCGTAACCCAAATCCCCAAATCGGCCTCCGGCAAGATTCTACGGCGCGTGCTGGTCGATCAGGAACGGGCAAAGGGGTGAGGCAGACAGGTCGATAGGATGCATCGACCTGTCTACCTGTTGCGTAAGTCCGCTATCATAAGGCCGCAAAAACATTATCCACCGGCGTATATGCCAGCCACCGCTGCGTCGCGTCCAGACTCCACTTCATGCCGCTGTTGTTCGACATGCCGTTGACCAGCACATAGCCATCCGGCCAGGCGCTGCCATCCGCCAGCAGGGCGCGTTCAAAGAGGTGGGTGAAGTCGCGATTGGAAAGCCACATGCGCTTGAACCACAATTCGGTGCGGGCTTGGGTTTCATCTTGCCCGGCGACGCCACTCTGTTGGGTCGGCGTACCGGCAGCGGAGAGGGTGTCGGGCCGGTTGACGCCCGGCTGACACCAGCCGATGCGCACGGCGACAAAGGTGGTGCTACCTGCCGCTCTGGCGGCAGCTTCCTGGCAGACCCGTTCACCATAGAGTTTGGCGGTGGCGTAGGCAGTGGAATCCATCCATTGCGTACCTGTGTGCCAAATGGTTCCTGTCCCTGGCGGCAACACCGTGGTCAATTCACCAGGGCCGACCTGTTGCCAGAGCGGCTCATCTTTGTAACGTCCCATCACATGGTTAGAAGTGGCAAAAACCACTCGTTTGACGCCGTTAGCGACGGCGGCATTGGCGACATGCAGGGTCATATCCAGCGAAATGGCGGCCTCTTCCCACGTCGCTTCGGGATAGGGATTCTTCGCTGCAAAGTGAACAATGGCATCAACATTAGTCAGGGCGCTGCGCCAGCGTTGGTCATGCCCATCGCCGAGATCACATTCGACAAAGTGGAGCGTCGCCGCCGTGTCAATGCCGGCCAGGACAGTGGCGGCGTGACCAGCCGGCGCTGGACGCAGATCCAACCCAACAAGCTGTTCAATGCCGGGGAGCGCGGCCAGGTGACGAAAGAGTTTGGTTGCTAGGTTGCCCAGCCCGCCGGTGATGGCGACGCTGCGGATGAGGTGAGGTGTGTGGATCATGGTGCTGACTGCTTTCTGTAACTGGATTGTGTTGATTTCTTTTATACTGTGCTTACCGCGTCTGATCAACCCAATCGATTTGTCCCGATTTCGCTCCGAGCCGGTCATGGACCGGCTCGGAGCGGGCGGAGTAGGTAACGCTATTCGATGAAAAGATTACCATCATGCCAAAGGAGGCGAAGGATGGAACTAGTCCGCGAACGCATGAGTGCGCCCCCGTTTACGGTACAAGCTGATGCCAGTTACCAACAGGCCCTACAGCTTATGGATAATCGCCGTTTACACCATCTGCCGGTCATTGACAGCGCCGGACAGTTGGTGGGGATTGTCACGGAACGGGATCTGCTGTTGGCGGCTTCCCATTATGGCACAGCCGATGTGGAAGTGGCCGAGATCATGCACAAAGGCGCCATCACCGCCAGCCCAACCATGACCATTGCCCAGGCGGCTGAATTACTGTTACAGAAGCGCATTGGTGGTTTGCCGGTCGTTGATGAGCAACAACAGGTGGTGGGCATTATCACGGAAACCGATCTGTTGCGCGCCTTTGTGGAGATGTTGGGACAGTAACTGCGCTTTCTTCATTCTACTTTATCATCTGTCCCTGCACAACAAAAATCCCGCCATCTGGTTGATGACGGGATTTTTGTTGTGCCAGTTAAGGCATGATACAACGTTGCTGCTGACAAGGGACAAGGATCAGCTTGGATGTGCCATCGCTGAGCTTGATCTTGATCCCTTTGCGCGCCACCAGGGGCAGGTAGAGGGCATTGACGGGGCGGTCCGGTTCATCACCATCGTCCAATGCCGTCGGCTTCTGGTGGATGCCGGCATCCCAGCGCAGATCTTGCACACCAGGTTCGAGCGTGATCAAGCCTGTCTGCCCGGTGTTGGGATCGGCGTTGCTGTCGTTATCACGGCCGATATCGGTTCCCGGCGGGCTAAACTCATACCCCACCGGCAGGACAAATTCAATAACGTAGACGCCGGGCGGCAGATTGGCAAACCAGTAGTTGCCATTGCTATCGGTAACCGTGGTGGTCAGGATTTGACTGGCGGCGTTGTACAGATTGACTACCACCCCAGCCACGCCGACCTCAGTGGCGTCCTGAATCCCATTGCGGTCCGCATCCAACCAGACCCGATCACCCAATGTCGCGCCCTGGAACGTTGGTTCCCTTACTTCGAGGCCATAGTCCACCGAGGCGATATTATCACCAGGCTGGAGGGTAAGGATCTGCGTTTGCGCTGTCAACCCGTCCTGGTTGCTAAGGGCATCGCTATCCACCGTATCGTCATCGCCCTGGTTTTCGTCCGTACTTTGATAGCCCGGCGGGGCTGTAAAGAAGACATAGTAGTCACCAGGGAACAGGTTGACAAAGGTGTACTGGCCGTTGGCATCGGTGGTTGTGGTCGCCACCAGTGCGCCATCGGCGGTATAGATCTGGACGTTGACTTCCGGAACGCCATTCTCGTCGGGGTCGCGAATCCCGTTTTGATTAGCATCAAACCAGGCCAGGCCGCTCAAGTTGGCAGGGATGAACAGCCCGACATCCTGGGTCAGATCAGTAGTCCCGCTTGCCAATGAGACAAGGGCGGTTTGCCCACTGCTGGGATCGGCGTCACTGTCCTGGGCGTCAGCCGTTGCTGGATCCCCCTGGTTCGGCTGGGTGATGATATACCCGGTTGGCGGTGTGAAGTGCAGGTAATAGTCGCCCGGCGGCAGATCGCTGAAACGGTAGAAACCATTGGCGTCGGTCTGGGTGGTGGCGATGGGGAGACCATCGGCCCGGTATAGCGTCACCTGTACGCCGGCCAGCCCTGCTTCGCCGGGATCCTGGCGCCCGTTGCCATTCTGGTCATACCAGGCCCAATCCCCGATCACTACCGCAACGGTTGGTGTTGCTGTCGCCGTTGACGTTGTTGTCTCTGTTGGTGTCTCTATTGACGTCCCGGTTGGCGTGGGCGTTGTTGTGGCGGTTGCGCTGGGCGTTGGCGTTGCTGTAACGGTGTCCGTTGCCGTCGGCGTTGGCGCTGGTGTCGTTGATAGCGTGGCGGTTGCCGTTGGTATTGGTGTCACCGTCGCGCTAGGCGTTGGCGTTGCTGTCTCTGTTGGCGTTGCTGTCTCTATTGCTGTCGCTGTCGCAGACGGTGTCTGCGTTGCGGTTTCTGTAGCTGTTTCTGTTGCTGTTGGTATTAGTGTAAGCGTCGGTGTTGCCGTTGGCGTCTCTGTCTCAATCGGCGTGACTGTTCCCGTTGGTGTTGGCGTATCCGTATCTGTTGCGGTTGGTGTGACCGTCGGCGTCTCCGCCGACGTGAGCGTCGCCGTTGGTGTTGCCGTTGGCGTCGCTGTCTCCACCGGCGTACCTGTTGGCGTCGGCGTCTCGGTGACCGTTGCGCTAGGCGTTGGCGTCTCGGTGGCGGTCGGTGTGACCGTCTCGGTTGCTGTCTCGGTTGCTGTCTCTGTCGCCGTGGGGGTGGCTGTTGGCGTATTGACCAACGGCAGGTCATTGTCCACAATGGTGACCGGCTGCGGTTTACTGCCGTCATTGGCGTTGACCACCCCGATAATCGCCACCAGGAAATCTTCATCGGCTTCATCGACGCTGTCGTCGATGGTCGTGAAGGGGATGGTGGCGCTCAGTTGGCCGGCTGGAATGACGATGGTGATCGTGATGATCCCATAGTCACTGCCGTCAGCCGTCACATCCGTGTAGACCAGGGTGACCGTCACGGGTACGGCACTGGTCATAGTCAACGTCGCGGTGATCAGACCACTGTTACCTTCCGTAACAATACGGGTTGCGTCGAGCGTGACCGTGGGCAGCGCGGTGGCGGCAAGCGTCACGGTCGTCGTTTGGATACTGGTGTTGTTCGCCGGATTGGGATCAAAGGTTGTGCTGCCAACGGTCACGGTATTGGTAATGGCGCCGGTGAGTGGGCCAGTGAGCGCGCTGGGAGCGGCCCACGTCGTCCGGTTGCCGTAGACCATAGCCGCCAGCGCCAATAGCAGGCCGATGAGGAGTTTCACCCCAACGCCGCTAGCGCCTCGGTTCTGGCATTTGCTTGTAGTACCGCTGACCATAATTTTGTCTCATGAACTACTAATGATAAATACGCTGGTTCGTCCGCCCTGTAGGGACGCCTGAATTTAGGACAAGCGGATCATGATTGCCTTCCCTAAACTCAAGTGTCCCTACGGGACAAAATCGTCGGCTTGATCGGGCGCCTGACTTAGGTTAGGTCAGGTGGCCCGGCGCGATTGGCGACGCTGGATCGGCTCGCGCCTGGGCTGCTGTTGTTGCCCATCGTTTGTGGGCTGCGGCCTTGTTGGGGGGACAACTGGGCAGCGGCGCTGGTGGCCGTGGCGTTAGCCTGGGCTACGGTGGCGTCGTCATCGGCGGCGACCAGATTTTCAGCCGGTGGCGCTGTGGCAACTGCCGCATTGAACGTCGGCGCCAGGGCTGGGGACAAGGCCGTCATCGGTTGCTCGCCGCTGCTGACAGCGGCGTCTTCCACCGGAGCCTGGACGATGGCCGGGCCGGTATCAGCGGCAGCTACCAGTAGATCGGGGTCAACGGTGACGACGATGATGATCGACTTGCTGCTGCCGTTGACAATTGTGCCCAGGTTACAGACGACATCACTGCCGGTCAACGTACAACCGGGGGCGGCGACAAAGGCGACATCGGCGGGCAGGGTGTCGGTGATGACCACATTCTGCGCGTCGCTCGGCCCATAGTTGGTGACAACAATCGTATAGGTCAGCGTGCCGCCGGCGGCCACCGGATCGGGCGTATCGCTCTTGATGACGCCGAGATCGGCTTGGGTGGTGACAGTGACATCTTCGTCACTTTCCGGGTCGGCGCCGGTGGGCGTGTTCGTGTCTTCCGCTGTTGCCCCCTGGTCATCGACCTGGTCAGCCTCGTTGCTGGTGGCATAGGCGGTATTGTCATAGGTGGCGGGCGTTACCGAGCTGGCAACATCCGCGGCAAAGGTAATCGTGACTGCGCCGCCGGGGTAGAGGCTCCAGGCGCCCCAGGTCGGCGTCGCGTCGCCCAGGGTCGGGTCAACGCTGCTGGTGCGATTGGCGCTGACCGCCGCCAGGCTGCTGCTGGCATAGGTAAAGCTGACGGGCAACGTATCTGAGACCGTCACATTGGTCAACGTATAGGCGCCAAGGTTACGTACGACAATGGTATAGGTCACCTGCGTACCGGCGATCACTGTCGGCGTGACGGCATCCTTGTCGATGACCAACGGCTCGACATAGGGGAAATTGGTCGTGCCAACGCCGGCTGCCGGTACAGTGACCGTCTGCGGGTCGGTGGCGCCATTGGCCAACATCAAGTTTGGATTGACACTGGCAATGCCGGCATCATCCACAGTAACCGTGGTGTTGCCCACCGGCACGGTCTGGCTGAAGTAGCCGGCGCTATCGGTGGTGACGGTGTAGGTGAAGCCGTTGCTGTCGGTGATTAGCACGTCGATGCCCACCAACGCCATGTCGGTGCCGGCGTCATAGCTGCCGTTCTGGTTGACATCTTCATAGACTGTGCCTTCGACCACGCCCAGTTGCTGGTAGCCATCATCGCCGGCGTCGGTGCTGGCGCCCGCCGTGACGGTGACGCTGTCGGGGTCGCTCCCCGCCGTCTGCGTCCAGCCGCTGCCCGGCAAGCTGCTTTCATCGACATCCACGAGGATGGTGTCGGTCAGCGCCGTGCTGCTGTCGATGACGACGGTGGCGGTGTAGTTGCCGTTGGCATCGGTGGTCACACTCTGGGTGAAACTCATGCTGTCGGTGATCACCACGGTGATATTGGCCAGATCCGGTTCGCCCGCATCCTGGTCGCCGTCGCCGTTGGTGTCTTGGAAGATGTGGCCTGTCACCTCGCCCTGGCGCTGGTAGCCGAAGTCGGCATCGTCAACAGCCGTGCTGGCGGCCAGAGTAACCACGGTTTCGTTGTCCAGCGTGCTATCGCGATCCGTCGTTTGCACTGCGCCGACGGGCAGCGTGCTGCTGTCTACAGTCACGGTGTAGGTTCCCGGAATTAGACCGGCAAAGCTATAGGCGCCGAGACCGTCGGTGGTCGTGGTAACGACCCAGCCGCTTTCCATGGTCAAGGTAATGACGACACCGGACAGCCCCGGTTCACCGCCATCCTGGACGCCATCGCCGTCGCGGTCGCGCCAGACCAGGTCGCCGATGGCACTGTCGCCCTGGTAGCCAAAGTCGGCGTCGGTAATGGCGTTGTTAGAGCTGATGGTCAGCACGGTCTCGTGATCGTTGCTGCCATCGCGGTCCCAGGTTTGGCTGACACCGGCGGGCAAGGTTGAAATGTCAACCGTGACCGTGTATCTGCCGGGGACTAAGCCGCTAAAGTTATAGTAGCCGGCCGGGCCGGTGATGGCCGTGAGGACCGAGCCGTCGGGTTGTGTCAGTTCGACGACAACGTCTGCCAGCCCCGGTTCGTTGGCATCCTGGACGCCATCGCCATTGAGATCAAGCCAGAGGCGGTCGCCAATGGTCGAGTATTGGACATAGCCGGTGTCATCCGTGGCTGTGCCGCCGCCGGGGACTGTTACCGTGGTCGGGTCGGTGCTGCCGCCGGTGAGGACCACGCCACTGGGCAGGTCGGGATCGCTGTCATCAATATCGACAATGGTGTCGCCCGCCGGGACTGTCAGGCTATAGGCGCCGCTGGCATCGGTGACAACGGTGTAGGGCACGCCGTTGCTGTCGGTAATGACAATCGTAATATTCTCCAACGGGGTGTCGGTGCCGGGCGTATAGATGCCATCGCCGTCTTCGTCAATATAGATCACCCCTGCGACGATGCCCTGGATCTGGTAGCCATCATCACCGGCATCGGTCGAAGCGCCGGATGTCACGGTGACGCTCTCCGGGTCGGTGCCGGCAGTCTGGACGGCGCCGGTCGGTAAAGTGCTTTCGTCCACATCCACAGTCACGGTGTCGGTCAAGCCCGTGGCGTTGCCGATCGGGACGGTGGCGGTGTAGTTGCCATTGGCATCGGTTGTCACCGTTTGGGGCACGCCAAAGCTGTCGGTAATCACCACATCGACATTCGCCAGATCCGGTTCACCGAGATCCTGGTCGCCGTCGCCATTGGTGTCTTGGAAGAGATGGCCGTAAACATCACCTTGGAGTTCATAGCCGTTGCTGTCAGAAGCCGAGCCGCCGGCTGGAACATTGACCGAAGTCGGGTCGCTGCCAACAATCTGGACGGCGCCGGTGGGTAGGTCCGTATCCGTCACATCGACAAGCGTGACGCCGGCGGGGACGGTGGCGGTGAAGTAGCCGTTGCTGTCGGTGGTGACAATAAAGGTCGTGCCGACGCTGGTGGTGATGACCACGCTCACGCCATTTAGCCCTTCGCTGCCGTCTTGCGTATCGTCATTGTTGACATCCAGGAAGACCGTGCCGGTCAGCGTGCCGGTCAGCAGACTATCCGTGTCGGTGCTGCTGTTGTCCGCGGGATTGGGATCGGTCGTATCAACCGGCGGCGTAATCGTCGCCGTGTTGACCAGACTGCCGGTGGCCGTCCAGTCGGTCAGCGCGATCAGCGTAAAGGTGGCGACACCGTTAACCGCCAGATCGACGGTCGTGTTGATGTCGTCTGTGCCGATGCTAGGGCTGTTACAACTGGAGCCAGTTGTCGCGGCACAACTCCAGGTCGCGCTGGCAATGGCCGTGGGCAAGGTATCGGCAACCACGGCATCGCTGACGGCGCTCGGCCCGGCATTGCTCACCACAATGGTATAGATGAGGGACGTGCCGGGGACAACCGCCGTGATGCCGTCGCTCTTCGTGATTTGCAGGTCCGCCACTGAGTTAACGGTGGTGGTCTGCACGGCGGTGTTGTTGACCGTGTTCGGGTCGCTGGTGGTGCTGCCGACGCTCACCGTGTTGGTGATGGTGCCGGCCGGGAGCGGCGCAAAGAGATTAGCCGCGTAAGGAGCGGTGGGGGCGCTGGCCCAGCCTGTGGCTGCGTTGCTCGCCTGCGCCAGTCCATCAGCCGCAGCAAAGGCTGGCGCTGATGGGAAAATCATGGCAAAAACGAGTATGAGCCGACAAAGATGGCGCACAAGACGCCCGCTCGCGGCAAGCGTAAAGCGCTTCCGTGGCGGTTGGTATTCAGACATAGAGGCGATCCTTTGTTGATTCAGTGGTTGTATGAAACGACAAGCAAAACATTTTGTGATTAATTCCTTTTTGTAAGCAGTATTTATGCAAAAATAGTATTTTATAAAAGAAGTTGTGATCGGTTCTGACCCCTCCCTTTTGGCATAGGGTGCGCCACTTGAGGCGCCGCCAACCCGCCCCAGCGTGGGGAGGGAACCGTTACATCACCAGCGGCGACCACGGCTCCTCCCTCGCCCGGGGGAGGTTGGGAGGGGGTCCATAGCGATCACCTGGTTTATGTTGATTCATCATGCTCTGCCTCCCATTGATGATCGCCCCAACCGTTCTGCGTCGGTGGCTCACGTTGTGCTGCCACCAACAGTAAGGGCCAGGCAAACGCAAGGCGGTTTTCGCGGTATGGTGCAAAGTGTTCGGTCAGATAGGGATCAACAACCACCACAATGGTGACTGTTACCGTCGCGTCTGCCGCGATTGTGCCCAAGTTACAAAACACTTGCGTTGCGGTTGCTGTGCAGCTTGCGCTTGCCGATTGAAAGCTAGTCCCCGTTGCCAATGTATCCGTGATGACCACATTCTGGGCGTCGCTGGGACCGCTATTGGTGACGATAATGGTATAGGTTAAGGTTGAACCGGCGGTAATGGGATCGACCATGTCGTTTTTGGTGACGACAAGGGCAGCCACTGTCTGTACCGTCACATCTTCGTCATCAATTGGGTCGGCGGCATAGGGGGTATGCGTATCTTGCCCGACCGCGCCGTTGTCATCGACCAGCCCCGTTTCGTCGCTGGTGGCATAGGCGGTATTGTCACGAACCCCGGCGGTGGCGTTGCTCAGGACATCGGCAGTGAAGGTAATCGTGACGGCGCCGCCTGGCGTCATGTCCCATTGGCCCCAGCGTACCGTGGTGGCGCCGCTGGTTGGGTTGCTGGTTGCCGTACGGCTCGCCCCAACTTGGCTAATCGTGCTGCTGGCATAGGTAAAGCTGACCGGCAAGGTATCTGAAATGACCACATTGGTCAGGGGATCAGCACCTATGTTGCGCACGACAATCGTGTAGGTGACTCCTTCGCCGGCAATCACCGTGGGCGTTACGGCATCCTTGTCAATGAGTAGGGGTGTTACATAGGCAAAATCGGCGGTGGCCACGCCGCCTAACGGCACCGTTACCGACCTCGGATCGACAAAGCCATTTTCCAGCATAACGGTTGCCGGTAAGTCGTCGCCGTTCACGGCAATCGTCACGGCACCGACGGCCACGGTCTGGCTGTAGTACCCATTGCTATCGGTGGTCACAGGATAGGTGATGCCATTGCTATCGGTAATGACCAGCGTGACGGCAGTGAGCGGTGTATCGATGGTGCTGCTATACGTGCCGTCGGCGTCAACATCCAGGAAGAGGATGCCTTCAACCGCCCCGACCGGTTGATAGCCAAAATCGGCGGTTGTGACTTGTTGACCGGCTGTCAGGGTTAGGGACAAGGGCATATTGTTGGTTGTCGTAGCGTAACCGGCCGGTAATGTACTGGTGGCGACCGTTACGGTATAGGCGCCGGCGGCCAAATTCGCAAAGTGATAAAAGCCACTGCTGTCGGTTGTTGTCGTTGTCACCACATTGCTTGGCAAGGTCAGGCTGATCACCACGCCGGCAAGACCTGGCTCGCCTGCCTGATAGAGACCATCGCCATTGGTGTCGTGCCAAACCAGGTCGCCAATGCTGCCGCTCAAGGTGGTGAGGGACGTGCTGGCCTGGGCTGCGGGGACACTATCCCCATTTTCATCGACGGCGGCGCTAAGATCGGCCTGGTTGGTGGTGGGATCGCAACCGGAAGCCACGGTAAAGGTGACAAGCACATTGGTAGAGAGTCCAACGGCCAGCGGGCCAACATTATCCCACAGCACCACCCCATTGCCGGCGGCTGATGCGGCGGGCGTGGCTGCCGTATAGGTCAGACAACCGGCGCTATAGTTGTCACTGAGCGGCAGGCTGGTCAGCGCTGTCGATCCTGTGTTGGTAATGGCAATCTGGAAGCGCACCGTTTCGCCCACTTCGGGATCGCCGCCGACGGGGGTAAGTTGCGTCTTGCTCACACTGACTCCCGGCTCCGTTGTTGTCACATTGGCTGTGACCGGGCCGGCAGATACGTTTTGACTGTCTTGATCGACGGCTGTAACCGTGGCTGAGTTTGTCGCCGGGGCACAAGCTTCTGTCACCGTGAAGTAGACGCTAATCGTTTTGTTTGCGCCGGACGTAAGGGGGCCAACACTCCACTGGATGGTCGGCGCGGCAACGCTGCTCGGCGTGACACTGGCCGATTGATAGCTGAGACAACTGCTGGGGAAAGTGTCCACCACGGTCACGGTGTCTAAGGTGGTTGACCCCGGATTGCCGACGACCAGGTCGAAGCGCACGGTTTCGCCGATAACAGCAATTCCGTCAGACGGCGTCAACCGTGCTTTGGACAGACTGACAGCCGGCGTTGCCGTGCTGATCATGGCGCTGTCACCTGAGGTGTCTGAGGTGTCATTGGGATCGGTATACGTGACGCTCAACGTTGTCCCCGCCGGCGCATAGAGTGTGCCATTGTTAGCGGAACCCAGCGTACTGCTGCTGGATGGGATACAGACGGTGAAGATGCCTGTATTCACCCCGGTTTCGGTCAGCGTTACCAGTTCACTGTCACCCCCGGCGCCGGTAATCGTCGCCGTAATGGTCTCGGCTACCCCTGCATCCTGGTTCTGATCCAGGTCGGTGATCCGCACACAGATTGATGCATTGGCACTGTATGTAGTGGTTGAGGAGCCATTATTGCCCGTGGTAAACTCGCTGATGCTGGGGGTGCCGGTGTCTTGGTAGTTGACATTGAAGGTGGTGCTGGCCTGGTCTGTGATCGCATCGACGCCTGTTTCATAGCCTTCATGCGCCGTAATTGCCACCTGATATTGGCCCTGGCGCGTCGAGGTTGTCCAGGCATATTCAAACGTTTTGGTGCAACCAGCAGTGGCAACCGCACTGGTCAAGGATTGGGTTGTCATGCTGCCGGTTGGGTCGGTGATGGCTACGTCCAACTGGCGAATATCATCGACGCCAAAGGGATCGCTCACCGTTGCGCGGACATAGACTGTCTGCCCATTGGTCGTTCCCGTGAGCAAGGCGCCGTCAGGGTAAGCGGCGTCGTAAATGCCGAAGTTGGTGATGTCGATCACGGTCGTGGTCGGTAACTGAAGCTTCGAGGGTTTGGTCGTACTATCATATTGGATCGCAAATGTGACGCCCGATTGGCTGTTGGTCACTTCCAACACAACGGCTTGACCCGCAGGGATGGTGACATTGCCGGCGAGCGCACCGGTCCAAGTCAGTGTACCCGCGCCGCTATCATAGGTGGGATTGGTTAAGGTCGCAAAGGTTGTTGTCCCATATTTAAGCACGGCGGTAATGGCCGGCGTCGTTGGCATGGCGCCGCTGCTGACATTGACATAGGTGGTAACACTGACTGCGCCACCAGCAGGTAGGGCGAGTTCGCTGCATAAAGCTGGTGTCTGGGTAAAGGCGGCCGTGGGATTGGCGGTGGCCGGTTTAATGGCAACGGCGCCAAGGGCATACTGGTTTGTCGAGACCCAACTCCACGACATGGTGACTGTACTGGCGCCCGCTTCGGTGCTGCTACCGCCGGCCACGAAACCGGAGCTATTGTCCGTCCAGCGGGCCGTTTGTCCAGCGCCGGCGCTGGGCGAAACGTTATCGCCGCTTTCGCGATCAATGCCAATCACATCAAAGACTAACTCATTCGCCGCAGAGCTGACATTCAAGCTGGCGCTCGTCGCGCCGCCGCCGGGGCCGCTTACGTCACCGGCGCTGGTCGAGACAAACGTTCCTAGCGGCGTCGTTTGATCCACGCCGGTAAAGGTCGTAACGCCAGCATAGACGGGTCTGGCCGCCGCCAACGTAACCACAACGCTGTTGCTGCCGGAAGGTGGGTTCAGTAAGCGATAAATGTAACTACGCACGCGTGTCCCTGGCTCCACCACGGTACCCACTTGGGTCAAGGCGGTTCCGCCATAGGTCACACTGCTCACTGTGCCGGCATTGTTGCCAGTGGATGTGCTGGCGCCAACGACAACAGCCACCAGCATCAAGCGATTCGACCCTGTCCCCGTTGTATGGGCAAAGGTCAAACTAGAAGCAGAGGTTGACACGTTCTTTGTCGTTGCATCAACCGCAATCGCGCCACTGCCGCTGCTTAGGGCGCTCGTTGCCGCCGTTGAGCTATCACCAGTTTCGCCAGGATGGTTGCGGTCTAGATCTTGATCCGGCGAACCGCTGCCGTCGGCGCTCAAATACAGGGGCTTGGTCAATGATGGCACACTGAGTTGTGCGCTGTCACTACAGGTGTCACTATACAATACATCGGTATGGCTGACGGCCAGGGTATCGCCGGCCAACGCCTTGAGGATGCCATCTTCAATGCCGCCGCCACTGGTAATCGAAGCGGGCAGCGAACCGCTGAAAATCCCACTACTAACCGTGGTCTCCGTCAGTGTCACTGTCTCGCGATCGCCGGTCGCACTATTTTGCACCAACACCGTGAGACTTTCCGCTGTACCGGCGTCGAAGTTTTGATCGCCGTCATCGAGCTTGAGGTAGATCGTATCATTTTCGGCATAAACGGTGACCGGAGTGCCGCTGCTGTTGGTAAAGTCCAGTGTGCATTGGGTCAGGCTGCCGGTATCGATGGGGGTGACGGCCTCCGCCACATAAGTCTCACCGCCGGCACTGACCGAGACCCGATTCACCAGACTGTTGTAGACCGGTGGGTAACTATTGGTGGTGGCGCGGAAGGTGAGCACCACTGAGCCGCCGACCGCCAAGTTGCCGATATTTAACCCGCCCTCGTCCAGCGGAAAAGCGGTCGCGGGTGTGCTGTTATCGGCCACGGAGGTGTTATTAAACTCGGTGCTATTGGCCACATAGGTGGTGTTCGTGGGCACGGTGTCGGTGATGACGGTGTTAAAGAGGGTCACTGCGCCAAGATTCTTCACCGTAATCGTATAGGCGACGGTGTCCGTGGGATCAATCTTGGTATTGCTGTTGT
Organism: Caldilineaceae bacterium; assembly: GCA_026645575.1. Next base: position 50,252 of record JAPKMW010000013.1, read on the forward strand.
TGTCAACGACCAGGGCGGCTGTCTTGACCACCACCGGTTGTGGCAAGGGCAACAGCGTATAGCCGACATCCAAATACGGCGTGCCGGCGCTGGCTTTGCTGGGATCTTCCCCCCAGGCGCCACTAATGGTAACGCCATCGACCGTATAGACGCGCATCCCGGTCTGATCTTTGTCCGGGTCATAAATTTGTTTGGATTCGAGCGCAGTCAACGTGTGGGCCACATCATATCGGCTGCCATCCGGGGCCGTGTTTGCGCCGGTGGTCAAGTCGCCATCATAATCAACATAGATCGTGGTCGGCGCTGTGGCGATGACCCAAATCGGACTACCGTTGCCGGAGGGCGGTGTCGTCCCGGTGCCCGGCGCCCACCCAACGGCAAAGGCGCTGGTCAGAAACGATTCGGTCATTAAGGTGTAGCCCCAATCATAGGTCTGATTAGCGCTACTGGTGCTGCTATCCATCGTACCAACGGCCAGAAAGGGCGCATCATCAGCGGTGTAAAAGTGGGCGCCGGAGAGCAGCGGCATCACAAAGCGATAGCTGCCTTTGGCCGGCACGTTGAAGCTGCCGCTGCTCGATTGGGTTTCATAATTGATGGTAATGGCGGCGCTTTGGTTTGGGTTGTAGAGAAACACATTGGCCGGATAACTCGCTGAAGTTGTTCCCACCGGTGTGTAGTAACTGTCGCCCCATAAATCGGTGGGGGGCACCGCAAACCAGCGGGATTCGTAGGTGGAGCCGAGGTCGCCCGTGATCAAATCGACCTGCACTTCTTTGTTACTCGTGATTCGGGCATTGCTGGTCAAGTCACCAACCGTTGTTGAACTGACTTGATAGGATTGGCCCTCGCTCAGAGTCTGGGTGATGTCCACGGTCCCATCACCATTGCTGTCAATTTGCACACTGGTGTTATCTTCGGCCGCCATCACAAGCAGTGAAACATACTCAAACATATTGCTGGAACTGGCGTTGAGATCCTCGCCGATGGGCAAGCGAAAATCGGTTCCCCAGCGCGTGGTGTCCATCACTTCGACGGCATCGGCCAGCACCGTGCCTGGACTGGTCGCCCAGGTTGATTTGGTGATTACAGCCACTTTGGTGGCGCCAATTTTGTCGCGACCATCGTAGCGGATCGTTGACGGGTTGCGCGGAATGGGAATGTCATTTTCCAGCGTAATGATTGTCCCGGCATCGAGCAGATCGCTGGGGATGCCGGGGGGCGCCCCGTTGGCCGCGTTGCCATCACCCCAGATCTGGGTCCCCCCCAGGTTACCGGCGCTATACAGATTGGTCGGATTGGCAATATCCGCGTCATAGCCATTCTCCCACTGGTCATAGTAGAGAATGGCGCCATCGGCGGTGATGGAAATGCCTGTGATCGTATGCATGGTTGCACCGGTGCCGCTGTAAATGGCCAAGAAAGAGGTGCGTACCTGATCTTCAGGCAGCGGCAAATAAAAGACTTGTACGGTTGCTGGATTGGCGGCGGCAGTGACCGTAAAACTGGCGAGGGTGACCGTCAACGCAAGACAGAGACTGAAGAGCGAGAGACGGCTCGACGGCAGAGATTTCATAAGTAAAGGGCTGACCTTCCTGGTAAAGATGGAAATGCGTGTCAGGCAACAATGAGCCACAAATAACAGCACATATAAATGGAAAAATTGAATAATTTTCATATAAAAAAGATTTCAGTAAAAAACAGAAGGCCAAAAATCCTATTTTGCGGCAAAGAATCCTATGATTGGCGTTCCGCCATAAAAAATGTAAGTGGAAAATGTACGTCAACGTAGGGTTGGGCAAGCGACACGAAAAGCCACAACCAGTACAAGCGTTTAGACGGGTTTCAATATTCCATTGAACAAATTCATCGTTGAAGGACGGTCATGGCAAGTTTTCGCGGCAGGCTCGAAGGTAGGTCGAGGGCTGGCAAAATCTGTAATAAAAACATGAGTGACATCCATTAGGGCTTTGTCGGTAAACGGATTGTACAAGCAACAATGGTATGATTGTATAAGGGGTAGATATAAGATTCAATCAGTTATTTTACGTATGTATCCTACAGTAATTGAATGATTGTAGGTTAACAGGGCAAAGTACAGGGGATGGTGGCTTGTAAGGAGAACTATTTCTTGAAAGCGCACTGACAATCAGTAGACCCTACTGGCCTGCTTGCCGCCAGTCATGGACTGGCGGCAAGCGCGGACTGGCGGCAAGCGTTGTGGTTTACTGACAACTCAAAAGAGGCTGAGTTGAGCGACTTCCAGGCTTGGTTTTTGTTTATGTGCAGCGTATGCTCTGACTTCTTTGAGGGTCAAGGCAATGTCATTGACGAAGCGGGAGAGGAGATTTTGTTGCGACTGGCCGAAAAGCACCCGCCGTTTGGCATGGAGCAAAATCAACTTCTGTTGGGCGCGGGTCATGCCGACATAGAAGAGGCGTCGCTCTTCCCCAACATCACTTTCCCGGCCAGCCAGTTGATAGGGGAGCAACCCCTCTTCACAACCAACGATAAAGACGACCGGGAATTCCAACCCCTTGGCAGCATGAAGGGTCATCAGGGTGACGCGATCCGCTAGGGGGTGGTAGTGGTCGATTTCGTTTTGCAACACCATCGCTTCCAGAAAGGCCGGCAGCCGTTCATCGAAGGCAACGGCACGGCGCGTCAACTGGGCGATCCGTTGCCTTTGCGCTTCAGTAAACGCAGTCCCCAGTTCGCTTTGCAGGAAGCGTTGCACCGCTTCGATCAAGCTTGTCACCCTTTGTTCACCAGCCAGGGTGCGCTGCCGAGCCAAAAAGGCGCCGATGCGGGGCAACTCTTTGCGCCGGGCATTGGCATAAACCTGCTCCTGGTAGAAGGCCGCCGTCGGGTTGATCGTCAGCCAGAGATAGGCGAGGATCAGGCGAATCTCTTTGTATTCGACCAACGGCGTCTGCCCCACAATCTGGTAAGGGATGCCGGAGCGGTGGAAGGCTTCTTCCAGCAGGCGGCTTTGGGCGCTGGTGCGATAAAGCACGGCAAAGTCGCCAAAGTCACGGGTGGCGCTTTCTGTGCCGCTGGTGCGCCCTGTATCAAGGGAGAAGTAGCTCGTGCCGCCGATCAATTGCTCGATCTGGTGGACCACATATTCGGCTTCGGCTTTGTCCGTAGGCGCACCATAGATTTCCAACTTGGTCTGATCGACAAAGTCCGTCCAGATGGCTAACGCCGCATCGCGATCGAGGCTGCGGTTGATCACCTGCATGGCCGCGTCGAGAATGGTCTGGGTCGAGCGGTAGTTACGGCTGAGATGCAACCGTTTGGCGTCGGGAAAATCGGCCTGGAACTGCAAGAAATATTCGCGGTTGGCGCCACGGAAGCCATAGATCGCTTGGTCCGGATCACCGATGGCGCAGAGATTGGTGGTCAGCGGCGTTAACAGGCGCAACAGCCGGTATTGGGCCAGGTTGATGTCTTGATACTCATCAACCGCCAGCCAACGAAAGCGCGCTTGGTAACGTTGCAAGATCGCCGGTTCTCGTTCAAAGAGTTGCACGGTCTGGAGGAGCAGATCATCAAAATCGAGCAGCCGATTGGCGCGCAGGGTGGCTTGATAGCGGCCATAGAGGTCACCAAAGTCAGCATCCACTTGCAATGTGCTGCTCAATTCGGGACTGTCGGGCAGCAACAGCGCATTCTTGGCGGCGCTGATCTCGACCAGTCGCTGGTTGATAACCTTCTCACGCTGGTCGGGCAGCAACCCTTTGAGCAGCGCCCGGCGATCCTCTTCGCTGCAAATCGCAAAGGTCGGGCTGATGCCAATGGCCTCGCCGGCTTCGCGTAGCACCAAGACGCCAAAGGCATGAAAGGTGCGAATGGTCATGCGGTTGGCAAGGCTCTGGCCCAACAAATCCTCCAGCCGTTCCTTCATCTCGGCAGCAGCTTTGTTGGTAAAGGTGATCGCCAGGATCGCCTCTGGCGTCACCCCCTTGGTGGCAACGAGGTGGGCCAGCCGCACCGTCAACGTGCGCGTCTTCCCCGTCCCCGGCCCGGCGACAATGATAACGTTCTGGTCGGTGCAGGTGGCGGCGGCGCGTTGATCGGCGTTGAGAGTGTCGAGGTAGGAGGCTGGGAGATTAAGAGATTGGGAGATTAGGGACGGGCTGTCAACGGATGAGGGGAGAACCGATTGAACGGATTGTGCATTGGACGGCGCTGGCAATAGGGGCAGCGTGGGAACGGATTGTGTCAGGCCATTGGTGTGGTAAGCTCCTTTTGCTTCTGCCACTTTGCTCGTTCCGCCGCGCCCGGAGAGATCCCGGTAGTCCGCGCCCCCTTGCCCCACCATATCAGGCGCTGCCGATTCTGCCGCAAACAGCCCCAACTGCGGCGCGGCCAAACTTGCCCGTTCCCCGACAGCGAAAATCTTGATGACGCCATACTCGCCGTCATACCCGGCATCAATGGTTACTTGCCCTTGACGCATCCGGTCGATGGCCGCGGCCAGCAAAGCGCCGCCTACCTTTTCGATGTCTGCTAAGGGCGTATCGAGCAAGATTTGCAACTCCGGTCCCAGCTTCGCCAGCAGATCCTGATACTGCTCCTGCACCCGCTTTGAGCCAGCACCGCTTTGTAGCACCTCGCCCACCATCTCCGGCAGCGGAATCAAGTTGCGATAGGGGTGGCAGCGCGCCGGTTGAAAGCCCTCCGGTCGATCCGCCAACATCTCGACCCGGTGCATGACACCCACCGTCACCGGCTTGCCACAAACGGGGCAGCGGTCGTTGTGTGCCAGGCTGGTTTGCGGATGCCAACGGATGCCACAGGCGCGATGACCATCAAAGTGATATTTGCCCTCTTCGGGAAAAAATTCCAGGGTGCCGCGATAGCGTTGGGGGTCGCCAGTTTTGAGCGCGTCAAAAATGGCCGCATAGGAAAATTCGGTCGCAAAGAGACTCGCCTCGCGCGCCAGTTTGGGCGGGGAATGGGCATCGGAGTTGGAGACCAGCGTATAGCCATCCAACCCGGAGATCCGCCAACACATCGCCGGGTCCGCCGAAAGGCCGGTCTCTAGGGCGAAGATGTGGGGCGTCAGGTCGTCAAAGCATTCCGCCACCGAATCAAAGCCGGACTTGGAGCCAAGAATGGCAAACCAGGGCGTCCAGATATGGGCCGGGATAAGATAGCCCTGTGGGTCAGTCTCCAGCACAATTTCGAGCAGATCGCGCGAATCCAGCCCCAGGATCGGGCGGCCATCGGAACGGATGTTGCCGATGCGTTCGAGCCGCGCCTGCAACCGTTCGAGCGCAGCAAAGGAGGGCATAAAGATCAGGTGGTGGACTTTGCGAACAGCATCGTTCTTTTTGTAGATGTTGCTGACCTCGCCGCCCAAGAGAAAACGCACCGGCCCTTGACAGGCAGCCGGCACTGTGGCCTGGATCGGGGGTAACAACTCAGCCTTGAGGCGAAATAACCCCTCTTCTGCCGGTTCCAGCTTTTCCTTGAGTTCAGCCAGCCAACCAGGATGGGCAATATCCCCAGTGGCAACGAGCTGGACGCCCTTCCATTGCGCCCACTTGGTCAACCCTTCCAGGTTCAGATCCTTGCTAGTGGCACGCGAATAATAGGAGTGAATGTGGAGATCGGCAACGAATTGGTTCATACGCCAATTGTCGCGAGAAGTGGAAAAAAGTGCAAATTAAGTGGACGTTGTAGTAACGCCGTAATTGGATAGGAGTTTTATTTCCTGTGTGGGTGAACTTGCCACAGACGGTGGATCGATTGATAATTGGTCACAGCGTACAACGCAATCGTCAACAATAAAGTAAAGAGCAGACCTTGGAGGAAATCATGAGTTGGAGGAAACCATGCGTAGTGCAACCCCACTAAAAGTTCATATCACCGGCGTCTACGGCCTCATCGGCAACCTGGCTTATGAGCACCTGGCCGCCCAGCCGGACAAGTACGATGTCTATGGCAGCGGACGGCGGACTATGAGTTCGGCACGGGCCGATGCTGAGAGCATCACCCGCCTGCCCGATGACCACTTCATGATCGCCGACCTGGCCGACGCTGCGGCGATGGAAAAGGCGATTACCGGCATGGACGCTGTCCTGCATATCGCCGCCGTCCCCGACCCCGGCGCCTCCTTTGAGGATGTGTTGAGCAGTAACATTGTCGGCACCTACAATGTGTTGGAAGCCTGCCGCAAATTGGGCGTCAAGCGGCTGGTCTATGCCAGTTCGATCATGACGACCTGGGGCTATTTTGTCTACACCGAACCCTACCGCAGCATCTACCAGGGGCGGCTGGCCGATGTTCCCGCTAACTTTCCAAAGGTCAAAGTCACCGACCCGACCCACCCCACCGAACCCTACTCCGCCAGCAAGGTCTGGGGCGAAGGCTTCTGCCGCACCTATCATGACAAGTATGGGCTGTCGATTGTCTGTTTGCGCATCGGCGGCGTCAACAAGAGCGACGACGCCAACAGCATCATCGGCAAAGCGGTCTACTGTAGCCATCGCGACGTGACCAATATCATCAACCTGGCCCTTGATGCCACCGCCAAGGCGTGCTTTGAGGTCTGCTATGGTCTCTCCAACAATGAGTATGGTTGGGTGGATCTGGAACACTCGCGCGCACGCTTGGGCTTTGTGGCGCAGGATGGGTTATAGACGATAAGTTAGGGCTTATACAGCCCCGGACCTGATAGGTCCGGGGCTGTATAAGCCCTCTACGATGAACCGTTCAACTCTTTTACAAACCACCGTAGATCGTTCCCACGCGTTCCGTCAACACAAAGTAGATATCCACGACAACGATTAGCAGGATAACCACCGTCGCCAGGGTTGAGGGGGTGATGACATGGCTGCGCACCTTGAACCATGAGGAACGTAGTAGATAGTGGCAGCCACAGGCCAGGGCAAATAGCAGGGGCAGAAATTGCGCCAGAATAATACGGTTCCCACTGGCGATGGGTGCGTACCAGAAGCAGAGCAGAAAGTAGGCTACAAAGTAGCTCACCAGGAACAGATAAAGGAGCGGGTTTGTCCGTAGCGCTTGCACCCCCTGTCGCCAAAACCAGAGCATGGCCGCAAATAACAGAGCGAAGTAAATCACAATGTACTTGAAGTAGCCGTAGGAGTTCATCACATTGTGGAGAATTGTCCGCCCACCGGCCACAAAACGGTTGATGATTTGCTCGTTCGTATGTTCACGCCAATATTTGCTCAGGCTGGGAATTTCTTCCGGCGGCAGATCGGGCCAGCCGACGCGGTCGCCGTGGGCGCGCGTGCCTTGTTTGGCCTCTTCCCAGGAGTCGTACCACATGTAGAAGGTGGAATTGACATTGTAGAAATAGTGACCAAAGACCCGCTTACTGGTGCTGATATAGGGATAGACCGTGATCAGAAAGCAGACACCAACGAGCAGCACCGGCAAAAGGTGAGAGAGCAGAAGTCTGGACAAGCCCGCAAGGCCGGCGCTGCGTCGGCTTGATAACGCTGCCCACCCCCACTTGAGTCCGGCAAAGCCCAGGAACAGGGTCAGCCCTGGCAGGATCGACGCCTTCGTCAAATGGGCAATCCCAGCGACGACACCCATCAGGATTGCCAGTTGCCAGGCGTTTTGTTGCAACAAACGGATCATCAACAAAAAGAGGTAAAAGTTGATCACGTAAAAGAGCAACTCAGTCTGGAAAAAGCCGGCCTTGAAGATAAAGACAGTGAACGCCGTAATCAACAGCAGGGTCAGGGCTGCCGGCCAGGGCAAAGACCGCCAGAAGGTCACAGCCAGACCGGCGAGAAGGAACAGCGACAAAACAAGGTTGACATACTTGCCGACGACAAAGAAGGCATCGTCGCTCATCCCCGGCCGGTAAAAGAACGATTGAAGAAATGGATAGACAGGCATTCGGTTGCGCCCGCCAACGACGGTATAATTCGACTCAACCAACGCACGGGCATACTCCATATAGGCGCTCTGATCGGTGGCCTTCATATCGGTATTGACCAGGGTCAACTGTTGGACGGCGCCATACCAGTAGAGACCGGTCAAGACAAGGAACAAACCGATCAGACCAGCAATTTTGTCAAAGCGTTCACTGTTTTGATTGTTGGCATTCATACTGCTACGATGATACAACAGCTTCTGCACATCATCAAATTCATAGCCTCTATCCCAATCACCCAATCACCCCTTCGCACTAGACAAATCTTTTTTTTCGGGGTATACTGGTGGTCACAGAACCTTTGTTCTACCAAAAAGGTGAAAGAATGAGCACCAATAACGGAATGACAGAAACGATCCTCCATACGAACGGCACGGGGGCAACTGGCACAGGCGACGAGGGGGCCGGCGAGAACGACGCCGTTCTCACGACAGTGCAAGACCTCAACGCCGGCACCGTGCGCGCCGCCGACATTGTCGGTGAAATGCAGAACGCCTACCTCGACTACGCCATGAGCGTGATCGTGGCGCGCGCCCTGCCCGATGTGCGCGATGGGCTGAAACCGGTCCACCGCCGCATCCTCTATGCCATGTACCACGACCTGAGCCTGACCCACGACAAGCCGCACAAGAAGAGTGCGCGTATCGTCGGTGAAGTGCTGGGTAAATATCATCCCCACGGCGATGTGGCCGTGTATGATGCGATGGTGCGCATGGCCCAGGATTTCAGCCTGCGCTACCCGCTCATCGACGGCCAGGGCAACTTTGGCAGCATCGACGGCGACAACGCCGCGGCCATGCGTTACACCGAAGCGCGCCTGGCCGAGATCAGCGACCTGATGTTGGAAGACCTGGATCGCGACACCGTCGGTTGGCACCCGAACTTTGACAATACCCTGCGCGAGCCGGATATTTTGCCGGCCGCGCTGCCCAACCTGCTGATCAACGGCGCCAGCGGTATCGCCGTGGGCATGGCGACCAATGTGCCGCCCCACAACCTGGGTGAGATTGTCGATGCCCTGGCCTTTATGATCGACAACTATCAGGGGGTCGATGACATCACCGTCGAGCAGTTGATGGAGTTTGTCAAGGGGCCGGACTTCCCTACCGGCGGCATTCTCTACCGCTACCGCGAAGACAAACCGGATGAAAACACCGATGCCATTGCCCAAGGCTATGCCGTTGGCAAGTCGCGACTGATCTTGCAGGCCAAGGCCCACTTTGAGGAGATGAGCCGCGGGCGGATGCGCATTGTTGTCACCGAGCTGCCCTACCAGACCAACAAGACGGCGCTGATTGAGCGCATTGCCTCGCTGACGCGCGAGGAAAAGCTGCAAGGCTTGACCGACCTGCGCGACGAGAGCGACCGCACCGGGATGCGCATTGTCATCGAACTGAACCGCAACGCCGACCCGAAGACGGTTTTGAGCGATCTCTTCAAGTATACGCCGTTGCAACAGACCTTTGGTATGCAACTGCTGGCGCTGGTCGATAATCAGCCGCGCCTCTTGAGCTTGAAGCGCGCCCTTCATCTCTTTATCCAGCATCGCGAAGAGATTGTGCGCCGCCGCTCCGAGTTTGAACTGGCCAAAGCAAAAGAACGCGCCCACATTGTCGAAGGCTTGCTCCATGCCCTCGATATTCTGGACGAGGTGATCCATACGATTCGCCACAGTCAGAATGTCGATACGGCGCGCAACAATTTGGTCAAAAACTTTAAGTTCACGGAAGTGCAGGCCCAGGCGATTCTCGACCTGCAACTGCGCCGCCTCGCCGCCCTGGAGCGCAAAAAGCTCAAGGACGAGTTTGACGAACTCAAAAAGCGCATCAAATATTTGGAAGAGCTGTTGGCCGACCCCGCCAAGATTCTGCGCGTGATTAAAGAGGAGTTGTTGGCGTTGCGTGAAAAGTACGCCGACGCCCGCCGCACCCAGATTGTGGATCGTACCAAAGGCACGCTCACCACGACCGATCTGCTGCCACAGCAGGATGTTTGGGTTGCCGTCAACACCAATGGCGATCTCATGCGCCAGGATGTGGTGGACAACCCGACGGCAACCAATCTGCGCCAACTGGGCAAGGGTGGACAGGTCGCGCTGCTCACCGCCAACACGCGCGATTGGCTCTACCTCTTCACCAAGGAAGGCCGTTGTGCGCGCATCTCCGTTCATGAAATTCCGCAAGATGGCAACCCCAAGCATCTGTCCGAACTGTGCGGTTTCACCCGGCGCGATGCCATCACCGCTGCCATCACCCAGCCGCGCACCGAGGGCGATCCGGGCAACGGCTATCTCTTCTGCGTCACCGTCAAGGGCATGGTCAAACGGGTGACGCTGGCTGATTTCATGGCCCAGGTTGCGCCCGAATTTGTGGTCATCAACGTTGACGAAGGCGACCGGCTGGGTTGGGTCTTGCCCACACGCGGCGACGCTGAGATTATCTTGGTCACTACCGTCGGCCAGTCGATTCGCTTTGGCGAGGAAGATGTGCGCAGTATGGGACTGATTGCCGGTGGTGTCGGCGGGATCAAATTGGCGAAGAATGATCTGGTCGTCTACGCCGGCTTGGTCGAAGCCGACGGCACGCTGGTCACGATGACCACACAAGGCTATGCGAAGCAATCGCCATTGACCGACTATAGCCGTCAGGGACGCAATGGCAGCGGGATTGTCACCCACAAGCCAACCAGCCGCACTGGGGATGTGGCAACGGCGTTGGTCTTGCCCGCTGGGCTGGAACCAGAGACGCCCCTGCTGGTCAGCAATCAAAAGGCCGGAGTGAAAACCATCACCATCGCCGAAATCCCGCCAATGGGGCGTGGTGTCCAGGGTAAACAGGTGCTTGAAGTGCAAAATGGCGAACGGATTGTTGGCATCAAACGGCTGCTGGACAAAACCCTGCCGTTGCCGCCAACGGCGCCGGTAACGCCGCCGCCCACGCCAGAGCCGGGTAAAAGTTCAACCAACGGCGCAACCAAACGCGCAGCGCCCGTGAATGCAACCACATCAGCAGCAACACCGGTCGCCAATGGCAAGGCGGTTGAAACAACGCCGGCACAACCGCTCCCCGTTGCGACCCAGCCAACGCCCGCAACACCAACGGGTGGCCGACGCAACTTTGTCGCCGCGCAGGCCACAGCGCCGGTTGCGCAAAACGTAGCACAGCCGCCCGTCGAGCAGCAAGCAGCTATCGCGCCACCCAAAGCTGATCCACCGGTCCGACAGCGTGCCGTGACGACACCGACAGAACGCACCGTTGATGCACCGGCGCCCGCCAAAATGGAACGTTCCACCAAAGCCGGCGCTACGGCTGAGACGGATCGCGCGACAAAGAGCAAATCGCCTACTGCTGTCGAGCAACCACTGCCAACGCCCTTGAAGGTAAAGGCGCCAACGGCGCCGCCAGTTGAGGCGCCGCAGGATAGAGGAACGCATGGTCGGGAACCAATCAATGCGGAACGCGCTGCCCCAACCAATGCGGGCCGAACAAAGGCGATGCGCGCAGAAACACCGGTAGCCCCTGCTGGTCAAGCCAAAGCGCAGCCAACCCAGCCAGGTCGCGCCAAACTCACGCCGGCGCAAGCCGCGTTGCCGGTTGGGCCAGAAGCGTTGGGCGGCCAGGCAAATCGTAAAGAAGTCGCCGGTGAAAAACCGACCGAGCCGATGACCAAACCGGCGAAAGCAGCGCCCACCGAAGCGCGTCCGCTCAAGCTGACTGCGCCCAAGGCCACGGCTGACAATGGCGTTGGCGCTAGCAAAAGCAAGCCGGTTGAGGAGCCAACAGCGCCCAAAGCAGGTAAGCAACCAAAGGAAGCCCCAGCAGCCCAAACCCTGGAACTCTTCCCGGTTGACGCCACCGAAGCACCCAAGACGCTCCCTAGCAAGTTAAAAATTGCGGTGAGTGTCAATCGGCCTACGCCGAAAAAATGAGAGATTGAGAGATTGATCATGGGTGAGCAAAATCTCAATCTCTCAATCTTTCTACACCAAACCCGATCAACAGTCGAAAACGAACCGCCTAGCCATCATCAATCCGTCTCGCCATAATACCCATTGTAGCTATTCGCATAATAGTCGCCGTAGTAGGCATAGCCGCGGGCGGAACGGCTCAACTCGTTCACAATCACACCGCAGACATGGGCGTCAATCTTGTGTAGAGCCTCAACTGCGCGCGCCAGGGTGCTGCGCTGCGTGCGTTTGGCGTTGACCACCAGGACGACCTCCCGCACATAGCTGGCCAGAACCGCCGCGTCGGTGACAACCAAGAGCGGCGGCGTGTCCAGAATGACCACATCGGCAGCCGTATAGAGCGCTTCAAGGAGGTGACGCATCCGCTGCGAGCTTAACAATTCCGCCGGGTTTGGCGGCGTCATACCGCTGGGCAACAGGCGAAGATTGGGCACATCGACTTCATGCAGATAATGCGCTGGCGGGGTGTCATCGGCCAGGAGCGCATCACTCAAACCCGGTTGGCGGTTGAGAGCAAAGAGTTTGTGTTGGGTCGGCTTGCGCATGTCGGCATCCACCAAAACTACCGAGAGGCCCAATTGCGCCATCACAATCGCCAGGTTGGCGGCGGTCACGCTTTTGCCTTCACCAGCGCTGGAGCTGGTCACAACCAGGGTGCGCAACCGGCTATCAATGGTCGAAAAGCGGAGATTCGTGCGAATGCTGCGGTAGGCTTCAGCCACAGGGTGGCGCGGCTCGACAGCAGCAATCAGTTTTGCGCTCAACGTACCGTTGTTACTTTGGGTGCGGATGACATCAATCGCCCCTAAAACCGTGGCGCCTAGCGTATCCTGGATTAGTTGGGGCGAACGGACACGATCATCCAGATACTCGATGAGGGTAATGACGGTTAACATCAATGTAATGCCCACGATACTGCCCAACAAAAGGTTAGGAATGGTGTTGCCACTGATGGGCGCCTGGGGCGCTTTGGCCGGACGCACCGTCGCAATGTTATCCAGGGACTGTAGCTCGACCAGGCGCAAATTTTCAAAGCTCTGCACCAGGTTGGCGTAACTGTTCTGTTGTTGGGCCAGCACAGTCTGTAGATCACGCAGTTGATTCTCCTGTTGCGTGCTGCGGGGCGCACCCATCCGGTCAATATTGCCCTGTGTGACCTCGATCTGCGCTTTGATCGCGTCAATCTGGGTAGTGAGGTTGCGGCGCGATTCGGCAAAGCGTTCGGTGCGCACGTTGCTGATCTCGTCACGTAGCACCCGTGGCAGAATATTCGCCGCCGCCACCAAATAGTCGGGGTGATAGCCCTCCACATAGACGCGGAAAAGCTGGGTATTGCGAATCGATTCGACCCGCATGGCGGTGATGGTATCGGCCAATTGCTGGGGATCGACCGCCAGGGCTTGCGCCACCTTTTCCAACATCAACCCTTGATTGATCAATTCCAGATAGGTGCCGGTGCGCTCCGGCAGGGCAAACTCTGTATTGTACAGGGGGCGCGTCTCTTCGATCAAGAGTAAGATTTCCGTCTGGTAGATGGGCAAGGATTGAATGCTGGCGGCATAGCCCAGGCCGGCGCCCACCAACGCGCCCAGCAGCAGAAGCCAGGCCCAATAGCGCAAAATCCGCAAAATGGTGCGTAGATCAATGCCAGCAGGGGCTTCTGGTGATGGGGTTGGCGTAGGAGCAAAATTTGTCATAGCTGATTATTTCCGAACCACGATTTCATTTTCCACAAGACCGGCGACAATTTCAACGCGATCCGCCGTACGCAGACCCACGCCAACCAGCACATTGCGTTCGGTTTCGCCGTTGCGCACAAACGCATAAAATTGACCGCCCACTTCTCGCAGCGCCTGAGGCGGCAGCCAAAGGACATTGTGCCGGCGTTGGATTTCCGCAGAGACAGTGACAGCGCCGCCCACCCGTAGTTTGGTTTGCTCGCCATCGGCCACGGTGATATGAACCAACGTGTCGCCGCCGTTACCATAGGGAAAGGGAAGCTGTTGAATGATGCCTGCCAACACCACCCCTGGCCGGTAGCCCAGGCTCACCGACACCGGCAGCGTTTCCGTCAGCAAGGCCAGTTCGCTGTCCGGCAGCGTGGCTTCGACCGTCAGCGAAGAAGGATCAGCCAGACGCAGCACAGGGTCATAGGCTTTGACCGGGAGCCGCTGGAGATCTTCAACCGGCAAAATGAAATAGACATTGCCCGCAAAGGGCGCCACCAGACGGCTTTGGTCGATCTGTTTCTGTAGACGCTGCACTTTGACTTCGGCAGCGACCAACTCTTTTTGCTGTTCTAACGCTTCACTGCGGTCGAGTCGCTTCAGATCAAGTTGGGCCGAGGTCAGCGCCTGTTCGGCCTTGGCCAGCTCCTCCGGGGGAACTGCCCCCGGTTTATCCAACTCTTTCGCCAGCAGTGAAGCCAGCGTCAATTCCGCAATTTTGATGGCTTGCTCGGCAAGTTGGATGGCATAGGTGCGCTCTTCGGCAGCAATGAGATGGTTTTGGTGCACGATTTCCAGATCCCATTCGGCTTCGGTCAGTTGGATTTGGAGGTCGTCAATGTCCAGTTCGGCCAGCACAGTATCGGCGCGCACAAGGTCGCCATTTTGCACATGGATCGTCTGAACGCGCCCATCCTGTTCAAAAAAGAGTTCAGCCTGACGGCGCAGATTGATGGTTCCGGGGAATTGTACGCTCGCCACCACATCACCCCGTTGCACGGTATATGTCTCAAAGCCGGTCAACAGCCCGTCGCCAGGGGCGAGCGGCGCCGGGGTAGGCGGCAAAGGGTTGCCAAAGCGACAACCGGCAACCAGCAAGAGCAGCATGATCCCGACGACCGCCTGGCTACGCCCCTTTTGCCTAAGTTCTATTACTAATGAAACGAGTCTAGATTCTGGACGCATTCGGCTTTTCTGTTTCTCCTACAATCAAGGCGAGGGCAAATAAAGACCAGGGGATCACGGTTAGCTTGGTGCCCCACAGCGCATTGTCAAAACAGCCTACGACTAGCATGGCCACCAGCGCGCTACTGACGCCGATGGCGACACTCTGGGCAGCAAGCGCTTGACGACCGGCTGGCGGTTGATGCAGTCGGCGCAGCAACTTGCTAAAGAGCGAAGCCAAAAACCCCAAGTAGGCCAGCAAACCTGGCAGCCCCAAATCGAGCGCCAGTTGCAAAAAGAGATGATGGGCATGGGGCGGCGCAATCCGCCCCTGGATCAGGGGCAGCGTGGGGAAGGCCGCCGTAAAGACCGCTTCATAGTTACCCAGTCCTAGGCCCGTCAACGGGTTGCTCCCGACCAGTTCGAGGGATAGCCGCCAAATGTCCATGCGCCGAGTCAGGCTGGTTTGGGTGCTTTGTTGCAATTCGGGCGTCAGCCAAGTGCTGACAATGCCCGCGCGCCAGAGGAGCGCGAGCGCAGCCAGCAGACCTGCAACGAGCAATAGCGCCAGTATAGATCGTCGCCGCGTAACAACTAAGCCACCCCCGCCTAACCTCCCCCTGGTAAGGGGAGGAACTGCCGAGCGGATAACAGTTCCCTCCCTTCTCAGGGGAGGAACAGCCGCGCGGGCAACGGTTCCCTCCCTTCTCAGGGGAGGGGTAGGGAGGGGTGAGTCGTTACGCCAACGCGACCCCTTACCGTCGCTCTCGGTTGCGGTTGTCGTTGGACTGGCGAGCAACCACCAGAAGAGCAGCAACCCAGCCACGCCCAACGCCAGCCAACCGCTGCGGCTCTGGCTCAAGAGCAAGCCATTGCCCATGAGCAAGAGTGGCGCCCAGAGGAGCAGCGGTAGCCAACGCCAGCGCGCCCACGTCCCATGGAGCGCCAGCGCCAACCCCAGCGGCAGGATCAAGGCTAAGGCGGCGCCTAAAATGTTCGGGTTGATCGTCTCCCCCACCAGCGTCGGATCGACCAGGCTGAACTCTTCGGTCTGGTAGGCATCTAACATCTTGTCTGGGTTGACCGAAAAGGCTTCCGGCCCCAGCAGCGCCAACCCGCCCCCTAGCGTGATCAACAAAAGCGCCAGCCACACTGGATGTTTACGCAAAGGCGGCCAGTGGATCAAGGCGACAAAACCGACCAATGCCAGATAGAGATAGCCCGCAATCTCCCAGGAGAGGCTGCTATTGGTGGAACGCCAGATCGTGACGGGGAGCCAGAGCAGGAGAAAGCCCAGGAACCAACCGGCAGCGCCCGCCGGCAACAACGCCTCTTCTGCTTTGAGCCGCAACGGCCAAAAGAGAAAGAGCGCCACGACCAAGAGCGGACGTAGCGCCGGCTCCCAGAAATACTCAGTAAACAGCAAGGACGGCACCAGCCCCAGTAGCCAGAAGGGTTCCAGCCACAACAGGCGGTGGAGCCAGGAACGGGTGTGTTGGCGTGTCCGCCGTCGTGATATTGCTTCTGTCATCATCCTCATCAATTTTGCACCTAAACTCAGCCGTCCCTACGGGACGAAAGACTGCGTGACCTCACGACTACGCGACCTATCGTCCTGTTACATACAAACAGACCAAACAAACCCGCTCTTTCGTCTTGGGATCGCCGTCATCCGCCGGCTCGGCGATGGGTAGGTAGGGGTTGGCATACTTGATCCAGACGGGATCACGCGCCGTAAAGCCAAAGTCGGTGAACTGGCGTTGGTTGCCGCCATCGGCGTCCATGACCCAAAGTTGCTCTTCGCCGGTGCGGTTGGAGGAAAAGACAAGGGTGTTGCCATCCGGCGACCAACTGGGATGGTGATCCCAGGCCCACTCATTTCTGGTGTATTGCAACGCCGGCCAGACGCCCCGCTCCACGACCCAAATCTCATCGTTGCGGCTCTCACTGGAGACCAGGGCAACGCGGTTGGCGGTGGGTGACCAGGCCGGTTGCCAGGCAACGCCCGCGCCAAAGGCAGTCAGTGGTTTACGCGTCTGATAGACAAAATCTTCAATCTGGATCTGGATACGCTGGTCGTTCGGGTCGCGTTGGGCAAAGACGCGAGCCGAGCCGTCGGCGCTATAGCTGTCCCGTTCGACGGCGATGTAGTACGCCCACGAATCGGTCAGGCGCGCCAGGCCGCTGCCATCGGGATTGATGGCATAAAAGCGCACATAGGAATTCGGTTGATCACGGTTGAATTCGCCGACAAAGAGAATTTTGCCCACCAGTTCTGCCGGGAAGGGGGCCTTGGGCGGCGAAAAAATAACATCGTCGCCCAATAACGTCGGATCTTCCACCGGGATCAAGACGGGGGTCGGTGTGGC
The DNA here is from genome assembly GCA_026645575.1 of Caldilineaceae bacterium. The sequence goes on from JAPKMW010000013.1 coordinate 67,406, forward strand.
GACGGCGATCACAGCATAGGGCGGGGGCGTGCCGGTCAGCACGGCAATGGCCTGGCCGATGTTGCGCTGCATTTCAGCGGTGGCGGCATTGGCTGGGGTTGGCGTATGCGTTACCAACACGGGTGTCACCACCAGCCAGTTCGGCGGCAGCCGGGTAGCTGTGCCGTTGACCAGCGCTTGCTGCGTCGCCGCCACCATCGTCTTCGCCGCCGCCACCAGACTGGTCGGCGTCGGCGTAGCAGTGACAACGGTGATGATCGCCGTTACCCGGTAGGGATCGGGCGTGCCGGTGGTAGCGGCCAACGCCGTGGCCCAGGCCGCGATAAATTCCGCCGTGGCTATGTTAGCTGGCGTTGGCGTGGCAAAGAGGTAAACCGGCGTCACCACCAGCCAGTTGTCCGGTATGGGCGTCCAGGTGCCGGTCAAGGTGGCGGCGGCGGTGACTTGGGCAGCAATGGTGGCGGCCTGAAAAAGATCGTTGGGCGTCGGCGTGGCCGTAACTACAATCGGCGTGAAGGTCGGCGTCAGGGTGGTAAAGGCAAGGGCGGGCCGATCAACGCTGGTCAAGACAGCGGCGACGGTGGCTTCGGCGGCGCGCTGTACGAGGGTAGCGGTGGCGTCGGGCGGATTGCCGGGCGGCAGAAAGGTGCTTAGGGGCGTTGGTGTGGCGGTGGCGGTCGGCGTGGCGGTCATGGTCAAGCGCGCCGCAATGGTGGCTTCCTGCGCAGCGGTGGCAGTGGCAAAGACATCGGCTGGGGTCAAGGTCGATGAAATCACTTGCGTTGCCTGGCTATTGGCGTCGGACGCCGAGCGCGTTGCGGCTTCAGCCGGCGACATGACTGTAATCGCGGCCTTCCCACCAGCCGGTAAAGCGAACCAGCGCAGCAAGACCGCCCCGTTTACAGGGGCGTACAAGCGCGGCAGGTGTATGATCGTGAGCAGGAGCATCGGCAGGACAAACGGGAGAAGCCGCAACACCAACCGACCAATGCGCCGTCGTGACATGCGCTCACCCATGCGGCGTCACCTGTTTCAACGTGGGCGGCGGCAGTAGGGGTACAGCTTGCATCATCGGCACCCCAAAGTGCTGGCGTAGGAAGAGGTCATAGCGCGCCAGGGCGATGTCGAGCCGATAATTTTGTTGAAAGGCTTGATAGGCATTCGCCCCCATCTCTTCCAGCGTAGCGGGCGCGGTTAGTAAGTGACGGATCGTCTGGGCAATGGTCTCCCCAGTGGCATCGGTAAGCACTAGTCCGCTCTCCGTTTCGCTTACCAGTTGGCCGATCTCACTTTCCGGTTCCATCAGGGCCAGGATCGGGCGGGCGCAGGCTAGGAGACCATAGGTTTTGCTGGGAACGGAGACGCCGCGGCAATTCTTTTCCAGACAAACCACCCCTAGATCCGCGGCAGAAAGCACCTGCGCCATTGTCTCATAGGGTTGGTAAGGGAGAAATTGTACGTTGGTCAACCCCAGTTCTTGCGTCAGACTTTCAAGCTTTGCCCGTTTGGCCCCCTCGCCAATCAATTGAAAGAGAACCGGCGTATCTTGGAGCAGATGGGCGGCGGCAATGAGCGGCTCCAGGTTGTGGACGCGCCCCATACGCCCGGAATATTGGACAACAAAGCGGTCGGCCAATTGATGTTGTTGAACAAAGGCATTCTCGGCTTTGGGAACAGGGTAGACGGTTGTCAAATCCGCCCAATGGGGGATCAGGGTCATAGGGACGGAGGTACGGCGGCGCAACTTGCTCCGCACCAATCCGGCCATATCGCGCCCGATGACTACCAGCCCAGCCGACTGGTTGAAAATGAGACGGGTCAACCGCTCCCAGCCCCAGGTGATGGGCGAACGTTGCCCCAACATCCCCAGCCGGACCGCCACATCCGGGTAGACATCGTGAATGATGGTGAGGTAGGGCAAGCCCAGCAGCCACTTGGCGAGCCAGGCCACGAGGCCCAGGAAGGGAGGATTCGTCGTGTTGATCACCCCCAGCAACGCCTTGCGATCCCGCAGGAGATACCAAGCAATTGCCAACAGAAAGGTTGCGGCGTTGATGAGCCGCCGCAGCGGCGACAAACGCGCGGTACTAAGGGTAGGGACGCGGACGATCTCTACGCCTTCATATTCGAGATAACGCGGGGTGTCTTCGTTGTTGACACCGCCGGGTAGATAGAGCGGTTGCGCACAATAGACACGCACCGCCCACCCCCGTTGCACCAGTCCAGTGGCAATGTTGGTCATAAAGAGACCGGTTGAGAGCATTTCCGGGTAAAAGTGTTGACAAATCAAAGCCAGACGTTTTTGCTGCATAAAGACAAAAGATCTCCTTATAGGATAATTGTACGAACAAAGTGAATTAAAAATTTATGTGACGCTCAGAAACAGCTATGTGCATTTACTTGCTTACAAAGCATGAACCCCATGGTCGCCGACAATCAGCGGAATCAACCGCTCCAGATGTTTTTCGCTGGTGAAATGGGTCAGGAAATGGCTGCGCGCATTGCGGCTTAGTTTGCGGTAGAGAGGTGGGTTACGCCACAGATGCTCAATGGCATCGGCAATCGCTTGCGGTTCGGCCTGGGTTAGAAAGCCGTTGTACCCATCGCGTACCTGATCGGGGATTGCGCCTTGCCGCGTGGCAATGACCGGGGTGCTCATGGCGAGCGCCTCAATGATGCTCAACGGCTGTCCCTCCCACGGATAGGTTGTCGGCAAGAGCAAGAGGTGCGCCTTGGCCAAGAGCTGTTGTTTGGCGGCGCCGGTCACCAGGCCATGATAGGTAACCACCTTCCCTAAATCCCAGTGTTGGATCAACTGTAAAAAGGCTTGTTGCGCCTCAGTCACGGTTCCAGCTTGGTCACTAACGGTTTGCACAAAGTCGCCACAAAAGTCGCAATGCAGGGGCAGGTTGCGTTCCTGGTACAAAATGCGACAGGCTGCCAACACTTTCAAATATCCTTTCGACTCCAGCATATTGGACAAGAAGAGCAGGCGCAAGGGGCCGCCGCCGGGCAGTGTCTTGGTGCGCGCAGCCTCACTTTGCACGCCCAGAGTCAAACCATTGGGTACAACCTGTACTTTCTGAGTATAGCCAGGCACAAAGGCAAAATGGTCGCGCAGTGACTCGCCCAGCACAATGATGGTGTCGGCTTGAGCTAAGGTTCGGGCAATGATCCCTTGCAGCCACCGGGGTTGCGTCTGATAGAATGGTTGATACCCGGCGCCGTGCAAATGCAAAACCAACCGCCGACGACAGAGGCGGGCCGGCCAGATCATCAATGCATCGCGCAGAAAACCGACCCGTGAACTGGCAATGGTTATATAGACATTGGGGATGCGGAGGAGTTGGGCGTAGAAGATCAAGAGTAAACGGAGGGCAATCCAGGCGCGCACACGGGTAAAGCGCCCAACCTGATTGGCATCCCACAATGTCCCCAGATCAACCAGCCGGTAGGGAATGTGGCGGCGTTGCAACCCGGCCAAGAGCAATTCAAAAGCCAACGAAAGCCCTGTCACTGCAAATTGTTGACGAAAACCAACCAGCAAGCAGGCGGCGGCTGGTTGCGTCTGTCTATACGTATTGGTTGTATTGCGTAGGCGATAAATCATCAAATTACCTTTCTTTCGAGAGAGTAAGAGATTGAGAGATTGAGTATCTGAATCTCTTACTCTCTCAATCTCCTGGTTGTCAGCGCCATAACTGAGGCGTCGGCCAGATCGGCCACTGGCGGCGCTGGGCGTGGTCATAGGCGCACGCCGCCAGGGTAAACAACTTTTGGGCAAACTGTTCGACGGAATAGTGTTGGATCTGCGCCTGTCCTGCTTTGCCCATAGCGGCCAGATCCAGATTGCCTTCGGCACAGCGCAACAACTGGTGGGCAAGGTCGTCCGGCGTCGCTGGATCAAAAGAAAAGCCGGTGACGCCTTCGATGACCAGATCCGGTGCGCAACCGCAGATCCGGCTAACGAGGACGGGCAGTCCAGCCGCCATTGCTTCATTGACCACCAATCCCCACTGTTCGGCATGGCTACTGGCGAGAATAAAGGTGGAGGCCAGCCCATAAACGGTCGCCATCTCTTCCGCGCCCAGATAGCCGGGAAAATGTACTAGCTGCGTCAAGCCTAAGGTGGCGACCTGTTGCCGTAATTGCGAGGCCAATTCGCCATCACCAACAATGACCAAAGACCAGGGGGGACGGCTAGCCCGATGCACATAGGCGGCATAGGCGGTGATCAACCCAGCCAGATTCTTCTTGGGGACAAAGCGGGCCGCCGTCAGGAAAAAGCGTTCCGGCAGGTGATAGCGCGCCCGCCACCGCTGCAGATCAGCCTGCGCCTGGCGCGCACCTTCCGCCCAAAAATCATTATCCACCACGTTATAACCGGTCAACATGCGTTCCGGCGGCATACCCAGCGCCGTGAGGTAGGCCGCGTGCGTGTGGCCGCTCACCAAGGCGGCATCATAGAAGCTGACCAGGCGTGCTTTTACCCATTCCTGCAGCAGCCGCCGCCGGTAATCTTTGGCCTGGCTATCAAAAAGCAAGAGTGCGCCCCGGCGATGATAGCGACACCAGCCCAACGCCGCCCGCGCCACCTGCCCTGTATAGCCGACAATGGCAACCACATCGGGCTCGCAGCGATCCAGTTGGGCCAATAGCTGACGTTTGGAGCAGGCTGAATCCTCCCCACACGTGCCCACGTCCTGCGATAGCAGTTGGACTTTGGCGCCCAGCCGTTCATGGTAGCCCGCGCGTGGCAATTCCGGCGATGCGGAACAGAGGGCGAAGGCATTGATATGGTGGTCTTGCGCTACGGCCAGTGTATGGAGCGCAGCAATCCGGCCAATATGGTAATGGAGCAGGTCGCGCCAAAAGATGGCTACACGCATAAAAAGTTCCTCATCGACGGCTCATGAATAAGAGCAACAACACAATCGCCATTGGGTAGATGGTGGGGGTCATGGCCGCCTGAAAATCGCCGCGCACCGTAAAGGCAAAGGCAGCCAAGGACATATAGTAGAGCAGCGTGATCGGTACGGAGTGGCGATAGGCCAGGTAGAAGGAAAACCAGCGTTGTGCCACAATACCGGCCAGCAACGAACCGAGTAAGACGCCAACCATGCCAAAGTTCAAGTACAATTCCCCCCAGAAGCTAAAGGCCGCGTTGGGTGAAGCCGCAAAGATGGTGCTATAGCCGGCCATGTAGGCCCAGGCTGTGGTTGGTTTGTTGGGCCACCATTCACGCGGCACAAAGGCAACAAAGGGGGAAAGAAAGGAGAGTCCCCCAACATAAGAGCGGGAGGCTGGCACCGCCGCCAACACCTGCTCCAACGAAAGGTTTTGATCGATGCCGTAATCAATAAACGAACGGAGGTTTTGCACGCGCGGCCCTTGGATCAGGTAGGCCGTAAAGCCGCCAGGCGTATTACGGATCTGGATCATTTGCGTCGCTAAAAATAGGGCAAGCACCCCGACCAGCAGCACTTGGGGTGGCAGCACCAGGCGGGCCGCCAAACGCCAGCGCAAGCCCCACCAGATCAACACGGCGCCACTGATTAGATAGAGAAAGTGCGAACGCACGCCGGATGATAGTAAGTAGAGACCAAAGATTGCGACGATCAGCACGGCCATGAGTTGCCGCCACCATTGGCGGCTCAAGGCCACAACGGCCCCGGCCAGCGCCGCCGCCGCAATGATCTGATAACTAAAGAGTTGATCCAGATAGCGGCTCAACGGATGGCTCAGGGTGAGTTGACTGCCAAAGTAGCGCGAAGCCAACAAAAATTCCAGCGGGCTGAGTTGATTCAGCCGAATGAGCAAGAGCAAGAGCAGGATTGCGCCCCCTGCCACCAATAGAAAACCAATCCACAAGCGATTGGCATCAACGGCAAAATCCAACCAGTGGCGCCCTTGGGGCATGGCAACCGTGCCGGCCCAAATTAGGCCAATGGCAAAACAGGAAACCCCTATCAAATAAATGCCGGCTGTGGCAACAAAACGCTCCGAGTTGCTATAGAGCGCCACTGCCCAAAACGAATTAACCGGATTCACCAAAGGCGCTGCGGAAAAAAAGATCAGACAGCCGGTCAGCATGGCTGTCACCGGACTGAGCAGCCCTTGCACCCCATGCCGGATCACTTGCAGCCCAATGATAAAACAGGCGAGAGCGGTCGGTAAGGCGTAAGCCAATTGCCCAGCCGCAAAATTTCCTTCTATCCGCCAGGGATCAAGTAGAATGGGGGGTAGCGCGCCAGCCAGCAAACTTAGTCCGGCACTCAGCAAAACCACATATGGGTTGACGCTTCGATTCTGCCCTTTATGAAGTGGATGTACTTGTGAACTTCTGTGTAGGGCGGCGGGTTGGCCTAACAGAGCTTTGATACCGATCAAATTGCTCATCAATAAACTCGATTCGTACTGTCATGCCATAAACGTTGGGCAAACGACGCCGGGGTATTTGCGGCGGCAAAATGGAGAGCGGCGCCTTGATTAAAGGGTAGTGGCGGCCCAGCCAGGAAACGACGCAGTCCCGCAGCAATCGCGCCCGGCTCGGTGCTGTCCACAGCAAGGCCCAGATGATACTGACGGACCAACTCCCCCAGCAGGCCATAATCACTGGCAAAAACCGCTTTGCCCGCCGCCGCTGCCCAGAGCAGCACGCCGCTACTGCCGACATGCTGTTGATAAAGCGCCAGGACTACATCAGCCAGGGCGAAATAGTGCGGGATCGCTTCGTCGGGGATAAAGTGATCCCGCAACACCAGTTGCACTGCCGACTGGCGCTGAAATTCGGCCAAGGCGGCCAACAACGCAGCCCGTTCTGTGTCAGCCATCGAGCCAACCACCAGCAACGTGATCTGCGCCTGCTGCGCCGGCGTGAGTTGGCGCAGCGCAGCCAACAATGGATAGATCCCCTTGCGCTGGTCGAGGGAGCCAAAGAGAAGGAAGATTTTGCGCGCCGGTGCAAGTCCCAACGTTTGCCGCAACTGCGCCACAGCAGCCTGATCCGGCGGGTACATCTCCACCGGATCGGGCAAATGCACCACATGCGCGCGCCCGCCTAAACCACGTAACGGCGCCACGGCCAACGGGTCAAGGGCAAAGAGGGTCTTTAGTTGCCGGTGGCGCAGTGCACGCCGCCACAGCCACTGTTCGCGCAACGCCTGAACTTGTTCACGGCGCGTTGGATAGTGTACCGGTAAGGTAGCGTAGTGAAGCTTAGGCCGGAAAAAGATACCTGACGTTTTGCATGGCAAAAAAAGCCCCAGCGCCAACGGCAGTTGAAAGCGATCTACATACATAATCAACCCCTGTTCGGCGCACGTCTGGGCGGCGTACCGGCAAAAGAGCCGCCATTCCACCCAAGCCCGTTGCACCAATGACCCTTTGCTCTTTTCATACCACTCCTCTTCCGCCACGGTAATGGGCGACCAGCTCACCGTAGCGCGACTTGGCGTCTGCACCAAAGCCGGATGGCGCGCCGCCAACGCCGGGGCGACGACAAAGTGCAGATGGGTCTGCTCGTCCGGCCAGTAGCGCAACAAGTGACGGAGGTAGCTTGGATGATGGCCGACCACTTCAAGGTCAAAGATTACTAAGTGCTGATTCACTCTACCCTCATGTTTTTATCCTTCACCACTGTTTGCGCCACCTAGGCACGATTAGTTGGAAAGGGATGATGGCCCAGGCGCAAAAATCGGCGATCATCAACAGCAGTAAATGATGGAGACGAACGGTAGCAAGATCAGTTTGAGTAATGTCAGCTTGGGCGCTTGCTGCAAACAATGCTTGCCGTCTGCGGTATTCTGCAAAGCACCAGGCCCAAACCAGAACCCAAAGAGCCACGCCCGGTAGACCCAAGAAGAGCGGCAACAAGGGCAGCGCGAGAAGCAGTTGAAAGCGACAGGCGGAAAGGCAATTCCGTAGCCAGCGCCGATCACCAAGCTGATAATGGTGTAATAGCCAACTGCGGTGCCAACGGCTTTTGCGCAAGATATAGTCGCCGACACACACCGGGTAACGGGTTTGGATGCTGCTCTCCGGGCAAAACCGAATCTCTTGCCCCATGCGCCGCACCTGCAATGCCAGGTAGTAATCCTCGCCGATGGCATTTGTCAGGGCGTTGCGCCAACCGGCAACCAGCGTTGAACGCGCCAGCGCACAATTGGCGCCCACAAGATAGGGGGTATAGATGGGTTGACCTGGCGGTTGCGTTGTTGCTTGGACTTGTTCGCCCTGTTCCATCATCCACTGGGCGACAACGAAAGGCTGGCCCAGTTGTGCGTTCAACGGGCGAAAGCTACCCGTGACTACGGTTTCTTGCCCCCCAATAATAGGGGCAAGGAGTTGCTGAAAACTCGCTTCATCCAGCACACAGTCGGCATCGGTCAGATAGATAATGGTCCCTTTCGCTTGTTGCAACCCCCGCTGCAAGGCGCAGTATTTGCCTTCCCCTTGGTGTTGCGCCAACAGCGTGATCGGTGTGCCCCGCCACTGTTGCGCCAGGTCATAGCTCTGATCGCTGCCGCCGACACAGAGGATCAATTCCTTGTGTGGATAGGTCAGCGCACCATAGCTGTCCAAAAAGTTGGGCAGATACGCCGCTTCATTCCAGGCCGCCACCAGTACGCTGACGCAAGGTTGCGTGGTAGCCGACGCCGGCGGGGGCGTGGCTGTCTGCTGGGCGTAATCGATTAGTAAGGGTTGCATACTACCGCTCCACAAGCAACTTCATAGTTTTGACCGAGGCGGGTTACCTGGGGCAAGATCCTTTCATAGACAAAGTTGGCAAGATGCGGTAAGTTCTTGCGATTCCGCAAGAAAAGCCCTTTTAGTAGGCTTACGACAATCAGCAGCAGGAGTCCGGCTATCCGCAGCAGTGCGGCGGAACGGGTGCGCCGTTGCCCTTGCGGGCTGGCATAGAGACGCGCAATGGCGCGGCCTTTGCTAAAATGGGCTTGCATCTGCCAGCGTAAGGCCATCTTTTCCGGGCGAACTAAGTGATAAACCCAAAGCGCCGGGTCATAGTAAAAGGTAGTCGTCGGCAGTGCGTTGTGCAGATGGCGCAAAAGTGCGGTCTCCTCGCCATACGCTTGCTTATAACCGGACATCCCGAGGGTCACATCAAAGCCGCCGATTTGCGCCAAGAGCGTGCGAGCGATAAACAGGTTGCCGCCATGCAGCCGATCGGGCGTTTCGTTGATGAAGGTGGCTACTGGACAGGGGGCATAAGAACCATACTCATCCTTAAACCAGGCCGGTTTACGGCTGTTGTAGGTGGCAAAGTAGGGACCACCAAAGACTAGCGGCGCAACTGTGTGGATAATTTCGGCGGCGGTGTGCAGCCAATGGGGCGGCGCCTTACAATCGTCATCGAGATAGGCGACGTACTCGCCCTTGGCCGCTTGCCACCCGCGGTTGCGCGCATGGGAAAGCCCTTGCGGCCGCTCCATAACATAGCGTACATTCGGGTAGCGTGCAACATAAGCCTGTGCAACTGTTGCGGTCTCATCGCTGGAGTTGTTATCCACCACGATGATTTCGTATTCGGCGTGCGGAAGTGTCTGCGCGCAAACCGTTTGCAGCAGGTCAGCCAGCAGGGCTGAGCGGTTATAGGTGCAGATAATCACAGAAATCAACGTCTCACTCCCATCAAATTTAATATCCCATCATTTTCACTTGGCACATTATTCCATCTGTCTCGGGACAAAGACCTCTCCACAACCGGTTTCCTTTAATTTGTGTACCACCCAAGAACCGCGAAAGCCTGCAGCACCGGTCACAATCACCCGCTTCGCTTGCCAAAAATTTTTGTATTGTTCAGCATGTCCGTCTTCATATTAGCTATTCTGCCTAAATTGTTTGCGTAATCTATCTACTGGTCGAGCGATTATATTTATTAATATAATTGAAAATGCAATTGAAGACGTTATCACTAAAAAGATCATGATTGGCTTGTTTGTGACTTCTACCTTCGCTAATATGGCATTTATAACGCCAATAATAAACCCGTGGCATATATATAGGGGATAACTGAGTTCCCCAATCCATTTATCCCATGCACTATTTAACTGAAAAACAAATGGGATAAGCATGATAAAAAATGAGAAAAGAGCGACAGTTTTAAATAGTTCATGTACAGGGATGAGCCAATACGTCAGCGTTATGAATACAAGCGTACAGATAGATATGACTTTATATTTCTCCAAAATGCCTAGCCTCTTGTAATGTGGAAGTAAAATCTGATGTGCTAATGCTCCTAGTAAGAATAAAGATAACTCAGCAGGGAAGAACCTATATGACCAAGGGTCTTTCATCCCTAACCCAATATAGACTATGTATACACGTATCATGATCGATATAAACAAAAGTAAAATAACGATCCGCCTCTTTCTTAAGATAAACGGGGCAATCAAATAAAATGTCAGTTCAACACCTAATGTCCAAGCTGGGTGAATCAGTAAAGCGTGGAAAAGTACAATATCACTTTCACGGAAGTCCGCCATAAACCTTAATTGGTTGCCGTTAACCCCTAAAAACATTATCCAGTCTTGTAAAAATAAGGTCAGATTTGAAAATACAAGCAAGAGAGCTGCCGATGAAGGCAATTGAGCATATAGATCGAAGAAACGCGTGTCAGCCCATTTCAGCGCGGTATACGCGTGATAGCAGAGGGACAATATAGCCACAACCGCATAAATCGGATATAGCCTTAGGTATCGGTTTATATAGAAACTTCTGGCATTTGCATATGCTTTCTTTTCTACCCAGACATAAGAAATCAAAAAACCTGATATCAGGTAAAATAACTGGACTGCATTTTGCCCCCCCACCAATACGAACCCATAGCAATGAGCAAACACAACAGAAAGGGCAAGTATCGTTCTCAGTATTCCCATAAAAATAGTAAACCAAACCACATATAAAAAAACTTGACGAGCAGTATTACCACTGTTTCCGCCAGGATGGAATGACAAGTTGCAAAGGAATGACAATGAGTACTTCATAGACACAAGCTGCCAGCGTCTGGTTGCAGAGTGTTTGCAGCGCAGCGGCCAAGAGATCGGCGCGGTTATAGGTGCAGATGACCACCGAAATCATTGACCTTCTCCTGTGAAGGTGAAAAGCCGCCTGAGGCTCTTTTTCGCCTTGCTCCCGACCCTTTTCCATAGGGGCGGATTGAATTGACGCGGCGCAATGGTGATCGCTTGTTTTTGCGCCAATGCACCCTGGGTGCCGGCAAAATGGCGAATTTGATCCACCACAAACGGAAAAAGCTGGTAACGCTTCAGTACCAGTTCGCGCGCATGGGCGATCGCATCCAAATTACGTTGCCAGGCGTTGCTGGCGATGGCCTCTTCGATTTTCGCCAACGCCGCCGCCGGCTGCTGGATGTCGATCTGAATTAGCGATTCGGCAGGAAAATAATCGGTGATGCGGGTGCAGCCATAGTAGATCGGCAGGCACCACGCCAGATAACTATCCGCCAGCTTTTCGCTCCAATAGAACGGGTTGCTGTAGTTCTCGATGGCGAGGGCATAGCGATAGGGCGCTAACCCATCCCATTTGTCATGGATCGGGGTAAAGCCCCGCCCCCACAGGTCGAAGGCCAGTTGCCCTTGTATCGTTGCCAGAAAGCGCATTCGCTGGCGATGACCTTGCGTTTTTTGTAGATCACTCGTGATCCAGGAGAGACAACGATTTTTTTCTGGCGGGGGGCAAGTCAGCAAAAAGTCATAATCGCGATTGACATGCCAGGGCAAGGCAGGGTGACTCTGGCAATAGGGTGCGCCGGTCAAGGTTGGATCGCTGGTGAACATGCGAAAGGAATAGGCCGGGTTGGTGTGCCACACGTTTAGCATTTCGTTGGGTGGCTCTTGCACAATCGACCAGATATGGGCCGGTGGGCAAACCACGGTCGTGACTTCACTTGCCCCGTTTAAGACAATCACATAATCGCACGTTGCAACCGGCGCCGTCGTAAATTCTATCCCTTCCCAGCAGCCCAGTTGCTGCGGCGTTTGGCGCAACAGGTCGGGCCAATCCCAATGTTTAATAATACGAACAAGCATAATCGCTTCTTCCTAATTTTCTTATTAGGCGCTAAGGGCGCTGAGGTCGTAGACACTTCAATAACTAACGACCCGCTCCCAGCCAGTCCGTGACTGGCGCCGGTCACGGACCGGCTGGGAGCGGTGCGGTCTACTGATTATTGATTAGATCCCTATGCCCAGATCTGGCGCCTCACCTGTTGCCACCCATTCAAGCAATTGTTGGACGCGTTTTTCGGTGGTGTGCCAGGCTTTGACCTTGCAGCGGGCATTGGCGGCGATCGCTTGGCCAAAGCTGGGGTCAGCCAGGAGATGCTCAATGTGACCGGCCAACTGCGCCGGCGTTCTATAGAGCAAAATTTCCTTGCCATCGGCAAACAGGGCCGCATTGCCAGGGCGATCAGGAATTTCCCAGGAAATCACCGGTCGCCCGGCGGCCATGCCCTCAATCACGCGTCCGCTATACCCTTTGACCAGATGGGGCAAGTTGACCACGGCGATCCCCTGCTGCAATACCCGTTGTTGCCACATGCGAAAACCAGAACGGCGAAGCCGGCGCAGGAGCGCGAGATAGAGCGGATAGACCAGTCGCGCCGGATAGTGCGGCTGCTTCACCAGCCAGCGCAGCCCATAGCGATGACCAGGTAAGCTGTTAAAGCCGAGTTCATAGAGATATTCCACCGGCGGCGATGGGTGACGGGCCAGCAACCCGCGCAGGCGCGGTTCCTCCAGCCAGCGGGCGCGTTCGCCATAGAGGTTGCCGCCAAAAAAGGCGATGTTTTGCCGGGGGGGCGGCGGCTGATCCGCAATGAGTTTGCTTGGCGCCGAGCAAGGGTTCCAGATCGTGGGCAACTGAAAGCGGTTTTTAATGGTGACGACATCCTGTTCATCAACCGCCGCCACATGGGTGACAAACTGAAATTGCTCATCAATCCGGGCGCGCCTTTCGTGCAACCAGGGAAAGGCAGCATACTCGTCCGGGTGGTACTGGATCGATTCGGTGACCAGGCCAACCCGAACCGGGGCCAGATCGACAATCGGGGCCAAGGAATGGTCAATATGGCAGAAATGGATCAAATCCACCACCCAAACTTGATCAAAGCGCTGGGTGGGGCAAAGTTTGGGCCAGTGGGCCAGCCAGGTCGCGATGATGGTCACAACCTCGGCGCCGGCGGCCCGCAACGCTTCCTCAATGCCCAAATGTAGATTGTAGGGCCAGCTCCGCGCATGGCGCCAATGGTGATTTTCGCCTAAGACGAGTAAAATGCGCTGCGCCTTGCTCTTCACTGCTGTAGACTTGCCGATCATAACCTGCTCTACTTTTTAAGCTTTAGGTGGTAGAACTACTTTGTATCCTGTGCGCTGACAGAGCTGCTCAATCTGTTTCGTTGCTACCAGATTTTCATACCCATATTCTTTCTCTAGGGCAAGATAGAGACTTTTTTGCTTAGGCATAATACGATAGAGTCGGTAGCCGAGGGTCTCCAACAATTCATAGACGGCTGCCCCCGTCACGCCAGCCGCGTTTGCGTTCACTTCGGTAAATTCCACCAGCAGATCAGGCGCATCAGCGCGCTGGAGGGTCACTTGTGCGCCCTGTAACATGTAAAACTCCCAGCCTTCGATGTCGATCTTCATGAGTGTAACCCTACCCACCAAGTCATGTTCGGCGGCAAAGGTATCCCACTTGCAACAACGAATCTTCTCTTGGGCAAACTGTGTGCCCACACAGGGCTGCGCCAGCGAATTCCAAGCAGCTAATCCCTCTGTAGAGATGGTAAGCATTCGCTCTTCGTCTTGATCGGACAAGGCGACTTGAAAACATGCCACATTCTTCAAGTGGTTCTGGGTCACATTGTGAACCAGTCGTTCATACGTTGTGGTCGTTGGTTCCAAGGCATAGACTTTGCCGCGGGGGCCAACCATCCCGGCGCCAATCAGCGTAAATAAACCGATATTCGCTCCCACATCCACAAAAATATCGCCGGCAGCAAGGTAGCGGCAGATAAAGTCACGCTCGTCGACTTCAAAGCGCTGTACAAAAATAGTTTTCGACAATTGATCATCACTATAGAGACTTAGCTTTGCTCCAGTTTCGAGCTTATAGGCTAACATGTATTGGGTCGCGGCGCGTAGATCCCACCATCTTTCCCGTAGCCCCTTCTGCTCGTTTAGCCAGCGGTAAAATCGGCGAAACACTGTACCATCTCTTGTATACACCAATAGCTTCGATGGTTTATCGCGCCAGAGCGCCTGACTTTGTCCGGTATTCATTGCTCTCTCCTTACACGCCCATAGAACGCGGATTTTCCAGATGCAGCGGATTTCCGCTGATTTTATCCGCTTTGATCGGCCCAATCGGCTCAATCCGCGTTCGATCTTCCGCAAAGGTATAATCGAGCGTGATGAAACCTCGATATTGGCTGGGATAGGGTAAAATTCCATTGTCGGATATTGGCGCTGGCTCCACCGTAAATTTCGCCAACTCCAAAAGATTGGCGTCAACAAGCGTCGATTGCAGATACAGCCCAACCTGATACTCCCCCTCCACCAGCGGCAACCGTTTGACACAAACCGATAGTGAGCAATAGCCAGCGGCATCGAAGGGGTGGTAGCCATCCACCTGACGTAGATCCAAGATCGCCACCCGCACGCCCGTGATTGAAGAGATGATCACGGCGATTTCGCGAAAGGAAGTGAGGGTGGTCGAGTGAAAGGTCAACTGAATCTGCATACCAGCGCCGCTAACCGCCCGCGCCGGTGTGATTGCCAACTGTTGAATGCTCAAATCAGGGCTGATGTGATATGGATTGGCCGCCGATATGGGAACACATTCCTGCGTCGGATGCAGATACGCCTGCACCTCTTTTTCCGCCGGCCCGATACTGTGGAGTTGCCCGCCTTGCAGATGAATCACCGTGGTGCAAAGGGTGCGAATGGCTTCCATGTTGTGGCTGACAAAGATCACCGTGCGCTGCTCCTGCTCGGCAAAACTTTGCATCTTGCCCAAACATTTCTTTTGAAACTGCACATCGCCCACGGCCAGCACTTCATCCACCAGCAGAAGCTCCGGCTCCAAATGGGCCGCCACGGCAAAGGCCAGTCGCACATACATGCCCGATGAGTAATGCTTCACCGGCATATCCAAAAACCTTTCCACCTCGGCAAAGGCGACAATTTCATCAAATTTGCGCCGGATCTCGCCGCGGCTCATACCCAGAATGGCGCCATTCAGGTAAATATTCTCCCGCCCAGTCAACTCCGGGTGAAAGCCAGTACCCACCTCCAACAGACAAGCCACGCGCCCACGAATGGCGATCCGTCCATGCGTCGGTTCACTGATCCGGCTCAGAATCTTGAGCAGCGTCGATTTACCCGCGCCATTGTGGCCAATGATGCCAACGCGTTCACCGGGCTTTACGTCGAACGATAGGTTGTTGAGCGCCCAAAATTCTTCATAGCGCATGGATGCGCTACTATTACCGCGTCCGCGCAGCCGCTCACCGATCCCCTTGACCCCATTGCCCAAAACATCGCGCAAGGCCGTGTACCGTTCCCGGCGCTGATGACCGATCCGGTAGGATTTACTCAGCTTTTCAACTTGGATTACGTACTCAGTCATGACTTTTCTGTTCACTATTCGACTTACAAACCGGGTTTCTGGCAGAAACCCGGTTTGTGACAATACCCTCAGATCACATCGGCAAAGGTGCGTTCCGTCTTGCGAAAATACCAAAAACCACTCGTCAGGAGCAGCAACGTCAGCCCAATGGAGAGGAGAAAGCCAGGCCAGTAGAGATGACCGGCGCCCAGAATTGCCCAGCGAAAACCGTCGATCACACCGACCATGGGGTTGAGGCTATAGAACAGCCGCCACTGGTCGGGAACCAGGCTGCTGCTAAAGCCCACCGGCGAGAGATAAAAGCCCACCTGCACGACAAAGGGGACAACGTAGCGAAAATCGCGATAGTTGACAGTGAGCGCAGCCAGCCACAGCCCGCCACCCAGCGCTGCGCCAAAGGCCAGCAGGATCAGGAGCGGCAAAAATAGCATTCGCCAAGTGGGCCAGAGTTGATACCAACCCAGCAGCCCCAAGAGAATGGTGAACGAGATGAGAAAATCGACAAAGCTCACCATCACCGCCGCCAGCGGAATCGCCAGGCGCGGGAAGTAGACTTTGGTGATCATCTGGGCATTGTTGATCAGGCTGTTGCTGCTTTCGCTGAGGGCATTAGCAAAAAATTGCCAGGGCAACATGGCGGCAAAGACCAGCAGCGGATAGGGCGCGCCGTCAGTCGGCAAACCGGCGAGTTGACCAAAGACCAGGCTGAAGATCACCATGACCAGAAAGGGGCGCAGCAGCGCCCACAGCACACCGATCACGGTCTGTTTATAGCGCACAGCAATATCACGCCAGGCCAAAAAGAAAAAGAGTTCTCGATAGCGCCAGAGATCACGCCAGTAGTGTTGCAACCCTTGGCCTGGTTCGATCACTAATTCAGCAACCACCGGCGTCGACTGCCCCCGCCACGGCCATGCGGAACGTTTAGTAACTTGCATAAACTTCATTGCCCAAGCGCTCACTTTGACTATCAGCCCCGGTTGATCCGGTAGCCTGGGTAACGGTTTCATACCACTGAATCGTACGCGCCAACCCTTCAGCAAAGGGGGTTGGGGCGCTAAAGCCAAAGGCTGTGCGCGCCCGGCTGGTCTCCAATTTACGCCGGGGCTGACCGTTGGGCTTGCTTCGATCCCAATGCAGGGCGCCGGTAAACCCGGTGAGGCGAGCAATGGTCTGGACTAGCTTGCGGATGGTGATTTCATCACTGCTGCCCAAGTTAACCGGCTCACTGCTGTTGTACGCTTCGGCGGCCAACAAAATGCCTTCTGCCGCATCGTCCACATAGAGAAACTCACGCGTCGGCGAGCCATCACCCCAGACCACAATGTGATCGGCCCCCGTGCGCTTGGCCTCGACACACTTGCGGATCAATGCCGGGATGACATGGGAGGTCGCCGGGTCAAAGTTCTCGCCCGGTCCATAGAGATTGACCGGCAGCAGAACTATGGAATTGTAGCCATATTGCGCCCGGTAGGCTTGGCTTTGCACCAAGAGCATCTTCTTGGCTAACCCATAGGGGGCGTTGGTCTCTTCCGGGTAACCATCCCAGAGCGACTCTTCCCGAAAGGGAATGGGCGCAAATTTCGGGTAGGCGCAGATGGTGCCGATAGCAACAAACTTGGCAACGCCAGCGCGCCAACAGGCATGGAGGAGCTGCACCCCCATCATCAAGTTGTCGTAAAGAAATTCAGCTGGCCTGGCTCGATTGGCGCCAATGCCACCCACGTTGGCAGCCAAATGGATCACCAGATCCACTGGCTTGGCGCCACGGCAACTATCGGCCAGCAATTGTTGGATCGCCTCCGGTGTGCGCAGGTCATAATCACGGCGGCAGGGAATGATAATGTCAGCCGCGCCCCGCTCGCGTAATTTCTCGGTCACAAATGAGCCGAGAAAACCGGCGCCCCCGGTGACGATCACCCGTTGGTTATGCCAATCAATAGGGGACGCCAAGGTTGGGTCAAGCTGAGTCGGGTCAAACCGGTGAACAACACCATTACTTCGTTTGGTCATCTTTTATCTTCCTTGCCAAAGTACAGAGAAGGTGCGCAGCAAAATGAGTAGATCCAGCCGCCAGGATTGCTGCGCAATATAGTCCAGGTCATACGTCAATTTAATGCCCGCATCGGCCACACTGTCACCATAGCCATAGTTAACCTGCGCCCAGCCCGTCAACCCTGGTTTGACGGTGTGGCGCAAGTGATACCCTTCAAGCTGGGGCGCCAGAATCTCAACAAATTCCGGGCGCTCTGGACGTGGACCAATCAGGCTCATATCGCCTTTGAGCAGATTCCAACATTGGGGCAGTTCATCCAGATGACTTTTCCGCAAAAGATGACCGACCGGGGTGATGCGTGGATCATTCTGTGCCGTCCAAACCACACCGTTGCGTTCGGCGCCGACGATCATGGAGCGGAATTTCACAATGGTGAAGCGCCGACCATGCAGGCCGACGCGCTGTTGCCAGTAAAACAGGGGGCCGGGCGCAAAGCACACATTCGCCAACCAGACCAGCGGCGCGACAAGCAACAAGAGCAAGCAACCGACGACGCCTGCCAATAAATCAGCAATGCGTTGTAGATAACTATAGACCGCACACGGCGGTGCGCATGGCAAACGCTTCCATGCCCCAGACAAGGATTGTGAACTTTGTTGCATAGGTGAAACAAACTGTTCCTTACGCGACTATCATTGAACCAACCAGGGAACCAAGCATCTATCGTTCATCAAAGAGGGGTAATCGCAGTGTAGATGAGGCTAAATCGCTACAATTAAGATAGTTAAGCTGTTATGACTATACCGTTTTTTTATTTACAAAATAGCACTGTTACTTTATAGAGTATAAGTAGTACCCCTGTGGGTGTCAAGGGGTGCGCCGGGCAAAAAGAGTGACGAAAGTGTGACGAAAGTGTGACGAAACGGTGCAACATGGCCATAGTTGCGATGGGCGCGTTGGCGGAAACGGCAAAGAGAAATCCGCCTTTGGGATGAACGTTATCTGTAAAGTTTACGAGGATTTATAAAAAAGACGGGCCGAAGGTTATCGGAGTTGATAGGAGGTTGATCGATACGATTGAACGGTTACAACTACAACGCGTGAATTTTTACTGGCGTGCCTGTGGTACTACCCTCAGTAACGACCTAAAAATATCTTCCGCGCTACGCGAGTCCATGACTCGTCCCTTTGTCTGTGCGAGTCATGGACTCGCACAGAACGGTGTATCAACTTATAGGTTTACAAACCCTACACTAGCGACCACCCAACAACTGACCCAAATCGATATTCAACCCGCCGCTGGCGCCGTCACCACCGACTTGGGGCATGTATTGACCGATCTTCTGGGCCAACTTGCCCATCGGCATGGTTTGTAGCCACACACGACCAGGCCCGCGTAGGGTGGCCAGGAACAGCCCTTCACCGCCCAAGAGGATATTGCGGAAGCCGCGCACAATTTCGACATCAAAATCGACGGTTGGCTCGAACATAGCGACATGGCCGGTATCGACGCGCAGCCGTTCACCGGGGGCCAGGCTCTTTTCCACGATTTCGCCGTCGAAGTTGACAAAGGCATGGCCGGGACCGGTCAGCTTTTGCAGGATAAAGCCTTCGCCGCCAAAGAGGCCGGCGCCCAAGCGCTTGCGGAAGTGGAGATCGAGATCAACGCTCTTTTCGGCGCACATGAAGGAATCTTTCTGCACGATCATCTGTTGACCATTCGCCAGATTCAGATCAACAATCTTGCCCGGAAACTCGGCGGAAAAGGCCACTTCGCCCGCGCTGCGATTGACAAAGTAATCGACAATAAAGAGCGATTCGCCCGACAGCGCCCGCTTAAACATGCGCCCCAACCCGCCGCCGGTGTTGGTCTCCATTTCGATTTCGTCGGTCATCCAGCTCATGCCGCCGGAGGATGAGTAGATGCGCTCACCAGGGGTGAGGTTAATCAACAAAACCGGTAACAGGGTGCCTTCAATGCGATAATTTAGTGCCACAGACGCCTCCTTATGTATATTTACCCACTACCCATCACTTGAGCAGGTTGTGAACCTTCAGCAACGCACCGGGAGTTGTGAAGCGTGCGTTTTGCTGGTTATTACGCAAGGCGCAGTAAATAGTTTCATCGCCGCTCAGCGAGGGAATTGTAGTAAAGACGTTAGTCTTTCGGTGGACAGGACAAAGACTGAAGTCTTTACTACTGGAGGTTGTCGGCAAAAAAGATCGGGTTGGTCACAGCCAGCATAGCGCCGTCAGCGCCGCGCAATTCAATGGCGCACCAGCGTGGACCATAGCATGGCAACGTCCAACTGGCTTCGCCGCTGTCGCCAACCATTCGCCGTTCCTGCACAGCGCCATTGACGATCAGGCGCAGCGTGGCGCCGGCGGGTGCGCTACCCCATTGCGTTGTCACCGTGATCGTATCGCCTTGTGCAGTCAAGGTATCACCCATCATCACGGTGACGCCTGCGCCATTTTGCGCCCGCAGGGTCAACGTCGGTCCTCTGCTGAGATAGAGATGACCTTGGGCCAGCGCTCGCAAAATGCCCTTGGTTGACAATTCCTCGGCATAGACCACATTGTTGCCGACGCCGCCAAGATAGCCTTTGGGGCCGTGGGCGTCGCTACCAGCCGTGGCGACCAATTTGTGACCTTCATTGAGCCAGCGGTAGTAGATCGCGATCCCGTCTTCATTCTGGTTATATTCCAGCGGATGGCCGCCAAACCAGGGGCCGTTCCAAATCTCCACAAGACGCGCCGTTCCCGGCATCATGCCCGTGTAGAGCCAGCGACAGCCGGTACAATAAGGATCGCCGATGGCATAGGGGTGGGCAATGATATAAAGTTGATCCTGGGCATAGAGTTGCTCGGCGATGGCAGCCATGCCGACGCCTTCCTTGTCCACCCGCCAATCCAGCCAATCATAAGCGCCTAGGCAGACGGCGTGTCCCCAAAAGGTGGTCAATTCCTGACCGCCCATCGTCAGCAGGCCGTCGCCGGTCAAGGCCGCCATTTCGGGCAGGGGGCTGACGGTATTGTGATCGGTGAGGGCGATAAAGTCAAAGCCTAACCGGCGCGCCTCGGCCACTAGATCTTGCGTGGTCCAACTAGCGTCGGAATGGAGGGTGTGACAGTGGAGATCGCCGCGATACCAGCCAGGGCTGGGGTTGAGGACACGGGAAAAGTCCGGGACAGGACGGGGCGCCGCTGCCGCCGCCACCGTTGCATCCGTCTCAGCCGTCACCTCTAGTGTGTACCGAACCGGCGTGTCCGGCAATACCATGTGCGTATCAACCTGCACCGTCCATTCACCCGGCGGCAGCGCGCCAATCAAGTAGCCGCGCGTGGCGGTGGTTGGCGTCAATTCGACCACATGGGTGTCCCCGCCGCGATGACCGGCGCCCCGAAAGCCATTGGGGTCAAAAAGAGTCAAGGTTAATAAGTTCGTGATGCCACCGGCTACGCGTGGGGAATAGTGCAACCGAATGGTCAAGCGGCTGCAAGCGGCCGGTATAACAAAGGGGTGGGGGATATGGCGTTTGCTATCGCCGGAACTCAAGGTGGCGCTAAAGTGCGCTTGCATAACATCAGCCTTTCATTGGCAAGAGGTGGAATTTCCGTTGGTTCTTTATAGAGGCGCGGCGCGCACCACCTCAACCGGTGCGCTCTCCCCTTGATAGATCAGATAGCGCAGCGGGTATAGCCCAATCGCTTCGTTCTCCGTCACCGTCAGCGCCTTGGGTGCATAGGTTTTCAATGGTTCGGCAATGCCCGGCAGACTCACCAAGAGTTTGCGATAATGGCCCATGTCCATCGTCTGTTCGACTACACCGCGCCAGATCTGGTCATCTCGTTCCCCCGCCGCCGTCGACAGGAGGGTGAAATCTTCGGGACGGATCGCCAACGTGAGGCTCTGGCGCCCCGTGATCGCGTCCGGCAGCGGCAATGATTGCGCGCCAACCGTGAGCGCACCGTTGCTAATTGTGGCGCTCATCAAATTCATGGCGCCAATAAAATCCGCCGCAAAGAGGGTGCGCGGGTTGGCGTAGATATTGCTGGGGCCATCCAGTTGTTCAATGTGACCGGCATTCATCAAAGCGATGCGGTCGGCCAGGCTGAGCGCCTCTTCTTGATCATGGGTGACAAAGATGGCAGTAATTTTCAGCTTGCGCTGAATACGCCGCAACTCTTCACGCAGCCGCACGCGCAGCAGGGCATCAAGGCTGCTAAAGGGTTCATCGAGTAGGAGAATCTTGGGTTCCAACACTAGGGCGCGCGCCAACGCTACCCGCTGCTGTTGCCCGCCGGAAAGCTGGCGCGGATAACGCTTTTCATAGCCGGCCAACCCCACTAGTTCCAGCCCCTCGGTCACCTTGCGTTGAATCTCTTGACTGGGCATCCGGCGCAAATTCAGGCCAAAGGCGATATTCTCGTAGACGGTCATATGGGGCCAGAGCGTATATTGTTGGAAGACCATCGCCGTGGGTCGTCGGTTGGCGCCGGTGCCAACTATCGATTGGTTGTCAATGCGAATATCGCCCGCCGTCGGCTCTTCAAAGCCGGCAATCATGCGCAACGCCGTCGTCTTGCCGCAGCCCGATGGCCCCAGCAAACAGACAAACTCACCGTCTGCCACCTCCAGGTTCACGCCATCCACAGCCCGCACTTTGCCGAAATGTTTTGATAGATTTACCAGTGATAAGGTTGCCATAGTATTGTAAGAGATTGAGAGAGTAGGAGATTGAGAGAGTAAGAGATTGAGAGATTCAGTGTGCTGAATCTCTCAATCTCTTACTCTCCTAATCTCTATTAAACACCAAACCCCGCCGCCAACGTCCCCCCACGCAGTACCCGTTGGGCAAAGACCAGTAAGATCAAGGACGGAATCCAGAGAACGACTGAGAGAATGGCGCCATATTGGACGACGACCTGATTGTTAATCAGAATGATCATTACCACCGGCAACGTGCGCACATTGGGAACGCCGATGAGCAGGGCGCCCTGCGTCTCATAAAAGGCGCCCACAAAGGTGAGCAGGAGCGCCGCACTGAGCGCCGGCAGAACCAGCGGCAAGGTGATCTGGAGAAAGACCCGAATTGGTGAGGCGCCTACGTCGAGCGCGGCTTCTTCCAACGCCCGATTCACCCCTTGAAAAGCGGCAGTGGGAATCCAGATCATAAAGAGCAGCGTGTTGATCAACTGGATCAAGACCACGCCGGCCACCGTCCCGACCAACTGCAGCCGGAAAAAGATGACCGCAATGGTGACATAAAGACCAAAGCGAGGAAAGGCATTGGTGGCAAGAAAGGAGAGCAGCAACGGTGTACGTCCGGGGAAATCCATCCGGGCAAAGGCATAGGCCGCCGGCAGACAGATAACTGCCGAAAGCCCTGTCACCATGAGCGAAACATAGAGACTGGTGGTAAAGCCGGCGGCAATGTCGGCGCGAGCAAAGGTGTCGTACCAAAAGCGCAGCCCCCATTCCGTCGGCAAGAGCGCCGGGTAGCGCCAGCGTTGGGTAAAGGCCCAGAGAAAGACATTGAACATCGGCCCCAAGATCACCAACGCCAGCAGGATCGCCATGCTGACGCCATACCAATCCTGGCGAAACATATAGCCAAAGCTGCGCCGGGTATTGCGCCAAAATTCACCCCACGGGCCGGGGTCGCGATCAAAAGTTGAATGGGTCATAGCTGTTACGTAATTCGTAATTCGTGATTCGTGATTCGTAATTCGTGTACAATCACAAATCCAAAATCTAAAATCCTACTTGCCTTCTTCCAGCCGTTGGCTGACGATGGCGCGGACGTAAAAGATGCTGACCAGGGCGCTGATCACAAAGGTGATCACGGCTTGGACTTGGGCCTGGCTGGGTAGATTGTTGTTAAAGGTGCGCTGCATATAGACGCCCATCATCTGCGGCGAGGCTGGGCCAAGCAGGAAGGGAATGGTAAAGGCGCCAAAGGCCCCCAAGAAATTGAGTGAAAGCACAATGAGCGCCGGCCGTTTGAGCAGCGGCAGGATAATGCGCCAGAAGACCTGCCAGCGGTTGGCGCCGACATCCCTGGCGGTCTCCAAGAGGCCGTCTGAGATTTGGCTCAAGCCGGCGGTCAGGATCAAAACCGTAATGGGAATGCCCTCCCAAACCAGACCAACGACGATGCCCGAAGGGCGCAAGTAGGGTGAGACATAGCCCTCATAACCGAAAAAGGTTTCCAGCATCCGTTCCAACCAGCCATTGGCCCCCAGAAAACGAATCAGGGCGTAGGCGGTGATAATCCCCGGCACAAACATGGGCAGGAGCGACAACATCTGCACCGTGCTGCTAAGGCGGCTGGCCGTAAAGCGCAGGTAGAGCGCAATCGGAAAGCAGATCACAAAGAGCAGCACAACAATCAGCAGCGTGATGCGCAAGGTAAAGAGCAGATTCATTACCGAAAGCGGCATGTTAAAAAAGTCAACGTAGCGATGCAACGAAAATTGCACCACGCCACCGCGCCGCACCAGCACTGTCTCAATCACTGCCAACGTTGCCGGGTAGATGATCAACGCTAACATTACCAAAAAGGGCGGCGCCACGAGCAAATAAGGCAATAATAAACGGCTGCCCCGTCGCCACCATGTGGGTATGCTTGCTTGTGAAGTCATGACTTATCTGTGGAGAGATTAAGAGGTTGAGAGATTGTCCTGCTCTCGTATAAGCAGTAACATAATCTCTCAATCTCCAGATTAACAAATCTTAGTCGATCAGCAATTCCTTACTCACGCACAATGTCCGGCGCCACGGTGGCGTACCAACCGTCATACATGGACGGCTGCCAGACGCTGCCAAAGGCGGGGACGTTGTCGGTGATGACATCGTTAAATTCCTCTTGCAGTTCAGCGGGCAGTTGCTCCCAACTGATGGCTGGGAAGCCGCCGATGTCGCGTACCACCGATTCTTGCGCCTCCGGGCTTAAGAGGAAATCGGCCAAAACCAACGCGCCTTCCAGGTTGGAAGCATTGGTGGGAATGGCGGAACTGGCATAGCCGCCGACCATGGGCAGGTCTTCCAGTTGGATAAAGCGAATGCTCTCCGGTAACAAGCCCGCGTTCTTGGCCTGCAACGCCTGATCGGACCAGATGGGGATCATCGTCACCAGTTCATCGGCCAGCAGACGGGTGGTGGCGGCGGCGCCGGAGGGATAGGCGGCGTTATCATGGAGACAAGGCTCAATTCCGTTGAGCATTTCCCAGGTTTTGGCAAAATACTTGTCGTTGATCTCGGCAATCTGCTCCGGCGTCAACTCTTCGGTGCCATATTGCTCGGTGTAGGCATCGACCGTAAAAATCGTGGTGTCCAGATTGTTGGTCTCCAGCACCGCACGCGTGACAAAGTTACGACCGGCGCCGGTGGTATCGGGGCGGGGATAGATAAATTCACCCGAAAAGTCACAGACCCAGGTCATCAGTTCCGGCCAGGTGCTGGGGACAAATTCTGCCGGCACTTCCGTGGCGTCAGCGCCTACTTTGCCCTGCTCCTTCAGGAGATTGAGCAGGCGCTCCTCGTTGTAGGCCAGGAGAACTTGCGACCCACGATAGGGCAGGTCGTGGCCGGTGCTGCTGCGCAGAGCGGGGGGAATCACATTCGCCATATTCGGCACATTCTCAGCATTCAGTTCCTGCCAGAGACCGGCATCCAGCGCACCCACTGGTTGCAACACATTCCAGGTTTCAAAGTAATCGACATCCGGGTCATCATTGGTCTGCAACGCGGCATAGGCGCGATCCGCAATCGGCCCGTTGCCGCTGCCGCCAGAGCCGCCGGTGTGGACGATCACCAGTTCATACTCAGGATGGGCCGCTTCAAACATGGGCTTGATGGTATTGCTCCACCAGTCGGAGATATTGGTGTCGGAATCGATGTAGACGCTGATCTGATTGGTCTCGCCAGTGCTGCTCTCGGCAGCAGGGGCTTCGGCGGGGGCTTCGGTGGCGGCTGGTGCAGCAGCGGTATCGCCGGCCTCCTCCTCACCAATTTGGGGGGCGACACAGGCAGCCAGCAACGCAACCAACAGTAGGAATGTTGCCACACGCATAAACGTACGCACTGATTTACCGTACATTCTACCTCTCCTTTGTTCTGTATCGATTGTGGTAAGCTTTTGATCTCTATTCCTACACTCAGGGGAGCAAGTGATAAGAATGCCATGATTGATGTGCCACGGTTACGACAACTGTTGTGACAATTAGAGTAGCAATGCTAGTTTAAATGATGTTCAACAAAAAGACAATATCAGTAGACCGCAGTCCTAAGTCCAGAGTCCAAAGTCAGGCTCGATAGCGTTGCGGTCTACTGAATATCAATAGTCGACAGTCGTTACCCAGCATTGTCAGCACCTGGGAGACCACGATCCCGCAATCGTTACCTTAGGATACTGTCAGTGTTTTGATACTGCGCCAGGAATTCTTCTTCCGCCGCAACCGTACCGATTAAGATCAGCCGGCCAGCTACCGGTAGCGGCAGGTGTGGGTCTGGGCTGATTTGCAACGCCGCTGCGGTGCGCAGGGCGACGACGGTGCAACCGGTCTGTTCCCTGATCGCGCTTTCGGCCAGAGTGCGGCCGATCAGGCGCACCGGGACATCCACTTCAAAGACATCAAGTCCTTCCGCTACCATGAGAATGTTGCTACGATTAAGCAGATTGAAAATTGCGTTGGCGCCTAACGAGGCATAAGAGACGATAAAATCAGCGCCGGCGCGATGTAGGGTGGCGACATTGCGCTCCAAACGGGCGCGGCTAATGATCTGCACATCAGGACGCAAGCGACGGCAGTAGATGGTGAGGTAGATGTTGGTGTCATCATCATGAGTGGTGATGAAGACAGCCGGCGTCGTGCGGATTCCCGCTTGTTCCAATACCGTCAGTTCAGCGGCATCACCGACCACATACTTCGCCGGGTCGCGCACGCGTTCGGGCAACAATTCGACAATCCGGTAGTCCAGTCCCTGTTGGGTCAAGGCGCGCCCTGCTGCCCGTCCCACGCGCCCGCCGCCGATGATCAGAATCGGAGCGCCCACCGACGCCGCCGGACAGAAGCGTTGATTGTAGCGCTCGATCTGTTCAGCGGAGCCGGCCATCACCAGAACATCACCGGCATCGATGCGCATCTCCGGCGTCACTGGTTCAAAAGCGCCACGCACCCAGGCGCCCAGCACCGTTATCCCTGCCTGTTCGCGTAATCGGCTCGTGCGCAGGATTTTGCCGGCTAGGTCGCTACTGCGCACGGTCGCTTCAGCGATCACCAATTCGTCAAAATGACCGATGATGTGGGCGGCGGTGTCACCACCAGCGAGCCGCCGTGCCAACATCTGCCCCAGCATCTCGCCCAGTTGCAACACATGATTGGCGCCCGCCAGTTCCAAAATATCGACAGAAGCCTGGGCGTTGGCGGTGGTGATAATCGGTACAGTTTCACTCACTTCGCGCACCGTGAAGGCGACATTGGTGTTGACACGATCATTCGCCGTCGCCGCCACCAACGCCGCCCGATCGGCCCGCACCTGACGATAGGTGGCGGGATCATCCAGATTTCCACGCACCACACGGTAGCCCAACGCATAGAGACGCAGCGCCTCGGCTAGATCCGCCGCCAGCAGCACATACTCATACTGATACTGTGTCAGTTTCTCAATCAGACTGGCAGTGACATCATCGAGCTGGATAATGATGACGTGACCGGACGTACGTTCAGGAAGACTAGTCGGTGTACGGGCGGCCTGTTGGGCTTTGAGCCAGGGGGCGTAAAAGTATTCGATAAAGGTGAAGGGCAACAGGATCAAAAGGGAGATAATGCCACTCAGCAGCACCACAATCGAGAAGAGGCGCCCCAAGTCGGAATGGAAGGTAATATCCCCAAAGCCAAGGGTGGACATCACCGTCAATGTCCAGTAAAAGCCGGTGAGCCAGCTCTCCTCGCGCCCTTCGTAGGCCATGAGATAATGGAAGAGAATGCTGTAGAGGATGATCATCCCCACCAGAACCGCAAGGAAGCGCAGCAGCGCAAACATATTGATACGGCTGGGGCGATCACTGAGAAAGAAGAGCAGTTGTGAGACAAGAAATTTCATGCAGAGATCCGCTGTTTTATCGTGCTTGAAGGTGGACTAGCTTCATGGTCATACGCCAGGGAGAATTCCTTACGGCGAAGCTGTCGCCACAGCTTGCACCACCTGCGCCTTGGGGCCGACAAAGACCACGATCCAAGCGGCAGATCGGTGAGGACACGCAATTTTTCGTGCAATTCCTTGGGATATTTACCCATTCGACTAAACTTTGTCGCAAAGTATAACACCATATCGGGGTTATAGAGTCTGACTTGGGCATCACTGTTAAAGAGATACCCGTTGTACCATGCCCGCAAGTCAGCAATCACCGCCGGCAGCGTTGTGGTCTCAATCCCAACACCACTGAGGATTGTCGCCACCTCTTGTTCGTTGAACCCCATCATATCGTGAAACGGTAGTTCAAGGGTCAAATGGGTTCCAATGTTAAAACCACTAGTCAAGCTATCCAACGTAACCGGCGAAACGCCCGTGATGAAGATGCGGTCAACAATTCCTTCCCCGGTCGCCGCTTTGATGCTTTCGTAAAACTTGCGGACAAAGCCATTCTGCCCGACGCTGCTCTTGAAATCGCGTAAACGAAAGGCCAGCAATTCGTTGGCAAAGTGATCATATTCATCTACGAGCAGGTAGATCTTATGCGGAAAACGCCCCAGTGCGTGCGCATTTTTCGTACATTCCCAAAGTCGATTCAAGACATCGCTTGGCTCATCGTCTTTTGCACTACCCAAAATATACTTTTTATCTTCCTCACTAAAATAGGCATGGTAGGTCACCAAGAAATAACTGATACCTTGTCTGACATTCTTGGTAAAACCAACCAAAGTGCTTTCCTGTGTTCGTGTGTTGATCCGACTAAATTCTAACCGTAAGACCAGATACGTATTGGCTAAGGGGGTCGGCTGCTGATCAATGGCAAAACGGCCAAAAAGTTCATTGAATTGCGCGGCAAATTCCAACCCATAATAGCATTGCAGCATCGAGACAAAGACGCTCTTGCCAAAGCGGCGCGGGCGCAGGAAAAAGAGGTAACGCTCACCCAATTGTTCCAGTTGGGCAATATACAGCGTCCGGTCGACAAAGTAGTACTCTTCGTTGGCGATCTGTGCAAAATTGCTGATGCCATAGGGTAATTTAAGCATGAACCGTTCTCCGCTGCCATCAACCATCGATTCGCCCCAGTATACCACAGGGCAAGGCACAGCGCTTGATCGCCAGTGATCGATATTGAAAAACCAGCAACCAGTAGTACTTTCGACCGCGGCTCGTGCAGAAAAGATAGCTGCAAGCAGATAGTCACGATGGGTGACAGCATAGCAGACGCGCCGCCACCATTGCTGCTGATTAGCAACAGATCTCATCATTTCAGCGCTGATTTCCCCACTCACAAATGACGATTCTTTAACGCAACATACGCTACTTGTTAGCGGACAGCCCCACAAAGCGCCAACGTGGGCAAAGTGTCGGGTGCAATTAGGAGCATTCTTGCAGAAAATAGGGAAAGAGCTACGTCACAATGCTTCAATTATAATCAATTTTATTTTGTCTCTACTAAGAGACGCTACTGCAAAAACTGAGTTTTTCTCAAAATCTACCCAATGCACCAGAGAGAAACTTGCGCAAACACCAAATTCTTAGTCTTTTTGCAGCCAGTCATAAGTAACCGTAGGAGAGCCTGATGAACCCAACCCATACACCTGTTACCTTCTTGTTCCCTCAGCCACACCCTGCGCTCTCTTCGCCGCATCTTTGCAAAAATCACCAGCACTGGGGGCTGTTCTTCGCCTTTCTCGTTGCCGGCATCTTGCTGTTTTGGCAAACACCGGTTGCGCAGGCGGCAACATGCACCGGCGGCGCCATCACTGGCCTGGCCTTTCGTGACTACAATGCGAATGGCGCCCGCGAAGCGACTGAACCTGGCATCGCTGGCATCGTCGTCACAGCCTATGACGCCGCCGGGACAACCGCGGCGTGCGAAACCACGGCCGACGGTAGCTACGGCATCAACCCGGTCGGCGCCTACCCTGTGCGTGTGGAGTTTACTTTGCCGGCCGATGGTTCGCTCAGTTTTCTCAAACCGGGCGCAGCCGGCGCCAATTCTCGCACCAACGTGACCTTTGTCAATGGCCCCACGGCCAATGTCGATGTCGGCTTTAGCAACCCGGCGGATTTCTGCGGCGCCAATCCGTCACCGGCCCTAGTGACCTCTTGTATGGTCTTTGGCGAACAGAATGACAACCCGGACGGCGTCAACAAAGAGCGCAACGTCATGGTCTCTTTTCCCTATACCGCCGGCAGCACCGACCTGACCAATAACGCCGGCGTCCGTTCGCCGACGCCCACACCACTGGCCGTGGCAAAACAGATTGGGACCGTTTGGGGGCTGGCCTGGAACCCGGTAACCCAGACCCTCTACGCTTCAGCCTTTATGAAACGGCACAGCGGCTTTGGCCCTGGCGGCCCTGGCGCGATTTACCAGATTACCCCCAGCGGCCCCAGTTTATTCTACAACTTTGGCGCCCTGGCCGGCACGGATCCTCACCCGCAACCAGGACAAACTTGTTTGAATCCGGCAAAACCAGGAACGAATGATAATTTTAACTGCTGGCTCTACGACACCAACTCCTTTGATCAGGTCGGCAAAGTGGCCTTTGGTGATTTAGAGATCAATGAGACTTTTGACACCCTCTACTCCGTCAATCTGGCCGACAACACCTTGCTGGCGATTCCCCTTGCCAACCCCGGCGCCTTTACCGCCATCCCGATCCCACGACCTGTCTCCTGCCTGGCGGACGATCCCAATCCTGATGCCGATTTTCGTCCCTTTGGGTTGGGCATTAAAGATGGCACGGTCTATGTGGGTGCGGTCTGTTCCGGTGAATCGACCCGCAACCGGGACAGCCTGTTTGCCTATGTTCTGGCCTATGCCAACGGCGCCTTTGCCGCAACCCCGGCCCTTGAGTTTCCGCTCACCTATGACCGCGGTGGAGCAAGCTTTCAGTGGCAATATTGGTTAAATCGCACCTCCTTCAACCCGACTGATCCGATCCAGGCCGACGGCAAGTGGGCGCAACCGTGGGTCAGCGACATTGTTTTTGATAACGGCGACATGATCCTCGGGTTACGCGACCGGGATGGCGATCTCTTAGGCTCAGTCGCCCGTGGGCCGGATCCCAGCACTACGCAAAATTATTCCGCCAAGGCGCGTGGCGATGTGTTACGCGCGTGCGCCAATGGCAGTGGCGGCTGGACGTTGGAAAGCAATGGCGCTTGTGGCGGCAACACAACCGGCGGCGCCGGCAATGGCGAAGGCCCTGGCGGCGGCGAATATTATTTCCAGGATCGTCAGCTTAATTCAGTTGGCGCCGTTGCGCACAACGAGACGAATTATGGCTCCTTGGTGCAGGTGCCTGGTTTACCGGACGTGGTCTCCACCATCTACAACCCGATTGAAATCACTGGTGAGGTCAGCGATTCCGGCATCAAATGGTATAACAACCGCACCGGTACAACCACCCGCGGCTATCTTATTCTCGACGCCACCGGCAATCCGGCCGCCTTTGAGAAAGCCAATGGCCTAGGTGATCTCGAAGCGCTCTGCCCGGCGGCGCCGCTGGAAATCGGCAACCGGGTCTGGCGCGATACCAATGGCGACGGCATCCAAGGGCCAGACGAGCCGGGACTGGATGGCGTAACGGTTGAGTTATACCGCGATGGACAACTGGTCGGCACAACGGTCACGGCCAATGACGGCCAATATCTCTTTAACGATAGCAATGTTACCCAAAACAGCGCCAACGGGATCGAGGCTGGTCTTTGCGGCCCCAATGGCGCAAGTGTTTACGAAGTGCGCATTCCCAACGCCACCGGTGGTAGTCAACAGCCTGCGCTTGCGGGGTTGAATCTAACGCAAGCCAACACCGGCGGCGACAACGGCGCCGTGCGTGACTCCAATGGGATTTTGGTGAGCGTTAATGCAGTTTATGCCATCCCCTGTAGTGACTTGTCGGCGCCCGGCTTTAACAACCACACCTATGATTTTGGCTTTACCGCAGCCGCCACCTTCTCGTTGGGCAACTATGTCTGGATCGATAGCAACAACGATGCGCTCGTCTCGCCTGGTGAACCGCCTGTCCCCAATGGCGTAGTGGTTGAATTGCTGAACAGCGTCGGCGCTCCCACCGGACAGGTAACCGTTACGGTTAACGGCTTTTACCTCTTTGCTGGTCTACCGGCGGGCAGCTATCAGGTGCGTCTGGCCGCCAGTAATTTCCAGCCAGGCAACTTATTGGCAACCTATACCAGCAGTACCGGAGCGGCCCAAGAAGCCAACCCCGACAGTAACGGCGACCAAAACGACAATGGGCTGGACGGCGGCAACCCTGCCACCGATGGCATCACCAGTGGCATTCTCACTTTGTTTGGCGATGAACCAATTCTGGAAACGCCAACGGCTACCGGCATCCCCGGCGACGATGGGCGAGGCACCCCCGACACCAATAGTAACTTAACCGTCGATTTTGGCGTTGTGCCACCGGCAGTGGAGCGGGTCGCCATTGGCAATGTGGTCTTCCGTGACCCCAACAACAATGGGCGTTTTGAACCGAGCGCCGGTGATGTTGGCATGAATGGCGTCCACATTGCACTCTTCCCTGCAGGCGCCGACCCGCTCACCGCCACGCCTGTCGCCACAACCACAACCGCTGGCGGTGGCTTCTATCTCTTTGACAACTTGACGCCTGGCGCGTATTTCATTTTCCTGCGCCCACAGAATTTCCAAGCTGGCGGCGTATTGACCGGCACCCTTTCCTCCACCGGCAACGGCGGTAGCGAGACCATTGATGACAACCTTGATGAAAATGGCATCGATAGCGCTACTCCGGCTACCACTGGCATCCGCAGCATTGTCTACGATCTCCAACCCAATCAGGAACCGGTCGGCGAAGCGGGCGCTGGCAGCTACAGTGGCGCCCTCGACGACAACAACGTAAACTTTACTGCTGATTTTGGCTTTGTACCCCCACCCACCGCCATTGACGAGGAGGAAGAACCCACCCGCCCACCTCAGTTCTATCTACCGATCGTGCAAGGATAAGAGCAGCTATTACGTGCTGCGTGATTCGTGGCCTGAGCCTGTCGAATGTCACGAATCACACAGCACGTAGTACGAACCCCACAGGATTTTGACAGTTTCCGCCTCTTTACCTACAATGCGGAAAAATCCACGCAATGGTAAGGAGAAAATTGATGCAAATTCAGGGTACACATACCTTTAAGGCGCCCCAGCAGATTGTTTGGGACGCCCTGCAAGATCCCACCCTTCTCTCAATGGCACTGCCTGGCGGCGAACAACTGGAAAAGTTGAACGAAAATGAATACAAAGCCGCCATGAATGTGCGCGTCGGGCCGGTGCAGGGCAAGTTTGAAGGCAAGATCGAGCTGGCCGACATTAACATGCCCGATAGCTACCGCATGAAGGTGAGCGGTCAAGGTTCGCCTGGTTTTGTCAACGGCGAAGGCAATGTCCGCCTGGAGGGCAACGGCGCTGAGACCATTATGCACTATACCGGCGACGTGCAAGTCGGCGGTAAGATTGCTGGTGTTGGTCAGCGCTTGATTGACAGTACGGCCAAGTCAATTATCCGCCAAGGCCTGGCGGCGCTGGATGTCCAGATTCAAGCGCGTGCCGAGCAAGCAGCGGCAGCCGCCGCGGTGGTGGCGCCACCAGCAATACCGGTAACAGAAGTAGCCACACCCACGGAAGCGGTTGCGGCAACGCCGGCGACAGTTGCAGTTGTCGCGACACCCGCAACCTCGCCGGTTGCAGCCCCCAGAGTGGCGCCCGCTGGCCCTTCCGCCGCCAAGATCGCCACCGAAGTCGCCAAAGACGTGGCCCGCGATCTGGCGTCCGATGTGATCCCGCTCAAGCAACAGGAAAAAGCGCTCTGGTTCGCCTATGGCGCCGTTGCCATGTTGGTATTGGTGCTGTTGCTGCGGGCGATCTTTTGACAAGGAATTGATTGTAAAATAAAGGAAGTTCGTTTGTCATTCTGAAAGAATCTCTAGTGTATTGCGCCCTAGATCCCCTTTCAGGGTGACAGGTGGTACATCTTGATTGATCCGGGAACGCCTTGTCAATTCTCCATGCCCCCCGAATTGCGCCAACCCGTCAATCGGCATTGACAGAATGCAAGCGCTGCGCTAGAATGGGTGTAAGCTCTCCCTTGCTTGAGCGGTCCGTTGGCGGTTGACGCCAACAATACTTTTCCTCAATTCAATTTCCATATTTCTATTGTTACCTTGAAGCGGTAAGCTGTTTAGCCTTCTATTGGTTTACGCGAAGGATTTTGCTTAGCGCTTCTACAAACTCAATCATCGTTATAGCGGAGGAACAATCATGCAGAAGATTACGGTGACGGTAAACGGCGCATCACATACGCGCGACGTTGAACCGCGCATGCTGCTGGTGGATTTCATTCGTGACAGCCTGAGCTTGACTGGCACCAACATCGGTTGCGACACCAGTCAGTGCGGTGCGTGTACGGTCCACATGGATGGCATGGCAGTGAAGTCGTGTACAGTGTTGGCGGTGCAAGCCGACGGCAGCACCATTACCACCATCGAAGGGCTGGCGAAAAACGGACAACTGCACGCCATGCAACAGGCGTTCTGGGATCAGCACGGGCTGCAATGCGGCTATTGCACCCCCGGCATGATCATGGCCGCCGCCAAGTTGGTGGAAAACAACCCCGGCATCACCGAAGAGCAGATCCGCCACGGCTTGGAAGGCAACATCTGCCGCTGCACCGGCTACCAGAACATTGTCAAGGCTGTAGCGCAGGCTGCGGTGGCTACGGCCTAATAAGGAGGCGCAATGAGTGGATACATTGGTAAAAGCATGAAGCGGGTGGAAGACCCACGCTTTATTCAGGGCAAGGGCAAATATGTTGCCAACCTCCAGATCCCTGGTATGCTCCACGCCGCCATTGTCCGCAGTCCGCACGCCCATGCCAAGATCAACAGCATCGATGCCAGCGCTGCCCTGGCAATGCCTGGCGTCGTCGGTGTCTACACAGGTGCGGATCTGGCCGCTGATGGTGTTGGCGGCCTCCCCTGTGGTTTTAACCCGCCCGGTATCAAAACTGCACCCCACCCCGTCCTGGCGATTGGTAAAGTGCGCCATGTGGGTGACGGCGTTGCGGTGGTGATTGCGGAAAATCGCTATGCGGCGCAAGACGCGGCGGAGGCTGTACAAGTAGACTATACGCCCCTGCCTGCTGTGGTCGATGCCAAAAAAGCCGCCGATCCGGGCGCCCCCCAACTGCATGACGAGATTCCGAACAACACCAGCTTCTATTGGGCGCTGGGCAATCGCGACGAGATCAATCGCGCCTTTGCCGCTGCCGATCATGTGGTGGAATTAGATCTCATCAACCAACGCTTGATTCCTAACGCTATGGAACCACGCGCCTGTGTTGCTCAATACAGCGATTTTTCCGAAGAGATGACCATCTGGACCACTAGCCAGAATCCGCACATCATTCGCCTGTTGCTCAGTCTTGCCACCTTGCAGATGCCGGAAAACAAATTGCGCGTCATTTCGCCCGATGTTGGTGGCGGTTTTGGCAGCAAGATTTTCCACTACGCCGAAGAAGTTATCGTTCCCTGGGCGGCGCGCAAATTGAACCGCCCGGTGAAATGGGTCTCGACCCGCAGCGAAGCCTTTGTCACCGACGCCCACGGGCGCGACCATGTGACCACGGCCAAGCTGGCGTTGAAGAACGACGGCACCATTGTCGGCCTCGATGTCACCACCTACGCCAACATGGGCGCCTATCTTTCGACCTTTGCCGCGCTCATCCCGACGGCCATTTACATCACGCTCTTCTCCGGCCTCTACAAAATTCCGGTCATCTTTGGCGAATCGTACGGCACCATGACCAACACCGTGCCGGTTGACGCCTATCGCGGCGCCGGTCGTCCGGAAGCCAGTTATGTGCTGGAGCGGCTGGTCGATATTGCCGCCCGTGACCTGAAGATGGACCCGATTGAATTGCGCCGCAAGAACTTCATTCAGCCCCACGAGTTCCCCTATCAGACGCCCGTGGCGTTACTCTATGATAGCGGCAACTATGACAAGCTCTTTGACAAAGCGGTGGAAGTCTCGAACTACAGCGAGTTGCTGCGCCAACGGGATGCAGCGCGCGCCGCTGGTAAGATCGTTGGCGTTGGCGTCAGCGGTTGTATCGAAGCCTCCGGTCTTGGCCCGTCCAAAGTGGTCATCAGCCTGGGCGCTGGCGTTGGTTTGTGGGAAAGCGGCTCGATCCGCGTCCACCCGACCGGCAAGGTAAGCGTCTTCACTGGTTCGCACGCCCACGGTCAGGGCCATGAAACCACCTTCGCCCAGATTGTGGCCGATGAACTGGGCATTCCGATTGGCGATGTCGAGATCATTCATGGCGACACGGGCCGCACCCCCTTTGGCTTGGGTTCGTATGGCAGCCGTAGCGCCTCGGTCGGTGGCAGCGCCTTGGTGCGCAGCGCCGAGAAGATCCGCAACAAGCTGATCAAAATGGCGGCCTTCCAGTTGGAAGTGGCCGAAGAAGATGTGGTCTACGACCGCGCCAGCGGCAAAGTTCATGTCAAGGGTTCGCCCGACCAAGCCAAATCCTTTGTCGAACTGTCGGTTGGCACGCTGACGGCGCACCAACTGCCCGACGGTATGGAACCTGGCTTGGAAGAGACCACCTTCTACGATCCGGCCAACTTCACCTTCCCCAACAGCGCCCATATTGCGATGGTGGAAATTGATCGTGAGACCGGCGAAGTCAAGCTGACCCACTACACCTCGGTCGATGATGTCGGCAACGTGATTAATCCGCTCATTGTCGAAGGGCAGATGATCGGCGGTGTGGCCCAAGGCGTCGGCCAGGCGCTCTGGGAACATGGTATCTATGACGAAGGTGGTCAGTTGCTCTCTGGCTCGATGATGGACTATGCCATGCCGCGCGCCGATGGCTTCCCCACCATCCTCACGGACCGCATCGAAACCCCATCCCCGCACAATCCGCTGGGGGTGAAGGGCGCCGGTGAAATGGGCACCATCGCCAGCACCGTGACCGTTGCTAATGCCGTCATGGATGCACTGGAACCGTTGGGCATCCGTCATGTCGATATGCCGTTGACCGCCGAAAAGCTTTGGAAGGCTATTCAAAGCGCCAAATTGTAGATATTGGCTATTGGCTATTGGATATTAGATATTAGAAGCTATTGGCGACTGAATATCCAGTATCTAATACCTATTCATAGGAGATAGAACATGTATCCACCAAAGTTCGATTATGTGCGCGCCAACTCGGTGGAGGAGGCGCTGTCGCAAGTGCAAGGGGGCGCAAAGGTCTTGGCGGGCGGTCATAGCTTGATCCCGGCCCTCAAGTTGCGCCTTTCCGATCCGGGCAAGTTGGTTGACATTAGTCGGCTGTCCGGGATGAAGGGGATTTCTATTAGTGGCAACAAGGCCACGATTGGCGCACTGACCACCCATGCAATGGTCGCCGCTGCGCAAGGTCTGCCCGCCGGCTTGACCGAAGCCGCCGCCATGATTGGCGATCCGCAGGTGCGCAATCGCGGCACCGTCGGCGGCAATATTGCCCATGCCGATCCGGCCTCGGATCTGCCTACGGTGCTGGTTGCATTAGGCGCCACAATTAATCTGGTCGGGCCGGGTGGCAACCGCAGCGTGGCCGCCGCTGATTTCTTTATCGATCTCTTCTTCACCGCCCTGGGCGAGGATGAACTAGTCGCCAGCGTTGATGTGCCGTTGGACAGCGCCGGTTCGGCCTATGCCAAGCTCTTCAACCCGGCGTCACGCTACGCCATTGTCGGCGCCTGCGCCAAGGTGAGCGTGGCGAATGGGGTCTGCTCCGCGGCCAGTGTTGCTGTCGGTGGCTTGACGGCCAAAGCAACAGCCGCACCGTCGGTTGGCGCCGCGTTGGTCGGCAAGGCGCTCACGGCAGAGAACATCGCTGCCGCCGCCGCCCAGGTCGCCGGCGATCTAGGTGATGATGTTATGGGTGATATTCACGCCAGCGCCGACTATCGCCGGGCGATGGCGCCGGTTTATGTCGAGCGGGCATTGAGCAAGGCCGCGTCGCGGGCTAGCTAATTAGCTGTTGACCCGTCCCGTAGGGACGATTGAGCTTAGAGAGGGAGAATGTAAAAATTACCCCGCCTAAACTCATCTGTCCCTACGGGACGAAATGCGGTGATGTCAACCATCCCAATGCCAGGGGCATGATGTAGAGATCGGAGTGTAGCTCCGGTCTCTATTTTTTTACCTAGCTCAGTGTGCTAATTACCGACAACGATAGTGGGCATGGTATACTAAGCCACAGAGAAAATTTTTACTGATGAGATCAACCGCCGGAGTTTTATGTGAGTCAAATCGCCTTAAAAACCATTGATGATGTGCAACAGGCGCTGGCCGTGCAGAATTATGTCTGCGAGCGCAGCCTAGCCACCGCCATTTTTCTCGCCTTGAAATTACAGCGCCCGCTCTTTTTAGAGGGGGAAGCCGGCGTCGGCAAAACCGAAATTGCCAAAGTATTATCGAGTTTGCTGGACCGCCCGTTGATTCGCTTGCAATGTTATGAAGGGCTGGATGTCAACACCGCCGTCTACGAGTGGAATTATACCCAGCAGATGTTACAGATCCGCTTGCTGGAAGCCGCCGGTCACGTTAATGTCGATCGGGCGCGCCATGAACTTTTTAGCCCGGACTTTTTGTTAAAACGGCCACTCCTACGCGCCATTGACTACCAGGATGGCAAACCGCCAGTGCTGTTGATCGATGAACTGGATCGCGCCGATGAAGAGTTTGAAGCCTTTTTGCTGGAAGTGCTATCAGACTTTCAAGTCACCATTCCCGAATTGGGCACGGTCAAAGCGCCGGTGCCGCCGGTAGTGATCATTACCTCCAATCGCACACGTGAAGTTCACGATGCACTCAAGCGCCGCTGCCTTTACCACTGGATCGACTACCCGGACTTTGACAAGGAATATGGCATTGTCCTTGCCAAAGTGCCGCAAGCGCCGGCAACATTAGCACGTCAAGTCGTCGCCTTTGTGCAAGAATTGCGGCGGGAAGAGCTTTACAAGCTACCCGGTGTCGCCGAAACGCTCGATTGGATCACGGCACTGGTGGCATTAGACCAGGAAGCGTTGACCGAACAGGTGGTCAATGATACGCTGGGGACGCTGCTCAAATATCGCGATGATATTCAACACACACAGGGGGCAGCGCTGCGGCAGATCTTGCAGCGGTTGCCGGGGTTAGTGTAAAGCGGATCGATCATGGTGCAAAACGGTACGAGCCAAGCTAACGATGTAACGCCGATGGGCCAACTTCTGCGCAATTGTGTCCTCTTTGGGCGCATGTTGCGCGCCATCGGCGTCGAGATTACGCCGACCCAAATGGTCGATTTGGTCGATAGCCTGCGCTATGTCAACATTGGTAGCCGCCAGGATTTTAAGAACAGTGCGCGCACGGTGTTGATCAGCAAGCGCGAACATCTGCCGCTCTTTGACCAGGCTTTTGATCTCTTCTGGCAGGCACGCGGACAAAACACCTTGCTCGAGATGGACTTAGGCCAACTCTTGCAACAGCAGCAAGAGCCGCAGAAGATGGAGGTCTATCGCCGCAGCCCGCTGGATGATCCTGGTAAACAACCGCCCCCCGATGAGGAGCCGGAAGAAGAGCGGGTGATGACCTATAGCGACCAGGAGATCCTGCGCCAGAAAGATTTTGCCCACCTGGATGCGGAAGAGATGGCCGCCGTCCGCCGCATGATGTTGAAGACGCAATGGCAACTGGAGCCGCGCCGCACCCGGCGCACGGTGCGCACACCCCAAGGCGAGTTGATCGACCTGCGGCGTACCATCCGTCAGAATCTCCGCCACGGCGGCGAATTACTGCGGCTGGCGCACAAAGAACGCAAACTGAAACGCCGTCCAGTCGTCTTGCTCTGTGACATTAGCGGCTCGATGGAGCGTTATTCACGGGTGCTGCTCCAATTTATTTATGTTGTGACGAGCCGATTGGATCGGGTCGAGTCTTTTGTCTTTAGCACCCGGCTCACCCGCATTACACGCCAGTTGCGCCGCCGCAATATCGATGATGCCCTGCGTGAGGCTAGCGCCGTTGTCCATGACTGGGCCGGTGGTACACGTATCGGTGAGGCGATCAAAATCTTTAATTACGAATGGGCGCGCCGGGTGCTCAACCAAGGGGCCATCGTCATGATCATCAGCGACGGCTGGGATCGCGGCGACATTGCCTTGTTGGAGCGGGAAATGGATCGGCTGCACCGCAGTTGTCACCGGCTGATCTGGCTCAATCCGCTCCTGGGGGCGGCGGATTATCAACCACTGGTGCGGGGCATCAAGGCTGCGTTGCCCCATATTGATGACTTTTTGCCGGTGCATAACTTAGCCAGCCTGGAGCAGTTAGCGGATTTGTTAGCGGAACAATGAACGAGGGCAGTAGGATGGAACAAACGTCAACACCGACCGGGGCGCTCTTCAGCCTCTATAGCACCCCTGACCAGGATGCGTTTTACTATGGTCGCCGCCAGGTCATCACCTATAACAAAACAGCGCAACCGAGCCATAGCTATACGCCGTTGACCCAGGCCGATTTTCTCAACCCACAGCCGGGGGACGAGTTTGTCCACGGGCCACGCCATGAAACGGATCTACGCAATCTCAATGGCGTTTTCCGCTACCATTACCGGGGTAACCCGGTGGTGGCGGTTTACAGCGGCATCAAGATGATCTGGGATGTGGCAGACATTGCCCAGCCGGCTCCCGATGTAGCGATTGTCGTTGGGGCAGAGAGTGGGGAGACCAACCTCAAGGAATTTGATGTCCAGGCGATGGGGCAACGGCCGCGCTTTGTGCTGGAAATTGTCGCGCCGCGCTTTGTCGAGGCCGATTTAGTGGAGAAACTACAGATCTATGCCCAGGCCGGCGTGCAAGAATATTTTATTGTTGACAGTGGCGAACGGATGGGTAAGCCAGTCGTTGATTATACCGTCATAGGTTATCGGCTGGTCAAAGGGACGTATCAACCCATTCCACCGGAGAGTGACGGGCGCGTCTACAGCAAAGTCAATCGTCTTTGGCTACTACCCACCGCGCCCCGTGATGGGGTGACGGCAATCAGCGAACGGACAGGCCAGGTCATTGTACCTGATGCCGACAGCCTGACCAGCGCCGTGGCTGCACGGGCGGAAGCAGCCTTCCGGGCGACAGCGATTGCATCCCAGCTCGATTTTTTTCATGGTGATTCAGACAATTTGTAGGAGATTCTTATGCGTGAAGTGATGAACGACATTGAACGCTGGCGCAGCGAAGGCAAAGGCGTAGCGCTGGCGACGGTAGTGAAGGTCTATGGTTCAGCGCCGCGACCGTTGGGGGCCAAGATGGCGATCTCCTCGACTGGGGAAATGACTGGCTCAGTGAGCGGGGGTTGTGTCGAAGGGGCGGTAGTGCAGGAAGCACTGGATGTGCTGAAGCGCAAAGAGGCCAAATTGGTCGAATATGGCATTGCCGATGAGTTGGCGATGACCGTGGGATTGGCTTGTGGCGGCAACATTCAGGTTTTCGTCGAGCCGCTCACTTGGTAAAACAGTGTGCTTGGTAGTACGATAGCGCCATGATGCGAATTGCGGTTTTGGCCGATATTCACGGCAACTTGCCGGCCCTGGAAGCGGTGCTGGCCCAACTGGAACGTTTGCAACCCGATTATGTCGTGGTGAATGGCGACCTGATCAACGGCGTCCCCTTTAGCACCGAAACCATCGACCGGGTGCGCGCCTTAGGCTGGGTCATGGTACGGGGCAACCATGAATTTTATTACCTGGACTTTGGCACCGAACGCGCCATGCCCGGTTGTGATGATCCGGCACGCTGGGGGCAGTTGCATTGGCTGATCGAGACCATCACGCCGGCCCAAGGCGCCTACCTGGCGATGATGCCCGATGAACGTACTTTTTATATCCCCGGTGCGCAACCATTACGCATTGCCCACGGTGTACCGGGACGCAACCGGGTTGGCTTTCACAACCGCCAGAGTGACGCCCAAATTGTGCCGGAAATTCAGGGCGTTGGCGAACGGACGCTTATCTCGGCCCATACCCATGTGCAGATCGATCGTCACATCCACATTGATATTGACCGTAGCAGCACCTTGCAGTTCGATCCCCATGTTGATCAGCATGCGCCCAACCACAGCGAATTGCACCGCCATTGGCATCTCATCAACCCCGGTAGCGTTGGTCTGCCGTTGAATGGCGATCCCCAAGCCCAATTTGCCATGTTGGAAAGTGTGCCAGAACAAGAAGAGGCCGGCGGCTGGCGCGTGGCCATGCAGCGCGTTCCTTATGATCGACGACCGGCGCTAGAAGCCTACACCACCAGCGGTATGTTGGCAATGGGGGGTGTCATCACCCAACTTTTCTATTGGGAGGTCGTCACAGCGGAACCGGAGATTGTCTATTTCTATCGCTGGGCCTGGGAACAGGGCTATGATCCCGACAACGCCGCCCAAGCCGCGTTTGATGCCTATGTCGCTGCCACCCAACGCGACCACTATGTCCGCACCCGTGATCCACTCTATCAATCCACCCAGGTAAGGAAAGACTAATGCGGCTTGCCTTTCTGGCCGATATTCACGGCAACCTGCCGGCGCTGGAAGCCGTGCTGCAAGACCTCCATCACCAAAGGCCCGACGCGATTTACCTTGTAGGCGATCAGGTCAATCGCTGTCCGTGGAACAATGAAGTGATGGCATTGGTTATCGCGAAGGGTTGGCCGGCCATTGCTGGGAATCACGATTTGGTCGTCGGCAAAATCAATACGCCCCACAATCGCCCACCCTTTACCAATCGCGTGCGCTTTCCTACGTTGTGGTGGACACAGGCGCAACTGACGGCAGCCCATCTTGCCATCATCCGCCAGTGGCCGGAAGAAGTAACCGTTTCTCTGCCTGGGCTGCCAACGATTCGTGTGGTTCATGGCATTCCCGGTGATGCGTCTATCGGTATTTTGCCGGAGACGCGGGAAGAGACGCTCCGCAAGGTGATGCATGGGGTTGAAGAAACGGTGATCGTCTGTGGTCATGTTCATCGACCGCTGGCGCGCAAGGTTGACCAATGGCAAATCTACAATGGCGGCAGCGTGGGCATTCCCTACAATGGCGATCCACGGGCACAGTATCTGCTCCTTGATGGGGTTGGTCATCGATGGTCGCCAACCTTTCGTCAGATCGAGTACGACCATAGTCCAATCCCACGCGCCTTTATCACATCAGGGATGCAAACAGCGATAGGTGCAACGGCAGAGTTAGAATTGCGCACCGTAATGAGTGGTGAACCGTGGACGAGTGATTTTGGCTACTGGCTCAAATTTCAAAGTGCAGAATTAAACAACAATATTGCGGCTGCCATCGAGCTTTACCAACAACAACATGGCCCAGGCAATTGGGCTTTTCCACTAAGTTAAGGGATAACAGGAACAATGATTCGATTATTAACGGAAGCCGACCGTGCGG
The DNA here is from genome assembly GCA_026645575.1 of Caldilineaceae bacterium. The sequence continues at coordinate 110,789 of JAPKMW010000013.1, forward strand.
TAACGGTGAACTTTTTATCCGACGCGCCCCAATTCAACCTTTACATGTTGGGTAATCTTGAAAAGTTGGGCTTTGCCAATCCGATTTGTGAATTTTGGGGCGATGTAGTCGAGCAGGAGGGCAAGACAGTGGTGCGCGCCGTCTTGAATCGCTATATGATGGGGTGGACCGTCTATGGTGTAGGTGAGACTGAGTGGGCGGCATTGGGCGCAATCCTCGACCAGCACCCGGCTGGTGCGAACCGATTGCAAGACAATCCGGGTGGCATTGATTCATTCCTGCCCTATTTACAACGCTACCAGGCAGAAAATATTGAAATTGAAGAAGTGATGGACCTGCGCCCTAGTGATTTTCGACCGATCCTGGCCCCTAGCGGCGTTATCATTCGGCGCGCCGCGCCGGCTGATTTGCCCCAGTTAATTGATTTCTATGCCAATGCGGAACACATGAGCCGTTCGCCGGCAGCCGTCGAAAGACCCTTGCGCGATACGCGCTTATGGCTGGCTGAAGAGGCAGGGAACATACTCGCGACGGCGTTGACGAATGCCGAAACTAACCACTTGGCAATGATTGGAGGCGTCTATACGCCGCCGACTATGCGTGGGCGCGGATTAAGCCAGGCCGTATGCAGCGCACTCTGTGCTGATCTGATCGCCGATCAAAAACAACCCATACTCTACTGGGGCACGCCGGCAGCCGGTGCAGTTTATCGGAAATTGGGCTTTCGCGCAACGGGGACGTGGCGCTCGGTTTGGTTACATTCCGTTGATGCGTAAGTTACTTCTCACCTTGTTATCCAGCAGACCCGTTGGGTTGCTCAGGTGATGATGAACTTTTTATCCACGCATCGGGAATGGAGGATGAAACTGAGGGATAAAACTTACAGCAATAGACAACCCGCTATAACAAGGAAGTGGGGACAAGGCCATCGCGCACCAAGCGATCACGCAGCGCAGCACGGCCACGGCTCAGGCGGGATTTGACGGTTCCCAACGGCACGCCCAGTTGTTCGGCGGCTTCTTCATAATCCATGCCATGTACGTCAATCAACAAAACCACATGGCGGTGCCACGCCGGCAGGTCATCAATCGCAGCCATCAACGCTCCCATCTGCTCACTTTGCAGCGCCATGGTTTCAGGGTCCTCAATCGTATCCTGCGCCCGTTCGCCCAAGGAGGATTCGCTGTCGCTGCCTTCGGTTAATTCATCGAGGCTCAAAGCGCGGCGGCGTTTCTGGCGGCGTAGGTGATCGTAGCAAGTGTTAGTCACAATACGCAGCAACCAGGAGCGGAAATTGCCTTCCTGAAAGCGGGGCAGCGCCCGGTAGACCTTGATCATCGCCTCTTGTACAGCGTCAGCGGCAGCCTCTTCGGTGCGCAGAATCTGTTGGGCAACCCGTTTCGCCATCTGCTGGTAGTGGGTGATCAGGGCGCCAAACGCCTGTTCATCACCCGATTGCGCCGCCTGCAACATCTCCGGCAGTTCCGCCATTAGCGCCGCATTGCCTTGGCGTGAGCCTAAGGTCCACCGACCATAAGCCGAAGTCGACGTTTCGGCTGCTGGTTGACGGCGGTGGAACGAGGCAGCCATCATTTCATTCACAGTCGCACTTTGTTCATACACTAACGTCTGGTAACTCATTGTAAAGCCTTTCGTTGGTGGTTGGCCGGCCATAAACCGGCATTGACAATATGATAAAAGTTGGTACGATACACTTGACTTTGTGGCCGAGCGCTTGGCAAAACCGAAACGATCCTTGCGCTCCCAGCCACCATCAGTTGTGATGACTTGATCTTAGTTGAGTTTTTGGGCCGTCGTTTGATTATTCTGCGACAAAAGTCGGACTGCTTCCCTACGCTCTGCGCGGTCTGATGATCACCGTTTCGCGGCGTATGGTTTTACAACCAACCGATGCAAGTTCATTTGAGGCGCCTACCAAGCCTGCTCGTAGCCGGTCCGTAACCGGCTACGAGCAGGCTTGGTAGGCGCCATAATTACCATTTTTGTAGCGCTTTTAGCAAGCAATGAGGGAGTTCATGAAACAATTCGTTGTCTTAGTGGGTGAGGATATTGGGCAAGCGAACCTGGCGCATTTACAGCAGGCGCACCCGGATCTCGACTTTCGTTTTTGTCCTGAACCGGCGGCTTTTGTCGCCAATGTGGCAGACGCCGAGGTAATCTTCAGCAAACAATTCCCGGCGGCGACATTGACTGACGCCCGGCGCCTATGCTGGGTACAGGCCGGCACAGCGGGGGTCAATCACCTTTTGGCCGCCGGCATTGGCAACCATGACATCGTGTTGACCAATGCACGCGGGGCGCATGGCATCCCCATGGCCGAGCAGATCCTGGCGATGATGTTTGCCTTTGCCATCCGCTTGCCGACACTTTTACATGCACAAGGGGCGCAACAGCAGGTGGCCGCGCAAGTGATTCGGGAGAAATTCGAGTTGGCGGGCCAAACGCTTTGTGTGATTGGTTTAGGCGACATCGGCGGAACGTTGGCACAAAAAGCCAAGGGCTTGGGGATGCGGGTGCTAGGGGTCCGACGCACAGCAAGCCCCTTTGCTGATCTGGATGCGCAATATACCCCTGATCAACTGTCGATGGTATTGCCGCAAGCCGATCATGTGGCGCTCTGCCTGCCCTTAACAGCGGCAACCACCGCGATTGTTGGCGAAGCGGAATTGCGTGTCATGAAAAGCAGCGCTTACATCTACAATGTGGGACGGGGTGCATCCATCGAACCAGCGGCGCTGATCAAGGCTTTGCAGGCCGGATGGATTGCCGGGGCTGGATTAGATGTTACCGATCCCGAGCCATTGCCGGCGGCTTCACCGCTGTGGACGTTGCCGAATGTCATCCTGGGCCAACACACCAGCGGCAGCAGCCCCTATAATGCTGACCGCATCACCCAGATTTTTCTCGACAACCTGGCGCGCTATCGTCGTGGCGAAGCCCTCAACAATCAGGTTGACAAAATTCAGGGTTACTAACGGTAGTGACAGGCAGCCACTGCTTGCTCGACACGATCCGCTCGCTAAATGCCTGAATACGCTGTAAATAAAGTATTTCGGCATTTACTGTAGGGGCATGAAGGGTGGCACGACCAATGGGTTTCGGTGTGACCAATTTGTTTGCCACACTTCGTGCCCGACGCCAAAATCCCAAAAGACTTAATGAACGGTGTATTCAGTACACTGTAATATAAATGATTCGGTATTCGGATGGACGGGCACGAAGTCGGGCGAATGAGTCTTGCACACCGAAATTGATCGGTCCCGCCCGACTTCATGCCCCTAGTAAATGCCAAAAGACTTTATTTACAGCGTATTCAGGCGAAAATGGTTAGTTCTAAAGGATTTAATTAAATTTTTATGGCAAATCTCGCTTCCGCAAACCATACCAATGGCTACGGCCCCACTCGTGTTGTGATCACGGGCATGGGCGCCATTACTCCGCTCGGCTTATCGGTTGACGAAACCTGGCAGGCGTTGTTGGCCGGCAAGTCGGGGATTGACCGCATCACCCGCTTTGATCCCAGTGAATTACGCACCACCTTCGCCGCCGAAGTGCGTAATTTTGACCCGGCAAATTACATGGAGCGCAAAGAGGCACGCCGCTTGGATCCCTACATTCAATATGCAATGGCGGCCACTCAGGAAGCCTTAAAGGATGCAGCCTTCGATACAGAAAACATTGAAGACCGCAGCCGTGTTGGCGTAGTGGTGGGCAGCGGCGTGGGTGGCATTGGCGCCACGATTGAAAACCAGGAACTCATGGCAGCGCGCGGGTGGCGTAAGATGAGTCCCCATTTGATTCCAAATATGCTAGTAGATAGCGCGGGTGGTCGCATTGCCCTGGAATATGGCTTTCACGGCCCAAACCACGCGGTCATCAGCGCCTGCGCCACCGGCACTTCCGCCTGTGGGGAAGCATTTGAGATGATTCGGCGCGGCGATGCTGATGTGGTGGTGACTGGCGGCGCCGAGGCGGCGGTCAACCTGCTCATTATTGGGGGGTTTGATCTCACCGGCGCCATGAGCCAGCGCAATGATGAACCCCAACGCGCCTGCCGCCCCTTTGATAAGGATCGCGATGGTTTTGTCGTTGGCGAAGGTAGTGCTATTCTCGTTATGGAAAGCGAAGAACATGCCCAAGCGCGCGGCGCCCGCATCTACGCTGAAGTGATCGGCTATGGCAGCAGCGCTGATGCTTATAGCATGGTGGCGCCCCACAATGAAGGCCGCGGCGCCATTGATGCCATGCGCATGGCCTTGCGCAAAGCCGCAAAATATGGTGTGCAGCCCAATGACATCGACTACATCAATGCCCACGGCACCTCCACCCGCCTAAATGATGTGGTGGAAACCCTGGCGATCAAAAAAGTGTTGGGCGAACATGCCTACAACCTCAAGGTGAGCAGCACCAAGAGTATGCTCGGTCATCTGCTGGCCGGCGCCGGCGCCATCGAGACCATTATCTGCGCCAAGACCATTCAGGAAGGCATCATCGCACCCACCATCAACCTGGAGAACCCCGACCCTGAATGTGATCTGGACTATACCCCGCTACGTCCGGTACAGGCCAAAGTGGATGTCACCTTGAGCAACAGCTTTGGCTTTGGCGGCCATAATGCTTCCATTATGTTACGCCGGTATGAATAATGGCTCAACAGGAATCCAGGGAGTTGACCGGTAAATCTTCCCGGAAGGTCGGTTCGGTCGACCAGATCGTCCGGTCAAACCTTCCGGGAAGATGGTTGGCAGGCCCCTGTGTTCCGGTTGAGCCTGAATAATCAGTAGTCCTAGGTCCGTAGCCCTAAGTCAGGCTCGGCAGCGTTGCGGTCTACTGATTGTGAGATGGCGGAGCGCAAAACCGTAGAGAGAATCGACCAGGAGGTCTTATGACCGAAAATCGTAGCGAAAATCGCACCGAAAATCGTGACGTAAAATTTGAATATGTCAATGGACAAAACGGCGCCAATGGACACAGCCTCAATGGGCAGAACGGTCATAATCGCTTACTGATGGAGACAGTCCCGGGGATGGACCCCGCCGGCGATCCGGTGGATGATAGCCGCCGCTATGCCCAGATCATCGGCTGGGGCTACCAGGTGCCGGCCAAGGTGATCACCAACAAGGATCTGGAGCAGATTGTCGATACTACCGACGAGTGGATTCGTTCGCGCACCGGGATCGAAGAGCGCCATGTCGCCGCTGACCCCAAGGAGACCACCGCCACCCTGGCGATTGCCGCCGCCCGCAAAGCGCTGGAAGTGGCCGATGTCCACCCCAGCAAGATCGACCTCATCATTTGCTCCACCAGCTCCCCGGAACATATCTTTCCGGCCACGGCTTCACTGGTGCAGGACGCCATCGGCGCCACCAATGCCGGCGCTTTCGACTTGAGCGCGGCCTGCTCCGGTTTTGTCTACGCCTTGAGCATGGCGCGCGGTCACATTTTGGCCGGCGATGCCGAGTATGTCCTGGTTTTGGGCGCTGAAACGCTCAGTCGCATTGTCGATTGGACTGACCGTAACACCTGCGTCCTCTTTGGCGACGGGGCGGGCGCCGTTTTGGTGGCGGCCAGCAATGTCCCCGGCGGCATCATGGCCGTCGAGTTAGGCAGCGACGGCTCCGGCGCCAACTCGCTGACCGTACCCGCCGGCGGCAGTGCTGCGCCAGCCAGCCTGGAAACGGTGAGCAGTGGCAGCCACTATATTAAAATGGATGGGAAAGCCGTCTTCCGTTTTGCCACCCGTGTCATGGCCCAGGCTACCACCCGTGTCCTCCAGCGCAGCGGGTTGACCACCAATGATGTGGATCTCATTGTGCCGCACCAGGCCAATATTCGCATCATCCAGAACAGTGTGCTGACCCAACTGAAGATTCCCCAAGACAAAGTCTGGATCAATCTCCAGCGCTACGGCAACACCAGCACCGCCAGCATCCCCATTGCCCTTTGCGAAGCGATTGAAGCCGGTAAAGTCCAGCCCGGTAACAATCTGGTCTTTGTTGGTTTTGGCGGCGGCTTGACCTGGGCCGCTTGCACTGTCAAATGGAGCGTGCCAATCGGCGGCAAAGAGACTGCCAGTTGGTGGAAGAATTACCGCCGTCAAGCTACTTACCAGGCCGCGGCGGCCCGCAGCATGTGGCGCCGCGCCGTGCGCTGGGTCTACGAAGTCTGGCCCACCGACCCCCACGAAGGCGGTGCGCGCCAACCCGAACCAGCCACCCCGCCGCAGGAGAGTTCGCAGCAGAATTAGACAGGTAGACAGGTAGACAGGTAGACAGGGGGACAGGGAGATAGGGGGACAGGGAGAAGATTGTCTACTTCTCTTTGTCTTGTTGTCTCCCGGTCTCGTGTCCCCTGTCTCCCTCACCCAAACTTGGCCGATACATCTGACCGCAGCAGGTGCCAGAGGGTTAGGGCGCCGGCGATGGTGCCGATGGGGATACCAACCAGACTGACGACGGCTAGGGCAATGGCGGTCACGCGTGCCCACTGGCGTAGATTCCACAGGCCAAAGCCCACTACAATATACAAGAGCGACAAAAGCAAAGTAACGACGGCGGCAAAGCCGACGGCGATCATACCGAAAAAGGCGTCGGGGTCATCGACCATGCCGACAATGCCTAAGACCGCGGTCGGCAACAACAAAACAAGTGTACCCAGGAGGAACAACGCCGCCACCAAAAAGTGATAGCCCGCCAAAACAGTCAGGCCATCCCCACGCTGTTGCCAGCGCGGCGGGGGCGTTTGCTCGTAGGGTTGTAGATACTCGGTCATTGCGAGCCTCCCTGAAACATGACAAGGTGACAAGGTGACAGAGTGAAAGCTGTTTCCTATGTAACCACTTAAACCCGCCACCGATTCTATCAAGGGTAGACGTTGTTCAGGGTGAAAAAGTAACCCCCGATAATTAGCTGGCAATGCGAACTCCGCATTACCGAAACGGATAAGTAACCTTCATTATTATAGTACGCAAAGCAGTGACGCTGGTTGCAAGGCGTCTTCCGGTGCGATTGCTGCTGGTCAATGCTGAGAAAATTCGCCAATTTCCCGTATTCGTGATACAACTACCAGAATCGTTTGTCTGTCAGACGACTGGCGCCAGCATTGCAAGGGGACGATAATTCGTCCCCTCGCAATGCTGGCTATCAAAATTGAAAAGTGATAAAAGAACAGTAGGATTGAGGAGTACACCATGACCGAAATTTTACACATTCATGGCCGACAGGTGTTGGACAGCCGGGGGAATCCCACGGTGGAAGTCGAAGTGATCCTGGAAGATGGCGCCATGGGCCGTGCGATTGTCCCCAGCGGCGCCAGCACGGGCGCCCACGAAGCGGTGGAACTGCGCGACGGCGACAAGAAGCGCTATGGCGGCAAGAGTGTTCTACGCGCCGTCGATCATGTCAATGAGAATTTGGCCGACGCCCTGATCGGCTTTGATGCGCTCGACCAAATTGCCATTGACGAGTATATGTTGGAACTCGACGGCACGGAAAATAAGGGCAATCTGGGCGCCAATGCCATTCTCGGTGTCAGCCTGGCCGTGGCCAAGGCGGCGGCGGAGGCGGTAGGGTTGCCGCTCTACCGCTACTTGGGGGGCGTTTCCGCCCGCATGCTGCCGGTGCCGATGCTCAACATCCTCAACGGTGGCAAGCACGCCGCCGGTAGCACCGACTTTCAGGAGTTCATGGTTATGCCCGTGGGCGCCGAAAGCTTCGCCGAAGGGCTGCGCTGGGGATCGGAGATTTACCAGAGCCTGAAAAAGGTGTTGCATGACGCCGGCCACAGCACCAACGTCGGTGACGAAGGGGGCTTCGCCCCCAGCCTGGGCGGCAATGTCAAGGCAGTAGAAGTGATTTTGCAGGCGATTGAGAAGGCCGGCTACAAACCGGGTGAAGAGGTCTTTATCGCCCTTGACCCGGCCTCTACCGAACTCTACAACGCCGAAACAGGACGTTATTCGCTCGCCATTGAAGGTAAGGAATTGAGCAGTGCCGAGTTGGTCGATCTTTGGACCGATTGGAGCAACCGTTTCCCCATTATCAGCATCGAAGATGGCATGGCCGAAGATGACTGGGCCGGCTGGAAGCTGCTTTACCAGAAGATCGGCAACAAGGTGCAACTGGTGGGTGATGACCTGCTCGTGACCAATGTCAAGCGCATTGAACGAGCCATTCAGGAGAAAGCGTGCAACGCTCTCCTTTGCAAAGTTAACCAGATTGGCACGTTGACCGAAAGCATCGCTGCCATTGAGATGACCCATCGCGCCGGCTGGGCCGCTGTGGTCAGCCATCGTTCCGGTGAAACTGAAGACGCCACCATTGCCGATCTCGTCGTTGCCTACAACACCGGCCAGATCAAAACCGGCGCCCCCGCCCGTAGCGACCGCATTGCCAAATATAACCAACTACTCCGCATTGAAGAAGAACTCGGCGCCAGCGCCCGTTACGCCGGGCGTGGAGCCTTCCCGCATTTGCGATAGACAGGAAGACAGGAAGACAGGAAGACAGGAAGACAGGAAGAGGGGGAGAAATAGACGATCTTCTATCTGTCTTCTATCTGTCTCCCTGTCTCTACCTTCCGCCCTCCGCCCCCTTCACTTCGTCCACTAATTGGGTGAGACGGGCGTAGAGATTGCGCGTACGGGGGGAAATTTCGCTGCCATCATTCGTGATGCGCTCACGAAGGGTGGTCATCTTGTCATAAAAGGATGGAGCGTCCACTGTCGCAGGGGTGACGGTGGGGGCAGCGGTGGCGCGAAACCAACTATTGATGACAACTTGAATGGCGATGGCGACGGGCGCAGCGATTAACAGGCCGACGATGCCCAACACGTCGATCAAGGCAATCGCCATGATTAATTCCAGGATTGAACCTGGTTGTTGATGGAGTGCCGGAAAGCGATCAATGAACCAGCGGACACCAACAAAGACGGCCATCATATAGAGAATCACGATCAAGGCGGCAACGGGGCCGTCAATTAAGCCCAATAGCAGCACCGGCAACAGGGCAAGCACGCCCCCAATCAGTGGCACAAACCAGAGGATAATCGCAATCCATGCCGACAAAAAGGGGTACTGTAGCCCAATCAACCAAAAACCAACCATGAGCAAGAAGAGTGCCAACATCGCTTGCACAATCTTGCTGCGTAAATAGATGCCGATCCCTTCTTCAACACGATAGACCACGGAACGGGCTTGAGGGCGCACTCTGGCCGGGAGGAGCGAGAGCCAAAGCCGCTCGATGCGTTCCCGGTCCGCCACCCAGTAGAGCGCAACAAAGATCACCAGAACCAAATTGGAAAGCAAGACGCCTACATTGGCGGAAAGCCCCGAAACCAGCGCCAACAGACGGGAACCATCCGCCCCCAGCCAGAGATCATCCAACAGGGCGGGCGCCGGCAGACGCACGGCTATGCTTTGCTGGGTACTATTACCGGCCAGCAAGGCGCGCCACAATTCGCCGTAAAGTGTGCGAAAATCGCGTAGGGCGCTGGGGAGCCGTTCCCCTAAAATGTAGAGCGACAGCGTTATAAAGCCAGCGACAAAGAGCAGTGTTGTTAGAATAACGGTCGCAATTGCCCAGCGGCGGGGCCAACCGGCCGCTGTCAGCAGCGTGACAAAGCCGCTTAAGGTCGTGGCGAGGATGATCGCAATGAGTAAAATCGCTGCCACGCCCCGCAGTTGCCAGAGCAATAAGAGCAGCGCCAGGGTTGCGAGAATGGTAATGGTGATCTGTGCAACTTTGTTCATCCCTTTGTCTCACCGTGGCTTTCTGGCGCCGCTGCCACTTCCTGCCGGGCCAGCAGTTGCTCTAGTTCAATCGTATACGCCTCGATCATCTCCTCGATCTCCGCGCTTTCGGCGCTCACATCAGTGTCGGTTGTACGCAATTGTTTGCGCACATCTTGGGCCAGGTCCTGCGCTTTCACTCGCAACACACTGTACTGATTGCGCTCTTGTACACCGGGCAAGGACGCTGCCGACTGATCAGCACTGCTTTCCGGCGCACGGAAGTGAAAGATAATGCGCTCAAAAAGCAACTGGATAATGGCGGCCAACGGCACCGCCAGCAGGGCGCCGGCCAGGCCAAGCAGAGTGGTAAAGCCGGCAATCGCCAACACCGTGAGAATGGGATTCACCCCTACCGTGCGATCCATGATGCGCGGCACCAGGATGTTGTTTTCGAGAAATTGCACCAGCGCGTTGATCAGAATGACGATGCCGGTCATGGTGGGCGAGATGGTCAGGGCAATCAAGATGGCGGGGATGGCGCCGAGAAGAGGGCCAATCATCGGCACTGCTTCAAAGATAAAGGCAAAAGCGCCCAATGTGAGGGCATAGGGCAAACCGACCAGCCAATAGGCAAGAAAGCTGACACCCCCAACGGCGCTACAGAGTAATAACTGCCCTTGATAGAAGTAGCCGACCTTCTGGTCAACTTCTTCAATCAACAGCGCAACCCGATCACGTTGCGCGGTCGGCAAGAGGAGTAAAAACTGGTAAATGATCTTGTCGCGATCCCGCATCCAGTAAAAGCCCATGGCAAAGATCGCCACCACCAAGAAAATATTGGTAAGCAACCCGTCGAGCGATAGACCGGCGACCGACCCGGCCCCCGTCATCGCACGGTCGGTCGAGGTCGGCAGAAGCAACTGCGGTAGCCTTGCCAGATCCAATTCTGGCGGCAGATAGGTAACGGCCAATTGCAACAGGGCGACATTCGACTGCGCCATCAATGCTTTGAGCAGGGTATAGTATTCAGGCAGACGCGCGGTGATTGTGCGCACCTGGCCTAGCATCATCGGAATGAGCAGAACGAGAAAGCCGACTACAAAGGCAACCATCAGGCCATAGCCGACAATCACCCCCACCTGTCTGCTCACCCCCAACCGATAGAGCCACTCCACCAACGGCCGCACGGCCAGGTAGAGCATGATCGCAACGACCAGACTCAGGAGAATATAGGCAAAGCGATAGGCGAGAAAGAGCGCCAGCACCAGCGCCGCAATGGTCAACGTGGCATAGACCACATCACGTAGGCGAATCTGTTGTAAAAGTGTATTCAGCGGTGACGAGGTTGTCGGTAGCGAATCAGAAGAGTGAGCCATAAGTTTGGGGCGACGTGCGCATCCTTTGGTTTTGGGTTAGGTATGCCGGTTCGGTAAAACTTTATTCCATTGGCTAACCCATTGTTGATAGTCAAGGGTTAATAGTCAAGCTGCAGCTTGACTGCGCAACTGCCATGATACGCACTGTTTATTATATGGGGTTTACCGTATCTGTTGATGTATCGTGATATAGAAGCATGATATAGCTTGCGGTTATAGTCCATTGCCATTACAACGTCACATTGCGCCCACTGTCCGTTATAAAGAAATGCACCTTGGCCGGATTGATGACCAACGTTGCATTGCTGCCGGGTGGCAGGAAAAAATCCGCCGCGGTCGCCACGGTGATCTGTTGGCTGCCGACCTGAACAATCAACAAGTTGCCGGCTCCCAGATGCTCGACCAGCGTAATGCGACAGGGAATGGCGGCTGCGGTGGCGGGCGCCGCGGTAACCAAAGTGAGATCCTCCGGGCGGACTCCCAAGGTGAGCTTACCCTGTAATTGCGCACGATTTTTCGTTATTCGTTCGCTGGCGGCCTGCGTCCCGTCTAGGGGCAACGCCCAGTGCAACTCCTCTGCCATGATGGTTAACGCATCAGCGGTTTGTTGCACCTGACAGGGAATAAAATTCATGGCGGGGCTGCCTAGAAAGCCGGCGACAAAGGTATTGCTGGGCAAGTTGTAGACTTCTAGCGGCGTCCCTACCTGTTGCACCACGCCTTTGTTCATCACCACCACACGGTCGCTCATGGTCATTGCTTCGGCCTGGTCGTGGGTGACATAGAGAACAGTGCCCTGCACCCGCTCAAAGAGCAACTTTAGTTCGGCGCGCATTTGCACGCGCAACTTGGCGTCGAGGTTGCTCAACGGCTCGTCGAGGAGAAAGACTTTGGGATTGCGCGTAATCGCCCGGCCCAAGGCGACCCGTTGGCGCTGGCCGCCGCTCAACTCGCGCGGCTTACGGTCGAGCAGATCGGCAATGCCCAGGAGAGTGGCGGCCTCCTGCACCCGTTTCTCAATTTCGGGTTTGGGCATCTTGCGCACCTTTAACCCAAAGCCGATATTGTCGCGCACGGTCTTGTGCGGGTAGAGCGCATAGCTCTGAAAGACCATGGCAATATCGCGATCCCCCGGTGGTACGGCGTTGACCAGCCGGCCATCAATGTACAACTCGCCGCCACTGGGATCTTCCAGCCCGGCGGTGATGTTCAACGTGGTCGATTTGCCGCAGCCGCTTGGCCCCACCAAGGTGACAAATTCCTTGTCGTTTACGGTAAGGTTCAATGGTTCCAGTGCGACTACTGCACCAAATTGTTTTCGGATATTCTTGTAGAGAATTTCAGCCATAGTTCCTGTTGATCCAACCAGCCTTGAACTAATGAAGGTTTAGCAAATAAATCGGTAAGACTGACCTGTCATTCTGCAAGAATCGCTCGGCTACAATACGCTAGCGATTCTTGCAGAATGACAGGGGAGTTTTCCAGGGTACAGCGAACCCTTCGTGTCATGCGTACAGGTACAGAAATCGCACCTACGGTTTTACCGGTTTATTTTCACAACTCTCATAAGTTCAAGGCTACTCTTTCACCGCACCAAAGGTCAAGCCACGCACCAAATAGCGTTGCGTAAACGCCGCAAAGATCATCACCGGCAGGATCATCAACGACCCAAGCGCCGACATCTCGCCCCAGCGCAAAAACTTGTCCGACATGTAGCCGGCGATCACCACTGGTAGCGTCTTGGCGTTGACCGAGGTGAGCATGGAGGCGTAGAGAAATTCATTCCACGAGTAGATAAAGGTAAAGATCGCCGTCACCGCAATGCCGGGCAGGCCCAAGGGTAGCACCACCTGGCTAAAGCGCTGCCAGAGCGAACAGCCATCAACAATCGCCGCCTTTTCAATGTCGTCGGGGATGTCCTGGAAAAAGCCCAACATCAGCCAGATCACAAAGGGTAGCGCATAGGTGACATGGGTCAGGATCAGGGCAAAGTGCGTATCGGCAATGCCCAGGCGACGAATAATCACAAAGTAGGGAATCGCCGTGGTGATGGGCGGGTAGATGCGCGTGACCAGAATCCAGATCATCGTCGCCTGGCGCAGGTGAAAGGCCAGATAACTCTTGGCCAACGCATAGGCCGCCAACGACCCCAGCAGAATGGCGACCCCGGTGCTGGCGAGCGCCACCACAATGCTGTTGGTAAAATAGCGCATGAGGTCGGGCGAGTTGAGCACCAGCCGGTAGTTCTCCCACGTCCCGCGCAAAGGCAGGATGATCGCCGGGCTGACGATGGCGTCCACTTCATACTTGATCGAGGTGGTGATCAACCAATAGGCCGGAAAGGCGATCACGATCAGGACAAACAAGGTGACTAAATAAAGGAGGACGCTTTCCATCCTACGCCGTAATTGATAATTTGGTGTCGCTTGCATAATGGTATCTTAACCCGCTTGAACAGGTTTCGTGTATCAGCCACCGGTCAGAAACCCGGTGGCGCTATCGACCGCGCCGCTGCAACTCCCGAATAAAAAAGATCGAAATACAAAAAATCACCAACAGGAACAACCACGACATGGCGCTGGCCTGGCCGATCTGGAAGAATTGCAACCCGCTCTTGTAGATCATCATCGAGAGTAGTTCGGTGGTGCGTCCTGGCCCGCCAAAGGTGAGCGTCCAGATGATGTCAAAGACACGGAAGGCGTCCATCATGCGCAGCAGCAACACCACCAGAATCACCGGGCGCAACAGCGGCAGCGTGATCTCGCGAAAAATCTGCCAACTCGACGCGCCATCGACCCGCGCCGCTTTGTAGAGATCCACCGGCAGCGACTGAATCCCCGCGGCCAGAATAAAGACCACCACCGGCAACTGTTGCCATATCTCGACCGCAATCACCGAAGCCAGCGCTTGTTTCGGGTCGCCGACAAAGGGCTGCGTAGCAATGCCGACCAGGTTGAGAAAGAAGTTAATCGCCCCATACGAGGTATGAAAAAGCGTGCGCCAGAGAACCCCCACCACCACCGGCGTCATCATCAGCGGGATCAGCAACACCGTGCGGATCAAGCCGACAATTTTCAGGTTAGAGGTCGCCAGCAGCGCCAACGCCATGCCCAACAAAAACTCCAGCGTCACCGACGCCGCCACAAAGATCAAGGTAATGCGCACACTGGACAGGAAGTTGGGGTCGCTAAAGAGCCGCGTATAATTATCCAGCCCGATAAAAACCGGTCGGCTGTTCGGCACCGACATGTTCCACGAGTAAAAACTGAGGCGCAGACTGTATAACAGAGGATAGACCGAGGTAAAGAGTAAAAACAGCACCGCCGGCGCCAGAAAGAGCAGAGAAAGACGGCGCTCGCTGCGATGGGTTTGCACAATCACTTTGGAAGCAGACATGATCACCCTTTACGCCTTTACCAGAATGGCCTTGGTATAGGCCAGATAAAATCCTTTGCGCATCAAGTTGTGCTGCGAATCACTGCCCGGCTCTGTGATCACCAAGGCAAAATCACAGCCCATTGTTTGGGCGGCGAGTAAACGGGTGCGAATCAACGCCGTTTGCGCCCCATGCCGCCGAAAAGCTGGTCGCGTACTTGTGCCGCCCAACTCCACCATCCCTTCATGGTAATACATGGCGCCACCGGCCGCCGGCTGGTCATCGATCCAGGCGAAATAACAGTGAGCATGGGCGGCGTGAAAGTTTGGGGCAAGAATATCCAATATGGCTGACGAAGGCGACTCTGCTCCTGTAAACCCTTGCGCCGTCGTTTGAATCCAAAGATCAGCCTCCGCTGGCGTTGCCTGGGTAATCCGCAATGCTGTCGAGGAGGCGACCATGGGCAGCGGTTCGTGTAACGGCAATGCTAGCACACTCTGGAAACTCTCTAGATGATAAGCGTGCTGTTGCAGCAGAGTACACAGTGTCCCATCGGCCAGTGGACAGAGATCGAGACGGACGCCGTCACCGGCCTCGGCGTAGAGCGCTTCGATCTGCGCCAGATCCGCCGCTGTGACCGGGCCGGTGCAGCCCAACCCGATCACGCGATTTAGCGGCGAATGGGGACCGGCGTAGATGGCATAACCATCGGCTACCGGCTCGATCCGAATCGTGCGTTCTGGGTGAAGCGTCTGCTGGGCGCGGGCATAGTGAATGCCACGCCAGGCATGGGCCAACTCCAACCGGGCGGCCAGCGCCGGATCGACAAAAGGGAACATCGCCTCATTCCTTGTATTCAAATGCTAATGGATTCTGGGCAAACAACTCTTCCCACTTGGCGGCGACTTCGTCCAGCGCGGCTTGGGGTTCGGCCTGGTCGGAGAGCGCTTTGGATGCGCCTTCGCCGACAGCGATGAACATTTCCAGCCACTGCGGCACGCCGGGGGCAAAGGGGCGACCACGGTCGAGGACGGCCGAATAATCGGGCATGTACGGGACAGCGGCCACCACATCGGCGTCGCTAAAGACCGCCTTGCGCGCCGGGGTGATACCGTTGTTGATGGCGCCCTCTTTCTGTTTGGCCGGCTGGGTCAGATAGGCCATTAGGTCAAAGGCCGCTTGTTTGTTCTGCGAAGTATTCATCATCACCACATTGTGCTGGACAAAGTTGCCCGTACCGTTTTCGGGATAGGGCGCAATCGCCCACTGATCGACCACCTTGGATTTGGCCGGGTCGTTGAGGCTGGGCAGAATAAAGCCGCCCCACCCTTCGTAGACCGCCACCTGGCCGGCCACAAAGGCGTTGGCCGCCTCCGGGTTGTCCCAGGCCAGGATGCCTTCGGGCGCGTACTTGGTCATGTGATCCTTGAGCATGGTCAGCGCCTTGACGCCCTTTTCACTGTTGATCAAGGGCTTCCAATCGGGCGTCAACAACGCATCGCCCTGCGACCAGTAGCGGGCCAGGAAGAGCTTGACCAACTGCGCGGTGACGCCGGCAAAGGAGAGACCCTTCATCGTGTCATTGGTATTGGCCGCCAACATCGCTTCGTAATCGGCCCAGGTGGTGGGAAAGGTTTCGATCAGGTCTTTGCGGTAGAAGACCAGCGAGACACCGGAGACAATCGGCAGGCCAAAGCGCACCCCCGTGTTGCCGGCAATCCCTTCGCCATACTTGTAGACCGGCTCAAAGAAGCCTTCCATGTCATAGTCGCTGCTGCTGAGGAAGTCGTTAATCGGCTCCAGGTTGGGCCAGATGGTGTATTGAAATTCAATGTCATTGCAGAAGAGATCAAATTGCGGCGAACCGGAGGCAAGGTCGGCCTGCACCTTGGGCATCAACTGTTCCCACGGCGCAAACTCAAACTCGACCGCAGCGCCGGTCTCACTGGTAAACTCTTCGGCCCACTTGCGGAAGGGCGCTTCATAATCGGCGCCAGCTTGGGTCAACATGCGCAGGGTGACACCATCGTATTTTTTCCCTGCTGTGCTGGCGGCTGCCGCGGCTGTTGTGGCCGTTGGTTCAGCCGCCGCTGGGGCCGCAGCCGGCGGCGCACCGGTTGGCCCACAAGCTGCCAATGCCGCACTGGTACTCAACAGCCCCAGCGCCTTCAACATTTCACGTCGATTCAGATAGAAATTGTTCATCGTCCTTCTTCTCCCTGATGAGTTCAAGTTACGAATTATGAGTTACGAATTACGAATTACGGGTTACGAGTTACGCGGCGCATAGCCCGTAATTCGTAATTCCTAATTCGTAATTCATCTTATGAATCACGCAAATAATCATAAACAATTTCGCCATAGCTTTCGGTGTAGCTGGCAATTTGATAGAACGCCGTCACTTCTTCTAATGGGGCAAAGGCGCGCAGATCGCTGTTGGCTGTGCCCCCAAAGATCACCGTGCCGCTGCCCTGGTAGAGCAGGTGGGTGGTGGCATCGCTGGGCGCCGCCGTTACCAATTGTTTGATCGCCGGCCCCGGCCCGTCGGCACGGGGAATCAATTTCAACCGGTAGCTGGGAAACATGGGGATGAGGGCGTCGGGCGTTGTCGGCGCACCCAGATCCGAGGTGAGGGTCATGATCGGCACGCCATCTTTGATCGTCTGTGTCACCAACAAGTTGTGATGCTGCTCGATGCGCACCTCGGCATATTCTTTCGGCGCGCCCCACCGTTCGCGACCGGAGCAGATCGCCGGCACATTGTCCAGGTAGAGATGGGAGTTGTAAAAGCCGCGCTGCCCCCGAAAATCGACTTTGATCTGCAAGCCCGCTTCGTGAAAGGGGCCATAGGAGGAAGAGAAAGGCACATCAATGCCAAAGGCGACGCACAGCCCATCCGCCGCCGGTTCCAATGGCTCCGGCAAATACGCGCGCAACCGGGCCGGATCGGCGCGGAAATAGATCAACTGAAAGCGCACCTCGCGGTAATAAGTGGGCAATGGCGGATAATAGGGGCGATGGGCCGGCATCGTTTCCCCGCTGCCGATCGACAACCGTGTCATAGGCATAAAACACACCTGTTGGCCTTACTAGACTAGTTTCTGTTGCGAAAGCGCCTTATCACCGCCAAGGGCGCGAAGGACGCAAAGCTTCGAAGATTTCTTTCTAGTTTTCCTTTGCGATTCCTTCGCGTGCTTGGTGTACTTCGCGGTAGAAAGCGCGTTTTGCAACAAGAACTAGACGAGCAGATTATGGGATAGCCCAATGGTTCCCGGCGCCATTGTACCGCAACAGTTTGCTTTGCGCAACCGGCTTTTTGGGGCTGGTCTTTCACGGGTCGCTCGGCCAAGGCGCACCCGTTTGCAACGCGTTGGCATATTCGTGTAGCCGCTGGTCATCATGCCCACGAATTTGCGGCAAGAGCGGAAAATCTGCCGGGGTGACGGTGAGTTTCGCCAGGGGTTGCACAGGCACAAGGCTTGCCAACTGGGCAATATGGACTTTGCTGGCGCCAAAGGCCATGGGTGGCTGCGTCATGAAGGGTTGACGGGGCAGGAGGTAGACGGTGCCGGTTCGCCAGGGCTGATTGGCGAGCGCCGATTGGCTAACCGAGAAGACATACAGTGGACCGTGAATTACGCCGCTCTCTTCTTCGAGACGAATACAGGCATTGGTGATCGACATGACCCGCGCCCGATCGACGACGGCAAAGAACATAGCCCACAAGCCATCGGCGGCGGCGTACACGGCTTTTTGATTGCCAAAGTCGTTGACATCATTGGACTGGCGTGGCTCAAACAGGTCGATATTGGGATCGCCGGAACCGTGTAAGGCGATGTCGTGCTGATCGGCAACGTAACACAGAAATTGCCACTTTGGCCAAGGCAAAGGGACGTGGATGGTTGGACACCCGCCAAGGCTAAGTGTTGTTTTGAGCAATTCGGCAAAAGCAAGCTGCGTGCTTTCGTCGCAAGCTTCGCTTGGGCGTTTCAGCCAATAATCCGGTAGCATCATCGGTGTGACTCCATTCCTTCAGTCGCTGAACTTAAACCTTTTTAATCGTGATCATCGCCGATTACTTCCCGCAATAGATTCTCTACCCCGCCTGCCAGCCAGTGTACAAGACGCTGCACGCGCTCCGCTTCCGCCCGCTCCCCGCGCCAGATGATCTGTTGGATTTCGTGTTCCACTTGATAAAGCGTCAACCGCTCTGCTAGCGCGGGTACGCGCGTACATTGCGGTGCGGCCTGCAATAGAGCGTGCAGAAACGCTCGAAAATCAATGTTGGGGTGCGGCGGATACACACACCAATGAATCAAATGGCACAGATCAAAATCTGCCTCGCCATACTGGGAACACTCCCAATCGATCACCCCCGAAAAGTAGCCCTGGTGCAGCAGGATATTCTTGGGGTGAAAATCGTTGTGCAACAGGGTCGGTCCGGTTTGATAGTCCAAGACCCCTATCGATGCCCGCAAAAACCGGAACGCCTCGGCGACAATCCGTTCACTGATGGGCTGGAGTTGTAAAGCGGCAGCGCCTTGTTCCAGTCGTTCCCAATAGTGTTGATGACCAGCGCGCCACGTCCCAGCAAAGGCCGGGAGCGCCGGCACATAGAGGCCGATGTCATAGTGGGTTCCGCGGTGGCCATGCAGGCTGTCCAAAAAGGCCGCCACTGCTTGCCCAAGTTGCTGCTGCTGCGCAACCGTTGTTCCGCCATAGCCATTGACAAAATCAGCGCCCGGCAACAGCGTCAATAAGGTATAGTAGACTGGTCCCGCCGCGCGTTCCAACACGCCAACGTGTTTGATCTGCGGCACCATCGACAGCGCGGCGATCCGGCGGAAGCGTTCTTGCTCGCGCGCCATCGTTGTCGCTGAGACCCGGAGCAGCAATTCGTCATTGATAAAGAAGATCTGTTTATCGAAACTGCCGGTCGTCGAATGCCAATCCTTGATCTTGATCTGATGGTTGGCGCAGATTTGACTGACCTCTGCGAAACCGATGGTCTTTGCCACGCTTTCCCGTCCCCGCAATATCCCTCAATATATCGTCTCAGCCTGCCGCCTAACCTGACTGCCGCGCCACCCACTCCCGCCTAAGCAGCCCATAGATCCACGAATCCGACACCTCGCCATCGACAATACAATTTTCCCGCAGCGTGCCTTCGCGCAAAAAAACGAGCTTTTCCAGCACGCGCTCCGAGGCAACGTTGCGTGTATCGGCCTCGGACTGCACACGGTTCAGCTCCACCAGATTGGCAGCCCTTGCCCTTCAAAGACCGGATTGGTCTTGTAATAATTGCCCGCCACAAAAGGGAAACGCTCCGCAATGTCATCGATTAGCTCTACGCCAAAGCCGGGTTTGTCGGGAATGGTGAGGATGCCATTTTCGATCACATAGGGGTCTTTGAAGATCTCCCATTTGAGCGGGTTGTAGGTCTGGTTCAGTTCGCACATGTGGCCGCAGGGTACGCCCGCGACCAGATGAATATTGGCAATGGTCGTCAAGCCACCGACCCAGTTGTGGGGACAGTACTGTTGCCCGTGTTGATGCACCGTCTGCCCGATATACCAGCCTTCGGTGAGGCCAGTTAAGTTGGCGTCGGTCTGGATAATGTTCATCGCCCCCGTCGCCACATAGGGCTGTACCTGATAACGATTCCACATGCTCTCCCCGCCCGAGACCATCACCGACGGCATGGCTTCGTTGATCGCCTGATGTTTGGCCAGGGCCTGGGGATCGGTCCACTCTACTGGCTCTTCATACCAATAGAAGCCCAACGCTTCCAAGGCCGGGCAGAGTTCGTTGAGAATTGTCGCAAAGTCCCACGGGAATTTCTCCAGCACCAGCTTAAAGTCTGGCCCCACTGCTGCCCGCAACCGTTCCAGAATGGGGATGTACTGCGCCATCGTCATGCCGCTGTACCGCCAACTGGTGCCGTTGCGGAATTTGAAGGTGTCGTAGCCGGCCTCCTTGTAGCGCAACGCCTCGGCAATCAGCTCCTCCGCGCCGTTGTCATACCAGGCATGGCAGACGCCGCCGCTGGCATAAATTTTAACCTGGTTGGAAGGATTGGGATCAGCGGAGAGCAGTTTATAGACCGGCTGTCCCTTGGCCTTGCCGATAATGTCCCACAGCGCGTTGTTGACGCCTGCCCAGGCGCCCTCGGCCAGGTGATTGTGCCCCTGGTTGTTGGTCAGAAAGTCCACGTCAAAGACATTCGCGCCTTTGAGCAGCGGTGTGATGTATTGGTCGGTATAAGCTTTGAGCTTGTCCGGGCCGCGATAGGGGCTGCCCTCGGCAATGCCCACCAAGCCCACGTTGGTGAAGACTTCCACCAGCGCGGCATCGCTTTTCCACACATAGAGGCCGCCACAGCGCCACAGATAGTCGCCATCGTGGACATAGGAGAGCGGCGTGACGCGGATGTCAGTAATCGTAATATTTTCGCGGGCTAGGTGTTGCGCGGGATGGTCGCGTAAAACTGTTTGGCTCATAGGTCTTCCAATGTTCTTTTGATCACGGCAAAATGAAAAGAAGAAATATCGCATAAGCATAACAAAAAAGTCGAGGATTCGCCACTCGACATGCCTTTCCAACCAATTCTCTTTTCATCTCCTAGGGCAATCGCGAACTCACGCTGCTCTCAGCGAGTCCGTGACTCGCCAAGCCCTGGCGAGTCACGGACTCGCTGAGAGCTACACTGGGGCTTTCCCAGTACGCGATTGCCCTATTTCATCCCCCTAGTCACGTTGACATACCGCCCCCCTTCCCCTATAATAAATGCTATGACAAATTATAACCCACTGAACCCATTGATTATCCAGAGTGACAAGACGGTGTTGCTGGAAGTGGACAACGCCCAGTATGCGGCGGCGCGCGATGTGTTGGCCCGCTTTGCCGAATTGGAGAAGAGTCCCGAATATGTCCACACCTACCGCATTTCGCCGCTGTCACTTTGGAATGCCGCCGCGGCTGGGTTAAGCGCCGACGCGATCCTGGGCGGGTTGGAGCAATATGCCAAGTATCCCGTGCCGGGCAATGTGCGCGTTGATATTGCCGACTCCATTTCGCGCTATGGCCGGGTCAAGCTAATCAAGCGGGACGGTCAACTGCTCCTGACCTCGACCGACACCCTCTTGATAACTGAATTGACGCGGCGCAAAGAGTTAAAGCCCTACATTCTGGCCCAACTCGACCCGGCGACCTTGCTGGTCAATGCGGCCATGCGCGGCCATGTCAAACATGCGTTGGTGCAGATCGGCTATCCGGCGGAAGACCTGGCCGGCTATGTCACCGGCGAGGCGCTGCCCATTCAACTGCGCACCCTTACCAACAGCGGCAAACCCTTCCACTTGCGCGACTACCAGGATCGCGCCGCCGATGTCTTCTATGCCGACGGCGCCGACCACGGCGGGTCGGGGGTGATTGTGCTGCCCTGTGGCGCCGGCAAGACCATGGTCGGCATGGCCGCCATGAGCGCGGTTCAGGCCAACACCTTGATTTTGACCCCCAACAGCATTTCGGTGCAACAGTGGATCGCCGAACTGCTCGATAAAACCAGTCTCACCGAAGACCTGGTGGGCGAGTACACCGGTCAGCGCAAAGAGATCAAGCCGATCACTGTCGCCACCTACCAGACCATTACCTATCGCAAGCGTGGCTCCAAAAAGGAAAACGGTTCGTCCTTAGAACTCTCGCGTGACGACTATCCCCACTTTGAGCTTTTTGACCAGCGCAATTGGGGCTTGATTGTCTATGACGAAGTGCATCTGCTACCGGCGCCGGTCTTTAGCATCACCGCCGAGTTGCAGGCGCGCCGCCGTCTGGGGCTGACCGCTACCTTGGTGCGCGAAGACAACCGCCAAGAAGATGTCTTTTCGCTCATCGGCCCGAAAAAGTATGATGTCCCCTGGAAGGATCTGGAGCGCCAGGGCTGGATCGCCGAGGCCGATGTCACCGAGGTGCGTATTCCCATCACCGACGACTTGCGCATGGAATATGTCATGGCCGACCAGCGGCAGAAATATCGCGTCGCCGCCTGTAGCCCGGCCAAGTTGGAGGTAACGGCCCGTCTGTTGGACAAACACCCCGACGACCAGGTGTTGATCATCGGCATGTACCTGGAACAGTTGGCCGAAGTGCAGCGCTGCTTTGGCTTCCCACTGCTGACCGGCGAGACGCCGGTGGGTGAACGGCGCAAACTTTATGAGCGTTTCCGCGCCGGCGAACTCCAACATTTGATTATTTCCAAGGTCGGCAACTTTGCCATCGACCTGCCCGACGCCAGCGTGATGATCCAGATCAGCGGCACCTTTGGCAGCCGCCAGGAAGAGGCGCAACGGCTGGGCCGCATCCTCCGCCCCAAAGGCAACGGTCAACTCGCCCATTTTTACACCCTGGTCACGCGCGACACTCAAGACCAGGAATTTGGCGCCAACCGCCAACTCTTTCTCACTGAACAGGGCTATCAATACACCATCCTCTATGCCGACGAGGTGGCGGATTTTCAGCCGCGCACCATTGCAACGGCGCGGGCTTGAGTTATGAGAGCGATTGAGAGATAAAGAGATTGGGCTATAATCTCTCAATCTCTTTATCTCTCAATCGCCCAATCGCCTAATCTCAATTTTATCTATGAACGAACTCGAAACATTACGCGAAGTTGATCTCTACGCCCTGCTGCCGACGAACAACGTCAAGAAGGGGTTTACTTACCTCCAGTCGGTTGTTGAGCCGGTGCGTCATGCAGAAACGCTCAAAGGGATTGTGCTGGATCGGCAACCTTGCACGGTGGAAGTGACGGTGACGCCAACGGGCGTAGTCAGCGCTTGCACTTGTGATGTGTATGGCCGCGCCTGTAAACATGCGGCGGCGCTGCTGCTCTACTGGATTCGCTCCCCGGAACGCTTCAACCAAAAAGACGAGGGCGCGACGTTGACGGCCGGTGCAACGGGGTTGCGGGTGGTGCCTGTGGCGCCGCCGCCCACCCAGCGCCCGGAGGAGTTGCCGTTCTGGATGCAGGTAAACTGGGACGAACGGCAACAGCTTACTCGCCAACAAGTGGAAGGCTGGCTCAACCACCTGCGCTTGGACGATTTGCGCAGCCTGGCCCGCAATCAAGGGTGGACCGTCAAAGGGACGCGCAAAGCCGATGTGATCGCCCAACTGCTCGATCAATTGAGCCAGCCGGATCAACTGCTGCGAATTGTGGGGCAACTGGATCAGGAACACCGGCAGGTGTTGCAGGCCATTGCGCTGCTCGGCTTCTCGCATGTTATGCGGTTGGAAGATATAGAGCGGGTGGCGAAATTTTGGGGCAAGCTCAAACAGCACAGCCGCTTTAACACCTACGTCCGCCACCTGACCGAAGCGGGGCTGGTCTTGTCCCATGAACAACTGGGGCAATATGTCTATGATATGGCCGTGGCCACCATCCCGGCGCCGCTTGAACGGCTGCTGCCGCCGCTGCTGGCCGATGCCATACCGTCCCAGCAAGATCTGGCTGCAACTGCCACGGCCAATGCGACGACGAACGTCAGCGGGTTACGTCTGGCTGCGCCCGATTGGTTGGTGCGCACCGTGACCCAACTCCTGGTGATCCTGGAACAGACCACGCCTCCCTTGCGCCCACCCATGCCCCGTCCCTATCGCGAAAAAGCCTATCCTTGCCTCCACGGGTGGGACTATGTGCCGGAAGAGGTCTATCAACTAGAGCAACAGGTCAAAGGTCAGCTCTCCCGTACTGTAACCTTGACTGTGCCCCCGCCCCAGCACCCGTTGGCGGAGGAAGCGCTGGCCGAGCTGGCGCCGCTGGCTGGTGACGCTGACCGTCTCGAATTTCTCTACCACCTGATGGTCAGTACGGGCCTATTACAACCGGGCAGCCCGGTGACGGTTTGGCCGGAGGTAAAGGAAGAATTTTTGCGCCAACCAGCGGCCCAACAACAAGCCATTTTGTTGCGCAGCTATTTCGCCATGACCGGGTGGAGTGAGTTGTGGCCCATGCTCCGCACCGAGCCGGAACTGCATCTGGTGCGCAACACCTTCCTCCACAACACCATGCATCATCCACAAACCTTGGTGACGGAACTGGCTGCCTTTCGCACGCTGGTCTTAACCACCTGCGCCTGGCTCCCGGATGAGCGCTGGATCAAGCTCACCGACTTGCTGGATCTCTTGCGCGTTGTCTGGCCCAAGTTTAACCAGAGCGTCTGGATGCCGAGTTACTATCTGATTTCCAGTCAGGCCAACCGCGGCGCCTGGCATTTAACCTATCAAACCAAACCGCTGGACGGCAGCAGCCGTGACGAGTGGGAAAGGGCGCAAGGCCAGTTTGTGCGCACCCTGCTGCGCGGTCCACTCCACTGGCTGGGTCTGGTCGATCTTTATGAAGAAGCCGGCGCCGTGACCGCTGTCCGTTTTCACGGCCTGGGCGATCTCTTCCTGGATCGCGTCGAGTCTCTCCCCTTGCGGGCTGGCGTTGGTCAGGCAACTGGCGCGCAAACCGTTTCAAAGGCCAAGCGCAAAGACGAGTTGATCATTGACGGTGACCAAATTGCCGTGGCGCCCAGCCTGATCACTGCCCAGGCCCACAGTCTGCTCGACCGCATTGCGACGCTGGCGGTGGCCAAGCCGCACCAATTTGTCTACCAGCTTGATGCCGCCACCGTTCAGAAAAGCTTTGAAGCCGGCGGGACCTTAGCCCAGTTGGTGAGTGACTGGGAAGCCACCCTAAGCAAACCAATGCCTGCCAGCGTGCGCAAACGCTTAACCGGCTGGTGGCAGAGCTATGGTCAACTACGACTCTACCGGGATGTCACTCTGATCGAATTTGGCGACGACCACGCCCTGACGGAAATGAAAGCGGTTACTTCGCTGGCCACCGTGATGATCGCCGAACTCTCCCCCCGCCTGGTGCTGATTCCCAAAGGCGCCGTCGCCTCCCTGGCTGCTGAATTGGAAAAGGCCGGCTACACGCCGCAACAGACAGAGGCAACGGATTGAGACGTACTACGTGTTGCGTGTTGCGTGAACCGTAATTCGTAATTTACACCTTCCCAGTAAGCAACCGGAGTCATGTAGCTGGTTCACGCAACACGCAACACGCAACACGAAAGTTAAGCCATGGATAACTCGCTCGCGCTCCTCCTGGACGCCTATAATGTGCAAACCCTCTTCAGTCTGGCGTTGGCCACGGGCATCCTGCCGCCGAAGAGTAAAAAGCCGCCCAAGGCAAATCTGCTCGTGTTGTTGCAAGAACAGCTTTTTGAAGCGAAGCGGGTGGAGGCGGCCTGGGCCAAACTGAACAAGCGGGAGAAGGATGTCCTCAACCGCTTGTTGCTGCACAATGGCCCGGTGCGCACGAGCGCCTTTCGTCGCGAATTGGTGCGCACCGGGCTGGTGACATTGCCGCCGGAAAGCAAGACGCCACAAACCAATATGTATGGCTACTACCAGCGCGCCGGCCCCAACTATACCAGTGACGATTATCTGGGCGACCCGGAACGCACTAATTCGACCATCTTTCAGGATGTGATCGCTCGCCTGACCCAACAGGGGTTGCTCTTTAGCCGCGTCGTCGGCGACAAGGTGGATGTGGTCAGCAAGTTGACCTTCCACCCGGCGGATGAACTGGTCATTCCGGATCAACTACGGCGGTGCTTGCCCAAGCCCACACCGGTCTTTCTGGATCAGGCGGCCTGGCAACCGGCGCGTGTCGAACAGGGCGCGCCCCAGCAACTGCTGCGCGAACTTTATCTCTATTGGGATTTTGTGCGGCGCAATGAGGTGGCGCTCTTGCAAAATGGCTATGTGGGCAAACGGCTCTGGCGCGGATTGGGCCAGGCGCTTTTGTCACCAGAGCCGCGCCTGGAGAACGCCAACAATGAGGCTGAGACCGGGCGCCTCTATTGGTTGCGGCTGCTGCTCCAAGGGCTTAATTTGTTGGCGGCAAGAGCGGGCAAACTGGTGATCACCGCACCTGATCTGACAACCGTTCCCCCCTTTTGGACCGACACCGAAACCGCACAAGTAATCGCCGTGGTGCGTGCTTGGACCAGCCTGACCGTTTCGCCCGATCCTGACCCGGATGCCGATAGCTACTATCCCCAATATGGCAATGCGCGCCGGCTGCTCTTCAAGACGTTGCGCAGTCGCGCCGTCAATGATTGGCTGACGGTTGATGACCTGATGGATAGCCTGGCGGCACAGGATGAAAATTTTCTTTTCGCCGACCGCACCCAGGTTGAAAGCCGGCGTAGTTCCGGGTATTATTATAACAACCGCTTTTCCGGCACGCCGGCCCAGTTGCTCAAGCTCTTTAGCGCAGCGGAGGGGCGTTTTGTCCGCAACACCATCCAGGAAATGCTCTTGCGGCTGGGCTTGGCGGAAGTGGGCTATGCCACGGCGACGGAAAAGGAATGGAGCGGCGTCCGCCTGACCGCGTTGGGCCAGCAGGCGCTGGCTGCGCTCGACGATGGCAAACCAGGCAAACGCACCAAGCAAGAAGCGCCGGCTGACGATTCGGCTGCCCCACCGGCGAGTGGGCGCGTGGTGGTGCAACCTAACTTTCAAATCCTGGCCCTCGGCCCAGTCGCCCTGGCGACGCTGGCCAAGCTCGATCTCTTTGCCGAACGGCGCAAGGCCGACCTGAGCGTCTTTGAATATCACCTCTCGCGCGAATCGGTCTACCGGGGGAAACAGGCCGGGTTACATGTTGATGAGGTCATTGCCTTTTTGCAGACGGTCAGCGGCGCGCCCCTGCCGCAAAATTTGGCCCGGTCGCTCAACGAGTGGGGCGCCCACCACCAACGCATTGTTTTTCGTAGCGGCGTCAGCCTGTTGCAAGCGGCGGATGAGGCTACCCTGACCACCTTGCTGCTTGACGAAGCGACCGTGGGCGAACAGGTGGCGCGTGTGCTGGCGCCGGGGGTGGCGCTGGTGCGCAAGGGGGCCGAACCGGCGTTGCTGCGCGCTCTGCTTGATTGTGATCGCTTGCCTGCGATTTCCAGTGACAAACCCGAATCGGCGGATCACAGCGTCGAGATCGATGCCAAGGGGGTGATCACGCCGATCCATGCCGTGCCTAGTCTCCACCTGCGCGGTCGGCTGGCGCGTCTGGCGGAAGAGGACGCCAACGGCCACTGGCGGTTGACGCCGGCGACGGTGCGTAAGGCCGGTGGCAGTCGCAAAAAAGTACTGGCCCTGATCGAGGAATTGACCAAATTGCAGCGCGGCGAACTGCCGGCGGCCTTGGTCGCGCTGGTCAAGCAATGGGGCGCTTATTATGGCGAAGTCGGCGCAGCCACCGTCACCCTGCTCGAATTTCGCGATGCCCAGGCGCTGCAAGAACTACTGACCCACCCCGATCTCCAAACGCACCTCACCCGCTTCCCCGCCGGGGAGCGGGCGCTGGCTATTGTGGCGACCAAACAACTGCCGACGGTTAAGCGGATTTTGCAAACACTGGGCGTCGCCGTTAAAGACGAATTGCTGGGGTAACACATGAACCATTTTTCACTCGCCTGCACTGCCTGTTCCTGGCAAGGGGCTGACGCCGATCTGGCGCAATGCCCACACTGTGCCGCCACGGTCGATATACGCTATGCTGATGCCGCGCTGCCGCTTGCCAGCGAGCAACCAGGCATTTGGCGCTATGCGGCCCGTCTGCCGCTCCACAACCTGGCCTATGCCGTCAGCCTGGGTGAAGGTAATACACCGCTGCTCCGTTCCGCCAACCTGGGGGAAGAACTGGGGCTGGCCGCGCTCTACTTCAAAATGGAGAGCGCCAACCCGACTGGTTCCTACAAAGATCGGATTGCGGCGGTTGGCATTGCCCGTCTACGGGAACTGGGCAAAAGCGCCTGGGCGGCCACCTCCTCCGGCAATGCCGGCGCCGCCATTGCCGCCTATGGGGCGCGGGCAGGGGTGAATGGCTATCTCTTCACGGTAGAAAAGTATGCCAAAGCCAAAGTTGCCCAAATCCTCGCCTATGGCCCGCAAGCCTGGGCCGTGGAACGCCTTGGCTATGACCCAGTGGTGGAAAAGACGACCTGGGCCAACATCCGCCAACTTTGCACCGCCAACAACTGGCAGATGTTGGTGACGGCGCGCGCCTTTAGCCCCCATGCGATGGAGGGCGTGAAGACTATCGCCTACGAAGTCTGCCAGCAGTTGCCGGGCCAGCCGCTGGATGTGGTCTATGTGCCGGTGGGTGGGGGCGGTTTACTCAGCGCCTCGTGGAAAGGCTTTGCCGAGGCCAAGGCCGCCGGCTGGATCGACCGTCTGCCACGCCTGGTCGCCGTACAAGCGCAGGGGTGTGACGCCGTTACCCAAGCCTGGCTGGCCGGACGTAAAGTCGAACCGATCCCCGGCTGCATCAGCAACATCTCCGGCATCCAACTCACCGCCCCACCTGATGGCGATCTTTGCAGGCGCTCCATGAATCCGGCGGTTGGGCGGTCTCCGTTCCTGATACGGCGACCTATGCGGCCCAAGCTGAACTTGCGAGTCGGGAAGGCATCTTTGTCGAACCGGCGGCGGCGACAACGCTGGCGGCGATCCATGCGGATCGAGAAGCCGGTCGGTTACGCGGTGACGAACGGGTGGCCTGTTGGTTAACATGTAGTGGCTTCAAAGATGCCACGGCGGTGGAGCGGATGACAGCCGGTCGCGCCGTGCTGCCGATTACGGCAACGGCGATTTTGGGTATTACCGTTGCAAATTGATACTACACATTACACACTCACTCATCGGCAATCTTTCCTCTGCCCTCTTGCACTTTGAACACAACTATGCGGCTTCGCCTTTGCCCCTATTTTAGCTATCGTAATGCAGTTTACGCCAAATAACTTACGCTTTATTGGCAAACCCATCACCTTTCTCTCCTGTATTTTTAGTATCCTGCCTACGCCACAACACGCTAGCCTAATCTAGTTGACAGTATTTTGTCATTATTATCGCTGGGCGCTCGTGATATAGTAGCAACAACCAAGCGTTTGCGGACAAGCCGCTCGCAGACTGACACGCCACATCTCCCACACAAACCTAAACTAGGAGTTCATAATGAATAAGCGCATCAAGCATCTATTGATTATTTTGGTGATGGGTCTCTGCCTTAGTATGCCGTTGACAGTTAGCGCCGAGGCCGACAGCACGATAGACGATCCGGGGGTTCCGGCCAGCGAACAATGCCCGAACACTACCCAAAAATCAACCAAGAGTACAACTGTCGTTGAAGAAGAGGGCGCAACCACCGATAGTCAACCGGAAGGCGCTCCCGACAACGACTGTAGTGAATGGCAAACGGCGCCAGTGAGTTGGAATAGTTAACGGATTAAAGGGTATTGCGTGTTGGTGGATGCCCGAACCAAAAGCGGCAGCCCCATACGTAAGAAGGCTGCCGCTCTTCATCGCATTAGCAAAATGAATTGCAAGTGATTGCTTCCAATACGCCGCCTTCTCGTAACTCCGCAATTCGTTTTGCTTCATGGGCGACTAGCCGTTCCTGCTCTGTTGGGGAACAGGTCGGTAGATAGGGCGCAGCGATAAACTCCAATCGATAATCAAGAAAGACCCGCCGGAAGATCAACGTAGCCCGTTCCACATGAAAATCCGAGGTGACGACGCAGAGTTGTCGGACGTTGGTGCGTTCAATAATGGGTCGCGCCAACCGAGCATCTTCTCCGGTGTGCCGACTGAGGGCGAAATCAAGAATGTCGTGGGCAGGGACGCTGTGGGCCAGCAGCCACTGTTGTAGATAATAGGCATGGGGCAATGACGTGCGGTTGAAGTGTTCGCCAAAACCGCCGGTGAGCAGTAACGGCCAACCGACAGCGCGTCGTTCTGTGTAAAGCTGGTAGCCCAATGTCACCCGTCCCAACGCCATCGCCGGCAGCGAACCATCGTCATTGTTCGGCGACCCTAAAATGAGAATTACCCCTGCTGCCATCTTTCCTCCTGATCAACGACTTGTTGTCAACCCCAGCTTTGACCTATAATTCTACCACAAACGAATCACCAATTCCCTCAATCACCTAGGAAGCAATGCCATGTGTCCACCCAAATTTCTTGATCTGTTGCGCGCTCCCGGTTTTGTCGAGCAAACGGTTGATCGCGCCGGCGGTGGGCCGGTTGTCGACACACAACGCCCGCAACCGGTGGCCCAGCCCTTTACCTTTGCCCATGTGGCCGATCTGACCCACACCCTCAGCCCGGCGTCACCGGTCTTTCCGTCATTGCCGGCCTTTGTGGTCGAACAGCCCTTTGCCACCCACGAAGCCCACGGCGTCTCGATCAACCGCTACACTCTTTCCGACCATTGCGGCACCCACTTTGACGCGCCTTATCATGTTTCCCGCCACGGGCTGCATACCGATGAAGTGCCGGTGCGTTCCCTGGTCGCGCCAGCGGTGGTGATCGATATTGGCGAGAAGGCCAAACAGGATCACGCCGCCCTGGTGACGCCTGACGATCTGCTGGCCTGGGAACGACGCTATGGCCGCATTCCGGTCGGCGCAGCAGTCTTGATGGCCTCCGGTTGGGCGGCGCGCATCGGCTCGGCGCAAGCCTATGTCAACACCGATGCCAGTGGCGTCCATCACTTCCCCGGCTTTAGCGTCGAAGCGGCCCGCTTTTTGCTGGATGAACGGGATGTCGTCGGGATTGGGGTTGATACGCTGAGTCTGGATCATGGCCCGGCGCAAAGCTTTGCCGTCCATACGGCCTTTCTACCGACCAACCGCTGGGGCTTAGAATGTCTCGCCAATCTGGAAAACATTCCGCCCAGCGGGGCGATGATCTTTGTCGGCGTTCCCAAAATTGCCGGCAGTTCCGGCGGCCCGACACGGGTGATGGCGCTTTGGTAATCATTAATGGAGAACGGTTAATGACTAATGTGGTGCGTAGTCGTCGCCTCTTAACAATTAATCGTTCTCCATTGACAATTAATTATTATAAAGGAGCAGCGTGTGTCTACGCTTGTTTTGCCGGCCACCATGCGCGTACCGCACTTTGTCGGCGGCGGTGTGATTCAGTGGATTGAGAAGCCGGTGCCGCAGCCTGGCCCTGGTCAATTGTTGCTACAGGTGAAAGCTAACGCGCTCTGCGGTTCGGAACGCGGCCAGTTTTTCAAAGGCGCACCGGTGACGCCGGGACATGAAGCGGCTGGGATTGTTGTGGCGGCTGGGCCGGCCACCCAAACGCCGCTAGGCACGCCAGGCGTCGTCTTTTTGATGGATTTTTGCGGGGAGTGCCGCAATTGCAAACTCGGCCTGACCAACCAATGTCTGCAAAAGCGGGGCGACATGGGCTTCAATCGCGACGGCGGTTATGGCGTCTATGAATTGGTTCACGAAAGCATTTTCCTGCCCGTCCCGCCGGAGTTACCACTGATCGAAGCCACCTTGCTGCTCGACGTAATGGGAACAACGGCCCATGCCCTCCGCCGTGCGCAACTGATCCACCCTGACATTCAGTCGCTACTTGTCACCGGCGCCGGGCCGATTGGCTTGGGCGTGCTGGCGATGGCGAAGATCACCTTTGGCATGAACTTTCCTGTCTTGATCACCGATGTCATTCCGTGGCGGCTGGCCTTGGCGGAAAAGCTAGGCGGCAGAGCGATCAACCTCAAGGAAAAAAGTTTAGCGGACGGCGCACTGGCGCATGGACTGGAGCGAGTCGATGCGGCGCTGGACACCAGCGGCAAAGAGATCGCTCGCCGTTCGGCGCTGGACCTGTTGGACAAACGGGGCGTGCTGGTCTGTATCGGCCACGGCGAAGGGCTGACCATTACCGTCTCGCCAGACTTGATTGCCACGGAACGGGCGATCTTGGGCAGTGAATATTTCTGTTACAACGAGTTGCCGGCCAGCCTGGCCCATCTGCAAACCCATCTGCCCTACTTGCGCCAGATCATCACCCATCGCTTTGGTGTCGCCGACATTCAACACGCCTTTGAACTCTTCTGGCAGGGCGAAACCGGGAAGGTAGTGATCGAACAATGAGCCAAGCACGCGTCAAAATCGCCCTCGTCGGCGCCGGGGGCTGGGGGCGCCAACATGCCCGCATCTTTGCCGAACGACCGGATGTGGACTTTTGCGCCATTGCCGGTCGCACACCGGAAAAGACCCAAGCACGGGCCGAACAGTACGGTGTGCGGGCCTATTTTGATGTTGGTGAGATGCTCGACAAAGAGCGGCCCGATCTGGTAAGCCTCTGCCTGCCCAACCAGGGCCACTTTGACGTCACGTTACAGGTCATTCAGGCCGGTTATCCGCTGCTGGTCGAAAAGCCGCTGGTCTTTGATTTGGTGGAGGCCGACACCTTGTTGGCGGAAGCGGCCAAACGCAATCTCTTTTTCGCCATCAACTTCAACCACCGCTACGCCCGTCCGATCCAGATGGCAAAGGAGGCGATTGCCACCGGTCGCTTGGGCGAAATCAGCTTTGCCAGTTGGCGTTTTGGCGGTGAAGGACGCAGTACCCATCCCCACGCCAACCTGATCGAGACCCAGTGTCACGCCTTTGATCAACTCGAATTTCTCTGCGGCCCGATTTCTTCAGTGATGGCACAGATGACCGACAAGAGCGGCCAGGGCTATCGCACGCTGGTGCTGGCCCTGCATTTCGCCAATGGCGCCGTCGGCAGTTTATTGGGCAGCTATGAGTCTTCCTATGCCTACGCCGACACCCACCGGCTGGAAATCAACGGCAACCAGGGACGCATCCTGGTCGATGATACCGTGCGCCGCTATTCCTTCCAAGCCGCGGGCAGTGAAACCGCCGAAGTCTGGCAAGCGGGCTACTTCAATGATCGCGACCGCGAATTCCATCGCACCTTTGATCGCTATGTCGATGCGTTGCTGGACGCCTTCCAACGGGGTGAACCTCCGCCCATTCATGCCGAAGCGGGACGACGGGCGCTGGTGCTGGCCTATGCGGCAATCCAATCTTTTGAGACGGGGCAACGGGTTGCGGTGTGAGCAGAACACAACAACGGATTTGGGTAGGAACGGATTTCCCGTCGGCTGTATCGGGACAGAAAATCAGATGCTTCCTAAATCCGTTGTTGTGTTTACTGCGCCGGAAACCAACGCAACAATTCCCGCACGACCAACTGATGGCCCAAGTGGTTAGGATGATTGATATGCGACAGCAGATCCGTCACCTCACCGCCGCCGGCAAGATAGCGCTGAAACGCTGCATCACTATCAGCCAACCCGACGCCATATTCGACGGCCAGACGACGCACTTGCTCGGCATGTTTGGGCAGTTCTTCGGCCCACATCGGCTCACCACGGCGCAAGGTCAGCAGGTCATGGGTTGGCGTCAAGAGAATCACCATAACGCCGCGGTCCAAGGCCAGTTCGATCATGGTGCGCCAGGCCCGTTCAGCCCGTTCTAGACCAATGCCCCGGTCATTGAGCGCATAGTCGATGGTCACGACAGCCGGGCGATGGGTCAACACTTCGTCAGCAAAGCGCGCAGCGCCGCTTTCTGAATTTTCCCCGCCAATCGCTGTGACGATTACATTGATCACCGCATAGGCAAAGCGTTCCTTCAAGCCGACAAAGAGCAAGTGCGGGTATGCTTGCAATGGATTCACAGTCGGCGTGCAGAAATAGCCAGCCGGCACACTATGACCATGACAGACAATGTTGATCGTGCGGTTCTGCGGCCAAGGTTTGAGCATCTCTTGCAAGAGGCCGAGGAGATATTGTTCGCGATCAGGCAATTGTCCTTGCATAAGATTTGTCCTCCGTTGGGGTATTATTGATTGATGCGCAGTAGACCAACCTGGATTGCCACCGCGAGCAACACGCCCCACGCCACGTAACCGGAGAGCAGGGCGCTCCACAATTGCCAGCCGCCACGTAAGGCCAGATAAACAATCGCCAACCAAAGCATCGTTGGCACCATGCCGATGACCAGCGAACGAACAAAGCCAAGCATAATCGGTTGCGTCGTGTCGGGCGTACTCCAGATGATCCACATGACCAGCGGCATGTTGATCGGCATGGTGCCGAGAATGGCGGCCAGGGTGCGCGACCGCTCGCGCAGTACAGCGACAATCAAGATAATGACAATCGAGGTAATAATGGGCAAGCTTTTTTGTAGGCTCAAGAGAATGCTCGTTTCTAGTAAAAAATAAAGAGATTGAGAGATAAAGAGATTGAGAGATTTACAGCCTAATCTCTCAATCTCTATCTCTCTCAATCTCATCTCTGTCAAACGATCCACCCGCAGTAGCTAGATCATACCTTCAGCGCGAAACACTTGTGCCAGCCGCTTGATCCCTTCGTCCATATCAGCCGCCGGATTATAGCCGAAGCAGAGCCGCAAGCAGTTCCGCCCGGAGACGCCATCGGGCGAGAAGCCGGGACCGGGCAGGTAGCCAACATCAGCCGTGGCTAACACTTTGGGTTGCATGGCAACGGCGTCGGCGCCTTCCGGTAATTGGAGCCAGATAAAGAGGCCGCCTTTGGGCCGGCTCCAGGTGGAACCGGTGCCGCCAAAGTGGGTTTCCAGCGCGGCCAACATGGCATCACGTTTGACCCGTTGAATGTCGTTGATCTCTTCAATGTGGGCGTCCAGTTGGCCGGTGGCATAGCGGTGGACAGCAAAGGCGGCAAAGGTATTGACGGAGCCGCCGCTCTTGGCGCCTAGCGCCCGCTCCAGCAGATCGCGTTGCGCCGTCATATAACCCAAACGCATCCCAGGAGCGATGATCTTGGAGAAAGAGGAGACATACATCACCCGACCCGTGCCATCGAGGGCGTGGATCGACGGTTCCGGCTCGCCTTCAAAGCGCACATCAACATAACAATCATCTTCCATCACCGGGACATCATACTGCTGCGAGAGCGCCACCAACGCCTTGCGCCGTTCTAGCGACATCGTCCAGCCTTGCGGGTTCTGGTGCGAGGGGACGGTGTAGATAAACTTGGGGTGCTTGCCTTCGCGCAGAGCGGTTTGGATAACACTTTCCAATACATCGGGCAACATCCCTTCGCCGTCGGTCGTCACGCCGCGCATATCGGCGCGGAAGCGGCGCAATTGGTTGAGCGTGCCGGAGTAGACAAAGTCCTCGGTGATGACGACATCACCCGGATCGACCAGGGTTTCGATCAACATGTGGATCGGTTGGCCAGAGCCATCGGCCAAAATCAGGTCGTCGGCAGTGATGTGGATACCCCGTTCGCGACCCAGCTTTTCAGCAATCCATTCACGTAACGGCGGATAGCCTTGGGGATGGCTGTAGATCGCCAGTTCGCGCCCTTCTTCGGCCAGCGCTTGGGCCAGCCCATCGGTCAACTCTTCCAGTGGCAGCGACGCCGGGTCGGGATAGGCCACGGCGAAATCATATTTGCCGCGCCGGGGGCGTGGGCCAGCTTTGACCGGGTCAGCCGCCTGTTTGGAGAGGAGCGCGCTATAACTAAACGGTGTTGATGTAGACATGAAAATCTTTCCTTTGGTTAATGAATCGTCAAGCAATAGAGTGTAAGAGTGGGTGTTATCTTACCATTACGCACCAACTTTCGGGAAACCGGCAAAAATGGCCCATCGGCATCTTGCTGATACAATCGAGTTACAACAATAGTGGGTCAACAGGAATTCAGGGAGTCGCCAACTCAATCTTCTCGGAAGGTCGGTGCGCTCGACAGGATCGGTCCGGTTAAACCTTCCGGGAAGATGGCTGTCAAGCCTCTGCGGGTATCCTCAGGACGCGATTGAGCCACAATAGTTAACCAAAAAACGCAAAGAAAATACCTTCGCTCGCTTTGCGTCTTCGCGGTTAAATATGGGCAGAATCAGGAAATTGGAAAGGGATGGTAGGGAAGAATCGGTTAGCTTGGTTGTTGCATTTGTACACCAGGACTTTGATTGGTCGCTGCTGGCTACCACTGTGCGATCTGGCGTTGAATAAAGTCGATGATCTGTTTGTGTTCTTCATTGCCGCGACTTTGGATGGTGAGCGGCGCGCCAAAGGCCATGTGGACTTTTTTCGTCGGGTCGATGGGGCCAAACTCTTTGACGAGTGACCCAATCCCCCAGGCGTCGGTCTTGAGCGCCAACGGGACGACCGGCACATTGGTCCGTTTGGCCAGCTTGATGCCGATGGTGTTGAATTGTTCGGGATCAAAGGTGACGGTGCGCGTCGTCTGCGGGAAGACGACGACTGAGCGACCTCGTTCAATGGCCTTGCTCCCCTCCTCCAACACCACCTTGAGGTCCTCGCGGGGATTGGTGCGATCGACGATGATCGGATCACGGGACATGATGATATGTTTGAAGACGGGGTATTCGGCAATGCCGCGCTTGATGATAAAGGTGCAATCCTTGTAGGGCTGGATCACCGCCGGCAGACAAATCGTCTCCAGCGTACTCATATGGTTGGCGATGAAGACGCAGGGGCCGCCCACCCTTTCGATGTGCTTGCTGCCGGTGACTTCGACCTGGACGCCCACCTTCTCCAAGCCTTGCAGGGCGAGCAGACTGCTATACCACCACTCTTCCGCCCCATAGACGCCCCGTTTCGCCAGCGCGCTGTAGCGGAAGACATAGATCAGGAATTCCGTATAGTAGAAAAGGGAGGGAAAGAGCCGGGCGAGGGGGAAAACACGTCGCGGGATAGTCGTATAGCGGCCTTGTTCGTCGGTGATGGGTTGCATGGCGCTTCTGCCTGATGGTTGGTTGGTTCGTTGATTGAGCGGGAGCCCTGGTGTACTGTTTTGTCAACTAAGTCTTGCTGGGTTTGGTTAGGTTCGTGTACAGACACGGTTTTGTCCCGTAGGGACGGTTGAGTTTAGAGTCGGATCATCTTTTCTTTCCCTTTTTCTCCCCTAAATTCAACCGTCCCTATGGGACGAGTTCACCCATCGGAATTTTGTTGATAGTATACTTCAATTTTGCCCAAATGACAACCCATAAGCGCCATTTACTTGCTGGTCGGCTGACCATTCATCGTATGATAGAAAGGATCGTCCGGCGTGATCGAGCCGCGCAGCACCGGTTGGCCGGTGATGGCGGACTTATAGAGACTGGCGAGAAAGTCAATTGTTCCCCGTACCCCCGGCCCACTGACTAACGGTCGCTCATTGCGTTCCCGGCTATCGAGGAGGGCGGCCAGTTGGCCGGCGTGGGAAGAAGGCACGTCGGGCGGCAGTTGTTGCCACTGGGCCAACTCGTCGGTGTTGGTGGCGCCGGGGGGGATGGAGTAGCGCCAGTCGGCGTTTTTGTAGCTGTAGAGATGGGTCAACTCCACCGTCGCCTTTTGGAAATCAAAGCGCAGGTAGGAGACTTCCCGTGGCGAAAGGACGCTGTTGGTGATGCTCGCCAGTGCGCCGTTGGCAAAGCGCACATTGGCCAGCGACACATCTTCCACCTCAATGTTGCGGTCGAGCGTCCCCATCATGGCACGGATCTCGGCCCATTCGCCCAACTGGTAGAGCATAAAGTCCATGGAATGGATGCCGTGGCCCATGGTACAGCCGCCCAACTCGGTCGCCCATTTGCCGCGCCAGGGGACGGCATAGTAGGCATGGGTGCGATACCAGGTGGTGAGATTGACACAGACCAACGGCTTGCCTAGCGCGCCGCTGTCAATCAACCCTTTCAGATGTTGGCCGCCGGAGCCAAAGCGCCACTGAAAGACGCTGCTGCAATAGTTGCCGGTGCGCGCTTCCGCCGCTTCAATCCGATCCATCTCAGCCAGCGAGGCGCAGAGTGGCTTTTCACACAACACCCACGCCCCTGCTTCCAATGCAGCAATACTCAGATCGCAATGAGTGCCGGGTGGGGTGGCAATATGCACCAGTTGCGGCTGTTCCCGCTGTAACATCTCATCGACATCGGTATAGGGACGGGGAATCTCATGCGTTTCACAAAAGGCGGAAACCCGATCCCGGTCAATGTCCATTGCCGCTACCAGATCCGTCCGTTCACCATTTGCCCGCAAGGCTGCGACATGCGACTGGGCAATGCCGCCGGTGCCGATAATGACTGCTCGAAGCTTATCCATAACTCTTTCCCTTTTGGAGATTAAGAGATTAAAAGAGATTGAGAGATTGAGAGATTGCATGGTTGAATCTCTGAATCTCTCAATCTCTCAATCTCACTGATTCCGCATCTCGACCTTTGCCACCGTCACCGTCTCTAGGTAATCCTCATCGACAATGGCGCCGTTGCCCGGCGTGGTGAGGACGGTGAGCGTGCTGTCGGCGTTGAGGGTGAAGGGGTTTTTGACAATGTCTCGTTTGTAGTAGCGGTCGTTGGCGCTAATGTCGCCGGGGAGGGTGAAGTTGGGCAGGCTGGCGAGGGCGACGTTGGTGGTACGCCCGATGCCGGTCTCCAACATGCCGCCATGCCAGACGGGGATGCCGGCGGCTTGCGCCATGTCATGAATGCGCTTAGCGTCGGCAAGACCACCAATGCGGCTCGGCTTGATGTTGATGACGCCACAGGCTTTCATCTCCAATGCCCAGCGTGCATGTTCCGGCGAGACAATGCTTTCGTCCAGGCAGATGGGGCTTTTCACCTTGCCCTGTAACTTGGCATGGTCAAAGATGTCGTCATGAGCCAGGGGCTGTTCGATGAGCAGCAGGTTGAATTCATCCAACTTCGCCAGGTGATCAGCGTCACTCAGATGGTAGATGCTGTTGGCGTCAACCTGGAGCAGGATATTGGGCCAGGCATTGCGCACGGCGCGGGTCGGCTCAATGTCCCAGCCCGGTTTGATCTTTAGCTTGATGCGCTTGTAGCCAGAATCGATATAGCCGCCGACAACCTTGAGCAAGGTGTCGATGTCCTTCTGGATGCCGACGCTCACGCCCACATCAACGCGATCACGGACGCCGCCCAACATGGCCGCCAGACTTTTGCCCTGGGCGCGACCAAACCAATCCCACATGGTGAATTCCAACCCGGCCTGCGCCATGCGGTTGCCACGAATGCGGGCAAAGGTAGGCGTCACATCTTCCGGTCCGGTCAACTCCTTCTGGAAGAGCATCGGCACCAGGTAATCCTGCATCATCGCCCAGACCGTTTTGGTGTTCTCTTCATTGTAAAAGGGGTGTTGCCCCACCGGCGACTCGCCCCAGCCGGTAATGCCCTCGGCGTCGACGCGCACGATGACGGCGTGACAGCCCTCCTCGCGCCAGCCGCTCGTCTCGAAGTAAGAGACATAGGGCAGAAAGATTTGGCGCAGTTCGACTCGTTCAATACGCATGATGGTTCTCCTCAGAAAATGACAAGGTGACAGGGTGACAAGGTGAAGCAACTGTTAAACCTGACACGCCTCTACACCTAATCGTGCTACAAAATAGCGCTATGAAATTGATGAATGGGTCAAAATGTAATGCCACCCTTGTTCTGGCAGATGGATACAATCGATCATTGTGTAGCCGGCGCCAAAGGCTGCTTCTAACACTTTACGCATATAGAGCCGCCAGACCTTCCCCAATTCAGGGTCAGTGCGCCGAATGGCGCCAATGTCATCCGGCACGGGAACGGCTAAGGGCGCGCCAGTGACCGGAACTTCGGTTTCAACCGGCGCCCGGAAATTGTCGCCGGTGAGCGTGCTGGGCAACACTTGCAAATCCAGATAGTCAGCTTTGGGAATTCCCCGCTGAGAGCGGCTGTTGGCAGCGCTTGCCACCCGTTCGCTGCGCAGCCACCAATCCACTTGACAGCGGTCGCTGGGCGCGCCGCGATTGAGATCGTCGTTGAGTTCGCCGTAGACATTGCGGTAGTAGGTGTTGCAAACGGCGCCCAGCCGGTGAATGTTGAAAACGCCATTGGTACGATAGAGTGGATCATACGTCCAGGTGACCCAGTCGGTCAGCCCTTGCTCCAACACCAATTCCCGCTGCTTGAATTTAACGAGCGCACCAACGCCCCGGCCTTGCCAGGCGGGTAACACCCCGGCCATGTGACTACAAATCTTGAGCCGGTTTTGGCTATCCGTCCCCAGCCACCAGAGCGCCATGCCGACCATGCCATTCAAATCAGCCGGTCCATCATCGGCATACGCGGCCAGCACGCCGCCGCCATTCTTACCAATCGTCACCAAAATATGAATCGGTGTTTCATCCGCCGGGCCGCCGCCCCAAATGCGGTTGGTCAACTCTTGAAAGTGATAACAATCTTCGTAGGTTTTCAACAGCTTAAAGCGGAATGTCATAGGGTTTTCTCTGGGTATGGGTAGACAGGTAGACAGGTAGACAGGTACACAGGGAAATAGGACGTATCTACCTGTCTACCTGTCTACCTGTTTACCTGTCTACCTATCTACGATAAATTCACAATTGCAATCAACGGATCTGCGCCCCCACTCTTCACCAACGGGTTGCGCAGGGGGCGACCAAAGGCGGGGGCGGAAATTTCAAAGACATCGCCGGGTTGGGGTTGGAAACCGGCGGCAAAACTAAGGGTGGCGGTGCCGTAGTAGTGGCAGTGGACATCGCCGGGGCGGCGGAAACCGCTATATTTGAAGTGATGATGTTCAATGTTGGCGAGCGTGTGGGTCATGTTGGCCTCGCCGGTGAGAAATTCGCCCGACCAGACGGTTTCACCATTGCGTAGGATACGGGAGACGCCGCGGATGTCTGCCGGCGCTTCGCCCACGAGCAGTTCCGGCCCAAAGGAGCTATTGCGCAACTTGGAGTGGGCAAGATAGAGATAGTTCTGCTTTTCCAGCACATGATCGGAGAACTCGTTGCCCAAGGCAAAGCCGACGCGCAACACTTCGCCCTTGTCGCCGATCACATAGAGACCCACCAGTTCCGGCTCTTCGCCGCCGTCGAGGGCGTAGGTGGGCAAGGGCAGGTCATGATCAGGCGCGACCAGCCAACTGCCGTCGCCCTTATAAAACCATTCCGGTTGCACGCCGATCTGGCCGGGCGCCGGTTTGCCCCCTTCCAAGCCGAGCTTGAACATTTTCATAGAATCAGTTAGTTCGCCGCTGTTGAGCTTGGCGTGCATAGAATCGCGCGCCTGGGCGCTTCCCAAGTGATCCAACCCTGTGCCGGAAAGGATACAGTGGGCGGGATCAGGGTGATCGAGCGGGGGTAACAGGCGATTTTCGGCAACGATTTGATCGTAATTGGCTGTTTCATCGCTCACGCGTGCTTCGACGGTAGTGGTGAGGGTTTGTCCGGCGCGCTGGGCTTCCAGGACGAGATCGCGTACATACTGGGTGTTTTGTAGCAATTGTAGGGTGGCGCTGTCGCGAACAAGCGCGACATGCCGCTCGCCGCCAGGAGTAAGAAATTGAACCAAACGCATTGGGTTGCTCCTTTACTTGCGCAGATTTTTCTTGTGGACGTGATGCGTATTATGATAACAAAAGAGCGGATTCTTTGCATCTTTGTTTTACGGGCGCGATGATAACGCGGTCAGCAGAGTAACCC
The DNA here is from genome assembly GCA_026645575.1 of Caldilineaceae bacterium. The sequence continues at coordinate 152,705 of JAPKMW010000013.1, forward strand.
TTCCGTTACTCGCTAATTCAGGAAGCGTAGAAAAGTAGACCATGACCAAACAATTAACCTTCATCTTAGGCGGCGCCCGTAGCGGCAAAAGCACCTATGCCGAAGCCCTGGCGGCAGAGCGGGGACAACGTGTCGTCTATGTTGCAACTGCTCAAGCCTGGGATCAAGAAATGACACTGCGCATTGCCAATCATCGCGCCCAACGGCCATCCACTTGGCATACCTTGGAAGCGGCGCGTGATGTGGGGCAGGCGATTGGCGCCGCTTTCCCAATCTACCACCCCGACATGATTCTGCTCGATTGTCTCACCCTGCTGGCAAGTAATATCATCATCGCCTTGCCCGAAAGCGCCACCGAAGTAGAAGCAAGCGCCGCTCTGCAGGTGGAAGTGGACGCCTTGCTGGCAACCTATGCCCAAAGTGAAGCGGCATGGATTCTGGTATCGAATGAAGTCGGTCTCGGCATTGTCCCAGCCTATCGGTTGGGCCGCATCTATCGCGATGCCCTAGGGCGAGCCAATCAACGCATTGCCGCCGCCGCCGATGAAGTCATCTTTATGGTCGCCGGCTTGCCGATGGCGGTAAAAACAACTCCCCACCGTTGACAGGTAGTGACCTCAAAACAGTGATAAACGAACAGGGCTGAAGATGGATCGGCTTCTGTTTGCGCTGCGAAAGTATTGAAAATTGCAATGGTGCTTACTTGACAACGGTGTTCATTGTGGTATACTCGTAAATCCTGCTGACAAACCAGCCCTGAAAGAGGGGTGGCGTTGGGAAAAGCAGACAGTTTGTCAGAACCGAAACCAAATGTAAAATTGCGGTTTCTGAATTTGACAGGATGTGGAGCGAGTGGTAAACTCTCGATTCGTGCTTGGGACGGTGTTTGTGAAGGGAGTCACAAGTCAGGGAAACGTTATGAAAACTAACGGATAGCAGACTTGACAAACGAAGACGGTAGATGTAGAATCCTTCTTCGTGCCTGACGCCAAGGGGTGCCTGACGCCAAGGGTTACCTCGGTAGCCGCAAACGGATGAAACGGGTACGACCAAATCACGAAAGCGAAGTGAGAAACGACGGTTTCGGGATTTGACAGGGAAGGGAAG
>JAPKMW010000136.1 GCA_026645575.1 Caldilineaceae bacterium
TTGGGTCATCTTGCCTCCTTTTCGCTTCGATGACCTAACTTAACCATTACCGATTTTGTTCGTCAAATTTCATTAGAATGACCATCAACTGTTCAGTCTTTATTTGAAGAAGCAGTCGCCTGTACAGCAATAACAATCCGCGCCGCCCTGGATCCGCGCCCCTATCCCTAACGCACATACTTCACTTCCAGCTTCTCATTGCCAAAGTTGACTACCATACCAAGCTTCAGTCCGCGCTGGATCATCACCACACGCACTTTATTGAGATCGGACTGGTTGATGGCTGCTTCGGCGACGGGCAGCAAGACGACGCGTTGGTCAACAATAAAGTGGCGTAGTGGTAACTCGCCGATCGCTTGTCCCCGGTGGCTGACGGCCAAACGGCGTATCGCTTTACAGGTGATGCCTCGTTGTTGTAACTCCACATAGATGGCATTGGCATAGACGCGAAAGACAAAGCCAGTGCCGAGCGTATGATACACTTCCCATACGGCACTGCGTAACTCTTTGGTGAGTTCGGGGTAAAGGTGGTTGGGATCAGGATCATCGGGTTGCCAAGCGGGTTGATTGCGTAGTTCGGCATTGGTCAACACCCGCCGCACGCCATGGGGTTTGACGCCGCCAAAGTTGAGCAGCAGTCCGACGGTTTTGCCGGATACCTTCAAATAAGAGACCAACTGGGCATGGTGGCGCGGGAGAAGGATGGGAACGACTTTGAGTTCCAAGATCACCGACGACGCTAACTCTATATCGGTGTAATGTTCGCCGACCTTGACGCCTTTGTAGAAGATTTCATAGGCGACTTGGGTGGCGCAGGGTACAGTCAGCGCAGCAAATTCCAGGCGCATGATCTCTTCGTAGAAGGCTTCGGGGTAGTCGTGGCCGTGTTGGTTGTAGACGGTGTAGTAGGCGCGCCAGGCTTTGTCGGTGGTGGCGGCGTGGAGGAGTTTGGTCATGGTTAAGCTTGGGTGGTAGGGGCGCGGATTGGGGATTGCGCGGATTATCGGTCGCGTAGGCGGGATGATCGGGAATGGGGGACAAGGGGCAATCGGCTTGACCGGGCCGCATTGCCCGCAGTTGAGCCATATTCCCTTTCCCGAAAATCTTCCGTTGCCGCATAAAGATCCGCGCTACCTGAATCCGCGCCCCTAGGATTTGTTGAACAAGATAACCTTAATTATACCTGAAGTCTTGCAACGACCAAATTCTTTGCGCTTGCGCCGTGGTGCTTTGAATAATGCCCTCATCGAATGCGAATCGCCGCCACTATAATTGGCCCCAATGTCAAGACCACGAAACGGTGAAAATAAGATAGACTGAAGCGGCAACACCGGAAACCTCATTTCGCAAAATGCACCTCAGCCGGTGTGCGATAGGCTAAACTTTGATGCAAGCGCTCATGATTATCGTGCGTTGCGCTTCAATTGAATTGGGCAGCTTTTTTTTCCAACCACTCAAGTTCCATCTTGAGGCGCCCAATCTGCTCATATAGTTCAGCCTCTGCTTCGCCACCGCTTGGGCTTGCCGATTGCTTTGCTGACTAAACAACTCGGCCCCTTCTTCCAATAACTGGCGTTTCCACTGTCCTATTTGGGTTGGATGAATGCCCGTTTCACTCGCCAGTTCGCTAATCGTCTTCGTGCCTTTGGCGGCCTCCAGTGCCACTTTGAATTTGAACTGTCCGCTATACTGTTTCCGTTTCCCGTTCATTGCTTTTCCCTCCACATGCTTTCTTCCCTCTATTCTTCTAACATGTGGTCTAGTTTCTGGGGCCAATTATAGTTTCTCATAATCGAAGCTACCTCTTACCCCAGAAGAGCGCCAAACGGAGGCGTTGTCGTCATCAAGTCGGTCATCGGCTGCTTCCCAAATCCGCTGTAGTGCCTTGACATGACCGCTTGCTACTTCAGTTTACCTTCACTCACTCCTCCGCCACCCACCGTGCATAGGTCCCACTCGGCAATTGGCGACCAGCCTGCGCCGTCAACGTCATTTCGCCACTTTCCAGGCTGCCATCGCGCCCGTCCAACATGCCGAGCAGTTGATTTTCCAGCGTCAGCGGGGTGAAGCCGGGGGTATGACAACTGTAGAGGACAAAGAGCGCATCCTTGGCCAGCAGCGCTCGACACCCCTCCAGCAGCGGCATCAAATCATTCTCAATTTTGAAGACTTCTCCCTTCGGCCCGCGACCAAAGGAGGGCGGGTCAAAGATAATGCCGTGATAGGTGTGGTTGCGCCGCATCTCGCGCTCGACATACTTCATGGCGTCATCGACCAGCCAGCGGATGGGGCGCTCATCCAATTTGCTCTGTTTGGCATTTTTGCGCGCCCAGTCCACCACCCCTTTGGCGGCATCAACGTGGATCAGGTGCGCGCCGGCCTGGCTGCACGCCAGGGTGCTGCCACCGGTATAGGCAAAGAGGTTGAGGATATGCAAGTTGCGATAATTGGTGCGCACCAGCCGTTTGCGGACGATCTGGCGCAACCAGTTCCAGTTATCGACTTGTTCCGGGAAAAGCCCCAGGTGCCCAAAATCGGTCAGGTGGATGTTGAAGGAGATATTGTTATAGAGAATATCAAATTCCCGTTTGATTTTGCGCTTCCATTGCCAGGCGCCGCTTCCTTCCGAAGAGCGCACATAGATGGCATCGGCGCGGTTCCACTCCGCCTCCGGCAGTTGGGGTCGCCACACCGCTTGCGGCGACGGGCGCACTAGGATATACTCACCAACCCGTTCCAGCTTTTGTTCATTGCCGGAATCGAGCAAAAGATATTCATTATCGGTTATTGTCGTTGTACTCATTCTCTCAGTGTACCACAGGGGAAGACAGGAAGACAAGAAGAAGAACGAGACGTTCTTCTTCTTGTCTTCCTGTCTTCTTGTCTTAACTCACCATTCCATTCAGCGTCGCATAGATCACCAGCAAGACAGTGCCATTTTGCAATGCGTGGATCACCATGCAGGGGATGACGGAGCCGCTCCGTTCCCGCACCCAGGCTAAGACGATGCCGACGAAGAAAAGGCCGGGCAGCAAGATCGGCATGACATGGATCAGTGCAAACAGGAAACCATTGGCGGCAATGGCGATGGGCGCCGACCAGCGGCGGCGTAGCACCGGGTAGAGCATCCCGCGAAAGAAAAGCTCTTCCACAATGGGGGCGACGACCGCTACCAGAATCATCAATGCGCCTAACTCGCCAAGGGAAAGCGATGAGCCACCAGTCAGCGCTTCAATCTGGGGATTCTCAAATTCGCCGCCCGTAAAGGGCATGACGAAGACTACATTGACAAGCCCCATGCCAAACAACATTGTTAGCGTGATGACCGGCGCCATAAAAAGCCACTGCCACCCAAAGGGGCCAAAGCCAAGCGGCGACCAATCGCCCTGTGCCCGCCGAACAGCAAAGAGATAAACCGCTAGCGCCACTACACCATAGATCAGCATCCCCAGCCAAAACAATGGTGCTGCTGCCATGCCTTCTCCTTCCGGTAGTGGTAATGCACCGGTGGCGACGCCAATACCAACGACAAGGGCGCCGACTACAAGGATGCCGATAATGATAAACAACAGGGCCTTGGTAATCTCGCCCCAGCCCCAGGGCAAGGGCGGTTTGGTTGGCGCCGGCTCTGTCAATTGCAGAAACGGATCAGGCGTTTGCATCATGCCAGGAAAGCCTTTCTACTGCTCAAATAAGTTATCAAATCCAAGAACTATTCAAAAGTTGGCTTTGTATAGAATTCAATTTTTGTACAAGCCAGTTTTGCATTCTGCCAACTTTCGTGATAGACTACTTTTGTAATTGTAGCATAGCATACATAGCGCTGTCTGTTTGTAAGTTATGCTGAAAAGCGGTAAGTGTATTGTTCGCTACCGCTTGTTGTTTCAATTTGTTGTTTCAATGTTTATCATCAACAGTTGTTGATGGAATGTCTTTCCTCGAAAGGAGGCATGTCGATGCCAGCTCAAGTCAAGGTCTATACCCAAACCCAAAGCAATCGTCCATTGATATGCCTGCTGCCGGTGTTGAAGTAAAGCGACACGCTTCTTCGTCCTGAGTTCCTTGTAACTCACCACCGCTATCATATCACCATATCTGTTACCGTTCTGTAATCCGCAAATGGGTTACATCCGGTTGTCGTTTTCGTAGCGCCTTGCCTGCTTTTGCTGGTGGCTCTGCGTAAGCTGCGTACAGATCTGGTTATTCCTTTGATAGAAAAGCCGCGGGTGTATCACCCGTGGCTTTTTTTGTTCCCTGCGTCTTGTCATCGTGCCTGCTTATGCCGGCGGATAAAGGCGTGGTTGAGCAGAAAATCACTGTTGTGCTGTTGATCCTACAGCCAACTTGCACGCCACGGGACTTTCTAGCCCGTGGCGTTTTTCGTGTCACGGGGTCGTATCAATCTCAAGCCGGATTAATTTGTTTTGTACATAACGGATTCAATGCACACGATGAATAGTTCACGCAACACGAATCACGTAACACGAATCAACTGCATTCACAAGGAACAACAACAACCGTGACTTCCAACTACGCTATGACCAATAATTCTACCAACAATTCGTATCAAGACGAGTACGATGATGTACTGGATCGCTTTGGCCTGCTCGACCGCGCGGCGCGGCGCAGCCAAAATGGCAAGCCCAAGCCAAAACCGAAGAAGTCCGCCACCGAAGTTGTGGCCCAACTCACTGAAAATGCCGCCGGGTTAGAAGCGGGCTTCCAGATCACCTATAAGCCGAAGCTCTTTGAAACCCAGTGGCTGCTCGATTCGCTTCGCATCTTCTACGACCAAGGCTTGATTGTCGATGTCCTGAGCCAGGTCAAGGGGGGCAAAGAAGCCAATGTCTATCTCTGCAAAGCCAACCCGGACACGGGCCTGGATCATTTTGCTGCCAAAGTCTATCGCCCGCGCCAGTTCCGCAACCTGCGTAATGACATCACCTATCGCGAAGGGCGCGAGATTTTGAGCAGCGAAGGGGGCATTGTCAAGCGGCGCGACAGTCGCGCCATGCGCGCCATGAAAAAGAAGACCGGCTTTGGCGCCGAACTCCTGCATGGTTCTTGGATCATGTATGAATTTGGCACCTTGCAACGGCTACATGGCATGGGCGCCGCCGTTCCCAAACCGATCGCCAGCGGTGAAAATGCCATCCTCATGGAATACATTGGCGATGTCAAAATGCCGGCGCCGGCGTTGCACAGCGTCGCCTTGCCGCCAGCGGAACGGCAGCCGCTCTTTGCCGAGGTGATGCGCAACATCGAACTGATGCTCAAGCATGAGTTGATTCATGGCGACTTGTCGGCCTTTAACATTCTCTACTGGCAGGGCAAAGTCACCTTGATCGACTTCCCGCAGGTGACGATGGCCGTCTCCAACCGCAACGCCTGGAAGATCTTCCTGCGCGATGTCACCCGCGTCTGCGAATACTTCCAGTTGCAAGGGATGACGCTCCACCCGACAGTGATGGCCGAAAAGCTCTGGTGGCACTACATCGGCGTCGAGCCGGGGCGCATGATGACCGATGAACCGGCATGAGCGCCGTGATCTCTACGGGGAACCAGGTGATGGCGCCCTTTGGATGGGATGCTGTCCCAACCCTCAGGACGCCACGCCTGGATCTGCGCACGCTCACGACGGCTGACCGGGCCGATCTGTTTGTCATCTACGGGGACGCCGCCGTCATGGCCTTTACCAGTGACCCGGCGTTCCCCGACCTCACCTACGTTGACCAAATGTTGGCGAGTGTCACCCGGCTCTTTGCCGAACGGGCGTCGCTTGAATGGGGCGTCAGCTTGCGGGCAGAGGGGCGGATCATCGGCACCTGTGGTCTGCATAGCTTTGACCAGGAAGCGCAATCGGCCGCGATCGGCTGCATCCTCGGTCGCGCCTACTGGGGGCAAGGTCTCATGCGGGAGGCGCTGTCCGCCGTCATTGCGTTTGGCTTTGAGCGTTTCGCCCTGCAAACGCTCAAAGCCGACATCGACGCGCCCAATGTGCGTTCCTTGGCCTTGTTCCAACGGCTGGGCTTTACGCCCGCAAGCGCGGGCAGCACGGTGCTCATCCGCCAACGCCAGTAAGCAACCCTTGACAGAGAAGATAAATTATCCATATGACCATTCAATTTGTTCCAGTCATCTTGACTGATCTGTTACCGCCCTTGCAGCAGCACATTGGCGCTTTCCCCTCGCCTATCGATTCGTTTCTTGAAGACCACATTCTCGCCTCAACGCATTACTCCATTCGCAACGGTGATGAACAGATCGGCTGGGCGTCTGTCCACCAGCAATCCTTGTTGACCCAGTTTGCCCTACTGCCGGGCTATCGGCGGTTGGGACAGCGGGTTTTTGCCCAAGCGCGTAAGCTAGAAGAAGTACAAGCGGCCTTTGTCCCGACTTGTGATGAATTTTTCCTGGCCCATGCGCTGGATGAGTACCGCCAACTTGAAAAGCAAGCCTACTTCTTCCAACATGACGCCCAACATCCACTCTATCAGCCGCCCATGAGCCTACGCCATCGCCAGGCCACGCCGGCTGATCAGCCGCTCTTTCAAGAACTTTCTGGTGATTTCTTTGATAAGCTGGAACAACGGCTGGCCGACGGGCAACTGTACATCACAGAACGCGTCGTGCCAGGGTCTGTGGCATGTGTCGGCTTTGGCATTATTGAGCAAGGGCGTCTGCTGCCGGCGGTTGCCAGTTGCGGCATGTTTACTGTTCCCGCCCATCGTAACCAGGGCATTGGCCCGGCCATCATCACTCACCTGATTGGCTGTTGTCTTGCGCAAGGGCTACGACCAGTGGCCGGCTGCTGGTATTACAATCATCGTTCCAAAAAAACGTTGGAAAAAGCTGGGCTGTTTTCACAGACAAGATTGCTGAAAATCAGCTACTGAGGACAGGAGAGGGTCAATGGCCGAAATTATCTATAAACTGGATCTGGTGGGCGTCAATTGGGACGAGATCAAAGCAAAAGTCGCCGAGGATGACTTCGACAATGGGCGTACACCAGCCCAGTTAGAAGCCTCCTTTTGCAACAGTGCCGTTACGGTGATCGCCTATGCCGGCGACGAAATTGTTGGCAAGGCGCGCGCCTTGTCCGATGGCGTCTGTAATGCCTATGTTGTGGATGTCTGGACCTATTCGCCCTACCGTGGTCGTGGCATTGCCCGCACCATGATGGAAACGTTGTTACACCGGCTACCCGGTCAACATGTCTATCTCTTCACCGATACCGCTGTTGGGCTATATGAAAAAGTGGGCTTCCAGCCGCAAGAGATTGGCATGGGGCGGGTGGTGGGAAAGTGGTTGGACAGTAGTTCAGTAGGACAGTAAAACAGTACGTCAGTGCAGAACCACTGACGTACTGTTTTACTGATTCACTTACTCCGCTTCCACTGGCTCTGGTGTCACCGGTAGTTCATCGACATGACCATTAGACGAAATCAGCCTTGTTGGGCGGGGACGGCGACCATTGGCGCCGACCTTCTTCAACCCCGGCAAGACATGGGGGAAGACATCGTCAATGGTCTCGGCTAGGATAAATTCCATCTTCTCGCTCACTTCCGGTGGCAGATCATCCAGATCGGCCTCGTTGCGCTTGGGGATGACCACCTTCTTCAAGCCGGCGCGATGGGCAGCCAGCACCTTCTGCTTCACCCCGCCCACCGGCATGACGCGACCACGCAGCGTCACTTCGCCGGTCATGGCAATCTGCCCCGACGCCGATTTTTTGGTGAGCATAGAAAGGAGCGCCATCACCATCGCCACACCGGCGGATGGCCCATCCTTGGGTGTGGCGCCGGCGGGGACATGCAAATGGATGTCGCTCTTCTCAAACAGGGTCGGGTCAATGCCAAAGGTTTCGGCGCGGGCGCGGACATAGGAGAGCGCAATGTTGGCCGACTCTTTCATCACATCGCCCAGTTGACCGGTCAACGTCAGGCGGCCACCACCGGTCATACGGCTGGCTTCGATAAAGAGAATGTCGCCCCCCACCTCGGTGACAGCCAGACCCGTCACTACACCGGGCGTCTGCGTGCGTTCGGCGGCTTCAAAGAAGAAACGGGCTTTGCCCAACAACTTAGTGATGTCGGCGTTTTTGAGCGTCACTTTGGTGGTGATTTCGCCGGCGGCAATACGCGTCGCCATTTTGCGTGCGGCCCGTCCGATCTCCCGCTCCAGTTGACGCACGCCAGCTTCACGGGTGTAATCGCGAATAATGGTCTTCAGCGCGCCATCGGTGAATTTCACCTCTTTGGGGCGCAGGCTATTGGCGCGCAATTGACGCGGGATCAGATACTTGTTGGCAATGTGCAGCTTCTCCTGCTCAATATAGCCATCGAGCCGAATGATCTCCATACGATCGCGTAGCGCTGGCGGAATCGGTTCAAGCAGGTTGGCCGTGGCGATAAACATCACCTGCGAGAGATTAAAATCAACATCCAGGTAATGGTCGCGGAAGTTGGCGTTCTGCTCCGGGTCCAGCACTTCCAGCAGCGCCGATGACGGATCGCCGCGCCAGTCCGAGCCAACTTTGTCCACTTCATCCAGTACAAAGACTGGGTTGCGCGTGCCAGTGCGCCGCAACGCCTGCATCACCCGCCCCGGCATGGCGCCGATGTAGGTGCGGCGATGGCCGCGAATTTCGGCCTCATCGCGCATACCGCCGAGCGCCATACGCGTAAATTCGCGACCCAGCGCCCTTGCAATGGAGCGGGCCAGCGAAGTCTTGCCGACACCCGGCGGACCAACAAAGCAGAGAATGGCGCCGCGGCGATCACTGTCGTCGGCTTCCAGGTCATCCCGTTCCAACGCCAGTTTGCGCACGGCCAGAAACTCGAGAATGCGATCTTTGACCTCTTCCAGATCATAGTGATCCTCGTTGAGTACCTGGCGCGCATTGGCGATGTCGAGATTGTCTTCGCTCAACTTATTCCAGGGCAATTCGCATAGCCAATCTAAGTAGGTTTTGATCACCGAAAATTCGGCGGCCTGTGGGGGCATCTTCTCCAAGCGGCCCAACTCGCGTAAGGCTTCTTTGCGCGCCTCTTCGCTAAGACCGGCAGCTTCAATCTTTTTGCGATATTCCTGGATCTCGGCTTCGGTTTCGTCGCTTTCGCCCAACTCTTCGCGGATGGCCTTGAGTTGTTCGCGCAAGATATATTCGCGCTGTGAGCTTTCCAGTCCGGCCTTGGCCTGTTCACGCACTTGCGACTGCACCTGGGCATAGGCCACCCGTTGGCGGAAAAAGTCACGCACTAAGATGAGCCGCTTTTTGACATCATAGGCGTTGAGCAGTTCCAGGCGCTGTTCGTAGCTGTACTCTGGTGCGTATGCACTGTTATCGGCCAGATGACCCGGGGCCCGGATAGAGCGCACAAAGTTGATCACCCCATCGGGTAGGCCAGGCGTTAGCTCGACAAAGGCTTCGATCAACCCGCGCACCTCCAGCATCAATTGGTCGGTCTCTTCGTCCCACACCTCTGGATCTGGGCGCGAGTGACAGAGCGCGCGAATGTAGGGTTTGGTCTGCACAAACTCTCTCACCTCGGCGCGCACAATGCCCTGTACGACGATCACCATGCCATTGCCCCGCTGCATCGATTGGATTTGTGCAATGACGCCAATGTGATGAATCTGATCGAGGAGCGGCAACTCTTTGCGATCCATGAGGGCGAAGAGCAACAGAATGCGCCCATGTTCCAACCCGGCTCGTACCGCGGCTTGGGTCATCTCGTCGTCCAGGTCTAACGGCGCCGCCATGTGGGGGCCGATGATCATATCATGCAAGATCACTGCTGGTAATTCAGTTAATGAATTTTGTTTGCTCATAAAAGTTATCACACTATGTTGATTGCCGCGTACCACTCCCCATGAACTGCCGATTGTGCGCGCGCCAATTTCTTTCCCGCTCGCCACCGGACATGCAGAATAGTCGCACCGTCGATTTCGTTGCACTAGGGCGTATGGCGGGCAAGCCGATGAATCCGATCTGTTGAAAAGGATAATAGCTTGATTGTACTATACAAAGGGCTAAAACTCTCAGATTGTAAACCCCTCAATTTACTTATGCAGTATCATTGCTTCCTATTAAGTTTACGGCTGTTGCGAAGTCGCTCGTAGCCAGTCACCGGGAACCCCTTCGGGGTGTGGCGACGAGCAAACTTGTGGGTTGCATCTGCCATCGCGCCCTGACCGGAATTGGGACTCCTTCGCACTTTGGCTATAATAGCGGAGGCTGGCGGCAGGGTGCGTCGGCCTATTTTTTGCTGTAAAGGAGTTAGCTATTAAGCTCATAGCCGGTCAATGACCGGCGTCCCTAACGCCGGTCATTGACCGGCTACGAGCGGGTTTAGTAGCTACCAAAGGAGTAAAGAATCCGATCTATGCAGATGACACCGCTGCTGGTTGTGCTTGCGTTTATCTTGCAAAGTTTCTATGCTATCGGCATGATTGGCCTGGCCCTCTATGGTCTACAAGCCTTTGGTTTAACCTTTCTCTTTCTGCGCCAACCGTGGCGCAGGCAACCCGCTGTTCTTCATCAGTCGGCGCTGCGTTTACAAGCCTGGCCCACGGTTACCATTCAGTTGCCCATCTACAATGAATGGCATGTGATTGAACGCCTGATTGACGCCTGTGCTGTCCTCGATTACCCACGCCATCGTTTGCAAATCCAAGTTTTAGACGATTCAACGGATCAGACGACCGCCATCGCGTTGCGACGCGCCGAATATTGGCAACGGCAGGGCGTTGATGTCACCGTTATCCGCCGACCAGTGCGCCAGGGGTTCAAAGCCGGCGCTTTGGCCTATGCTGCCCCGCTGGCAAAAGGTGAGTTTATTGCTATCTTTGACGCCGACTTTGCACCACCCTATGATTTCTTGCTGCGCACCTTGCCCCGCTTTACGCAGGCGGGTGGTGAACGGGTGGGCTTTGTGCAAGCGCGCTGGGGTCATTTGAATGCGGCCTATTCGCCCTTAACCCGTAGTCAAGCGCTGGCGCTGGATGGTCATTTTGTGGTCGAACAGGCCGGGCGGCAAGCGGGCGGCTTCCCCATTGGCTTCAATGGCTCCGGCGGCATCTGGCGGCGTGCTTGTATTGATGACCCGGCGGTGGGGGGCTGGCACGCCGACACCCTCTGCGAAGACCTGGATTTGAGCTATCGCGCCCAGTTGGCCGGCTGGCAACCTTGTTTTTTGAGCGAGGTGGAAGCGCCCGCCGAAATTCCGCCACAACTGGCTGCTTTCAAACGCCAACAGTTCCGCTGGGCCAAGGGGAGCATCCAGACCTTGCGCAAAGTGGGCGGGCGGGTCTGGCGCAGCGACTGGACGCTCCTGGTGCGGCTCACGGCGCTGGTGCATCTGGGCAATTATCTGATTCACCCGCTCTTGTTGCTCATCTTGTTGGTGAGCTTGCCGCTCTTGTTGACTGGTCAGAATCCCGGTTCACAACTGGCATTGCTTAGTTTGGCTTCCTTTGGCCCGCCGCTCTTATATGCCGTCGCCCAGATGGTGCTGCATGGTCGCCAGTGGTGGCGCCAATGGCGTTACCTGCCGCTCCTGACTCTGCTAGGCACCGGTCTTTGCTTTAACAACACATTGGCGGTTTGGCAGGGGCTACGCAACCAGGGGGGCGTCTTCTTGCGCACCCCCAAGTTTCGGGTGGAAAGCAAAAGCGATGGCTGGCAAGGCAGCACCTATCGTTTGCCGCTGGACGGGACCTTGGTCGGCGAGGTGGTGTTGTTCCTATATGCTTTGTGTACGGTAATCATTGCCCTAACTCAAGGGCATTGGATGCTCGGCGCTTTCTTGATGATCTACGTCGGCGGCTTTGCCTTGATGGTCGGCGCTACACTTTGGCAAGCTTGGCCGCAACCAAGACAAGCGCAAACCACGGCCCAACAATCGAAGAGCAGCCACCCAGTCGTCACTTGAGTATAAAGCCAGCCTGGGATTTATCACCCTGTATCTTTGTCAAAAAGGCGTTTTTAGCGGTATAATAGGTGCAATAAGAGATGAAAATTTATTGGCTGATTGGCTTTACCTGTACGACTATACTTTGTTCTGTATGAAAATCGGTGTTTGTTTCTTGCGTAGTTCTAGGCAGAAAACGCCGGTTTTCATCACAACCGCAGTATAGTAAACCGATCACCGAATCAACTAATGACTGAATTCTAGAAAAGGCAAGCATGATCATGGGTAAGAATACATCTAGCAATACCAACACCTGGCAGGAAGATAAGGACGATATTATTATCCTCGCCAATCGATCCAACAAAAACTATGTCTTGGAACTACCCGCCGGGCGCTGTCGCCTGGACGCTGGTCGCCGGATGCGCACCCTGCGCTCGATCCTCAAGATCGGCCAGGTGAAAGAATTGCTCCAACAGGGCAATTTGGTGATTGAAAATTAAGTACAAAGGGGACTGGAGACTGAAGACTATGCAGAGTCTCTAGTCTCTAGTCTCTAGTCTTTGGCGTTTATTTGTTTGATAGTTTCCCGTAACCTATGCCTACACTTCTTCTCATCGACGGTCATTCTCAAGCCTATCGCGCCTTTTTCGGCATGAAGACGCCGCTTACGACGCGTGAAGGTGAGCCGACAGGCGCAGTCTATGGCTTTGCGCGCAAATTGTTGAGCGTCTTCAAAGAGTATCAGCCTGACTATGTGGCTGTTGCCTTTGACCTGGGCGACACTTGGCGCCATAGCGAGTTCACAGCCTACAAAGCAACCCGCGATAGTATGCCCGACGAGATGCGCACCCAAATGACGCGCATTGACCAACTGTTGCGCGCTTTTATGATTCCCATCATCACCTACCCCAACTACGAAGCGGATGATGTGTTGGGGACATTGTCGCGCCAGGCGGCAGACCAGAATTTTGATGTGCTGGTGATGACCGGTGATCGCGATATGTTTCAACTGGTCGATGAGCGGATCAAGGTTCTCTATACCTCCGGTGGCCCCAACCCAGTTACCAGTGTCTATGGGCTGGCGGAAGTGCAGGAACGGTATGCGTTAACCCCGGCGCAATTTATCGACCTCAAAGCACTCACCGGCGACACCTCAGATAACATTCCCGGTGTGCCAGGGGTGGGGGAAAAGACCGCGTCGAAGCTGCTCAAAGAATTTGGCAGCCTGGAAAAGCTCTATGCTAATCTCGACGCCATTCCCGGCCCCAAGACGCGCCAAAGCTTGCTCGATGCCCAACCCCAAGTCGAATTGAACAAGCGGCTGGTCACCATTGTGCGCGACCTGCCGTTGACCTTTGATGGGGAAGCGTGCCGCTTGCATAGCTACGATCCCAATGCGGTCATTGCGATCTTCAATGAACTGGAATTCCGCAGCTTGATCAAAGAGTTGCCACAGGCCGATGGCTTTGGCAACGATGCCCCCCCCGGCGACACAGCCAGCGGACAGATGGGTTTATTTGCCGACGCGAATGCCCCAGCAGCCGCCGCTGCCTCTGCGCCGGTCAGCACCAGCTATCTTTGTATTCAAGACCAGGCTGGCCTTGCAGAATTGGTGAAAATCCTTAGCGCTGCCGACCGCATCAGCTTTGATGTTGAGACGACCAGCACGGACGCTGTCCAAGCCAAACTGGTTGGGCTGGGCTTGGCATGGGGGCCTGGGCAAGCGGCTTACATTCCCATTGCCCATAGCGAAGGCGCACAGTTACCGTGGCGCGAGGTGCAAGCTGCGCTCCAACCGATCCTCGCCAATCCGGCCATTCCCAAGTTGGCCCATAACGGCAAATATGACTTAACGGTTTGCCGGCGTTTTGGCCTGCCTATCAACGGCCCGATCCATGATACGATGACAATGGCGTGGCTGTTGGACCCGGCTAGTCGTGCGTTGGGCTTGAAGGATCTCGCTGCCACCGAGTTAGAGTGGCAGATGACCGACATCATCTCGCTGATCGGCAGTGGGCGCAAGCAAGTGACCATTGACCAGATTGCCATCGACCGCGTCACGGCCTACTGTGGCGCCGATGTCGATGCCACCATTCAACTCTTCGACAAGCTGGCGCCCCGTCTACAAGCGGCGGGCATGTGGTCGCTTTATGAGACAATTGAGCTGCCGCTGTTGCCGGTGCTGACCGATATGGAGATGGCCGGCATCACGTTGGATACGGGCTATCTTTCCGTCATGTCAGGCAAACTAACGGAACGGCTCAATGTTTTGGAGACCGAACTTTTCGAGATTGTCGGCCATCCCTTCAACCAGCGCAGCACACAACAACTCAACCAAGTTCTTTTTGAAGAGATGAAGCTGCCCACCAAAGGCTTGACCCGCACCAAAGGCGGCCAGATCAGCACGGCGGCGCTGGAACTGGAAAAACTCGCTTCCATGACCGCGGATCTGACCGATCAACAGCGGCGACTGTTGGCGATCATCTTTGAGCAACGCCAGTTGGAAAAATTGCGCGGCACTTACGTCGATTCGCTGCCCGAACTGGTCAACCCGGAGACGGGCCGGCTGCACACCAGCTTTAACCAGACCGGCGCGGTAACGGGGCGTATGAGCAGCAGCAACCCCAACCTGCAAAACATTCCCATTCGCACCGAGTTGGGGCGCGAGATTCGCCGCGCCTTTGTCGTGCCAGCGGGGTGTTTGCTCATCTCTGCCGACTATAGCCAGATCGAACTGCGTATTCTCGCCCATGTTGCCAAGGAAGAGACGCTGATCAACGCTTTCCGCAACGACCAAGACATTCACGCCACCACCGCATCCAAACTCTTTGGCGTACCGATTGAGCAAGTGACGCGCGACCAGCGCGGCCTGGCGAAGACGATCAACTTCGCCACCATCTACGGCTCTAGCGCCTTTGGCATCAGCAACCGTACCGACATGGATCCCAAAGAGGCGCGGCGCTTTATGGATCAATACTTTGTCACCTACCCCAACATCAAGGAGTATATCGAGAAGACGACCAAGCTGGCAAACGAAGCCGGCTATGTCGAGACGCTGCTGGGGCGCAAACGCTTCTTCCCCGAATTACAAAGTGGTCGCCTGCCCTTTATGCAGCGCGCCGCCGTCGAACGTGCGGCGATCAACGCCCCTATCCAAGGCGCCGCCGCCGATATTATGAAGATCGCTATGATCCATCTGCATGAACGGTTGCAGCGTGGTGGGTTCCAGGCGCGTATGTTGCTCCAAGTGCATGACGAACTGGTGTTGGAAGCGCCGCTCGAAGAAAAAGAAGCGCTAGTGCCGGTCATCTGCGAAGTGATGGAGAACGCCTATCAATTGGATGTGCCGCTCAGGGTCGATGTCGAGGTGGGGCCGAATTGGTATGATCTGGAGAAGGCATGAGCCTTTCGACTGAGGTTGCCCATTGATAGCGCGTATGGCAGCCGTGATGAAATCGTTGAGACTGGATCCTGCGCGCTCACGCCTTTTGTTGTAAGATGCACTGGTCAGTCAAGGATGGTAGTTACACTACGGTTTTGCTTGCAGTCATCGCTAGTTGCGAGCAAAGACAAAATAGTGTTGAGATAATATAAAAAAGAGACTCGATTGATAAAAGATTGTATAGGTTATGAGTGAAACTTTAAAAATTTTAGTAAGTGATGCCTTGGCTGACGTGGGCTTGGCGCCATTGCGCCAGGCCACCAATGTTACT
This sequence comes from Caldilineaceae bacterium, assembly GCA_026645575.1. Next base: position 15,629 of record JAPKMW010000136.1, read on the forward strand.
GTCGACGTGCGTACCGATTTAACCCCCGCACAGTTGATTGAAACCATCCCCGCCTATGATGCCCTGTTGGTGCGCAGTAGCACCACCGTTACCGCCGATGTCATTCGCGCCGGTAAACGGTTGCGCGTGGTTGGACGGGCCGGCGTTGGCGTGGATAACATCGATGTTGATGCAGCAACCCAAGCCGGCGTGATTGTTGTCAACGCGCCAACGGGCAATACCGTTGCCGCAGCGGAACATACCATTGCCCTTTTGATGTCCATGGCGCGGTTGATTCCGCAGGCCGATGCTCATGTGCGCACCGGCAACTGGAAGCGCAACAAATTTGTCGGCGTGGAAGTGCGCGACAAAGTCTTAGGGACAGTGGGCATGGGGCGCGTGGCGCAGGAAGTGGTGCGCCGAGCGCAAGGCCTGGGGATGCGCGTGGTAGGGTATGACCCTTATGTCACGGCGGACTATGCGGCGCAACGCGGGGTTGCTCTAGGGGATTTGGAGTATGTCCTGACCCACGCTGATTTCCTGACTGTCCATGTACCATTGACGCCGCAGACCACTAACCTCATTGGGCGCGACCAGTTGGCAAAGATGAAGAAGGGCGCACGCATTCTGAACGTAGCCCGTGGCGGGATCATCGATGAGGTGGCGTTGGTCGAAGCCGTGGAAAGTGGTCATCTGGCCGGCGCTGCGCTCGATGTCTTTGAAGAGGAGCCGTTGAGCAAAGATAGCCCCTTGCGCAATTCCGACAAGATCATCCTCACCCCCCATCTGGGCGCTAGCACAGTCGAGGCGCAAGAGCAGGTGGCCGAAGATGTGGCGTTGCAGGTGCTGGATGTGCTGAATGACCGGCCGGCCCGCTATGCTGTGAATGCACCCATTATCCCGCCGAAAGATTTGGAAGTGCTGGTGCCGTACATTACATTAGCCGAACGGTTGGGCGGTTTCCTCCGGCAACTGGGCGCCCAACCGATTGGCGATGTTGAGGTGACAGCTTATGGCAACCTGGCGAATTTTGATCTCGCCTATATCAATGCCGCCGTTATCAAGGGGCTGTTGGGCGATGTTGTACAGGTGCGCGTGAATCTGGTCAATGCAGCGCTGGTGGCCGAACGGCGTGGGGTCAATCTGATAGAGATCAAGAAACATCAACATGACCTGCCCTACGAAACCATGCTGACCATCAGTACCAAAGCCGATCCGCAGTGGAAGGTCGGCGGCGCAATTTTGCAGGGCGAAGCCCATGTGGTGACCATCAACAATCAATGGATCGACTTCCCGGCGGATGGGCATGTTTTCCTCACATCGCACACCGACCGCCCTGGCATCATTGGTCGCGTGGGTACAGCGTTGGGGCAGGCTGATATTAACATCAGCTTTATGCATGTTGGCCGCCGCGCCCCGCGCACCGAAGCGATCATGGCTCTGGGCACCGATGAACCCGTGTCTGCTGATCTGGCCGCCACGATTGAAGCCTGGGATGATATTATTTGGCTACGGACGGCGACGTTGTGAGTCGGTAGACAGGTACACAGGTAGACAGGTAGATATGTCCTGTTTCCCTGTTTCCCTGTCTCCCTACCAAACACATTAATACGCATGTAAGCTCTTCGCAATACACAGAATTGGTAATGCCTGCTATAATCGGTTTCTATGAATATGGATTCACATAGCTCAATACGACTTTGGCTTTTGGGGAGAGGCGGCTTACCGCTGCTGCTGGTTTTTTCGCTACTTTGGCTCTTGCCGGCGCTGGCTTGTGGTAGTTTTGCTCCTCGTCCCACACCAACGCCAACCCCGAATGTCGCGGATACCTTCCTTCAGGCTACGGCTACGCCCGGTTCGGGCGAACCAGAGGTAAGCGTTGCTCCCGTTGTCCAAGCAACACCCATTCCATTGCTTGCCACCGATACACCCGTCGCTGATCCGACTGCCACCTTTACGGCTACCCCTGTGCCTGGCACAGTTTTGCAACGCGGGCAACCGGCGCGCGTCACGGCGCCGGCTGGGTTAAATATGCGCACCGAACCGCGCTCCGGCTCAACATTAGTGCTGCAACTAGGGACAGGCCAACGGGTCACGGTGATCGAAGGTCCCGTTAGCGCCGATAACTTTACCTGGTGGCAAGTGGATGATGGGCGGGGTAATATTGGCTGGGTGGCGGAACGGGATGCCGAAACGGTCTGGCTGACGCCGCAACTGGGCGAACCGCAAGCGGTGAATCGAGCGCCGCGCGTTAATGATCGGGTTACGGTAACAATGCCAGCGGGCGGTCAACTCAGCATTCGCGCCTTGCCCGGTTCCGACGCGCCCTTACTGGTTCGTGTAAACCCTGGTCAGCAATTCACTGTCTTAGCCGGTCCTCAATCAGCGGGCGGCTTTACCTGGTATCAGATTCGCTCGGATGATGGGCAGATCGAAGGCTGGGCCGCAGATGGCGATGGGACGACACGGTGGTTGAGTCCGTTGGAGTAGGTTGTAGCTGGCTAGTCGAATCCGCCCTCGAATAGTATACCACAAAAAGGTTTAATCAGTTCAATGTCAACTCACCAACCACCTCATTCTTTCGACGCCCAAGCCATTGTCCAACGCCAGATGGAAGCCTACAACCGGCGCGATGTTGACGCCTTTTGCAGTTACATGGCTCCCGACATTGTGACCCGTCTCTACGAAACCGGCGAAATCTTGAGTAGCGGTATCGAACAGACCTATGAACTCTACCGCAAGCGCTTTGCCGAAAACCCCAATCTTCACATGACAGTGCAAGCGCGCATGGTCAATGACAATGTGGTGGTGGATCGCGAAATTATCACTGGCTTTGACGGCGGCATCACCATTGAGGCGATTGTGATTCATGAATTGCGCGACGACGGCCTGATCTGGCGCTCATCCTTTATTCGCCGACCGGTGAGTAGTTGATCAACAGCTTCCCTTTGTTGCCCAATGCGCATAGGTAGGATTGTAACTCACAAGCGCCAAGCAGAAGAAGTTACACCAAACATGCATGAGACTCGCCTGTCACCGTGACAGGCGAGTCTTTTGGCTTCTCTGAAAACCCGTATCTCTACTTGCCTCTCTATAACGCGCTATGCTATACTCCTGATTGTACCTTGTTGTGCAATCATCAGCCGATGCGGTTTGGAAGCGCTGTTGGCCGATGCGCCATCGACGCGCTTGATCGCACGTGGTCCGGTCTGGCAAGATGGGAAATTGCCCCAGCTTTCGACACCTGTGCGTTCTCCTGAAAATCAACTCCAAGAGTTGGCGGTGAACGGTCTGACGTACTGTCACCCGGATTCAACGCGTGGCATCTTCGATGTGAACTTCCAGTTGCCGCGCGGCTCATTCACTGTGATTACTGGGCGGATTGGCGCCGGCAAGACGACACTGCTGCAGAGACCCTTCCAGGGTGACAGACAAGCCTTTCTGCTTTTCAGAGAAACCTGCCTATAAAATCGTTCCTAATAGCAAATTACCTAATCATTTTTCTGTTATTTACAAAATTATGCTTCTTCAACTATAATAATCGCCAGTCTTTCCAATGGTGGAAGACGCATCTTTTAGCAACGAAGCCGGCAATTCATGCACTCCTCTTATGGTGGTCCCAATCCAATGCAACCGCCGCCGCGCCTCCTTCAGCGGCTGGGCGGCTATACCATCACTACGGTGTTGGGCCAGGGCGCGATGGCCGTGGTTTACCGCGCCCGTTCGCCCCAGGGCCAGATGGTGGCGCTCAAGGTGCTGACCGAGATGGCGGCGGCCAATCCCAAAATGCGCACCATGTTTCAAAACGAATACCGCATCACCTCGCGGCTGAAACATCCTGGCATCGTCCAAGTGCGCGACAGTGGCATGATCGACGGCCACTTCTTCATTGCCATGGATCTGGTCGAAGGCAAAACGTTGCAGGACTTTCAAAGCAAAGATAAGGGCTTGGGCGAAGCGCCGTCGATTAATCTGGTGCGCCAACTGGCCGGCGCCCTCGATTTTGTCCATAACCAACAAATTGTTCATCGCGATCTCAAGCCGGCAAATATCTTTATCACCCAAGATGGGCGAGCGTTGCTCTTCGACTTTGGCGCCGCCCTCGATCTGCGTCAACCACCCACCGAGCCGGCCAGTGGCATCTATGGCACCCCCGGTTTTCTGGCCCCAGAGCAGATCCGCAACGGCAACGCCATCGACGGGCGCGCCGACCTCTACTCGTTGGGCATTATCTTCTACCGCATGATTACCGGTCGCCGCCCTTTCTACGGCAGCCGTGAAGATGTCTTAGATGCTCATCTCTACACCCCACCGCCGCCCCCCAGCGAGTCTGGGTATATCTCACCCGAACTGGAAATCGTCTTACTCAAGTTGCTCGCCAAAGACCCCGCCGACCGCTACCAAACCGGCGCGGACCTGCTCCGGGCGCTCGATCACGTCCACCTTGAAGCCCCCCCCGAAAGCGCCCCACAACGGCTCTTGCGGTGGTTCCTGGCGCGTGAATGAGTAAACACAAGACAGAGATCGTCGCACCTTTTGTCACCTAGTCACCCAGTCACCCAGTCACTTGTCGCAACACATTCCGCGCTTCTCCCCCTCCTCGCGTTTCCCCAATTGGCAAGGCCGCAAGTATAATGGGCTGCTATGGGTAACGATTTACGCAGAAAAATCTTATTATCGTTTGTGTTCGCGCTCCTGGTCTATATGGGCCTGGCATTGTGGAGTGATTGGCAGGAGCTGGCGCAAGCGTTGACTGACTTCCCGTGGAGTTGGGTGCCGCTTGTGGTTGGGTTAACGCTCGTCAATTATGTTGGGCGTTTGTTGAAATGGCAGTGGTATTTGCACTTATTAGGCGTCAAGATCACGCGGCAGGAGAGCGCCAAGGTCTTTGGCATCGGCATGTTAATGGTGATGACACCGGGGAAAGCGGGCGAATTTCTCAAGAGCTACATGGTGCGCAATGTCACCGGCACACCGATGAGCGTGACGGCGCCGGTCATATTGGCGGAACGGATGACCGATGGCATGGCGATGTTACTGCTAGCGAGTGCTGGTCTCTTTGCCTTTCCTGATCCAACGGCGCGCTGGGTGGCGGTGCTGGTGTTGATGAGTTCGCTGGTGACAATTGCCATTATTCAGATTCGACCGTTGGCAATGCGCGTACTGGAAATCGGCAAACATCTGCCTGTGGTGAAGCGCTTTGCCGAACATCTCTTTAGTTTCTACGAGAGCAGCTACACCATCTTTCGCCCACGTAATTTATTAATTTCGCTTGCCATTGGTGTTGTCAGTTGGGTGGCCGAAGGGATCGCCTACTATCTGGTACTGGTCGGCTTCGGCGCGACACCCGGCAGTCAGACTTTGTTGATCGCCGTCTTCATCTTCTGCATTAGCACGGTGATCGGCGCCCTCTTTGCCACACCGGGTGGTTTAGGCGGGGTAGAGGGCAGCTTGGTGGCGTTGAGTGTTCGTCTGCTGGCATTGCCGACGGCAATGGCGACTGCCGCCGCCTTGTTAATTCGCTTTTGCACCCTTTGGCTTGGCGTCACCATTGGTGTGGTCAGCTTTGCCTTATGGCCCCAATTCCTGGCCGGCTCCGAGTTTGCGCGCCGGGAAGAGGCAGTAGCGGCGGAAGAAGCATTTGTGAACGCGGAATAGTGAGTAACGTATGACAACCTGGAAAGTTGATCTCCATACCCATACGATCTATAGTAAGGATTGCTTAACCCGAACGGCGCACTTGCTGGAACGGGCGCGGCAGGTTGGGTTGCAAAAAGTGGCGGTGACGGAGCATAACCGGCTCGATGGTGCGCTGGCTGCCAAAGCGCTGGCGCCCGATCTGGTCATTGTGGGGGAGGAGATTATGACCACCCACGGCGAGATCATTGCCTACTTCCTGACCAAAGAAGTGCCGCGCGGTCTTTCGCCCAAGGAAACCATTGCTCGCCTGCGTGATCAGGGCGCCGTGATCAGCATTCCCCATCCACTCGACTCGGTGCGCCGCCCGGCCATGGGGTTAACCAACGTGTTGACCGTCATCGATCTGGTGGATGCGTTGGAGGTGCTGAATGCCCGCTGTGTGCTGGCGCGCGACAATGAGGCAGCGGCAGCGCTGGCGCGTGAACATGGCAAACTGATGACTGCCGGCAGCGACGCCCATACTACCGCTGAATTAGGTAATAGCTATCTGGAAATGCCCCCTTTTGAAGATAACGCGGCCAGCTTTTTGGTCGCATTGGCGCAAGCCAAGGTGGGGGGCGCCGTCAGTCCCTTCTGGCCCCATTTTGCCAGTACCTATGCCAAATGGCGCAAACGAATTGCGCCAGTCGCCTTGCCGCCCGTCTCTCAACCATGATCAATAAACTCGCTCCTAGCCGGTCCGTGACCGGCGAATAGGACGCCGGTCACGGACCGGCTAGGAGCTTAGTCGTTACAATTTTCCATTGTTCATTACTCATTCGATAGGAAACTTTTCCAATGATGAGCGCCCTGCTTTTAAGTTTGGCTGCGGCTATCCTGCCCACGATCTTGTATGTGTTGCTCTTCTATTGGGCGGATCGCTATGAACGGGAACCGATCTGGCTAGCTGTGGTCGCCTTTGTCTGGGGCGCCGTACCGGCGGTGATTGTCAGCCTCTTTGGGGAATTGGTACTGGGGTGGCCGTGGATCGATGCGCCGGATAGCATCACCGGCTCGATTATCGAAGGAGCGGTGATCGCGCCGATTGTGGAGGAACTCGCTAAAGGCTTTGCACTGCTGCTGATTTTTCTCATTATGCGCCGTGAGTTTGATGGTGTCTTGGATGGTATTGTCTATGGTGCGTTGATTGGTTTTGGCTTTGCCATGACCGAAAACTTCTTCTACTTTGTCGGCGCTTATGATGACGGCGGTTTTGTCCAACTGACGGTGGTGATCCTGTTACGGGCTGTTCTCTTTGGCTTGAATCATGCTTTCTATACTGGGTTGACTGGGATTGGTTTTGGCCTGGCGCGCGTCTTTCGTTCACCGCTCGCCAAAATCTTTTGGATCTTACTCGGCTTACTGCTGGCGATAATTACCCATAGCCTGCACAATTTGGGCGCTACCCTGGCCGCCATTGATTTGACTGGTTTGGGCTTAAGTCTGTTGGTGGCAGTGGCTGGAGTTGGCTTGGTCATCACTACGGTGATCCTAGCCTGGCAACATGAGCGCAACTGTATTCGCCATGAATTAGCCGAAGAAGTGGGAGCGGTTCTTTCCGCCGAAGAATATGCTCAGTTAACTACCCGCTGGCACAATCCTTTACGGAAACGGGGCGCGGCAGCACAAAGTCGCGCCTATCGGATGCACCTTTATGTCGAGTTGGCCTTACGTAAAGCGCGCTTACGTTATGCCGATCCCGGTGAAGCGCTGACCATTCTGCAAGAAGTGGCGCAGATTCGCAACCAGTTGGCTGCACCGCCGGTTATGTAGCCCCTACCGAAGAAAAAACCCAGTGTGATGGGGCGCATCACACTGGGTTAAGTAGGCGGTTTGCCAAAAGGTGAGAAGAGTGACATCTATCGGGCGACAGAGGCGCACGCGGCGCCAGTTGGCATCGACCGCCCCATTTTGTGAAGCCAAGTGAGAAGGGTCACTTTTCTTCACACAACAGCGCATTCATAGGATAAAACAGAAAAATTAACCGTGGATTAAGTTAGACTGAGTCTTTGCTAAAAAAAGGAATGGTTCATTGGCGCTACCTGCTACTCAATCCTGCCCCGTCCAACCCTCATTTGCCTACAAGTTCACCTGCCGTCTGCTCGGCTTTGGCCTGCTTTGGCTGGGGACTACGCTGTTGCTGCCAACACCAGCACAAGCGTCGGAACCGTGCAACCCGCCGAATGTGATTCCCCAGCCGGTCTGTGATATGGATTCGTTTCATGGCGAGCCGCCCCGCCAGATCCCCGATGGTTGGACCGAATTTGTGATCTATGGGGAGCCGGCTTTTATGAACGACCCCCATTCCTATTTTGGCAGTGGCACCTTGCGAATTTGGAGCAATGGCGGCACCTTTAAGGCTGGGATCTTTACCCAAGTCAATGTCACGCCGGGCGCCGGCTACCGCGCCAGCATTGGCTGGGGCGCACCCAATGCCCCCGATGCCTTTAGCCGTCAATTGGGGATCGACCCAACCGGCGGCGCCGATCCCAATAGCCCGAATGTGATTTGGGGACCAACCCATGTTGGTGAAGGGCGTATGCTGAATTATCCACCGGGACAGGGGCCGAATATTGATGTACTAGCGCGGGCAGTCAATGGTACTGTCACTGTCTTTTTTGTCACTGATCATCCTTACAGCACCGGGGACAATCTGATTTACGTCGATGCCATTGCGCTTTACCCCGATGAAAATGCGCCGGCAGCCGTAGCGCCGGTTGCCACGGCTGTGCCGCCGACAGAACCGCCGCCGGCGCCGGTCGTAGCAGAGGAAGCGGTCGCACGCTCCGCCGCTGTTGTCCAGCCCACGGCCGTGCCGCCGACGCCCACGGAAACAGCGCTGCCTACGGCAACCCCGACTCCTACCGTGACGCCGACACCCACAGCAACCCCTTCCCCAACGCCCACGGCCACATGGACGCCTTGGCCGACAACGATAGCGATAGTGCCGGCCAATGGCGCAACGTTCAGCGCAATGGGGCTGAACACAACCCT
>JAPKMW010000137.1 GCA_026645575.1 Caldilineaceae bacterium
CGGGTTTATCATGTGTGAACGTGGGAATAAGATCTCCGCTGACGGCATTCCACACTCGTGCCGTTTTGTCTAAGCTCCAAGTGAGTACACGGCTTTCGTCTTTGTTCCACTGGGCACCATTGACGATGGCATCATGAGCAAAAGTAAGGATAAGTTTTCCACTGTTCGTATCCCAAACCCGTGCCATGTGATCCCAACTCCAAGTAAGAAGACGGTTCTCATCTGAATTCCACTTAATACCTAGAATAGTATCTTCGTGAGCAAAAGTGAAAAGGAGATTGCCACTAACGGCTTCCCAGAGCCGAGCGGTGTTGTCCTCACCCCACGTTAGGATACGGCTTTCACTCTGGTTCCACTGTGCATGATTGACCATGTTCCTATGAGTAAGGGTAAGAAGCAACTTGCCATCGACAGCATCCCAGACTCGTGCGGTGTTGTCATCACTCCAGGTAAGAATATAGCTTTCGTCCTGATTCCACTGTGCACCCCAAACCGTGCCGTTGTGAGTAAAGGTAAGAAGCAGCTTGCCATCAACAGCATCCCAGACTCGTGCGGTGTTGTCATCACTCCAAGTAAGGATACGGCTTTCGTCCTTGTTCCACTCTGCACCCCGAACCGTATCTGCATGAGTAAGGGTAAGAAGCAGCGTGCCACTGACGGCATCCCAGACTCGTGCAGTGTTGTCCCAACTCCAAGTAAGGATACGACTTTCGTCCTTGTTCCACTCTGCACCCAAAACGCCACGGTCATGGGTAAGAGTGAGAAGCAACTTGCCATCAACAGCATCCCAGAGCCGTGCAGTGTTGTCCCAACTCCAAGTAAGGATACGGCCTTCGTCCTTGTTCCACTCTGCCTCAACGATTGTACTATCGTGGATAAGGGTAAGGAGCAGCTTGCCACTGGCCGTATCCCAAACGCGCACCGAGTTGTCATCACTCCAGGTAAGAATACGGCTTTCGTCCTTGTTCCACTGTGCACCCCGAACCGTATCTGCATGAACGAGGGTAAGGAGTAGCTTACCACTAACAGCATCCCAGAGCCATGCTGTTTTATCTTCACTCCATGTTAGCAGTTGGCTGTCATCATGATTCCATTGTGCACCATTAACCCACTCTCCATGTATAAGAGAGAAAACAGGCTGAGGGAGCAACGAAGTAAGGGTACTGATGACACTGAATGTAGTATCTGTGTGGCTATAGTGGTTCGCTTCAATGGCAAGCAGCAAGGCACGCATGGGATTGGATGTGCTTATGAGTTGCGAAGTAGCAGCTAGAGCGCGGGATTGAAATTTATTGGCATTAGCAATAGCGGTGGCGGCACTGGTGCGAGCGTCGCTTTCGCGTTTGGTGGCCCAGGCGGTGGCGGCGAGGGCTAGGAGGAGGAAGAGGGTGGTGATGATTGTGGCCCAGCGAAAGCGGCGGGCATTGGTGCGTTCGCGTGTTAGCTCGGCTTGCTGGCGGCTATCACGCTCATGGATGCTCTCTTTTAGATAGGTTTGGGCGAGCGGGGATTGGAGGGCGATATCGTCTGATGCTTGCAATGCCTCCGCTTCGGCGAGATAGACGCCGGTCAGGAGGAAGTCGGTAGACTGATTGTGGGCGAGCCATTCGTCTAGACGCAGTTGAAAGCGACCACGTTGCTGGAGATGTTTGCGTTCGGTCTGGATGGCTGTTTGCAACCACGACCAGTTACGGATCAGCGACTCATGGATAATATCAACGGTCTGCACAACTTCGCCGTTTGCGGCAAGCGATTTTTCGTCTGTACTTAGCAGCCGCTCGTTAGTTAGTTCGCGCACGAGGCGTTCAATTGCGGCTTGACCACGCGACACCTCAGTAAGGGGACGTGTCCGGCGCACATCCCGATGTTCGTTATCATCCAGCGATACGTCGACCAGATCGAGGAAGATCTGGCGGATGGTTGTCTTTTCCTCGGCTGAACGTGTAATTGACTTACCGGTCTCATCCTGTTTATTTTGCAACACGGTGTCTGCGCGCTGGCGAATGGCGTCAGTGAGTGTGCCGTAATGGTCGGTGGTGAGCAGCCCGCCGCGCCAGATCTCCTCCAGGGTCACCTGGAGCAGTGGCAAATAGGCGGCATCCTCTGCGGCCGCTTTGGCTAATTGGGTGAGCAGCGCCGACTGCCAGCGTTTTTCAAGCGTGGGGTGACGCGCTTGTAAAGGGCGTTGAATGGCTGTCTCCAATTGAACGGCACTCATGGCGCGAAGATCAAGGCCCGCCTTGGCCTGTTCATAGAGTGGTTGGTGGACAAAGAGGTCTGGAAGGTAGTCGGCGCGCAGCGTGGCTATGATGTGCATAGGCAGTAAGCGGAAGGGGGGAAGAGCCGCCAGCAGGGCGAAGAGTGCATCCCGGTGCGCAGGCTCAGACTGGCTAAAGAGTTCCTCAAATTGGTCAATGAGCAGGAGGGCGATCTGGTTGGCTGGAGGTGAATGGGCAGGCAGCGCGAGTTGATAGGGTGCGGCTGGGGCAAAAGGGCCCGTGGCTGTTAGGTTTAGGGTATGTAGTGCGCGGGCTAAGGCGGCCAATGGCTTGGCGCCGGGGCGGAAAACGGCCCAGGCCACGGTATAGCCCTGCTGTTGGTACTGTTGCTCCAGCGTTGGGATGAGGCCAGCTTGGACAAAGGAGGATTTGCCGCTGCCACTGGCGCCGGTGATGAAGAGAAGGGAGCGCTCGTTGCCGGGGGTGGTAAGCAGGCGCGTCGCCAGCTTGATCTCGTCGTCACGACCAGCATATAGAGCGCGTTCATTATAGGTGAATGATTTCAGCCCCATATAGGGATTCTGCAGACCGCGCACATCATAGAGATGGTCGCCGGTGTAGACGTTGCCGACAATGTTGGTTTGATCGCCGTAGACGGTTTGGCCAGATAGATCATATTGGCCGACAGGTTCAGCTGATGGTTGTCGGGTCACAGGCGTTCCTTCTCAGTCCTGGTTGATGGCTGTCACGCGTTCGTGAAAGATCTGATAAAACCGGGGCATGGCATCGGCTGCCCAGGTGCGTAATTGAGTTAATTCAGCCGCATTGTCGTCGATCGTGCCAGGATGGTACCAGGCGATGCGCGATGCGCGACGGTCGTCGAGCCGTTCCCAGCCTAGCTCACCGGCGAGGGCGCCCTCGATGGTTGCACGGTGGGCGGCGAGTTGGTCAAAGATCTGTTTGTTGCGCTCACCGATGCCGGTGTCAATATAGAGTTCAACACGAAAGCGGTTGCCGCGAGTAAAAGCAAAGACAAATTGGAGGCCGGAGAGACCCTGGCCTGTTGCGACTGCTGCTGTTAGCCAACTTTGACCATCGGGTGAACCTTTGCGCAACGGAAAATTGCTGTGCTTTTCTAACTCAGCCAACAGCGAACTGAAGAATTGGATATAGGCCCCTTCGCGCTCGCGTATGCGGGCGAAGGTGACTTGTTCGGCAGGCATGTTGATTTGGGCTGTACGCCAGCCCGCTGCCAGCCACTGCCGGGCATGGGCGTGGCCCTGGCCGTCGTTTGACCACCAGGCGCGATGGCGGCGCGCAGAGGCCGGCAAGTCGGCGCCAATGATGCCTTCAACGGCGGCAAAGGTGAGTGATAGACGATCCTTTTCGCCGGGCTGATTTTGCAGATGGAGGGCTAATGGAGCATAGCGGCCCTCATTCTCGCCCACTTCGTCCTGGTATGGGGTGGCCAAAGGTGGTACAGGTGGCGCTACCGTATAGGTGACGGCTGCTTCGCGTAAAACCCGTTGTGTAGGGGCGACGGTGGCCACGGCTTGAGGCCAGTCGACGCGAAAGCTGGGTTGATGTTGCTGTAACCATCTTACACAGAAGCGTAACTGATTGCGTTGCGTGGCAGAAAGCTCGCCACGAAAGTGGGCCAACTGGTTACGGGTCTTGCGGACGCCATCCAACAAGGTACGCACGGCGTTGCGTTCTAATTGCAGCGTCGGGCCAACCTGCGCCCAGGAGATGTCATGGAGGAGCAGTTCAATAAAGTCATTCAGGCTCAACTGCTCGAAGGATTTTGCCTTTGTCGGTGGGGAGAGCTTGTCAAAGGTGGCGTTCACTGCGCCATCATCCACCGTAGCGGCTAGCTCCGGTTGGCTAATTTTGCCCAGATACTGCTTGATCGCCTGTTTGTAACGCTGAAGGAGCGAGGGTCGCTGGTCTGTGAGCCGGGCAATGGTTTGCTCAAGGAGTGATGGATCGTTGGCGGTGGTCGGGCCTTGAAAGGTGGCCTGGATCATGTCCTTCAGGGTGCCCTCAATATCTTCGACGAGCATGAGGTCTTCGGCGCGCCGACGGAAATACTCGGTGGAGTCATAGGTGGTGACGATGCCGATGAGGCGCTTTTCACGGTTGACGATGAGGACGGCATAGCGGTCTTGCAGGCGGTCAAGTAAGTCAAAGAGGTCGTCGTCGGCGACGAAGGTTGCGGCTTTGACGAGGGCATGGGAGACGCGCAGAGCATCAATACCGGCAGTGAAGTTGCTGACGGCCTCGACAGTGGATTGATAGGTCACCATGCCCAGTGGACGCTCTTCGGCATCGACGACGGGGAGTTGGCTATACTCTTTCTCGGTCATGATGGCGATGGCGTCAGTTAGGCGGTCATCCGGGCGTACAACGGATGGGGTGCCACGCCCCTGGAGTAGATTTTGAATTGGATATGGCATCGGTTTGCCTCATTTCTTTTCACATGGGCGCCATTGTGGCCCTAACTTTGCTATTATTATCATCGACTACATATGCTATCACAAGTTCACTTTCTTTATGTCCGATTGCGTAGGGTTTACCTGCTGTCGATTCACCAGGCATCGGCGTCGTCGCCATAGTCATCATAGAGAGGGAAGGAGCCGAAGCGTCCGTGTTCGCGGCGTAGGTAGCCGACATATTTGCCGCCGTCGCGGGCCTCGTAGATGGCGTCTTCAAAGGCTTCTTGCATGGCGGTAGGCGTTGTATCATTCTGCTTAGGTTGATTGTTTGGATAGTTGATTCCCTTTTTATTTTTACGTGGCTCGGTGTTTGCAGTGTTTTCACTATGATTTTTGCGAATATGACGTTCGAGGTTATGCACTTTGACAAATGCTGCACAGTGAGGACACTTGACTAGCCCTTGATTGCCTGGTGCACGACGCAAGGCGGACGCGACTTTGCGAGATGGTTTGTTTGCTCCATTGTGGTCTTCTGCGATATGGCGTTCGAGACGACTTTGGTGCATCTTCTGTCCGCACTGGGGACATTTTACAAATTCTGAGCTGATGGTGTTCTGTTGAGGTACGGAGATGATTTTCTTTGCCCCGCTAGCTATATTATGGACTTTTTTAGTGTGTCGATCAAGACGATCTAAGCGAATGTTTTGGCGGCAATGAGGGCATTCTACTAACTCTCTTTTGATGTGTGTACGAGTAGGGATGGGTGGATGTGTCTTAGTAACGACGGTGGTTGTAGGGCTGAGTGTTTGAGGTGCTACAGCAAGCGCACCATGTACTTTGATGAGATGTTCATCAAGATTGAAAATTTTAACCTTTTGACCGCACTGAGGACATGCAATGCGGCGCCGTGCTTCCTTTCGGTTTCGGGCAGGCGTAGCATCTTTTTGATCAAAGGCCGGCGGATGAATGTTATGGGCGCTTGAGTAATGATGTTGCAGGCGGCTTGATGCTACTTGAGCGCCACAGTGTTCGCAGTATGTGTAGCCCTGAGGGAGCGTTTTGCTATGGTAATCGGCAATGTGGGCGGCGAGATGCTCGAAGGGTAGAGTAGTAGGGCAGTATGAGCATTGGACCAGGTTGGTGTGCGGTGATGTGGGCGCCGGCGTTGGTTGTGGGCTGGCAACTGGCGGCGTGTCGGGGTTGGTGGGGCGGGCGAAGCCGCTGACGTAGCCATATTCATCGCAGATAAGTTTCATGATTTAATCCTCCAATACACTATTTTTCGAGGGGTAGTGGATACGTTTTTCTGCTACGAGGATTCTTTGTTATTTAGCGATATACCTTGGAAATCTGATGGGCCAGTTTGCGAGTCTCTGGCCAGCCGCTTTTTAGTAAGATGTCGAGTACAGCCAAAAGTGCTGGGCCACAAGCCGGCTCTTGTTGAAAGATGGCTCTGGGTTCAGACAAGTATTTGTTCACGATTTTCAGAGCTAGATCTACAGCCATTTTCTCATATTGATAGCCGTTGTTGGCTGCAGCGTTTAATGCATCGTGGAAGAGTAAGAAGACCTGAACAGGTTCAAGCGGCGTCATAAAGTCAAGAATTTCGAGCATATGGTGAGTTAGCGGGGGTAGCCCCAAATCCGCCAACAGACGAAGGCTTTGGTGGTGATTGCGCCAAAAATGTTGTACATGCTCTGATGATGGTGGTGAATCGTCACTTGGTGTAGGCGAAATCATTGAGTTGGCATGGAAAGCGCCGGACAAAAAGAAGAGTTCTCGACCTAAGTCGTTGGCAAGCTTCAGTAGCTCACGTAGCATCTGCTGTTCGGCCTCTGTCGATGTTTCTTGAGTGCGCTGATTTAGTGCTACTAGGCACTGTTTGCAGGCTTGGCTGGTTGAAGAAATCAAGCGATTGAACAGGTCGACTTGCTTTTGATAAATTTGGCTCGATGGTTGGCTGTGCTTAATCGATTGGCGCAGGTGGAATGCCAGCGGCCGGACCGAAGTTGCGTGTTCGTATGGGTGGTCGGCGATCTGTAAAAGGAGAGTCTGGCAAGTTGTGTTTTGATGGAAAAGATATTGATGCAGGTAAATTGCCAGCACCTGACTAATAGCCGGTTCGGACCGTTCAAAGTGGCGGATGCGACCATCAATCGTTTGCACCAATGGGATAATGCGCTCACCGTGTTGATGCTGGAGATGGTTGAGCGGGTGGAGTAGGGCGTGAAGTATTTGTGGGTGAGATTCCGCGGCGACGAACTGTTCAAGGATTTCCCACATAAACTCCGGGAATAGCGGCCCCAGCAAAGGAATACGTTCGGCGACCTGTAATCGAACTGATGGCGCAGAATCTTTGGATAACCTTCTAATCGCATTGAGTGAGTTATCGTCTGTGCAGTCAGGTAGGGTAGCAAGTTTCAGCAAGCCGCGCGTGGCGTGGATTCGTGTCGCTGGTCGACTCCAGGAGACGGATTGCTCTGTGTTGTCCGCCACACTGCTTTCACCCAAAGGTTCTGGCCGTTTGGCCGCCGAGAGTAACAGATCGCGAAACCAATGGATCACGGCAGGATGGTCTAAAAGGAACGGCCAATCGAGAATGAGCCAAGCCGCTTCGGCTATGGCATCCCAGGCATTGGCTACAATCACCGGATGCACCTCTGTCTCCGCTTGAGAATTCAGAATTGTCTGTAATTGATTAATGGCATGGAGTAATGCTTGAACTTGTTCGTTGGAAGGCGAACGGTGTTGGAGGCTTTCGGCTATTTCTTGAACAGCTTGCTGGGTTGACTGCACAGCTTGATAATCAGGATCGTTAATTGGTATTGCATCCATCGTCTGGTTCGTGTTACGACCAAACATGGTTTTGAGCCGATCTGCCCTGTTAACCTCTGACCGGCTAACCTCAGCTTGTTTTTGAAGCGTTGCAAGCAGGGAAGCTTTCGCTTCTTCGCTTACCAGCAGGGCAGGGATTAGGCGAAGCAGGAGATGCACTTGAATATGCTGACCACGTTCTTGGTCTTGGGATGGAAACAGCTTAGGGATCGAGAGGATGGTCTCTTCGATGCGTTGTCTGTCTTGTGCTTCTAATCGGGGAAAAATGGCCGAGATGAATGCCCCGCTTGCTTCAATCGTGCGGCCATAGGTCAGAAGAGAGGGCGCCCAGACCAATTCCCGGAGGTCCATTCCCAACATGGCTGGATAGCGAGCAGCGCTTTTCAATAGTCTGCGGACAAGGAGCATGGGGAGAGTCTGGCCGGCGAGTTCGTCCAGCACCTGCTGGCGAATTTGATTGCCCCGTTCGTCATCAGTTTGTTGGCAGAGAAAGCTGTCGAATGCTTTGAGCATGGTGGTTTGGTTATCACGCGTGAATTGATCATCATCGTTATCAGCATGAAACATCGGCTTAGGCGGAAAGCGAACTTTGGTTGCTTTGCCCCGGTAGGTGAAAAGACCAGTCGTTTCATTAGTTGAGTCAGACCATGGGTGATAATCGTAGTTGTTTAGTACGTCAATAAGAATTTGGGTGCCAAGGGGTGGTGCTTCCATGAGGATGTGTGTGTATTGCTGGGCAAATTGCCATTGGACAAGGCTATACTGTTGACGCATGGTCGTGGTAAGACTCATAATTTGGCCGCCTACTCTGACTTGTTCTTCACGCTCATCAGCAAAGGCAAAGACGGCGATGTATAATTGCCGGGAAAAATCTGGATCGGTAGCGGCGATCAACCCAATAGAGTCGGCAACGGGTATAAGCGCGTGATAGCCATGCTCGGCAAGGTGAGCAGGCTCTATCAAGCGGCTGAGAAGCGCTCTGGCGCTGGTTGGCTCGACTTTGTACGTCACACAGACGGCGGTGACGGCTTGGTCGATAAGTTGGATGTTGGCAGGGTGGGCCGTCCAGGCAAATTGAAATAAGGCGCGGGCAGCAGTGCTGATAGGTCGCCAGTGGAAGTGTTGCCAGTATGCATGCTGTTGAATGAATAGTTGGAGCAACGTGTTGAGGGGATAAACGGTGGTGGGGCGCAACATGGCACTTAGGCGTTCTGCTACAGTAGACCACAAGGTGTGTTGATTGGTGAGGAGAGCCGGTTCCGCCTCCAGCGAGCCAATCAGGTGGGGTATGACGCGTTCTGCGGCTGCACGCTCTTGAAGGGATAACCCAGTTAGTGAAGCGAGCAGAGGCTCAAGGTCAGTTATGGTTTTGGCTAGCTCTGCCGCCACGGTTGGGCCAACGGTGCGGCTAATTTCTGACAGTTCTGCCGTGTGAAATGAGCGATAGACAGTCTGCCAAAAGGCTGTGCGTGAAGCCTGCCGATGCCAGAGATGGTGAAAATGGTAGACATAGCTGGGGTAGGCCATGAAGATGAGTTGTGGATCACGGACTGTGCGCTCGATCCAGGAATGGTCGGCAGTGCGAAAGAGGAGGCGCGCCACGGCAAAATCGAAGAGAATGTGATGCGAGAAAGTTAGAACATCGTGTTCTGGTGCAACAGTGTCGGAAGGGCGCCAGTTGGCGAGAATACGGCAACTGAGTAAGTCATTGATGATGACGCCGTCATCGGCAGCGTGGGCAATCGCGTGGCGGTTGCAGCAGAGGGTACGTTGCTGAATCATCGCTTCAACAGAGCGCCGTAAGAGTAGACTACGTGCATCGGCTTTGTCGGT
The DNA here is from genome assembly GCA_026645575.1 of Caldilineaceae bacterium. The sequence continues at coordinate 9,323 of JAPKMW010000137.1, forward strand.
GGGGCGTAGAACACGGATTGTCCAGAAGCGATCTAAGAGTTGAATTTGTGATTGAATGGGCGACAGCTCATCCAGGGCAATACCAGCGTCCAGTAAGTCGGCGGCCAGTCGAAGGTTAAAGGGAACTTTGAGTAGGTCGGCCAGTGGCGAATCCTGCTGGAGCAGGAGGGCGGCTAATTGGGGAAACTGAATGGCGACCTGGTGTAGTTCTTCGCGGCTCAACGCATTGATGTAGAGGTGGCGGACGTTCAGATAATCCTTATGGTGAGCGGATGGTGCAGGCTGGCCCTTGAAGAGGGCGCGCAATTCATCATGGTGACCTAGATCAAACTCACGAATCGAGACGACAACACGCCAGCGACTTGACCGCTGCAAGAGGCGTTTGATGAGGTTGACGAGGGTGTCCGCCGTTCGGTTATCCTTGGCGCTATCTAAGGCATCAATGACCAGGTACGCCGGCTCGGCGCCAGGCCATTTGAGCAGGAGATCGACCAGGTCTTGGGAGATGGTGGCGGGAATGCGCACATGGGCGCTGTCGTGGGCCTCTATGTTGACGGCGGCGAGAAAGACATAATCGGTTTGTGCATCGTCTAAGCGATGTAGCCAGTCCAACAAGACGCCGGATTTGCCGATACCAGGGGCGCCGGTGATGATGACAGAGCCGGAGACCGCCATTGTGTGCAACGTCTTGACTGCTGATCGTGTTACTTTGACCGTAGTGTCGCCAACAGAAAACATGGCGGTACTTTGCAGTAGTAAACGAGTTTCCGCACTGTAGCGCCTAAGTTGATCGATATCAGCGTGGTCTGGATTGGCAGATGAATAGGTATTGACAGTATAGATAAATGGGCCGCCATCCGTATTGATTTCACCACTGTTATGAAGACCACCACCTGTATTGACACCGCCTTGAATGTTTGTTTGGGTGGTAGGTGTTATTGGTTTGCTTTCTAATGCCATGATCTTTCCCTATCAACTTCGTCTATACTTGCCACGAACCACTTTCATCGCTGCATACGTGTCTCGTTCCGATTTCCTTATGTGATTTGTGCTATGCGTCGTGGCTCGCGCCATTCCACTTCCCACCAGGTGTAAATATCTTGGATGGCGGCAGCACAAGCATTGGTTGCTTGCTTTCCACCGAGATAGGCCACGATGTCAACAAAATAGCTGAGTTGATTCATGGTATAGTCACGCGGGTACTTTTTCAGTGCAGAGCAGAGGTTGTACCATAAGTTGTATGCTTCTTCATAGGTAGCCTGATTCGCCAATTGAGTTAGCCAAGCTTGGGCAAGCGCTGGATAGGAGCGACTTTGCTCCTCCCGATTTTGCCGCTCAATCAGCAATAGCAGTAACCTGCGTAGCCAATCGACAGTCACCAAAGGCGCCAGATTTGTCACAAATTCATGAATTGATTCCTCTATGTCCTGGGCAATGGCAAGACATTGGGTTAGATATTCTTGGTTGGCAGCAACCTTCTTCGCAAGTTTACCTAATGCAGTGGCCACAGGGTAACGCGCTAACCATTGTAAGAGGTGAGGGATCAACGTGTCATCAGCATAACCGGCTATTTCGTTTAAGATACGTGGAACAATGTATTCAGGGAATTCAGCAAAATCAAAAGCGGACACTGATTTTTGAAGAAGTGCTAACTGCTGCTCGCCGGAGAAGAAGAGGGCTAAGTTTGCATATTGAATCGCTTTTAGCTGTGAGTATGGAGCGAGAATGTGCTTTTCTAGCTCAGGCAAGAGATCCGGGCGAAGTAGGGCGACTGCCGGCATGAAGGCGCGCACATAATCATGGCTTTGAACAGAATCGTGATTGCCGTCAATGACACTAAGGGCGTCTTCAACATATCGTGGGTTGAGGGCTGACCAGATTTCCTGTGCATTTTGAGCATAGTCTTTGTATGCAGGATTGCCAATGGTGAAAATAATATCACCAAGGAGCGATGCTACTTCGTTGAATGCCGCAATGCGCTGTTCACGAGTGGGCATTTGGTTGATCTTGTTGATCGTTGCTCGCAGCAGTTCCCAACGGCCTGCTTCTTGCTGTGTTGTAGCTAGCTTGGAGCGGGACAAAAGGTAGCGTATTGGAGCTTGGATAAGTTTTTGCAATGGATTGTTGCTGTCTTTTTGTGGCCTGGCACTTCTGAGCGCAGTTAATAATTGTTTCTGCTCGCCAGTGTCGATGATGCGGAATGCATCTTTCATGAACTTTTCTAAGTGTGGGAGCCGCTCTTCTTGTGGAAGATGTTGGGCAATTTTGACCAAAGTTTCTTTATCGTCAAGTTCGCTACCATAACGTGAAAGGTCTGCATCTGTGAATGCACTCAGCAAAAGCTCCTCCTGATTCTTGGAAAGCGTAGGTGCGATGGCCGCAAAGAGGCGGCGCTTTCGGCCATAATCGTCGTCCTTGAAGTGCGTTTTTCTAAGATCCTTGGCGATGAGTAGGAGCAATTCGTTATTTACGTCGGCAGTCCAAGAATCAATACGCCAAGCAATGGTATCATCTTTTACTGCGGCGGGCATGCGTTGATAGTTTTGGATCGCGGCATGGACATAGCCTGTGCAGGCAAAACTTTCGTGACGACCTGCCCCCAACCGGTAGATGAGCGATAATTCCTCAGGGGGAAGCTTGGCAGCAATTAAAGGGATGATATAGAGCGATGCACCCAATTCTAAGACACCATGCCCATTATGGTCCTCTTCATCACGAATTGCGCGTGCAAATAGGGCTTTTATAGTTTGGATGCCGAGATAGGGAAGCAGTGCTACACGCCAGGCATTGTGTTCGCTAAAGCGACGCCAAAAATTGGTAAGCAATTTGCCTTCCTTGATCATTCTAGACAATTCTTCATCTTTGCGTTGGCCGCTAATAAACATCCATAGTACATACAAATCGTCAGCACCGAACGGGTATTGCAGATTGTCGATTTGTCGAAGCCATGTTTCGGCAAGGGTGAGCAATCTGTTTTTGCAATCGTTGTCAGTGCGATGGTAGGCTAGGGCCAGGAAAGCCATACTGGCTTCACTTATTACCCAGAGCATCCGTGATGAGGTACTACGTTTAAGTGCTATCTCCAATTGTATGGCCATGTTGAGGGCGCTTTGGTCAGAGAGACGGTATGCCAGACGTGCAATAGTAATGGCAACGCCACTTAGAGAATAGTTCGCTGAAAGAAGAAGGGTAATAAAGGCTTCCGCTTTGGCGTCACTCATGTGCCAAGCCAAATGCTCAAAGAAGAGACCCAACAGACGCATTTCTTTGTCGTCTGCAGTAGGGTTCGCCTGGGCTTGTTCCACTAGGCGATGACATACTTGGCTGAGCTTATCCATAGGAACTTTGTGTACGATGTCGCGGTAAATGTAGATCACGTGAGGGTAGTCATCATTGTAGACGTTGTAATCGAGTTGCTTGCACGACTCGATCAGCAGTTCAATTAATTCTACCTGTTCAACCGGATCAGTGACCTGGCCGGCTAAGTGGGCAAGAAGCCTTGGACGCCAAACGCTGTGAGGGAAGGACTTGGCGAGGTCAACTGATTTACTGAAGTGATCGGGCGTTGCTAAATGAGGGAGTAGCTGAAACAGTTGGTAGGACCGCACGATCGCACTTGTTGTGCGTTCCATTAAGAGCAAATCCTCCAGAACTTGAGAGACGATGAATTTAATTTCGCGGGATGAGAATAGGTGATGAGCGTTTTGATGCTGTAAAAGCGCCAATCGAGTATCAGCGGCTTGTTTGTGTTCAGTGATGTGTTTGATGTAGGCATAAGCTTGAGGTTTTGTCCACAAGCCATCGTTAAGCAGGGCGATGGTCAGGCTTGGCGGCAGGCGGTTGCTTAATGAGGCAACACTTGAGTAGGCGAGCAGACACTTCACTTGCATGGCGATTCCCTGGCTCAGTTGCTTTTGATTGCCTTTGGCACGCCCACTTTCGTGTGCGACATCCCAAACGCGATCAACCTCCTTTAGAAAGGTGTTGTAGCTTCCCAGCACTTGCACATGAGCCTGCATCCATGCTTCGCTGATCAGTTTGTATAAGTCAGCTTGTCGTTTGGCACGCACCAAGTGTTGTCCATAATGACGCATGAGATATTCAGGCGTAATTGGTGGCCATCTAGCAGCTTTGTAACGGTCTCCCCAAGCCAGAAGCTGTTTCTGATAGACATCTACCTCTTTATGATGAGTTTCCTTTAGTAGAATTTGGCGTAGCTCTATATGCATGAGTTCAAAGCGTTCTTGCCCCAAGAGATAGCGTTGGATCGGCTGTAGCGCCTTGCGTATGCGGTGGGATGGTTGCTCTAGCAGATCAGCGATCTCGACGGAAGCGATGCTACCTGCGCACTGTGTAAGTAATCCCAATATCTGCCAAGTAAGATCACTCTCTGCCTTTTGCTCTAATAACCTAAACTGTTCGCGGAAATACGCTTTAACATCTTCCGGCGGATCGGCTTCCAAGCTGGTCAGTATGTTTTCCCCTTTCTCCACTACATCTTGACAAACGAAACGAGCGAAGAGTGGCACACCTTTGGTTACTCCGTGTATACGTAGAGCGATCTTGTCGCCATTTTCGCTGATCAAACCGTACTTGCGTAACAATGCGCCTACTTCCTCTACACGCAACGTATGCAGAGACAAACGATTTGCCCAGCGGAAGGGATGAGTGGATCCAACCTGTTGTTGCGGTTCGGGGTTAGGCCGCGAGGTGACTACAATATGCACATAATCAGCTAACAGCGCGGGTAAGGTGGCAGCAATGGTGATGTCGTCTGTTTCGCTGCTTTCATCCAACCCATCGATTAGCACCAATAAAGGCTGCTCTTTACTGGCTTTGGTAACTGTACCCTTCCATAATTCACTAAATTGAGCGCGTAAATCGTCTAAATCTGCGGGTACGCCACCTTCTATCCGAAGCTGATTCAGCATTTGTGCGTTTATGGCCTGTAGGAAGCGAATCGCTGTGTGTTGATAGTAACTTTGCCGAATGAAGAAATAGAGAAGGGTGGGCCGAACCGCGTGGACCCATGTGCCGCGTTGATGTTGTGCGATCAGATGTGCAAGCAATGCTGATTTGCCATGTCCTGCCGGCGCTTCAATAAGCAGATAGCCTGGCTCTTGTTGGGCGGCGAAATCGGCCACGCGTTGTATCGTCTCTTTTTGGCCAACGAATGCGCGATCGTAGAAATCCAGAATATCTTGGACATCATAATTGAAGCGCGGATAACCTCTGTTGTGAATGTGAATTGTTCCTGTATTAAACAATCCACCATCTGTACGAACGTCACCGTAAATATTTGTCTCTGTCATCATTCCCTCGCTATCGCTATATGTTTTCTCCTCACGCGGCCTGCTGGTAAACGGTCTCCCCTGGAAAGCGGTATTGTTGATAGACATGTTGATAAACCTTTGTCGCCAGTTTGGGGATCTCCTCCATTGTGTATTCCGGATCCGGCAGGCCGTGGTGTTCGTCCCAGAGGAAGTCGCGGATGAGGGTGGCGATTTGGTCGCGGGTGGCTTCTTTGTCGGTCCAGTGGTCGATCTGGGTGATGCGGGCTTTGATGGCGTCGAGGAGGGTGGCGGCGACCCCTTTGATGCGGTTGCGGACCGGGGGGGTGAGGGCCGGTTTTTCCTGGCAGAGGAGGTCGAAGATGGCGAGGTGTTCTTCGCTTAAGCCTTCGCGGACGGCGCGGGTTTCTTCGGCGCTCAGGTTTTGCATCAAGTTGAGGAGTTCGTCAAAGGTCTGCTCAATGGTGACGCGGTCGGTTTCGTTGTTGTATTGGGTGATGATGGCCCGGTAGCGATTGTAGAGATCGAGGCGGCTGGGATTCTGGGCGACCATGCGGTTGAGTCGGCGCTCGATCTGGGTTTTGAGATCGTGGACGATGGTGTTCTTGGTGGCGACGCGGACAAATTCGGCGCGCAGCCGGTCGAAGTCGATCTTGCTGATGTCGAAGAGACGGTCGGTTTCATAGGGTACACGCGCCTCGGCGATGGTGATGGCGCCGCTGACTTGTTGGTGAATCTGGGCCAGGATGGCGTTGATGGGCGGCGGCTCGGCGACGGGGTGGAGGCGGCGGTGGATGGCTTCGATGGCGTTGTATTGGGGCCGATAGGGCGCGAGTTCCGGCGTGCGGTCGATGAGGGCATTGTGTAGGCCAAAGAGGTGGGCGGCGCGGACATCGAATTCGGCGATGGTGCGGTCGTTGGCGCTGACGGCGTTGACGGCCATGACGGCGGCTTCTAGGGCGGCGCTCTTTTGGAAGCCCTGGGCGGTGATGAGGTCGGCCAGGGTGTAGCCACAGGCGGCGATATAGGCGACACAAGCATTGAGGGCGGTGACATATTCGGCCAGGCGTTCGGCAGGGGATTTGACAGGATCGACGGCTGCCGGGCTGGGGCCGGGGGGTTGGGCGCCTTGAGCTTGCCAGCCGGCGTAGGTGGCGAGGGCGCGACGCAGGCTCTGGAGGATGCCGTTGTAGTCCACAATGAGGCCATTGGGCTTGCCTTCGGCGACGCGGTTGGCGCGGGCGATGGCTTGCATGAGGGTGTGGCTCTGCATGGGTTTGTCGATGTAGAGCGTGGCAAGGCTTTCGACATCAAAGCCGGTGAGCCACATGGCACAGACGATGGCCAGGCGGAAGGGGTGGGTGGCGTCCTTGAAGTGGCTTTCAAGGTCGTTGTCTCTCATGCGTTTGCGGTGGGTTTCGATGTCAAGCCCCCATTCGGCGAAGGTGGCGGCTTCGCCGGTTTCTTCGCTGACGATGACCCGGACTTGGGTGGCTTCAAGCCAGGCGAGTTTATCGGCGGCTTCGCGGGCGGCCTGTTCGTCTTCGGCTTGCTTGACCATGGCGCGCTGGGCGGCGATGGCGGCCTGCCACTGTTGGTCGATGCGGTCATACATCTTGACGGCGGTGATTTTGTCGAGACAGACGAGCATGGCTTTGCCGGTCTGCCAGCGGGTGGTGTAGTGGGTGACAAGATCGGCGGCGATGGCGTCGAGGCGGGTGTCGGCGGTGAAGACCATGTATTTGTCGTCCAGGGCGCGGCGGACGCGGGTTTCGATCTCTTCTTCGAGGGCGGCGTCGGCGAGGATGGCTTCAACCTGTTGGTTGATGGCGTCGGTGACGATAGCCAGCTTTTCGCCCCGGTTGTCGTAGTAGAGGGGGACGGTGGCGCGATCATCGACAGAGCGCTTGAAGTCGTAGACCGAAATGTAGTCGCCAAAAACGTCGCGAGTTTGGGCATCCTCCGGGCCGCCGATCAGGGGGGTGCCGGTGAAGCCGAGATAGGCGGCGTTGGGGAGCATGGCGCGCATGGTCTGGGCAAGGCGACCGTATTGGGTGCGGTGGGCTTCGTCGGAGAAGACGATGATGTCGTCGCGCGGGTTATAGGGTTCGTCGTCATCCTGGTTGAACTTATGGATCAGGCTGAAGAGATAGGCGTGGTTCTCTTGCAGCAGCTTCTTGAGATGAGGCCCGTCGGTGGCGACGATGCCTTCGCCAATGGCGGCGCCGACGCCGACAAAGGTCTTGTAAATCTGACGCTCAAGTTCCTGACGATCGGTGAGGATAAGAAAGGTAAAATTGCCAGGTAGCTTGCGGTGGATCTTGCGGGCGAGCAAGGCCATGGAGTAGGATTTGCCGCTGCCCTGGGTGTGCCAGAAGACGCCGAGCTTGCCGGCGCGCAGTTTGCGCGTTTCGACGGCGGCGAAGGCGCGGTTGACGCCCAGATATTGATGGTTGCGGGCGATGATTTTGACGGTCTCTTTGCCGCTGGTGTCAAAGAGGATGAAGTTCTCGAAGAGATCGAGAAAGTTGGCTGGGCGACAGACGCCGCGCAGCATGGTCTCCCAAGCGACGACGCCGGGTTCCTCTTCGCTGAGACGGGGCCACTGGTTGAAGTGGCGGTATTGGCTGGTGAGCGAGCCGATGCGCCCGTCACGGTCGTTAGCAAGGAGAATGATGGCGTTGTGGTGGAAGAGGTGGGGGATGGCGGCTTTGTAGTAGCGCAAGTTGGTGTCAAAGGCGACGCGCACGTCACGGTAGTGGGCTTTGAGTTCGATAAAGAGGAGGGGGAGGCCATTGACAAAGCCGATAAGGTCGGGGCGGCGCAGATAGGTGCGGCCCTGGACCCAGAGTTCGCGCACGATGAGAAAGTGGTTGTTGGCGGCCTCGTCGAAATCAAAGACGCGCAGGCGGACGGTGCGCTCTTTGCCGTCGGCCTGGCGCACAAGGACGGACACTCCTTCGCGCAGGAGGGTGTAGAATTCCTGGTTGTGTTGGAGCAGGGACTTGGCAGCGCTGACGGCGGTGAGTTGGTCGATGGCGGCGGTGTAGGCGGCCGGGGGCAGGCCGGGATTGAATTCCACCAGCTTGGCGTGCAGATAGCGGGTGAGGACCACTTCGCTGTGGCTGGCGCGGCCGAGGGTGCCAGCGGGGCCAAGGGTCTCGCGATCAAAGGCGTAGACGACCTCCCAGCCTAGCGCTTGCAAGGTGTTGGCGGTGGTCACCTGGACAAAGATGTCTTCGGAATATTCAGCACTCATAGGGGAATGGCTCCATTCATGAGACGAGGGAGAAGCAGGTCACGGGCCTCGCGCAGGCGTTGGTTCTGCTCTGCCAAGGTTTGGATTTGGCGAAACATCGGTTTCACAAGCTCATCGAAGTGCTGCAAAATAGAGTTTGATGGCTTAGCTAACTCATACTTTTCAAAGGCTTCCGGTTTGACCCGTTGGCGACCATCTGAGCCAACCATACTGTTAATAGCATGTTGCCGAAAGTTATGTGATCGGGCTAAACAATAGGTCCAAAACGGAGACACAGAGATCGAGCGCATAACAATAAATTCAGTCGAACCAGAAGCAACAAGTTGGTCACTCTCCAAAAACTGGACGAAGGCTGTCTTGCCATTTTCCAGGCAGGGAGTGATGCGAGCAAGCAAGGTGTCGCCATTCATAAATTTTGCTCCACCCTCTATAGGACGCTCTTCAATGCCTTCTATGATCATTGAATTGGTCGAAAGTGAATCCATCGGTATAAACGGGCGTAGCTGATCTTTGGGAAATGGTGTTTGGGGCTTGAAATCGATCACTGCTGTTACACTGACTTTCCCCCACCCAGCCGGCACACCATCGACAATAGGGGTGTGTTCGTGGCCGGGGAAGTGGAGGCGGACGAACCATTCACGGTAGAGAAGGTGCATGGCTTCTTCGAGGAGGGCCATGCGGCGGGTGTTGTTTTCGATTAGATCATCGTATGGCGCTAAAACCTTGGCAATGGCTTGTTGTGTCTCAAGTGGCGGAACTTTGATCGTGATGTCTGCAAATGCCGATTTCTTGACGTTTTCGCGGCCAGATGCTGAGCCCCGATCCGCCTGTTTTACTTTACCGATGTCGTATTTCAATAAGTAGTAAATAAACATTGGATCATGTTTGTCACGATCAACAACAACACTATTTATCTGCTGATTTGTAAAGCTTGGTCTAGTTGTCAATCCAAGTTTGCCAAGAGCACCAATACAGACTACACAGATCGTTCCTTCCGGGATAAGTTTCCGGGCTTGCGTGTCATACCCTAACTCAGAGATTTCACTCTCTGTTGTATATATGCTGCGACGTGCAATATCAAGATCTGGTGGCTTAATAAAAGGATATCCCTTGCCGAAATTTTCTGGCACCGCTGTTGATGGCGTAGATCCGGTGATTACGACTCCCAAATCTCCAATTCTTAGCTCTTTCCACTTCATACAACAAATTCCTCGTAATTTGCCTTGATTATCTTTGCCAATTCAATAGCCTCTTCATTGAGACCCGCTAGCTCTATATGAATCTCCTGCATTCGTTCCTCAAAGCTTTCTTCATTATCTAACTCTATTGGTGCCACACCCACATAGCGACCTGGCGTCAAACTGTTGTCCGCAGCCTCAATCTCAGCCTGGGTGACGACCTTGCAGAGGCCGGGTACATCGCAATAAGTGGCGGCGGGAAAGCGACTCTGGAGCCAGGTCACCTGGGCGAAGGTGTAGAGGGTGGCTTTGATGGCTTCGCTGACGGCGTGGCGGGCCATCTCCAGGGCAGTGGTGGCGCTGCGGATGGTGGTGGCGTTCCAGGCCGGGTGGCGGCGGGCGTCGAGGGCTTTTTCGGCGTGGACCAGGGTGTGGTCGGCCAGTTTGGCGCGCTCGGCGATGCTCTTTTGCAGGCTCTTGAGGCTATCGACGAGGGGGGCGAAGCGGGCATGGGCGGCGTGTTGGCCGGCGTTGGTGGCCAGGGTGGCGGCGTCCTGGGTGGTGTACCAGGCGGCGTAGGCGGCGAGGGCGGCGCTGGTGGTTTGGTCGATGGCGTGGCCGGCGGTGAGGGCGGCGGTGTAGGCGGCGAGAGACTCCGGGAACCCCTCCCCAGCCCTCCCTGGATCGGGGAGGGAGCCATTGGTCGCGCCGACGGGGGTAGGAAGGGCGGCGGCGAAGGTCTGCAATTGGGTGTGCAGGGTGATGAGGGGGGTATTCAGGGTTGCCAACAGGGGGGCGATGGTGGCGGCGTGGTGGTGGGTCTGGGCGAGATAGGCGGCGACGAGGGCAAGGAAGCGGTCGGATTGGCCACGGTAGAGCCAGACGATGGCGGTGAGGTTTTGGAGTTGTTCCTCGCTGAAGTCGCGAATTTTGCGGCTGACGACGCGGTAGATGGCGCGGGCGTCGAGCATGAGCACCTGGTCTTGGCGGGCGGGGGGCTTGGCTTTGTCGAAGAACCAGAGGGTGCAGGGTAGGGAGCGGGTGTAGAAAAAGTTGGTGCCGATGGCGAGCATGACATCGACGTGGCCGGTGTTGACCAGCTTTTGGCGGATCAGCTTTTCGCCGTGGCCGGCGTCGGAGGCGGAACTGGCCATGACAAAGCCGGCGCGGCCCTGGTCGTTGAGATAGGTGTAGAAGTATTGGATCCAGAGATAGTTGGCGTTGCTGACGGTTTTGGTCTTGGCGCTGATGCCGGGGAGGCCAAAGGGCAGGCGGGGGTCGCTCTTGACACGTTCGGGATCGACCATATCGACGTTGAAGGGGGGATTGGCCATGACGCGGTCGCAGCGGCCGATGAGGTCGGGCAGGCTGTCGTAGAAGGTGTTGCCGACGGTGACATGCCCTTCGAGACCGTGGACGGCGAGGTTCATACGAGCCAGGCGGGTGTTGAGTTCGGATTTTTCCTGGCCGTAGAAGATGACGGCGTGGGCGGGGTCCTGGCCGCGGTCTTCGAGAAAGTGGCCGGTTTGGACGAACATGCCGGCGCTGCCAAAGGCGGGGTCGAGCATGATGCCGTGGTCGGGTTCGATGATGTTGACGATCATGCGGACGAGGGAGGGTGGCGTAAAGAATTCGCCCCCTTCCTGGGCGCCGCTCATGGCGAATTTGTTGAGAAAGTATTCGTAGATGCGGCCAAAGAGGTCGCCGGTGGCCTGTTGGAGGACGGCCGAGTTAAAGATGCGCAGGAGGCGGCGGAGGAGGGCCGGCTCGAAGCGGTTGTAGTCCTTGGGCAGGGCGCCACCGAGCATTTCGCTCTGATCTTCGATGGCGGCCATGGCGTTGTCAATGGCGGCGCCGATGTCGGCGTCGTCGGGGAGGGCGACGAGGTCGTCGTAGCGGCTGCCGGGGGGGAGGTAGAGGGCGGCGCGGCCCCGGAAGTCGCCGGCGGTGACAGGTGGTTTGACACCGCCGCGGGTGGGGAGGCCGGCTTCGATCTGCGCTTTGACGGTGTAGAAGCGGTTGGTGGCGTGGCGCAGAAAGATGAGGCCGAGGACAGGCATGCTGTATTCGCTGGCGTTCAGCTTGGAGTTGGCGCGCAAGTCGTCGGCGCTGGTCCAGAGGTCGGCTTCGAGTTGGTGGAGTTCTTGGGTGGTGATGTTCATTAAAAATGCCTCAAAAGGGTGAATTCGATCATGTACACTGACCAATTTGACAAGTAAAGTCAGCGTTGCGCTCTGCGGCGATCTGCTCGGGGGGCCAACCGAGCGCACGGAGGGCGGGATAGATGAGTTGGGTTCGGGTTTCGGCTTCGTTTCTAACTAAATAATACAACTAGCCGTTATTGTAACGGGTTTGGGTTATCGAAATTTTCGGTTTTGTGGCCGAATTGGTAGTTGCCTGGTAGTTTCTTTGTCGGCCATCAGTTGGTTTGTTGAGCAAAATGCTGAATTTTGGCATTAGCTGCGGCTTGACGCACTTGGTCACCCATATCCTTGACGGCAGCACTCAATGGCTCAATGGCGCGACGATCCCCCAACCGACCCAAGGCATCTATTGCCACTTGGCGAACCTGCTCATCTTTGTCCTTAAGGGTAGCAATCAGTGGTACAACGGCGCGAGGATCCCCTAACCGCCCCAGAACATCAATTGCCCCTCGACGCACTAAGTGATCGTCGTCCTTGAGGGCGATAATTAGCGGTTCGACCGCTTCTTTACCGAGAACCATTAAACCATTAATCGTATACTGGCGTGTAGCCGGATTTCTATGACCGAGATTTTGAATGTATATCGGGATTAACCGTCTATCGGCACTGTACTGTAATACCAGAGTGGCTCGACGTGCTAGCTCGTCGTCGTTGTGAACTGCCAACTTACAGACCTGTATGAAAAGTTCTTCATGCGTTGAGATACCACTACCAATTCGTTGGAGTTTGAGCAAGTCGAGTATCTGCGCCTGCATATCGGGATAGCTCTGGCTAAGCATTTCAAACAGAGCTGCATAAACACTGGAGTCTAGTCGGTTGGTCGGTAATTTCTTAAAGGCTTCAAATACTACATCGCGCCAAACTTTGCCACTATTGATCAATAACGACCAAAAGGTCAGATTGCGCGGTGGTTCCTTGAGCATAATGGCAAGATAGACCATAATACCTAAGATCTGCGAGAAGTGTCGATAGCTCTGCTTTAGCCTGTCAAGTTCAGCTAAAATGGCAGTATCGTCAAGACTCTGCTCATCCCACGCTTGTATAAGCGCACGGGCCATGACATACTCCATAAATTCTTCATAGACAAAGGCAATCTGGAGGACTCGCCGTTTGCCCTTGCCGCGCTCTTGTTCTTCCAGAATGATAAACTCGTCGCGAATGCGCCCGTAGAGGGAACGGGGATCGGTCGTTGCTTCGGTGGTGCGGGTGGCTTCGGACAACTTGGTCAGGAGGAGGGCGCGTTCGTTGTGACGCAGCATGTAATCGGCGATGTTGAGGAGGTAGCTGGCGACGTCGTCGATGAGGCCGGCTTGGGTGCGTTCTTCGCCCTGTTGCAAGCGGCGTTCGGCAATGGAGAGCAACTTTTGGTCCCAGTAGCGGTCAAAGAGTTCCTTGAGGCGGATGTCCTCCAGCTCGCCGATGTTTTGCCCGCGGTAGGCTTCGCAGAAGAAGCGGAGCAGCAAGGGGTGGCGGCATTGATCGAGGGCGGCACCGACGGGGCGGCCCGCAATGGCGTAGTGGTGCAAATAGAGAGTGAGGGCTTGGTTCTGTTCGGCAGCAGCAAAGTGGTAGAAGTTATCCTGACTGGTTGCTGGATCGACTTCTCGATCATCATGTGTACCGTCTACCGGCAGGGTATTGACAATAGCTTCGTCCCAAAATGGACCCTTGAACAGATTCCAGTAGAAGTCGCGACAGGTGATGACCAGTTTGATGCGGTGGTTGCGGGTATGGCGTAGGAGTTCGGCTACGGCTTTGCGCATTTCGGCGGGCTTGTCGTGTTCGTTGATGGCGTCGAGCAGGATCACGGCGTCGTGGTTCAGCACGCTGGCTAAGTGGTGCAGGGCGTGGAGGCTGTCGGCCTCGGTTTGGAAGCTGATGGCAGCGTTGGCGGCTTCGAGTTCGCTTTGGAGCGCGCCCAGCAAGCCGGCACGTCCGCTCAGGTAGGTGCTGCCACCTAAGAGCAGGAGAACGGGTTGTTCTGTTGCCCGCGTCTTGGCTAGGTTACAGAGCAGGTTGGTTTTGCCGCTGCCGGCGGGGGCGACGATCAGGTAGCAGTTGCGGCGTGGGTCGGCTAAGGGCTGGTCGAAAAAGGCGTTTAGCTCGGTTTCGATGGCGCGATGGACGTAGAGGTCGGGGTTGTATTTGGAACGAACGTTGTCGATCACGCTTTGCACCTGGGCCTGACAAGCGGCGTGGAGGTCGCGTGGGTCGATGACTTTGCCGGTGATGTTGATCTGGGGGCCGATCACGATCTGGCCGGACTGGTTATAGGGGGTGGGGCGTGATGGTTGTTCGTTCATCGGGTGCTCGCAAACAAAGACGCTCAGGCCGATTGGTATAGGTTCAACCTGCTGAGCGTTGGCGTGCGAGGAGGGAAGGGGGTGAGGGTTGCAAAACAAGAGAGCGGCCACACACCCCTGCTGCCTCGGATGCAGAGACTCAGCAGTGGGTCGATTGGGGCAACGGTGCTGATTGGGCAGGCGTTGCCGGTGCTATGGGCGACGGGCCGGGTTGGGCGGCGGGTCGCATTTCTGGTAAAGATGATGACGTTGATGGTGTGCGTTATGTTGCTGTAAGTATACAAAATTGGTGGGGGATGTGCAAACGGGGTAGTACAGCGGATGCGGGACAGGAACGGATTGGGTTGGGGGACAGACGCGGACTGGGGTGGCGCGGATGGGGTGGGGCCGCGAGGGATGGCGGCGTTCCCGAGAAGCGTCATTGTGGCGGGGGGG
>JAPKMW010000138.1 GCA_026645575.1 Caldilineaceae bacterium
CCGTTGCACTAGGTGTCGGGGTTGGCGTCAGGGTTGGCGTCAGGGTTGGTGTCGGGGTTGGCGTCAGGGTTGGTGTCGGGGTTGGTGTTGGCGTCGTCGGTTCAATACAAGCGGCGGCAATACCGATGGAGTCCTCTGCATAGTAGTACCACATGCCCGGCTGTGGTACGTCAAAGGTCAAATACTGAACCATCGCTTGTTCTTCAATGATTTGATAGGGAACAAGCGGGTCGGTGACAGCAAAATAATTCTTGCGTTGATCGATATCATCATCAATCACCACTAACTTAATCGTCTGCCCAACTTGAAACGTCCCAATCATATAGGCATCGTGATAAACCGCAGGTAACACACAGTTGCCATCGCAGACCCAAACGCGTTCAGTTTCCCTAGCAACATAAGTGCGCTCACCCTGATTATTCATTGTCCCACTTTCCAAAACAAAGCGAAAGGGATCGAGGCGCTTGACAATAAACCTTTCAAAGCCGGCTTCTAGGGTAAATGCTCCAGGGCCAACCCCGAGAAACTTGATAGTGGGCAAGCCGTCGGCGCACGGGGAGACAGATGGCATCACCGGTGATTGTTGTGCGAACGCTGGTTGACTAAAGCGACTCCAGACAAAGATGGCTAAACCTAAGCTGAGCAGCAAAATGGCTTGCTTCCAGCTAAGCGCTATCAATCTATAAGACAACATACTACACCTCCTTCTACCTAAAATTCATGCAACAGTACTTGGATGAAGGTTGCTCCCACTAGGAGCAGGTAAAGGCATAGAAGTTTGGAATTCCAATGGAAAGAAAACCATAACTTAAAAAATCATGTTTTGGGCATTTGCTAATAAACGCTGATTTTCCCTTTAATTTTACAACTAACATTTGAATTATACACTATTATCCATACTCTATCTATACTTATTATATACTATCTATACGTAGATAGACGTAATTTCATACGACTAAGATACTAACAATATGCTGACAGTGTACTGACAATTAACGGAATTCCTTGCTACAACAGAATACATGCTATTCTGTTCCTTTTACTATACAATTGATTTACAACAAAACAACTAGACATAAGATGGGGCGCGGGCTAGTCATATGGGCGGTATTTGCGGTCAATCTGGTAATTTTTTGTCAAAAAAACGCTCCCTTTCCTTCCTGACTTGAGCTATTGTAGAGCGCAGTGATCTTCTTGCCAAGCTATACATCCACCGATGTAGCACCGATCTAATCAGGAGTGGAACGACAATGAAGCTTCTCTATCGTTGTAAACGAATGTTTGATACGCTGTTACTTCTCTTGCTCTTGCTCTTGCTCCCGCGCCCGGCCTCTGCCCACGGTGTCACCCCGCCGCAAGATCCATCGCCGCTGGTGGTGCATGGCAACGACAAACGAGGGCTACTCACCCTCACCCTACGCGCCGACCGGGCGGTTGCCCCCGGCGAAACCGTTACGTTGGTGCTAGAAACCACCCCTACCCTGGACGCCACCCCCTTGACCATACAATGGCTGCTGCCCGATGGTGGTGAGTTATTGGGCGGCGCTGCCGTTGTCACCCTGCCGGCAAGTGCAAAGACAGGCGTTACGTTTCAACAACAGGTGCGCTTTCCTACCGCCGGCATCTACCAAGTGAATGTTGCGGCGGGTTACAACATTGGCGAAGCGATGCAGGTCAGCGCGGCAGGGGTTCTTATCTTTACGGTGCAACCCGGCGGTGCGGCCACCGTCACCCGCCACGACCCGCGCATTGACATCACCAAACAGCGCCTTGTTCCCACCACCATTACCGTCGAGGATGGGGTGCGCGCTGCCGACGCCAATGGCGACCCCTGCTTCACCATCAACGGCACCGTCACCCGTTTGGAACGGACGCCCACCCCTGGCATGAATCCGCCCTATACCGACCGCCGTGTCGCCGTGCGCAATGTGCCAGTCGATATGATGGAGGAGGATACGCTTTTTGATGATTACTATGGCACCCGTCTGACCGACGCCAATGGCAATTTTAACTTCTCTTTCTGTGACGATGATGGCTGGTTTGACGATGAGTTGGAACTCTACGTCCTGCTGCGCGCCGAAATCTGGGACGGTCAGGGCCGCAAGGTTGTCGAAATTGTGGATAGCTCCTGGATCGACGAGGTGCATGAATTTGAGTCGGGGCGCCAGGAGTCAGAGGGCGGCACACTGCGCTTCGACATGGCCTTTGACATTAATTATAATCCGGCCAACATCGCCGCCGGCGCCACCTTTGGCAGCGAAGTCTATAATATTGCCGATGCGATCTATAGCGCCTGGCTCTTTTGGAATAACAATGGCGGCGCTGCCGGCGATGACGCCATCTTTGCCGACACAACCGAAGTGCATTACGAACCCGGTTATGATGACGACGGTTCCTATTATCAACCCTTCTGGAATGAAATCACCATTGCTGATGCTCCTGGCGACCCCGACGGTTGGGACGATAGTGTGATCATTCACGAGTGGAACCACTTTGCCGATGACGTTTACGGTTGCGATGACACCCCCGGCGGCGACCACTCCTTCTTTGCTAACACCGACGACACTGAACTAGCCTGGAGTGAAGGTTACGCCAACTACTATCAGGGCGTTGTACGCCAGGCCAATGGCGATCCCAACGCCGTCACCTATATTGATGTCAATGGCGCTGGCAGAGCCGGCAGTGCAAACCTGGAAAGTTGGAACACCATTTCCACGACCCTCAACAGCGTTTTCAACGAGGGTGCGATTGCGGCCATGCTCTGGGATTTGCAGGATAACACCATTGACGGCAATGATCGCGTCGCCTACGGCCATCGTGTTACCCAGGAAGTCTTTACCGATCCGGTCTTTGAATCCAACGGCGACATCTTTGACGACACTTGCAATGTCTATGTCTACTTGCGCGCCTGGCAACAGATGGGCCGACCAGCCACGCGCGACACGGCCGCTGCCGTCAGCCAGAATATCGGCTACAGTCCGCCCGGTTTTGATGGCGTGCGCGCCGCCCAACAGGTAGATGCCGCCACCGCGCAAACGGTCAGCGCGGTTGATGTAGCGCCGAATGCGCTGGGAACCGATTATCGC
Organism: Caldilineaceae bacterium; assembly: GCA_026645575.1. The sequence goes on from JAPKMW010000138.1 coordinate 3,087, forward strand.
TGGTGGAAACAACTCACCTGGGTGGTGGACAACAGCACCAGCATGGCCGGCCCCAAACTCGACGGCGCGAAGACGGTGATCAACGAACAACTGAACGATCTGAACAACCACCCCAAAGGCGTTGACTTCAATCTCTACACCTTCAACCACGAGGGCAACCTCAACCGCAAAATCTTTGAAAACGAGTTTTACGCCGACCGCATCACGCCAGCCATCAACGGACTGGCCGCGACCAACAGCTTCGACCTTGATTGTGGCAGTTTTGTCTATGGCTTACAAGCGATGAAAAGCGCCCTGGTTGGCAAGCGTTCCGGCGACCTTTGGCTCTTCACCGATGGTCGCGACGCCCAGTCCCCGCGCGTTGATACGGTGGTGCAGCAACTGAACCGGCAACAAGTAAAAGGCTCAATTGCTTTGCTTGGCGGCTGTGCAACCCCGCCACCCAACCCCAATCGCCTCAACGGCACGGAAAATTATCTCGGCGCCGGCGCCGGGCCGCAATCGAGCGGGATTGTGCCCTACATGGTGACGGCAATGCGCAGTGGCGGTCAGTTCCTCTTTGTCAACCCCGACCAGATTGGGTTGGCTGCCGACATCCTGCGCGCCCAGGTAGCCAACAGCGCCGGCGCCGGTCGCTGGAGCGACTATGTGAGCGACTTCCCCCTCTACCGCTGGGACAAGCTTGATGCCAACGAATACCGCTGGATCGACACTTCACTCGCAGCGGGTGGCGCCTATGCCGGTCAACCCTATCAGAAAGCGATTCAGGTCTTCTTTCCACAACCTTTTACCATCTGGGGCCAGACCACTAACTTCGGCTGGGTGCAAGAGGACGGCTATATCCTCATGGGTAATGCCCTCAACGCGCCGACATTGGATATCCTCTACGCACCGCTCAACTGGAGAAATCGCTATTGTGGGCCGCGCCTCGCGGCGTCGCCAGAGGATGTTCCCTGCTTTACCGATTATGTTGAAATCTTCACCAAAAAAGATGGGCCATGGTTTGCCGTCACCACCACCGGCATTGCCGAATCGGGCCAGACTCGCGCCTATCAAGTGCTGCTCGATAGTGCCACCGGCGAGATTCGCTATCAATACCAGGCGCTCGACAGCAGCGATAGCGGCAGAGCCGAAATCGCCGTCACTGACTCTACGCGGAATCCACGGATAGTGGTGAGCAACAAGGATGTCAACGGGGCGCGGCCCGGCACAGGCTACAAATTCTACTGGGCGCCGCCCCAACCGGCGAAAACCTTCAACGTCGCCGTCGATGAGTTGATGGAAGGCGTCGGCTTTATGCTCACTGGCTACAGCGGCGACTTTGAAACCATGATTGTGCGCACGCCCGACGGCAACCCCGTGGACTGCAATGACGCTGCCAATGTTCTCTGTCTCAACTTGGGCAAGGTGCAATATGTGCAGGTCAATGTCAACGGACGCGCCGGCACCTGGACGGCCACGGTTGACGCCGCCGCCCCTAGTAATCAAGGCACCTTCTCCTTCATTGCCGTCGCCGCCAGCAGCGTCGGCGCTGAAATTTTGACCGACCATTCGCTCTATAGCAAGAGCGCGCACAAAGTGCTGGTCAAGTTGGGCCGATCGGCTGATAACAACGTGCTGACCGGCTGGTTCCAAAAACCCAATGGCGCGCGCTGGGGCAGCCAGTTCACCCTCTACGACGATGGCGCCCACGATGATCTCTTCCCTGGCGACGGCTACTTTGGCGGCGCAGCCACGCCCCCCGGTGTTGGGGCCGGCTACCTCTGGGTGAGTGGCGCCGTGGGTGGCGTGACCTTCCAGCGCGCCGATCCGGTGCTTTTTAACTTCCAACCCTTCCAGGTGGTCGCCACCGCGACCCGCTTTAGCAATGACAACGACACCCCAACCGCCGTCGTCCTGACCCTAACCAATGGCGACACGGTCTACCACTGCTTTGAACCGGATGTAACTGTGCCGGATCAGTGGGCTTCTTGGTCGTATACCTGGGACTATGACCAACTGGGGCCGCTCTGTCTGCAACCTGGGGAAACAAGACAGCATGTTCTCACGGTCTACCCGGCCTGGTTTGAAGCGCCCAGCGGTTCGACCGGCGAAGTGACCATCTCCTTTAGCGATGTGGACAACCCCGCCATTGATGACAGCGCCACCGTCACCTTTATGCGCCAGCGCGCCGTCATGAATGTGCAGATCGACAACGCCTTCCGCTCCACCTACATCCGGCCCAACGGCACGGATACGGTAACGTTGCAGGTAGCCGTCTTTGATGAACAAGGGATCTTTGTTGCCGATGGCACACCCGTGCAGATCCAGACGACGCTAGGCACGGTCACCCCAACCAGCGGCGCGACCAAAGGGGGTCTGGTACAAGTCACCTTTACGGCGGGAACGCAAGCGGGCGATGCTACGATTACGGCCAGCGTGGGGCAGGTCAGCGACACAACCACCATGCACCTGCGCAACCCGCTGCCCAATGCAATTGATCTGAACGCAACGCCAACGGATCTTTCCACTGGCAGCGCCAATTCTATCCTCGTTGCCACCGTGCGCGACCGCTGGGGCAACCCGCTTGCCAATCAGCCGGTGCGTCTGGGTATCAGCGGTGACGGTCAACAGGGTACATTGACTGGCGCCACCGAAGTGCTGACCATGACGACTGATGGCAACGGCCAGGTCACGGCCACCTTTACCAAGATTCCGACTGCGACCGGCAACGTCGATGTGCGCGCGGATCTGTTGGTGACAGAGGGAGGCAAACAGCAGGCCGCACATACGGCACAAAGCACTTTGGCCCTGGGCGGCGTTGATCCGACAAGACCCAACACACTCTATCTGCCAGTCGTTATCAAACAGGGTCAACCAGCCACTAGTGTGGCAAACTTAACCATCTTTGGCGATGCGCTAGCTGCCGGATGGGAGAATTGGTCGTGGGAGAGCGCCGTCAACCTGGCGAATGGCGCGCCGGTGCAAAATGGCAGCGCTTCGATTGCCATCACCTTCAACGCCGCCAACGCCGGTTTCTCGCTCCGGTCGCCAGTCGCGATTGATGCGAAGCAATATAGCGCGATTCGCTTTCTGGTCTTTGGCAGCGGCAGTGGCAACGCCCTCCTGGTCTACACCGAAGCCGGCGACGAGGGGCCAGTGAGCGCGACGCAACAAGCCGTGACAGCGCCCGCCGGGCAATGGACGACAGTCACGGTGCCGTTGAGCGCGCTGGGCAACCCAGCGGTGATCAAGCGGGTCAGCATTCAGGAACACGGCGGCAGCGCTCAACCAACCTTCTATGTAGATGAGTTGATGTTGATTCCATAAGTACGCCCATTCCGCTCGTAGCCGGTGCGTGATCAGCGGTTGGGACACCGGTCACGCACCGGCTACGAGCAGGGTGCTGGGTAATCAGCTAGAATTACTTTCGCTCTGTGCGAGTCCGTGACGCGCCTTAGGCCATTCCAAAGAATAGAATCCAGACTGGTCTACCACCTTATGAGTTCGCTCGTATATATTCACATCAAGCTGGAAAGTAAGGTAAGTCATGAGTTTGGGTACAACACCAGACAATGTCGCCTATGTGATTATCGCCCTGCTGGCCGCGCTGCCGGTCTGCCTGCTCTTGCTGGGGGTGGGTAGTCTGTTGCGGCGCCTGTTGGGGATTCAATCGACGCTTCTGGGGCTTTTTGTCATCGCCCTGCCGTTGGGGGGTACGCTGGTCGGCGCCTCGCTCTATCTGGATCAGGCCGGCGTCATTGCCCCGGCGCAGGTTCTCAAGAAAACGGAAACGATCGGATTTCGCAAAGAAGGCGACTGGCGTCACCGCTATGAAGTGCAACTCCAATATAGCGCTCCCGATGGTACGGCGCCAGGGACCGGTTTCACCACAACGGCGGCGGTTTTTGATGCACTACACGAAGGTGGTAGCACCGCCGTGCGCACGGTCTCGATCAACGGCTGGTTCAACCTGGTGCGGCTGACCGATCAATCAACCTGGACATGGATTCCGTGGAACTGGCTTGCCATCGGTCTAGGGATCATTCTCCTGGCGTGGCTGGGGTGGCGCTTTTTTCAGAACAAGACCGGGTGTGCGCTGCTGATCCTGGTGGCGCTGGGGATCTTTGTCACCCCCTTTGGCTGGAAATATATCGAGTGGCAGAATAGCCAGAATCCCAACCTGATGCCGCTGCGGGCAACTGGCGTTATCACCCAAATCGGGCATGTCACCGAGATCGATCCCTTGCCAGGCGATGGCAGCGGCAGCAGCGAGTGGGAAACCCAAATCGAAGCCGTCCAACCCTATGATATTGTGGTGGTGCGCTACACGCCGCAAGGCTATGAAGAACCGATCTTCGGCGTTGATGCCATTGACGTGGGCAGCCAGATGGTGAGACCGGAGATGCAAGTGGAGATTGCCTATGCGCCAACCGATCCACGTCGCGTGCGGCTGTTACAGGGGACACGTTCGCACCACTGGAAAAACCCGGTCGCCTGGTTACGCGAGCAATCGCTGGCCGTTCTCCTCATCCTGCTTTTGCTCGGTGCGGTGCAGGGCATCGAACGCTGGGGGCGGCGGTGGCTGCAGCGACGAGCGGCGCTCCCTTCCTCGCCTTTTAAGTAGTGTGCGCAAATAGTTCAAGCCGCGTGCGCGGCACTGACCAGTCGATGGGTGGGTAGAGCCAGCGGTCTTGGTCAGTGCCACGCACGCTACTCACCCCGCGACCCAACAACACAGCGTGCGTATAGTACACGTTGCCCATTCCCGCAAAGATAAAACATGAAATTTGCTGGTTGCCGGCTGCTTTGTCACCGACAGTTGTGATATAATGGCGCCGCGCATAGTTGACATGGACAGAGGAGAAGGCTGTGATCGCAGAGAGAGAAGCGCCCGTGGCCCAGAAACGGGCGACGGTTCAACGTTGGCAATGGGTGGGGGTCAGCGCCATTCTGTTGGGCTTGTTGGTCTTGATTGCGCCGTTGGTGCTGTTCCTTACCACACAGTTAACGCCAGGTACGCAACCGGCAACCACCAGCGAACTATGGCCGACGGCGCCAGCAACCTTTGTTGCGCCGAAGCAAAAGACGCCGGTCGAGCCGCTACGCCAACCAGCGGCGTTAACAGCGCCGGAGTGGCGCACGCTCAACCATCTGACGACCATTGAATATAATGCTTCCAGCATTGTCATGCAGGAGCGCACGGCGGATTTTGAAGAATTTCTGCGCACCGTACCCTGGGTGGGCGACACCTTTTTGCCGGCGCTGGGCAAGGATGTGGTGACGGATCGCATGGTGGTAAAAGCCGTGGGCAAGGTGCGGCTGGGTGTGGAGATGGCCCAGATCGCCGATGTACAGATCACCGGCGGCACGATCCGCTTCAGCTTGCCCCAACCGCAGGTAGTCGATGTGGAGATTCTGCCCGAGCAATCGCAAATTTTTGAGCAGCAGCACTTCTGGTTGTTGTCCCAATATGCGGGTATGGAAAATGCCGCGTTGGCACAGGCACGCGCCCAACTACAAAGCGAAGTGACCGCCAATGCAGAGATGCTACGCCTGACCGCCAGCATGGCGCGCCTGAAGCTGACCAACTTTTTACGCAAAGCCGGCTTTACAACCATAGAAATCACCTTCCGTGGCTGACATCTTGTTGCAGACCAAGCTCTATATCCCGACGCCGACCGTGCCGCTGGTTGCGCGCCCGCGTCTCATTGAACGGCTGCAAACCCTCACCCGCGCCCGGCTGACCCTGGTTGCCGCCCCCGCCGGCTTTGGCAAAACCACCCTCGTCGCCACTTATATTGCCCAACCCCACCCACGCCCCGCTGGTGCTTCCGCTCTCCAGCTTGGGGAGGGAACGGTTCCTCCCCTTAACAGGAGGTTAGGAGGGGGTGAGTTAGCAGGGGGTGAGTTAGTCCTTACTCCAAATCCAAAATTCTGCTGGCTTTCGCTCGACCCCGGCGACAACGAGCCGACTCGTTTCTTTTTGTATTGGCTTGCGGCGGTGCAAACGGTCGCGCCCCAGTGTGGACGCCAGACGCAACAACTCTTGCTCTCGCCCCAGCCGGCGCCACCGGAGACGATGCTGACCTTGCTGCTCAACGAAATGGCAACGCTCACCGAACCGCTGGTGCTGGTGCTGGATGATTACCACCTGATCACCAACCCAGCCATCCATGAGGCGTTGACGTTGATCATCGACCGGCTGCCGGCGGCGATACATCTGCTGATCATCAGTCGGGCCGATCCGCCGTTGCCGTTGCCCCGTTGGCGGGTGCGCGGTCAACTGGCAGAGATCCGCGCCGCCGATCTGCGCTTTACGGTGGAAGAGGCCGCAGCCTTTCTCAATCAGGTCATGGGCTTGCACCTAACCCCCGCGGACATTGCCACGCTGGAAGCGCGCACCGAAGGGTGGATCGCTGCGCTCCAACTGGCCGCGCTCTCTATGCAGGGTCAGGGCGATGTCCAGAGGTTTTTGCGCAGTTTCACTGGCGGGCAACGTTATGTGGTCGATTATCTGGTTGATGAGGTGCTGAGCCGCCAGCCGCCAGCCATCCAGCGCTTTTTGCTGGCGACCGCCATCCTCGATCGCTTTTGCGCACCACTCTGCGCCGCCATGTTGCAGGCAGCCGTACAAGAGCAGGACGAACGGGAAGCCCAGGCGTTGCTGGAAGGGTTGGAGCGCAGCAACCTCTTTCTCATCCCGCTCGACGGCGAACGGCAATGGTATCGCTACCATGCGCTCTTTAGCGAATTTTTGCGCCATCGGTTGGGCGGTAATGCGCTCGATCTGCATCGGCGCGCCGCGGTCTGGTATGAAGCGCAGGGCTTTGTAGCCGAGGCGATCAGCCATACCCTGGCGGCGGCGGACTATGAGCATGCGGCCACGTTGATCGAGGCGAACACCCTGGCCTTTGGGCTGAATCATCAACTGACGACCGTGCAGGGCTGGCTGGATGCGTTGCCCAAGCACTTCCGCACTCAACGGCTGGGCATTGTGTTGAGCGAAGTTTGGTTGATGTTGGGGCGGGGCGATGTGCTGGGCATGGTGCGCACATTACAGGTGTTGGATGCGCTGATCGCAACCGAACCGACAGCATTGGCAGCAACGATGGGCGCTGAGGTGGCCGCCGCACGCGCCTTGGTCGCCAGCTTCCAGCAACAGCATACGGCGACCATCGCTTATGCCCAAGAAGCGTTGGCCGGTCTGCCCGTTGCGGCCCAGCAATTGCGCCAGGCAGTGGCCTCGGGTCTCGGTTATGGATACTATTGCGCCGGCGATTTGGCGGCGGCGGAACGAACCCTGCGGACAACCCTGGCCCATAGCCAAACCATCGCTGGTTATGCAGTGACGACCATCACCCTGATGAGCATGTTGGCAATGACGGTGGAGTTGCAAGGGCGGCTGCAAGAGGCGACCGATCTGTTCCGCCAAGCGTTGACCCTGGCGCAAACTGACGGCCATTACTTACCGGCGGCAGGGGTAGAGGTAGCGCTGCACGGGCTAGGGTTGCGTCTCTATGAGTTCAATCAACTGGATGAAGCCGAACGCTATATCCAGATTGCCCGTGAGTTGAGTGTAACGACCGGGAACAGCATGATCTACGGCCACACCTTAGCCACGCTGGCGCTCATTACGCAAGCGAAAGGGGATCTGGCGCATGCGCAAACCCTGAGTGACGAGGCGGAAGCTACCTTGCGCCCCCTCGGCACTGCGAGCTATGCCATTGTCGATGGACAACGGGTCTTTCTCTGGTGCAAACGGGGCGATCTGACGGCGGCAGTGGCCTGGGCAACCACAATCGCCGCCGCCATGCCCAACCGCCCGCAACCAATTACGGCCTTTATTACCCCCTATTTTTCATTGGCGCGGGTCTGGTTGTTACAAGAGCGTTATGCCGAAGCGGATAGCCTGTTGGCGGATCTCTATCAAAGCGCCAACGCCAGTCGCTATGCCTACTACGCCCTCTGGGCGTTAATTTTGCAGAGTCTCTCTTATGCCGCCCAACATAATAGTGCTTGGCGCATCACGTTGGAGCAGGCGCTTCGCCAAGCTGCCCCAGTCGGCTATCTGCGCAGCTTTCTCGATGAAGGGGAACCGCTGCACGCGTTGCTGGCCGAGTACCTGACCAAGTATACGCCTAAAGATGCGCAGCTTGTGCAATATGGTCAGCAGCTACTCGACGCCTTTGACACCCCCCAGCCATTGGGTGCCCCCCAGCCATTGGGTGGGCCGACACCCACGCCAACACCCCGTCCTGTCCCTGCCCTGTCCTCGACAGCCAACGCCGCTTTGATTGAACCGCTCAGTGAGCGGGAGCTAGAGGTGCTGCGCCTGGTCGAACGGGGACTCTCCAACCAGGCCATCGCTGATGAATTGATTGTCGCCCTCAGCACAGTCAAAAAGCATCTGATCAACATCTACGGCAAACTCGCCGTCAACAGCCGCACCCAAGCGTTAACAAGAGCAAGAGCATTAGGATTATTGTAAGTGTGGTTTACACCCCATCGGCACAGTGATATCTACTTGAGGGTAGCTCCGCTCTAGGCGAGTCCGTGACTCGCCGGGTTGCGAGTCACGGACTCGCCTAGAGCAAAAACGCGTCCCCAAGTAGATAGGCGCCCATGACAGGGAAGACTTTAGGGTCAGCGGAAACCCCTTAGCGCCATGCCGATTAACCTTTCATTCTCTCTTGGATGTCCGCACGCCGCATTGTCGTTTCACCCGCTGATTCTCCTTTGGGTGAATGACAATGCCCCAACCAGCGAGTAGACTATCCGCAAGCAAAGACAATCAGACGGGGGACAAGAAGAACGCAATGAGCGACGACAAACTCTATGAAATTCGGATCCAAGGCCACCTGTATGGCGACTGGCGCGATTGGTTCGGTGCGATGAAGATCTCTTCTCTGCCCGACGGCACGCTGGCGCTCACCGGCCCGGTGGCCGACCAGGCGGCGCTCTTTGGCCTGCTTGCCCGCATCCGCGACCTGGGCTTACCCCTGGTCGCCGTCAACCAACTGCCCACCCAGTCGCGTAGCGATGAGTGAGGGCAGCCGAGGGTTTCTACCCTCGTATATGCACAAACGCACGAGGAAACAATCATGACCAATACAACCCTAAATTCAACCCGTTTACCCGCCACTCGTCCCCTGCCGCCCAGCCCGCCCAGCCATCCCATGTTGGGGCTGATGCGCGAATTTCGCCAGGATCGGATTGCTCTTTACCGTCGCATGGCGCAAGCGTATGGCGATGTTTTGCGCATGCGCTATCTCTGGGTCAACACCTATACCGTCAGTCACCCGGACTATGTGCGCCATATACTGGTGGAAAATAACCACAACTATGTGCGCAACCCCTTTGTCAACGATGTGGTCAAGCTCTTTCTGGGCGACGGCCTCTTTACGATGGATGGCGAAAGCTGGTTGAGCCGCCGCCGCTTGATGCAGCCGGCCTTCCATCGCCAACGGCTGGCCGGTCTCGGCACGTTGATGACCGACGCTGCCGAAGCGATGCTGGCTGACTGGGCGCAATGGCATGATGGGCAGGAGGTGATGGTAGACGAAGAGATGATGAAAACCACCTTGCGTGTGGTCGGGCAGGCACTCTTTAGCGTTGATCTGTTGGGGGCAGCCAGCGCCTTGGGTGATGCGTTCACTGGCGTGAGCGAATTCACCAACTATCGCATGAACACCCCCTTCCCGCCGCCACTCTGGCTGCCGACGCGCCGCAACCGCCAGTTCAAGGCTGCGCTGGCGACGCTCGACCGTACCGTCTATAGCATTATCCAAGAACGAAAGAAAACGAGTGAAGAAAAGGGTGACTTGCTCGACATGCTTATGGCCGCCCGCGATGCCGACACCGGCGCCGGCATGACCGACGCCGAGTTACGCAATGAGGTGGCGCTGCTCATCTTTGCCGGTCACGAGACGACGGCGACGACCCTGACTTGGGCCTTCTATCTGCTGTCACAACACCCGGCGGCTGAAAGCAAGTTGCACGCCGAACTGGCCACCGTGTTGGGAGGTCGCACGCCGACACTGGCCGATCTGCCGAATCTGCCTTACAACCGCATGGTGATCGAGGAGACAATGCGCCTCTACCCGCCCGCCTGGGGGGTGAGCCGCAAAAGCGTGGCAGCGGATGAGGTGGGCGGCTACCAAATTCCGGCCCAGGCAAGCCTGACCCTGCCGATTGTCACCCTACATTATGACCCACGCTGGTGGGAGCAACCGGAACGCTTCGACCCTGAACGCTTCTCATCGGAGCGGAGCGCCAACCGCCATAAGTTCGCCTATCTGCCCTTTGGCGCCGGCCCCCGCCAGTGTATCGGCAACAACTTTGCTCTGATGGAAGCGCAGTTGGTGCTGGCGACGGTGGCGCAACGCTATCAATTGCGCCTGCGCCCCGGCCATCCCGTGCAGCCCGACCCAGTCTTTGTGCTGCGCACGAGTCATGGGCTGCCGATGACGGTGACGCGGCGGGGGTAAGCGCGCTAGCGAGATTGCCGCCGACTTGCGCAATCTCGCTAGCATCTTCTCGCACTAGGGCTATGATCGTTCCTGCTCCAACGCCATCTCCAACTGTTCAATGACCCGCACCAAATCTGTACGGGTGACGATGCCGACAACCTGTTCCCCTTCGATTACCGGCAAGCAGGCAATCTCTGGGTCCATCATCTGCGTCATGACCGCTTCGAGCGGTGTTGTGGGGGTGGCGGTGGGTGGGTCGAGATCCATTAACTGTTCGGCATTGATTGCCATCACATGACGCACCTGGTCTTTATAGTGGCGGTACTCGTCCAGGCCGACAGGAATCAAACCGGAGAGTACCGCCAGGTAGCGCGGTTCACGTAGCGGGGCGTTGCGCTCGATCAGATCCAGTTCGCTAATCAACCCATGTAGTTTGCCGGCCTCATCGACCACCGGCAAGCTGCTAATCTGCCGTTCCCGCATTAAACGGGCAATTTCGGGAATTTTTGTCTCTAGCCCAACCGTAATGGCCGGACTGCTCATAATGTCACGGACTTGCATAGGACATCTCCTTCTTTTCATAAAAGCTAACCAATGCTTGCTTCATTGGTCTCCGCTTTCCAGTTTTCGTTGGGCCGCTTTCTTTAGCTCCGTCATTGTGAAAAGAGCACACAATTCCAGCTTATCTTGTGCCAAGTTATGGGAACCTCCGCTTTCGCGATCGATCACGCCTATCACCCGAACGATATTGGCGCCAAGTGCGCGTAATTGTTGTGCAGACATTCGAATTTGCCCGCCCGATGTGATTACATCTTCAACAATAACCAAATTACGACCTGCAATAGCTCCTCCCTCGGCCAACTTACAAGTGCCATATTCCTTTGCTTGTTTACGAATAAAGAGTGTCGGTAAACCAGTGATTTGCGATAGCACAGTTGCGATGGGAATGCCACCCATTTCAAGTCCTGCTAACGCGTCCGCATTCGACGGCAATAGATCTTGTAAAGATTCCGCAATTTCCCGAAGCAACACCGGGTTTGATTCAAAGAGGTATTTATCAAAATATTCGTTGCTGTTCGCGCCAGATCGCAATTTGAACTCACCCTGGATATGGGCAGCTTCATAAATCTGTACAGCAAGCTTTTCTCTAACTGTAAGCAAATTTCATCTTCCTTGCTCTATAGTTGTGTCGCCAGGGTACGGATCGTCTGCCAGGCGTTAGCAACATGGCGTTCTTCGGTGTGGGTCTGGCCGATGCTCATACGCAAGGTTAGTTTACCATGTAATCGCGTGTGTGTCAGGTAGAGTTGCCCACTTTGGTTGAGCCGATCCAGCAACTGCTGGTTGGCGGCATCGCCGCCCCGGTGACGGAAACAGACCAGATTGAGGGGAACCGGCGCCGCCAATTCAAAGTCGGGATCAGATTGCACCCAAGCGGCAAATTGTTGAGCCAGGGCAACATGCTGGCGCACATGATGGCGCAACCCTTCGACGCCATAGTGACGAATGACAAACCAGAGCTTGAGCGCGCGGAAACGTCGTCCCAGTGACACCTGCCAATCGCGGTAGTCGATCACCGCGCCCGATTCAGTGGCCTGATTACGCAGATATTCGGGCAGAATGCTCAAGGCGCCAATCAACGCCGCCCGATCAGCCACCCAGAAGCCGGTGCAATCAAAGTTGGTAAACATCCACTTGTGCGGGTTGAAACAGTAGCTATCAGCCAGTTCCAGGCCATTGTGAATCCAGCGCAGTTCCGGGCAGAGCGCTGCCGTCCCCGCTAGTGCCGCATCGACATGGAGCCATAGCCCCTGTTCCTGACAGGTGCGCCCAATGGCCGGCAGCGGATCGATGGCAGTGGAAGAAGTTGTCCCCACTGTCGCCACCACCAAACAGGGGATCAACCCATTTGCCCGGTCGCGTGCAATGGCGGCAGTCAGGTGGGCCGGCTGCAGGGCAAAGTTCTCATCGGTTTCAATCAAGCGCACATTATCGCGCCCGATACCGGCGATCATGGCTGCTTTTTCAATGGAAGAATGGGCTTGGGTCGAGGTATAGACCACCAGCTTGCCGTCCGCGCCCCGTTGGTTGCTGGCAAAGTTGGTTGCCCGTTCCCGTGCCGCCAACAGTGCACACAATACAGCGCTTGATGCCGAATCCTGAATGACACCGCCACCGGTGCCGGTGGACAAAAACTTGCGCGGTAAGTCTAACATTTCGACGAGCCAGTCGAGAAGGTGGCTCTCCACTTCGGTGCAAGCGGGGCTAGTGGCCCACAACATGCCCTGCACCCCCAACCCCGCCGACAAGAGATCCCCCAGGATCGCCGGACCAGAGGCGTTGGCCGGGAAGAAGGCAAAAAAGTTGGGTGACTGCCAGTGGGTGATGCCGGGCAACACGACCCGTTCCATGTCGGCCAGGATTGTGTCAAACGCCTCGCCCTGCTCCGGCGCGGCGGTGGGCAAGGCTGCCCGAATTTCCCCCGGTTTCACTTGCGCCAAGACGGGAAAGGACTCGACCCGTTCCATGTAGTCGGCGATCCAGTCGATGACGGCGTGACCATGGCGGCGGAACTCGGTAGGAGTCATGTGATAGGATAGTTGTTCAGTCACAAGCGCCCAGCCTCCACAAATTCGCGCACCTTGGCCCCACGTTCCTTCTGCGGCAGTTTGCAGAACGTTTCGCCGACCAAAATTGCGTCGCAGCCCATCGCTGCCATCCGTTGCACATCTTCCTCATTACGGATGCCGCTTTCGCCCACCAACACTTTGCCGGCAGGAATCTGGGCGCGCAATCGGCCCGTGGTTTCAATATCGACGGCAAAGGTGCGCAGATCACGGTTGTTGACGCCGATGATATGGGCGTCAATTGCCAAGGCCCGCGCCAATTCCGCTTCGTCATGCACTTCCACCAGCGCTTGCAGGCCGATTTGATAGGTGAGGTCATACAGTTTGCGCAATTCGGTATCGCTGAGGACGCCAACAATGAGCAAGAGGGCGTCGGCGCCGGCCATGCGCGCCTCATAGACTTGATACTCGTGATAGATAAAATCTTTGCGCAGAACAGGAACGGGTTTGCCGATTTCCCGTAGGCGTTCTTTGATGGCGGTCAAATATTCCAGCTTGCCCTGAAAAAACTTGGCATCAGTGAGACAAGAGATGGCCGCTGCGCCGTTGCGAGCATAGGTTTCGCCGATTAGTTCCGGGTCCCAGTCGCGGGCGATCAACCCTTTGGAGGGACTGGCCCGTTTTACCTCAGCAATCAAACTGGCGCCCCGTTGTGCGGTCAAGGCTGCGGCAAAATCAAGCGGAGCCGGGGCCAGGCGGGCAAAGGCTTTCACCTGAGCCAGCGGCGCCACCGCCATTTGCGCCGGCACCTCTTCGCGCTTCCAGTCCATGATCTGGTCAAGGACTTCCCCTTTGTGTTTGGCAATATCGAGTTGTGATGGTTTCATGCGATAGCCTCTATCACTTCCTGTCCAAATGTTTCAATATGAAAGGCAATTGCTGATCTTACATCCTGTACAGCTTCTGCAAAGGTATCACCCTGACCAACAACGCCCCCTCTTAATCCAAGTGGATAAGCCACATAGCCGTCAGAATGTTTTTCAACAACGATCTTGAATTCCTTACCCATCTTTTTCTCCTATCGTTAGCAATATCACCTGTTGTTTGTTTCATCCTACAACCGCCTCTATGTTATGATAGAATCAACGATACAGACAGTCGAAAATTAACAGGAGTGTATATGCAAGAATATCAATTTACGATTCTGATCGAACGACAACCGGAAGGTGAGTATTTAGTGACAGTCCCTGCATTACCTGGTTGTTACACCGAAGGCAAAACGCTGGAAGAAGCAAGAATCATGGCGGCGGATGCCATTCAATCATACTGCGCCAGTCTGATCAAGCATGGTGAACCAATTCCAACAGAGTCTGCCCAGGAACAGTATATTAGCCACCTCAATGTTGCGCTTGAGGTGGCATAATGCCGCGTTTACCCACAGTGACTTCGCGGCAGATGATTGCAGCGTTGCAACGCGCCGGGTTCCGCATTGACCACCAAAGTGGAAGCCACGTTATACTGCGCCATCCGATCGCAGAAATTCGCGTTGTCGTTCCCTGGCATAACGATGATCTCGGACGCGGTTTAACGCTCCGCATTATCAAAACCGCCGGCCTCACTCGTGACGAATTTACTGCGTTACTGAGCTAATCGCTGTTAACTAGACGCAACAAAACTTTGTGTTTTTTCTACAAAAGCGTCCAACACCCGCAATGCCGCGCCGCTGTCGATGCTTGCCCGCGCCTCTTGCAGGCCGGCATCCCAGTCGCCACATTCAGTGCTGAGGGCGGCAGCAGCGTTGAGCAGGACGGCGTCCCGTTTGGGGCCATGAATTTCTCCTTTCAGAATGCCACGGGTGATGGCGGCATTCTCTTCAGCATCACCGCCGCGCAGATCGGCCAGCGTGGCTCGCTTTAAGCCTAAGTCGGTTGGGTCCAGTTCAAATGTATTGACCGTTCCCTTGTGCCAGTGGCTGATGCGATTCGTGCCGGTAATGCTCAACTCATCCAGCCGATCCGCACCGTGGACGACAAAGGCGGCGCGAGCGCCCATCTGGCCCAACACATTGGCCATTCGCTCAGTCAACGTCGGGTCATAGACGCCGATGTGGAGATTGGTGGCGTTGGCTGGGTTGGTCAGCGGTCCCAGGATGTTAAAGACGGTACGTGCCGCCAGTTCACGACGGGGGCCGATGGCAAACTTCATGGCTGGATGATAAACCGGCGCAAAGAGAAAGGTAAAGCCGATCTCTTCAATACATTCGGCCGATTGTTCGGCGCTCAGTTGGATGTTCGCGCCCAGGGCCATCAACACATCCGCCGCGCCGCTGCGGCTGCTGACGGAACGGTTGCCATGTTTGGCAACCTTGACGCCATGCCCGGCTACTACAAAGGCCGTCGTCGTGCTAATGTTAAAGGTATGCGACAGATCTCCGCCGGTGCCAACCACATCGACCAACATGGCGTCGCCGATGTTGGGGCGCACCTGGACGGCGCTGCGTTTCATGGCGCTGGCGCAGCCGGTAATCTCTTCGACCGTCTCGCCTTTCATGCGCAAAGCGGCGAGAAAAGCCCCGATCTGGGCTTGGGTAGCTTCGCCGTTCATGATTTCTGTCATGGCCGCGTCGGCTTGGGCGGTCGTCAGTGACTGCCGGTCAAATAACAGATGAATGGCTTGTTGAATAGCACTTTGGCTCATAAATCCCCCTCTGGGTGAACAGATCAATGACTGCACAGGAAGTCATTGGTAAGAAACAGGCTCAACATCGGGATTAGCTATTGGGTATTAGGCAAAAGCAGGGCTACCCTGGGAGAAAGAGCAAAGCTCCCGTAAGAATCAGAAAACTATAAATCAGACGGTTAAAGGTCTCTTTGGACATGAGTAGCGTAATGCGTTCGCCGATCCAAAGGCCAACGGCAATGGCGGGCAGCGAGTAGAGAAAGAGCCAGATGACCTCTTGGCTCCACAGCCCGGCCCATAGATGACCAGACGCGGCAATGGCGCTGGTAATGAGAAAATAGGGTTGCAAGGTCGCCCGAAAGACCGTTGGCGACCAACGGCGCAACCCGGCGTAGATGACGATGGGCGGCCCGCTGGTGTTGTACGCCCCACCCAGGATGCCGGCGACAAAGCCGAAACCCCAAGCCAGCAACCCCGATTGCAGATAGGGCAAATTGGGTGTCAACAGACAGTAAGTGCTGTAACCAATCAATACCCCGCCCAGTAACCGTAACACAAGCGCTTCGGGCGCATGTTGAAAGAGCCAGATCCCCAAGGGAATGCCCAGGATCGATGCGATCACTAGCGGCCAGAGGCTTTTGTACTCCACCATCCGCCAGGAACGTAGTGTTGCGACCAACCCAATCACCACCCCAGCCAGCGTCACCAGCGGCGACGCAATGCGAATGCCCACCACCAGCGTCACCAGCGGAATCGCCAACAGGGCGTGACCAAAACCGGTAAGCTGGCGAATCAGGGCCGAGAGAAAGAGAATCAAAACCGTTGGCAAGACCATTGAAAGAAGTGGCACCTTATCCTGCTTCCCCTGGTTGTTGCGTTAACTGGCTCAAGAAATCATTGACAGGTGTGCTGACGTCGCCCAAGGAAAGCTGCAACACATCAGCGCTTTGTTGGATCGCCGCAACCAGGGTCGCAGCGAGAAAGGTCTGGTTTTGTTGCACCAAAGCGACATCCTCCCCCGCATGTTGGCGCAGGCCATCCAGCAGAAACGTGACGGCTTGTAAGGGCAGCAGGCGGCGGTAGACGGCAATACGGGCGTCAAGCCCCGGTTGCGCCACCAAGGTCAGATAACTTTCCAACCAATCGGCCTGCTGCCCGGCATCCAGCTCCTGATTACTCAGATTCAGAAAGGTTGCGACTTCATAGGCCGGATCACCCAACCCGAACATCTCCCAATCCAGCAAGAGCGCCACACCAAAGGAATTGAGACAATTTTCCAACTTCAGATCGCCATGCACCGGCGTTGGCGGAGTGTTGGCCCACAAGGGTAAAGCCGCCTGCACCAGCAAGTCACCGGCGGCGGCAAGCTGCGCCAAGAGCGCTTGCAGTGGCGTCGCCCCTTGCGCCGCAAGCCACCGATCCAATACTGGCAATCCACCCTGCCACACCTTCCAGAAGTAATCCAGATTCACCGGATTGGGACAAAAGCGCCGCACGTCGGTCAGCGGGTGGTTGTGAACCTGGGCCACGCTTTGTGCCAGCGCCACCATTTGTGCCGCGTCGATGGGATTCAAAAGCGCTCCCGGCGCCCAACGGTAGACCAACACCTGCCGCGATAAGCCGGCCGGATAGCGGTCAAACCAGAGCGGTTGAGGTGCTATGCCCAGAGGGCTGAAAAGCTGTTGCCCATCAAACTGCCGCCGGCCACGTGCCTGTCCGGCGTCGAGATAGAGCTTGACCACGGCTTCCTGCCCGGCGCAATTGACAAGCCAGAGCAGGTTGTTGCTGCCTTCCCAGTGTTCCAGCATGTCTACATTGCGTTGCAAGAAGTTGCTGGTTAGCGCAGTGGTCAAGTAGGTGTGGATTGCTGTTGTCAATTCGTCCATAGAAACTACTACCCCCACCCTACCCCTCTCCTGAGAAGGGAGGGTACTGGTGAACGTACAACAGTTCCTCCCCCAAGCTGGGGGAGGTTAGGAGGGGGTAGCCTGGTTGTTACGCTCATGTCAAATCTTCAAAAAGTTCGCCAACATCTCTTTACCATACTCAGTCAGAATGCTTTCTGGGTGGAACTGCACGCCATAGATGGGCAAGGTCTTGTGACGCAACCCCATCAACTCGCCCTCAGCCGTGTGGGCGGTTGCTTCCAGGACGGCAGGCAAGGGTTCTTCCACAATCAAACTATGATAGCGCGTGGCCGTGAAGGGACTCGGCACATTCTTGAAAATGCCCTGCCCATTGTGCTGCACCGGGCTGACTTTGCCGTGCATCAAGCGGGGCGCCCGAATCACGTTGCCGCCAAAAACATGCCCAATACACTGTTGCCCCAGACAAACGCCCAACACCGGTGTCGTCTCGCCCAGAATACGAATGACATCATTGCTGATGCCACTGTCCTTCTCCGGCGACCCCGGCCCCGGGCTGACGACGATGTGACTGGGCTTCAGTTCGGCTAGTTCTTCCACATCAATCGCATCATTGCGCCAGACGCGAATATCTTGCGCACCGATCTCGCCCAAAAACTGTACTAAATTGTAGGTGAAACTGTCGTAGTTGTCTATTACGGCGATCATTGTTTGCTCCCTCATACAGACTTAATCTCTCAATCTCTTAATCCCTGCTATCTCCGGGGAGATTAAGAGATTGAGAGATTTTTAGCATTTGGTTGCCGCCCCGTTGAAACTCATAGGGTACGGCGTCAATGGTTACTTGATAACCGCGGTTGGTCAATTCGGTGCGCAGTGGCTCAATATGACTGGACAGGCGACACTTGAGATCAAGCAAGGGAAAGATGCGCACTTCCCGCGCCACGCGAACCATTTCCAACAGGGCGGCCAGATGAAAGTCAAAGGACAACTGCTCGGAATAGAGCAGCAGAAAATGGGAACTGAGCGCCAGGTCAAAGCTGCCGTCGGCAAAGTCCAGCGTGGGCAGGGATTGGGTTAGATAGCGCCCTTCGGCTTTACCACTTTCATAGTCGGCCAGGAAGCGGTGCATTGTCGCCAGGCGGTGGCGCCCTAGCGCTTCTGGATCACGAAATCTAGTCCAGACGTAGTCATGCAAACTCTGCGTCACCTGTTCAACGACCATTGTCAGCGTCGCCTGGACGCGCTGTTCAATTTGTTGACCAGAAAAGGCATAGATCGGGTCCACCGAAATCACCCGCCCGCCCTGCGCCGTCAACTCGGCGTTGAAACTGGCCGGCCCATCGCCACAACCCAGGATCTTCCCCTGCAATGCCTGTGGCGACAAGTCGAACATATGTTGATATTCGTCTAATGACCGGCCCCAGGGGACAACCTGGTCGAGTGTCATTGCCATTGGTATACCTACTTCAATCTATTACGAGTTACGAGTTACGAATGGTCTGCACCGTAATTCGTAACTCGTAATTCGTAATTCCTATTCGCTCTTCTTCCGCCGCTTTTCCGCCGCCCGACTAATCCGGTTCCAGACGCCCGTGAGACCCATCGCTTTTTTGGCTTCGATGATGGTCGCCTTGGCCTCTTCGCGGGCGCGTAGGGTGCCTTCGTAGATCAATTCATCGACAAAGCCGGTCTGGCTTTCATAGTAGGCGCGCCGTTCGCGCACGGGGTCGAGGAAGTTGTTGAGGGCGGTGATCAGCTTCTCTTTCACTTCCACATCACCAACGCGACCTTCTTGATAGCGGGTTTTGAGATCCTCCACCTCGGCCTTGTTCGGGTTGAAGTAGTCATGATAGATAAACACCGGATTGCCTTCGACGCGGCCAGGAATGTCGGCACGGATGCGGTTGGGGTCGGTGTACATGCCCGTCACCTGTCGGCGCACGGTGGCGGCGTCGTCGCTCAACATGATCGTGTTGCCCAGGCTCTTGCTCATCTTGGCCTGCCCATCAGTGCCGACCAGCGTGCCGCCGATGACGTAGCTTTCGGGAATCGGGAAGACTTCGCCATAGGCATTGTTAAAGCGGCGAGCAATCTGGCGGGTGATCTCAACATGGCTCTCGTTGTCCTTGCCCACCGGCACCAGATGCGAGCGCGGCAGTAGAATATCCGCCGCCTGTAAGACCGGGTAGCCAAGCAAGGCATACGGAATCTGCTCCAACCCCGCCGAGTTCGCCATATCCTTGATCGTCGGCAACTGTTGCAAGCGCTCCACCGTGACCAGGCTGCTAATCAAGAGTTGCAACTCATAGGTCTCATGAATGGCCGATTGTAGACAAAAGGTGTTTGTCTTCGGATCAATGCCAATCGCCAAATGATCCATGACAATGGCACGGGCATTGTCTGCCGTGTTCTCAATATCCGACTTCTCATTCTTTGTTGTCAGCATATGGAGATCCGCCAACAAGAAGAAACACTCATACTCATGTTGAAAGGCCAGCCGATGGCGGTGGCTCCCAACAAAATGACCTAAATGTAACTTACCGGTTGTCCGGTCACCGGTTAAGATTCGTTTGCGGTTAGTTGTGTTAGACATTCGATTTCCTCCTCTGTGAAAAGTTCTCGTTCGCTCAAGGTGGAGATTGAGAGATTGAGAGATTGAGAGATTGGGTCATATATGTTCTGGTACGCTAGACTGGGCTGTGAAAGACCCACTTCATAGATAGCAGTTGCTTCTTTGAGCTTACCTTTTGGGGCAGAGTCGCTACGCTGATCTTTGATTGACGCTGCAAAATTGTTGATCCCAATCGCCAACGGTTTAATTTGTTTGGCGATATCATCAATCGCTTCCACTTTCAACAAATTGCGCGTATATGCTCGGCGTAGCCAGTAACGCGTTTCATAGAGACTGCCTCTGGCATAGTAGAGAAATTGCAACTTTTCGCCATAGCTGAAACGACCAAAGGACTCGGCAATATTTGCCCCGATTGAATCGCTATAGTTGACCCCAATGTCAAGACCAGAAAAGGCTGAAAATAAGAACCAAAATCGTCAAAGCGGTCCTTCAGCATT
>JAPKMW010000139.1 GCA_026645575.1 Caldilineaceae bacterium
GCTGCGGTCAACGATGTCTTGCCATGATCAATATGACCAATGGTCCCCACGTTCACATGGGTTTTCTTGCGCTCAAATACCGCCTTGGACATAACACTCTATCCTTCCGTGTAATAACAAATCCACAACTTGTTTAGGCGGGGTCGCACAATTTGGCATACCGCCTGTTTATAAACCAAACTGCTTTTATATTCTTATTGCGTTACTACTGATTTGTAACAATCAACCCATTTACACTCAGCATTGCCGGCATAGAACACCATTTTTTACAAAATTGTTGACACCAGGCAATACTGCACCGCCAAAGCGCGCTTTGGCGGTGCAAATAAAACTTTTTTATCTAGTTTTGCCGGGTACACCCCGGCGAAAACGGCGAGTTACATTTCATTCAAACCGTGATTATCAAACAATTTGTGCTGGCACAGCGCTACAACAGGTCAGCGTTGTGCAGTGAGACAACCATAAAATACACGGATAAATTTTGTCTCCTGACGCAACTTGCCTATTGTACCCTCACTATGCGCATTATTGCAAATTTCACGGCTGCTGAAATTAATCGAATTTCAATAAAAACCCATGCTACGCCTTGTTCTTTAGAACCTTTTCCGCCACCGAATTTGGCACAGGCGCATAGTGGGCAAATTCCATGGAGAAATTGCCGCGACCGCTGGTGGCGGAGCGCAACGAAGTGGCATAGCCAAACATTTCGCTCAATGGCACCAACGCCTTGATCGCCTGCACGTTACCCCGGCTTTCCATACCGGCAATATTGCCGCGGCGGCTGGAAAAGTCACCGACCACATCACCCACATAATCTTCCGGTACAACCGCTTCGACCTGCATCATCGGCTCCAAGAGGATCGGGCCAGCCTTCTGGCAACCATCCTTGAAGGCCATGCTACCGGCAATTTTGAAGGCCATTTCGCTGGAGTCCACTTCGTGGTAGCTGCCATCGATGAGCGCAACCTTGATGTCTACCACCGGATAGCCGGCAAGAACGCCACTTTCCATCGCTTCGACGACGCCCTTCTGCACGGCAGGGATGTACTCTTTCGGCACGACGCCTCCGACGATCTGATCTTCAAAGACAAAGCCGGCGCCAGGGGTATTCGGTTCAATTTCCAGCCAAACATGGCCAAACTGACCACGACCACCGGATTGGCGCACAAAGCGACCTTCGATCTTGATCGGCTTAGTGATCGTTTCGCGGTAGGCCACCTGCGGCGCACCAACATTACATTGGACCCGGAACTCGCGCTTCACACGGTCGATAATAATGTCTAGGTGCAATTCACCCATACCAGCGATAACGGTCTGGCCGGTCTGGTTGTCGTAGTTGACGCGGAAGGTCGGATCTTCTTCGGCCAGCTTGATCAACGCTTCGGTCAACTTGTCCTGATCACCCTTCGACTTCGGCTCGACAGCCATCTTGATGACCGGTTCGGGGAATTCGATCTTTTCGAGCAGAATTTCATTGTTTGGATCACAAAGCGTTTCACCGGTAAAAGTCTGCTTTAACCCCACAACGGCGGCAATATCACCGGCGTCACAGGCATCAATCTCTTCGCGCTTATCGGCGTGCATCTGCACCAAGCGCCCAATGCGTTCGCGCCGTTTGTTGTTCGAGTTATAGACTGTCGAACCGGCTTCCAGGCGACCGGAGTAGACACGAACATAGGCCAAACGCCCAATGAAGGGATCGGTCATAATCTTGAAGACCAGCGCCGAGAAGGGTTCGTTAACCGATGGCTTGCGTTCTAAAGTCACCTCACTATCATCCGGATCGATACCTTGCACTGCTGCTACATCAAGCGGGCTGGGCAGGTAGCGCACAACGGCATCCAGCAAGGGCTGTACACCCTTGTTGCGGAGCGCCGTGCCACACAAAACCGGCACCAGCTTGTTATTGGTGACAGCGTTGCGCAGGGCCTTGTAGAGTTCCTCAGGGGTAATCTCTTCCCCGTCTAAGAACTTCACGATGAGTTCTTCGTCGGTCTCGGCAATGCGCTCAATCGTGTCAGCACGCGCGGCCTCAGCAGCGTCCAGAAATTCCGCTGGAATATCGGTCACGGTTGGTGAAGCGCCCAGTTGATCCGTAAAGATCAGGGCTTGCATGGTCAGTAGATCAATGACGCCTTTGAAAGTGTCTTCTTTGCCAAGTGGCAATTGCACTAGCAATGGCTTCACACCCAGGCGATCCACAATCATTTCACAGGTACGTTCAAAGCTGGCGCCGACGCGATCCATCTTGTTGACAAAGCAAATGCGCGGCACTTTGTAGCGATCGGCCTGACGCCACACTGTTTCAGATTGCGGCTCAACACCGGCCACTGCGTCAAAGACGACGACACCACCGTCCAGAACACGCAAGCTGCGCTGCACTTCAGCGGTAAAGTCGATGTGACCGGGGGTGTCAATAATATTAATCTGACAATCTTCACCGGTGACGCGATCCGTCCAGGTGGTGGTGATGGCGGCGGCAGTAATGGTAATCCCGCGTTCGCGTTCTTGCACCATCCAATCGGTGACAGCCGTCCCTTCATGCACTTCACCCATGCGGTGAATGCGCCCAGAGTAGAAAAGAATCCGTTCCGTGGTTGTGGTCTTGCCCGCATCAATATGGGCAATAATCCCGATATTACGGGTTCGTTCAATCGGATAATCAATTGTTCTGTCAGCCATATTAATAACCTTATGTTTTAGAAGTAACAACTAAACCCGCTCACAGCCGCATTAGCCAGCTTCCTGTTGACTGGCTGCAAGCGAGCGGCTGCTTTTAGACAAAATAAAACGACGCCTGTCCGCCACAGGGATTTCCAAACCAGCAAGGTCGGCTGCATCGGCAAAAACAACTGGCACTAGCCGATGACAGCACCAAGCAAGTAATTGGGATGTGGGATAGGCGCCGCACCTAAGTATAAGGCCCACCGAATACTTAATGGAAAATAACTAATGATTAATTGTTTTCCATTAAGTAGTAAGAACGTTTTTCATTCGATGAGCGCTTTGGCAACTACTCGCTATCCGCTTAGTAGCGGAAGTGTGCGAAGGCCTGGTTGGCTTCAGCCATACGGTGAGTATCTTCTCGCTTCTTCACCGTCGCGCCTTCGTTGCGCGCCGTATCCAAAAGCTCACCAGCCAAACGAGCAGCCATATCACGGCCACTGCGGCCGCGTGCGTTGTCAATCAACCAACGCATAGCCAAGGCCATACGGCGGGATGAGCTAATTTCCACCGGAATCTGATAAGTGGCGCCACCGACGCGGCGGGGCTTCACCTCGACCAACGGGGTAGCATTCTTGAGCGCTTCTTCAAAAACTTCCATTGCCGGGCGCTTGGTGCGCTCTTCGACCAAGCCGAAAGCATCATAAACAATCCGCGCCGCCAGACTCTTTTTGCCTCGTTCCATCACGTTGTTGACGAACTTGGCAACCACTTCACTATTATAGCGTGGATCCGGTGTCACTGACCGTCGTTCAGCACGATTTCTGCGCATCTCTTTTTCTCCGCAAACAGCGTTTCAATCTTGGTAGTCCGCAGTTGTATAGTCGCGTAGTTCAGCGTCAAGCTCGTCTACGTTGGCTGTATTGCGGTCTACTAAATCTAGTATAACAATTTCAAATTCGTCAGAAAGTAAGCTCTAAAACTTATTTCTTTGGGCGCTTGGTGCCGTACTTACTGCGGCCACGTTTTCGCTTATCAACACCGGTGCTATCGAGCGCGCCGCGAACAATGTGGTAACGCACACCAGGCAGATCCTTCACGCGACCGCCACGCACCAAGACGACACTATGCTCTTGTAGGTTGTGACCTTCGCCGGGAATATAGGCTGTCACTTCAATACCATTGGTCAAACGTACGCGCGCAATTTTGCGCAACGCCGAGTTGGGCTTCTTGGGCGTTGTCGTGCGCACATTGGTGCAGACGCCACGCTTCATTGGGTTGCCCTTTTTCATGCGGTTGGTCTTGCCCGTCAATGTATTCTTGGTAAAGCGCAGAGCGGGCGCCTTTTCTTTCTTGGCTAAATCTTTGCGTCCTTTGCGGACCAACTGGTTAATCGTTGGCAAAAGAATCCTCCGTACTATGCAAACAGTTTTTCACTTCAACAAGCTTTACTCGACAAATACCTTATTCGACAACTACAAAATACCTACATGGTAAGCACGCTCAACGGACGATCACCCGGCGATCCCAGAGAACACCGACGACGCCCGATTATTTATAAATAATAAGAAAACAGTAACTAACGCGATAATTCGCCCACGAACGCTAAGTGTATCATAGCCACTGAGAGTGGGTCAAATCGCGTAGTCGTCTTTTGGCAAAAAGTTATTATCAACACCAAGAAAAAGCCTGAAGGAATGACCTTCAGGCTTTTTCTACCGAAGTATGCTCATGTTTTGGCAAATCGTTGGTAATATTTGTTTTCGTAATGAGCAGAAAACAGACCCTCTACCCAATTCGCATTACAATAAGCGCAACGGTTGGTAAGTGCAGGGAAATAAGAGCAATTACATGCCGCCCATGCTGATCGTCAGGCTGTCATCGGTGGTTTCAACACTTACTGGCAAACCAGCAACAGCGCCGGCCAACGCAGCATTAACCTGGGCGTTGATCGGGGCCAACAGGGCGCTAGAACCCACGAAGCCGTTGCCCGAAACTTCGGTCAGATCAACGGTAACGGCGCCATCGGTCACACCAATTGTGCCGGCGACGGAGAGTACATCGCTGCCCAACAGCACATCATCGGTCAATGCGACATGCAGGGCAATATTGCCACCCGGCTCAACACAAGCATGAATGGCTTCAACCGGGAAGTTGCCGCCTGTGTTTTGTTGCAGAAGAACTGTCAGGAAGCTGCTCAGATGGCTTTCATTCCAGGTGACCGAACCGGCGGCCAGACCAGCCATGCCCGCATTTTGCGCTTCTAACGCAAGTTCGGTGCTGATTTCAGGTTCGCATTGGTTGGCGGTTGCTTCACCTGCGCCACAAGCAGACAAACTGACCAGGACCAAAACGAGCACGAGGGACAACGCCCACATCTTTCGGTTGTGCATAGAATCCTCCCTTTGTGGTTACTGCTTACAGAAATTGGTGGTAAGAATTTTATTTGTACAGAATTCGCAATGCGAACCTGCAGTACAACGGATTATATACCGAAAAGTGGTAAACGCAAAACGCAGAAAATCGACTCGCTGCGGGGGATTTCAGTATAACAGGCTTTGGGGAATTCTGCAACCTGCTCTTCTGCTATTTTACAGCTTTGTGTAGAAGCAATCGGCTATTATCATAGCAGCAAATCAGTAAATCATCAAACTTCCATTGGCGTTGGCTGATCATAACCGCTCAACACTGCGTAAAGCACTTCATCCAAAAAAAGATCGATCTGCTGTTGGATCCGTAAATCATCCGGGTCTAATAGATCAGGCGCACCCTCGGCGCGTACGGCTTGGATCAATTGATTGCGAAAGAAACGGACAGCACGGCCAGCGTCGGCCAAACTAATGTGACTGGCGTGCGCTTCTTGGCCATACTCCAGCCCTAATTTGCGCCCTTCTTCCAGCAGCCGGGGACGTAAGGCCGGTTTTAACACAAAGGAGAGCGCCAGCGCAAAAAGCTCTTGTCCGCGTTGGCGGCGGCGCGTAGTAGCTTGATCATCTAGCGGATAATGCCAGCGCACCTCTTCCCGGGGCAGGCGGGTCATCTCCTGCTGAACATGCTGCACCACGGCGTCGATCATCTTCTCGTGATCGGTGGTAGCGAGCCGCCCAACTCGCTCATCTAGAAAACGACGCAGATCCGCCACACTAAAACGCCGATGACCACCCGGCGTGCGGAAGACCTGAATTTCACCATTATCAGCCCAACTGCGCAACGTGGTAAAGTGAACGCCCAAAAAATCACTGGCATCTTTGAGCGTCAACCATTGTCGTTGCACCGTCAACGTCGGCGCCGATGATGCAGATGTTGTTGTCTCGACGAGAGATAGTTGCTGCTTTGCTTTGCTCATACATAGTATCATAACATGGACATGGGGTCAATATCAACTCGCCAACCAAAGGGGATTGCAATCGTGTGTAAGACTTGGGCTGGATCGGGCGCTCGCAACAGCACTTGCCAGCGGTAGAAATTGCGGTAGCGGGCAAAGAAGGCTGGCGCCGGCCCAATCACGGTGACGGCTTCCCCGGCAATGCCCATTTCTTGCAAACGCTGACGCAACGTTGTCGCCATGAGTTCACTGGCCGTCTGCGCTTTTTCTAATTTCTTATCCCAATAGACCAGACGGGCCAGACGACGAATCGGTGGATAGCCATGCGTTTGGCGGAAACCCACTTCCCGTTGGTAGAAGGCTCCATAGTCATGTTGGGCCGCAGCTTGAATGGCGTAATGCTCCGGGTTGTAGGTTTGGAAAACTACCCGGCCCCCATGCACGCTGCGTCCGGCGCGGCCAGCCACTTGGGTTAATAGCTGAAAAGTCCGCTCACTACTGCGAAAGTCAGGCAGATACAGCCCCACATCTGCCGCTACCACCCCAACCAGTGTGACCAGTGGAAAATCCAAACCTTTGGCAATCATCTGCGTACCGACCAAAATGTCCGCTTCATGAGTCGCAAACCGGCGCAAGATTGCTTCATGGCTGCCCTTGCCGGTGGCCGTGTCCGCGTCCCAACGGAGAAGACGAGCATGAGGAGCAATTTCTTTGATCGTCTCTTCAATGCGTTGGGTGCCGCTGC
Source organism: Caldilineaceae bacterium (assembly GCA_026645575.1). Next base: position 6,735 of record JAPKMW010000139.1, read on the forward strand.
CAAAGTATTTGATCCGCTTACTCTTACACTCTGGACAGATCTGCGGAATCGGATAGCGCTGATTGCAGTGGTGACAGATCAAAAGTTCAGTGTTCTCATGGTAAGTCAGCGGCACATCACAACGGATGCAGCGCTGCACATCGCCACAGTCCCGGCACATGACAAAAGTACGCGTACCGCGGCGATTGAGGAAGATAATCGCCTGTTCGCCAGCGTCTAGGGTAGCGTGCAGTTCCGATAGTAAGCTACGGCTGAAGATGCTACGATGACCGGCGCGCAACTCCTGGCGCATATCGACAATTTCCACCGGCGGCATTTCGGCATAGAGCGCACGAACGGTCGTAGACGCACCAGTGCTTGGCTGGTGCCCCATCACGCGTCGGGCAAGTTCCAATAACTGCAACTCGCCATTCATGGCGGCTGTGTAGCTTTCCAAACTGGGCGTTGCGCTGCCCAAGACGAGAACGCTTTGGGTCAGCGTCGCTAGTTGGCGGGCGATGGTGCGGGCATCGTAAAAGACGGTAAAGCTGCCCCATTCCTCGGCATTCTGTTTGTAAGAACTCTCGTGTTCCTCGTCGATAATAATTAGGCCAAGCCGGGGCAAGGGGGCAAAGAGCGCACTACGGGGGCCGATCACGACATCAAAGGCGCCTTCACGGATGTGACGCCAGACATCAAACCGTTCCCCAGCGCTCAACCCGGAATGGATGACCGTCACACGACCAGGGAAACGGCCGGCAAAACGCGCTACCGTCTGTGGCGTCAAGGCAATCTCCGGCACCAACACAATGGCCTGGCGGTCACAGGCCAGCATAGCGCCGATGGTGTGCAAATAAATTTCCGTCTTGCCGCTGCCGGTGACGCCATGTAAGAGAAAGTGAGCCGGTGTAACCGTGCGTTTGGCGCCTTGACCCCGTACAGTAGGCGGCGGAAAACAGTGCGTTAAAATCGCATTCCAAACTTGTAATTGCTCAGCCGTCAGCGGCGGTGCGGTGGTTTGTGTATAGGAGCGGCCCGCCAATGGATCACGAAAGCGGACTTGCTCGGTCATGGTGATCAGTCCAGCTTTGCACAAGGTGCGCAGGAGTTCGAGACTTACTTCGACACACGCATGAAGTTCGCTTTTCCAAAGCGGCGCCGCTGCATTGCGCAACGCAGTCAACACAGCAAGGTATTTGGCAATGCCTTGCGCTTCCTGCTGTCGTTCTTCGGCCTGCTCCGGCGAAAGCGCTAAAGCAATCAATTCACCTTGTTGCACCAAAACGCCTTCTGTGAGCAACGTTTGGAGCGGCGTTAGGGTTGACAACTGACAGCAGGTGCGCAAATCCTGCGCAGTAAAGGCGCCGCCGGCATTGGCCAAAAACCAATCCAAAATTCGACTTTGTGGGGTATGACGGATCAAAGGTGTAATTTTTTCAGGAAGCTCATCGGGGCTGACAGCAAGCGCGATCTGCCATTCCCGCTTGGCCCGCACCGAAGGCCGACCATCCTCTTTGCTTAACAACCCAGGCGGCAAAAAGAGCTTAATCGCCTCGGCCACCGGCGTGACATAATAGGTGGCAATCCACATGGCCAACAAGACTTGGGCTGGGGTTAAAACTGGTTCTGGTCGCGCCAACCGCAGGATTGCGCGTGTCTGCACCGGTGCAGAATCAGCAAGACAGACGACAATCCCCTGCACCTGCTGACCACCAAAGGGCGCCCAGACCAGATGACCAGGTTGAATGACGGTTTCCAACTCTACCGGCACATGATAATGGAAGGTAGCAAAATGGGCCGTGACCGCCTGTTCAGCCGCGCCATCGGCAAAGGGATCATCATCAATAGGATCAAGCGGCGGGAGCGCTTCCGCTTGTCGAAAGGTGCGGCGGATGGGGCGGTTGACGATCAGTTCGACATAGATCATGGGGTCAATGGGAAGGGTGCTTTACCGCAGCGTGCCGTAGATAAATTCTTGGGCAACGCCAAAGCCAAAAGCCAACAAGGCCGGCAACACACCCAGAAGCAAATTTGTCGCCGGATCGACGCCAAACAGGTAGTAGACCAACCCAAAGCAGAGACAGAGCAGCAGCCCAACGATACCACCAATTAAGGGGAGGATCAGGCCGCGCAGGCTGTATTTCCGGTCAAAAAAGCCTTGCTTGCTTTGGCTCGAATAGCGCATAGTGACAAAGGCGCCAAGCGCACCCCCCAGCGCACCGCCAAAGAAGGCCGTCAGGAGGGTGAGCAAATTATAGGGAAACAATGAACCGGTCGCCAGGTCAATATTGCTCAAATTGGCAATCATCGCTGCCAACCCCTCATAATAGACATAACGCGCCGTAACGGCAATCAGACTTAACGCCGTCCACGCCGACAGGTACAGATTTAAACGGCTATGGTAGAGTGTAGACCAGTGCAACGTCTCCTGTACGCGCTGACTGATGGTGCGCACTTGTTGCAGATAGTAATCAACTTCCGCCGACCGGGATGGATCGTCATGAAGAATTGTGTACGCCTTTTGCAGTAAGCGTAGTGCGCGTTCCCGTGATTCATGGCCGGACGGCAATACTTGTTCGATCTCGGTTTGTAACAAAATCATCTCTTGTTGCAAAGTGCGCGAATCTAGATTAGACATACGCGGCAACAAGTTGGAGCGGCGGATCGACTGATTTGCGCGCGTCTTGGCCCCTGTCTGCCCCGCGCCATTGTGATAGCCATACTCGCCGGCAAAGTTATCAAAGAGTGTATCGACCGGATCGGCCCACGGCGCGGCATTCCCACCCATACTGCCATTTTGACCGTTTGCTGCTGGCGTTTGATGACGAGCCGCAATCTGTTGATAGCGTTGTTCCGCGGCAAAAACCCATTGTTCCGTGTTATTCCCACCAGGTGCATTTGCCCCAGCGGCATTTGCCCCAGTAGTGCTTTTGGGCGCCGTAGACGTTGGGCGCGGGGCCGGCGCACCGATAGCAGTTGTACGAATATCGGGGGCGTTCGGTTGTTGGGTCGTCGTCGTGCGTACACTGCCAGCAGCGCTCGTCGGCGCCGTTTGATGGTGGCGTGTATGTTCTTGCAAAGATGTTGCGCGGGCCGCCGGCGTCATGGGCTGTGGTGGCGGTGACGATGGCGGCAACGTCGGCGGGGGGGTGGACACTGCCGGTTCGGCAAAGTGCCAAGAGGGGCGCAACCACTCATCTTGCGGATCGCTCGGCGCAGCCGGCTGGGTAGCAACGGGTGGCGGCAGATCATCGACCATGCCATCGTCATAAGCGCCATTGCTATACGTCGTGGGGGGCGCTGGTTGTGTACGGTCGGGTTGGCGGCTTGGCATCATTTCCGGTCGCTGATCAACAGACGCACTGGCGTTGCGGGTTGGCCGCGTCGGAGGCGGTGGGTTATACACCCTATCGCTGGCCGCGATGTCAACGGCGCCTAACATCATCTCATCCAACAGCACATTGGCGCGCCATTGTAACAGTTCAGGATTTTGTTCACGGGTTGGAGGTGTCCGCTCGCTCACGCGGCTGCGCAGCGCGGCCTGACTATCGGTGGTATACCCATTGCCGTTTTGTGGCGGATTGTTTTGCGCCTCCCGCTTTTGTCTGCCCACTTCCTGCGCGCCTGAATTTTGCACAACCTGTGCAGCCATCACCCCTCCCGACTCCAATTGCTCGTCTTGAAATGATATAGTATCATTTTTTATGCCGGTTGCCAAGTCTGGTTAGAACACTACAGCGGATGAGGATGGGAACGGATTAGCGTAACTGCCTGCTCCCATTCTTCAGGAGTATTAGCATTTAAAAAGGAGTGCAGGGCGGGGTCAAATCGGCGGAGTTCAGGCTCATGAACGTAGCGGACGCGTACTGCCGATAGAAAGGCGGTGGCGCGCCGTTCGCCCTTTGCCAAACAGTTGGTGATGGCCGGTAAACAACGATGATGATAGAGGGCATGGAGTGGTTCAGGATAGTCATCCACCACTGGGACAATCGCATCCCACAACTCGCTACCGGCTGAATCCGTTTCCGCCGCCAGGGTGCAAAAATAGGCAAAGAGCGCCGGGTTGAGTAGCGGCAAATCACAGGCGACACAAATCGCCCAACTATCGTAGGTTGCCAGTCCGGTTGCCAGTCCGCCTAGCGGTCCGGTATTGGGGTAGGCATCGCTTACCCAGAGGATACTATCCGGCAATACGACTTGCGTGCGAAAAGTGGGATCATTGGCGATCACCAGAGTATGACGGGGGGAAAGTTGCTGCAGGCGCTGATAAATGACCTGTAATAAAGGTTCATTGGTGGGCGGCAGCGGCAGCAGAGCTTTGGGCTGCCCCATGCGTCGGCTTTGCCCACCGGCATTGATGATGAGCGTGAGCTTATCAAACAGTGCTTTCACTTCACGCTGCGCAGCCGGTGGAATTTCAAGCTGGTAGTTCACCGGCTACCTCCACACGTACAAGCTCGGCTTGAAATTCTTTCCATGACATCCAACCACGCTTATCGGTCTTGTACTTTTCCATTGTCACTAGCGCCTCTGCCAGCAATTCCGCGTCACCTTCGGGATCATCCGGCCCTTCAAGGCTCCAATCCTCGCTGATGGTTAGTGGCTTGATTAGTTTTGCCTGTTGTTTTTTACGGCAGTCTCTTCCGTTATTCCCTCCTTACTCAATATGCGATGCGTCGATCATACTGTAATTTCCCCCTGCTGACAAGCCATTAGCGACCAATAACAGCTTTGCCTGATTGCAACAGCCCCTTCGGCTACGGTATAATAGATGTACAGAAGCCATTATATAGGTAGGAGAAGCACCTTTTCATGAACGCGAACAAGTCACAGCGGCCCCCGTTGCGCAAACGCACCACCCCTTCCGGCGAAGACATTAGCGACCATATGTTACAGCGCAAGCGCGGCGAATTGGTCACTTTACCCTTGCACCCTGCCACCGAAAATAAACGGGGCAAATTGTTGGTCGATCTGGCCGGTCTCTACTGGAAACGGGGGGATTTTGCGCCGGCGTTGGATGTCTGGCAGCAACTGCTCAAGATGGCGGAAGCGGAGAAAAATGCCGAGTTTCAAGCCAAAATTCATTCGGTGCTGGCGTTAACCCAGGCGCATAACGGTGCATCGGCCAAAGCTGTTGAACATGCCCAGCGCGCCTTGATCTTTGATCCGCACAGCAAGGAAGCGCTCTTTGCCATGGGATTGGCCTGCGATTATAACGGTGACTATGCCAAAGCGATTGAGTGGTTGCAACGGTTGCAAACCCAGGCCCCGGCTCTCTCCCATGTCTACCTGGCGATGGGTTCGATCTATCTACGCTGGGGCAAATTCCCGGAAGCGGAACAACATCTCCGTCAGGCGTTAGCCCTGGAGCCGGAGGACGATGTCTCGCTCAACGAATTGGGCAACTTCTATGTCACCGTCGGGCGTTATTCGGAAGCGCAAGAGCTTTTTAAGAAGGCGATGCGGCTTGACCCGAAAATGTCCTCGGCCTACAACAACCTGGGCAACTGTTATCTGCGCATGGGCAAGTTTGATGAGGCGCGCCGGCTCTATGAAAAGCGGGTGCAAGTCCGCCCTGAAGATGCCCTTTGGGCCTGTATCGGCTTGGGGATGCTCTACCGCACCTTCCCCGGCGACAAAGCATTGGCCCAAAGCAAACGGTGGTTTGACCAGGCATTGACCATCTACGCCACCAAAGAAGCGCGCCTGTTGACCGGTCGTTTGGTTGAACATGATGTACGTCGGGCCTTGATTCTCACCGGGCTGGATGATCCCGCAGGGTTGGCGGTCTGGTCCACCATGATGGCGAATGCAGAGTTGCAATATGTGGGGCGCGGTGTGTGGGATGATTGGCTCTTCAGTCTGCGCTTGCTGGCCGGTTGTCATCGCCCGTCGGCACAGGTGCGCGAAATTATTGCTTTGGTCGAGGCACAATTCCAGTACTACTACCCGCAAAATACCGAGACGACGTAGTCAAGCATCAAGAGTCGAGCGATACGATGAACGTTGCATCAAGTATGCCAACCCGCCCAACCCATCTTGCGCGCGCTGGTTGACCAGCAGCTTGGTGACAAGATTTCCTTGGGCGGCGCCTTTGCCTTGCTGCACCATCTGGATTACCGCTCGACGTATGATGTGGATGCGTGGTGGCAGTTAGAGACAACAACCCGAGAGCGCCAGCAGGTGATTGATGTTCTAGTTAATGTGTTAGCGAATCATGGACAGGTGAGGCTGCGTACCTTTGGCGACGTTACCAGTATCGAGTTGGCAACGGCACAGAAGAAAAAAGCTTTTAGTTTTCAGATTGCACTGCGCTCTGCGCAGTTGACTCCGTCATTATCGGCACAATGGACAGATGTGCAGATGGACAGCTTAACTGACCTGTTTTGAATAGTAACAGCGTCACCTGTAGGAGAATTGCGCCTCTCATCTCATCATCACTATAGCGCGAGAGATCGATAATATGATACTGAAAATTAGGTAAAAAGAGAAGTAGGGATACTGGCGTTTCATCGGGAAAGAGAGCGCCAAACGCCGGATCGACTGTCCATTGGCTCACGCCGTGATAGAAGACTACGGGAAAGATGGGCGGCAGTTTGTTCTTGTCCAGCCGCGACAACTGTTCCCAAATGCGCGCTTGGTAGCGAAACAATTGGAAGGCAACATCACTGTCGCTGTAACTTTTGTGATCAAAGAGGGTGTAGACGTAGGCTGGGTTGCCAGCGTGCTGCCCTGATAGAGCAAATCGGAAAAGTGGGTTTGCAGTTCCTTGTCCACAAACGAATCTTTGGCAATCTGCACCGCTGTCAGATCGAGCAACGTGACGATTTCCACCGGTAGGTGGTAGCGGATCAGATCAGTCGCTAACTCCGGACGCGATAGGATCTGCTTGAAGAAGCGATCATGGGGGATTGGTCAGCTTCTTCTCATCGGCTGGCGCCGTGGTGGTCATGAACTAGCCCTTGATGGTTCCTGTGCAAGCAAGGCTGCTACGACACAAAGGTTTCAGCAACATTGGTGCTTTCCAGCACCGGCTTGTCTTGGTATAAGAAGCAGCGCGCCACCCGTTCGGCATCCACTTTATACAAAGGCGGCTTCTGGTTCCAGCAGTGCGCCATGACAGCCGGGCAGCGATCGGCAAATTTACAGCCGGTGGAGACGCGTGTTTCCTCGACAGCACGAGGCAACGCTTCTTCTTCATCCCGCGCCCAGTTGCGCACGGCGCGCATCTGCGGGATCGAATCGACCAGCAGTTGGGTGTAGGGATGTTTGGGTTCACGAATGACGCGTGACACTGAGCCGGCCTCAACAACTGTGCCGCGGTACATCACGATGATGTTCTCGCAGATCTGGTACGCCGTGGTCAGATCGTGGGTAACATACAAAATGGAAATGCCCAGTTGCCGATTGAGGGTGCGCAAGCTTTCCAAAATGGTCGCCCGCAGCGAGGCATCGACCATCGAGACCGGCTCATCGGCCAGGATCACGCGTGGTTTCGGGAGCAGCGCACGGGCGATCATAACCCGCTGCCGCTGACCGCCGCTCAGTTGATGGGGGTAGCGGCCCAGAATCTCATTGGCACGCAGACCAACCGTTTCCAGCGCCTCCTCGATCAAGCGCCGCCCCTCACGCGCCGAGCTTGCCAGCTTGAACTTGCTGACGGCGGCAAAGAGCAGATGATCGGCCCGATAAAAGGGATTAAAGACGCCAAAAGGGTCTTGGTAGATCGGCTGTACGTCGAGCAGAAACTCGCGCCGGCGCTGCCCCTTCAACTTGGCCAGCGGCTCCCCCTTATACAGCACCTGACCAGCACTGGGTTGGGTCACGCCGAGCAGCAGGCGGGAAAGCGTCGTCTTGCCGCTGCCACTCTCACCGGCGACCGCTGTCATCGACGGCACATCCGATGCAATCGGGAAGGTCACATCGTCCACGGCTACGGTACGGTTGCGACTAAAGAAGCCGCTCCCAAAGACCTTTGAGACGTTGCGCAGTTCTAGAATAGGCGTCACGCGGCTCCCCCCTCATGATGGACTGATTTGGCGTTGGTGACAGTGGGGCCGCTGTAGAGATGACATGCCACCTGGTCATGGCCAGTCACCGACGCCAACGTAGGCTCGTGCTGCCAACAGTGATCCATAACCGACGGGCAGCGGGGCGCAAATAAACAGCCCGGCGGCAGATCGATGAGCCGCGGCGGCATCCCCGGAATGCCAATGAGCCGTTCGCGCTTCTCATCCAGACCAGGGACGCTTTGCAACAGCAGCCGGGCATAGGGATGCTGGGGGTTGCGCACCATCTGCTCAACCGGGGCTAACTCCACCAACTTGCCGGCGTACATAACACCAACCAAATCGGCAAATTGGGCCACCAGCCCCATGTCATGACCGACTAGAATGACGGCGGCGCCTGTCTCGCGTTGCAGACGCCCCAGGGTGGTCATCACCTGGCGCTGGACCACCACATCCAAGGCGCTGGTCGGCTCGTCGGCGATGATCAGCTTGGGCTTGAGCGCGGTGGCCGTCGCCATGCCAACCCGCTGCTTCATGCCGCCGCTCAATTCGTGGGGATACATGCGCGCCACGCTGGCGTCCAACCCCACATTTGCCAGTAAGGTGCGCACGTGTTCCCGCGCCTCGAGTTTGCTCAAGCGATAGCCGTGATCCTCCAAGCCATCGATAATCTGCTCTTCGATGCGCATGACCGGATTGAGCGCGTTCATGGCAGCCTGTGTCACCAACGAAACATCGGCCAGCCGAGTGAGGCGTAGCTCCTCCTCATTCAACGTCAGCAAATCGCGCCCGTCCAGCCAAATTTCACCCGCGACAATTTTCGCCGGTTGGCGCAGCAGCCGCATAATCGCCAGCGCTAATGTTGTCTTGCCGCAGCCCGATTCACCGACCAACGCCAGCCGCTCACCCGCTTTCAGGGTCAGATCGACGCCGCTCACCGCTTTGACGGCGCCGTCGGCAGTGAGGTAATGCACATGGAGGTTGTTGATCTGCAGAACCGGGTCGCCACGTCCTTGAGCGCCGGCGCGTGGCGTAGACGCGATCCGATCACGTGGTGGTAAAGCTTGCACCATTATACACTCTTTCTCAAACGGGGATTGGCCCATTCGTCAAGACCCTGGGAGATGAGAAAGAGGCCGACGAAGAGCATCAGAATGATCACAATCGGCGGCGCCCACCACCACCACCAGCCATTGATCAGCGAAGCGTACCAGATATTCCAGTAGATGGTCATGCCTAGCGTGTTCGCCTCAAAGGGGCCTAAACCCAGCGCTTCCAGGCCGATGGAGGCCAGCACTGCGCCCGAAACAGAGGAGACAAAGACGGCCACGATAAAGGGTGCCAGGTTGGGCATCATCTCGCGCACAATGATTTCGGGGCCACTCATGCCGGTAAAGCGGGCCAATTCGACATAGTTCTGTTGGCGGATCACCAGCACCTGCGAGCGTAGCACCCGCGTGGGGCCAAGCCAGGAGAGCGCCGCGATGATCAGCGCCATCATCTCCACCGACATATCCCACGGCACCGAAATGGCAATGATCACCAGTACAATCAAAGGGGGGATCGTCCGCAAAATATCAACCGTGGAACGAACCAAGGTGTCGAACGCACCGCCATAGTAGCCGCTGAAAAAGGCCAGAAGCGTGCCAATGGCGACGCCAATGGCGCCGGCAATGACGCCAATGCGGATGGTCTGCGGCGTCCCCTCCACCATCACCGCCAGAATATCTTTGCCCAGCCGATCAGTGCCTAGCCAATGCTCGGCGGAAGGCGGCTGGCTGGGTCGGTAGGCCAATGGTCGCGCATCATCGGGTACAGTGACGTTGGCCCCGACTACGACAAAGATCGCGATCAAGAGCAGCAAAATCGTGCCGGAGATCAGCGAAGGATTGCGCCGCAGATAAAGGAAAAAGTTCCGCAGTCGCTTGGAGGGCGGGGGCGCCGCGCGCGGCGGGCTTGTCGGTTGGTTCACGGCTTGCGTCGTCATATCTGTTTCTCAGCCACCTTATTCACTTCGGTAGTTAATGCGCGGGTCCAGCAGTGGATAAACCAGATCGATGACCAGCATGGTAAAGGCGACACTCAGGATAACCAGGAAGACAATGCCCTGAATGACAAACCAATCGAACCCGCGCACCGCTTTGAGCAGGAGGCTCCCCACGCCAGGGTAGGAGAAGACAACTTCGACCAGGATGGCGCCAGAGATGATCGTCCCCAGCGAAAGTGCCAGCCCAGTGAGTTGGGGCAGAATGGCGTTGCGCATGGCGTAGCGATAGAAGATGCGCTTATCCTTCAACCCTTTGGCCTCCGCTTGCAACATGTAGTCCTCGCCATGAATCGTTACCATCATGGAGCGCATCCCCATCGCCCAGAAGCCGATTTGCGCCAGGACAATGGAGAGGGCGGGCAAAATCGCATGATAGAGAATATCCAACACAAAATCAAGGCTGAGGTTCGGAATTTTCTGCGTGCTAAAACCGCCGACGAGGGGGAAGATCGGGATGCGGAAGGCAAAGAGGTAGACGAGTAGAATCCCCATCAGGTAAAAAGGCACAGCGGAAAAGGTGAAAAACGCCGGGAAGATTGTGCGCAGAAAGAAGGGCGCTTTATCCCACGCCAACAGCGCGCCGACAAAGGTGCCGACGCCAAAGCTGATCAACGTCGCCACTAGGAGCAGGCCAACCGTCCACGGCAGGGTGCGCTGGATACTGCCAATCACGCTCGATGGGTATTCGGAGATGGAAACGCCAAAATCGAGACGCGCCATGTCGCCTAGATAATTGATGTACTGCCGCCAGAGCGGCTGATCCAGGCCGAACTTCTCATTGTAGGTGTCCATCAGAGCTTTGGCATCTTCGTCGCTGACGCTGACATTTTCGGTTGCCAATTGGAACAACTTCTGCCGGACAGGGTCTTGACCAGACATGCGCGGGAAGAAGAAGTTGATCGTCGCCGCAATGAAGGCGACAACGAGGAACTGAAAGACTCTTTTTACAAAGTAGTTAATCGTCATAGCAGATCCTACGAAGTTGGCAGAATGGCTCGTGAACCGATCTCCACACGCTGGTGTTTTGGACAATGAGTGCATATCGGTAGTAAAGACTTTAGTCTTTCCCGGTGCTGGGAAAGACTAAAGTCTTTACTACCGTTCAAGTCACTTTATTGCGCGTCGGTCGCCTGTAGCTGCATCATAGTGTAGGGGAAGCCGGTGTGCATCCAGATGCCGTTCATGTACGGTTCGTCGGCGGTAGAGGGCCAGTTGCTCCAATAGCGCCCGTTATTGCCGGTGCGGTTGTAGAACTGGAGCAGCGGCACTTCCGGCAGGTCGCGCAGCCAGATGTCCATGGCCGAGCGCTCAAGCGTGCGGATCTGCTCGTCGGTGGTTGCCGTCGCCATCTCGGTCACAATGGCATCAAATTCCGGGTTGGAATATTGGGAGAAGTTGCCGCCGCCGCCGATGCTGCCGGTTGTGTAGAGCAGCAGCGTGCGGTAGATGTCACCGGACATGGAGCCGTTGTGGCCGAAGAGACCGCACTCGAAATCGCCCGCGTTCAAGCGGGTGCCGATGTCGGGCGGCTGGGAGAACGAGGTCTCGATCCCGGCCTGCTTGAGCATCTCCACCAGGACGGGGCCTGAGTCGGAGAAGTGAGGCAGGCTGATGACGTTACACTTAATGCGATCCCCGCTGGCATCGGCCCAGTAGCCTTCGCCATCCTTGGTGTAGCCCGCTGCGGTCAGGCGAGCGTCGGCATCCGCGGCATCGTAGCGGCCCTGATCATATTGGGCCGACAACTCGGCCAAATTGTCCATGCTCGCCTGTAGGCCGTTAAAGGGCGGAAAGGGCCAAACGGACTTCTGACCATTGCCGTTGAAGGCAAAGTCGATCAACTTGTCTCGGTCAACGTAGCGGTTGATCGCCCAGCGCACGTCTGGGTTGTCCAGGTGCTTGACTTTGACATTGATGAACATTGAGGTCGGCCACCACGAGACCATGCCGTAGGGGCCTTCGCGGCCGGTCCAGGTCGTCGCGTCCGGGTTTTGCTCCAGAATCTGTTCGATCAGGTCAACGCGAATGTCGTGCGTCTGGTCGATCTCGTTGCGGATCAACGCCGTGGCTTGCGCCTGTTGATCGGGCATAAAGAGCATGACGAAACGCTCGATATCCGGCAGTTCGACAACGCCGGTGCGACAGGCCCACCACTCATCACAAGTTTTGACGCGGTCAAGAATGCGGCGCGTATCGTCGGCGTAGGCGAAGCGCCACGCACTGGTCGTCACCGGCCCTTTGCCCTCGTTGTAGGCGGTGTACTCGGCCCAGTTCACATCCTTCCAGATATGTTCCGGCACAATAAAGGTCGCCGAATCGCCCTTGGCGACAATCACCTCGTCATGGAAGCGCGGCGAAGGAGAGTTAAAGGTGATCTTAACCGTAAGATTGTCAACGACCTCCGCCGCCTTAACAAAGGTCTGGAAGATCCCACCCTGGCGCACATTGCCACCCTGGTCGCGCAGCGTGTTGAGCGTGTAGGCGACATCGTCGGCGGTAAATGGCTCGCCATCGCTCCAGGTGATGCCATCGCGCAGTTGGTAGGTGAGTTCGGTTTTGTCGTCGTTGTATTCCCAACTGACAGCCAACCACGGGTACTGGTGACCGTTCAGCATGTCAGCATAGACCAGCGGTTCATGGAACAGGCCGACGCCCTGTTGATGAGTGCCGCCCAAGTTGTAGGGACTCCACATCTCCGGCGATAAAAATTGGCCGAGGTGGGCGACGATCAAGGTGCGGTTGCGGGGTACTTCAGCTATCCCGGCGACTGGTTCCGGGGCCGGCGCGGCGCTTGCTCCTGTATCAGCGGCGGGCGCGGCTGCGCCACCGCCAGTTGGCGCGGGCGCCGCGCAGGCGTTCAACAGCAGCAACACGAGCGTCAAACAGAGCGAAATCAATTTCGTCCACTTCATGCCGTCTTCTCCTTCTCTGGTAAGCTTGAGTTAACACTGGATTGAGGAATGTGACAGATTGCTTTAATTACAGATTGCTTTAATTATCGTGTAGGGAATAACGCATAAGTTAATTCTACACGCTTAGCACCTGCAAGTCAAATCAGGATAATACAATTGCTGACCCCTTCCTTGTCCTTTGCTAACAGTGAGTCTGCTGAAATTCCGGCAGCGCCCGTTCGACAATGCGCGACATGCCATCTTCCACTGAATAGGAGTCGAGGACAATATCCATCATCTCTTGCTGCACGGCGCTGTTCACTGTATCCCAACCGGCGGCGCGGCGATAAGTTGTCGAGAGTTCCTGCGCCTGCTCAGCCCAGAACTGACCAAACGACCAGTCGCCAAAAAGGGTGGAACGCTGATCCGTGAAAGTAGCGGAGGTTAGATAAGGACGATAAGCAGGAACGACGCCGGACGCACCATAGAGGGTTGCGCCTTCCTGGCTGGCAAGGGCATAGTGCATAAACTGCAGGGCGCCTTCGGGGTTGAGCGCCACCTTGGGTATTACCAATTGGCCACCGCCCCAAACGCCTGTGCGGTGCAGGATGTCATTCCCGCCCGGCAGAGGGGCAATACGCCACTGACCAAGCCCATCTTCCTCGCCGCTGTTCTGTAGATTGGTCTCCCAAGTGCGGCGTACCCCAGCAGGGGCAAAGTCACCAATCAATTTACCTTCCTTCAGGGCCTGCCAATAAGCGGGCTGCTGCCAATCAACGGCCAAACCGCCGCCCGCTTCCCATAGTTGTTTAACCAGATGCATAGCGTGGATCCCCTTTTCATCGCCTATTGTAATCGTAGCGCCATCTTGACTGACAGCACTGCCGCCCATCTGGTGTAAAAGCAAGAAAAAGAGGGGGGGCCACCCGTCAGGCGGAAAGCAGAAGCTATACAAGCCCTGCTCGCGTAAGGTAGCAGTCATTTCGATAAAGGCGGACCAGGTTAACGCCGCCAGATCGCGCCCTTGCCAGCCCAGCGCCTGGAGCCGATCCTGGCGATAATACCACCCGCTGACACCAAGATCAGCCGGCCAGCCGATGTAACTTTCATATGGCGCGATCAAGCTTTCTGCACTTTTTGCAGGATGATAGTTTGCTAATTCTGGCGTGATCTGTTCGGTTAGCTTAGTTAATTGTCCTAAACAACCCCATCGCTGCGCCAGCGCGGATTCTACCCAGTAGAGATCCGGCTGGTCAACACCAGCGACCAGCACAACTTTCATCTTTTCAACATGATCAGCCGGGTGGAGCGCTTGCCATTCGATTTCCGGGTGCGCGGTTGTAAAACCTGCCGCGACCAGATTTATTGGGTGTTGCTCATCACCCCAGAAGATCAGGGTTTGTCTTTCGGTGGAGGGGGTAGTCACATCCGGTTGATCGGAGGGTATCGCAGACGCCGAACAAGCGGCCAACAAAGTGCCGCCAGCAACAGCGCCAATCAGCAGTAGAAATTGGCGACGACTTTGAAAAGCAGTGGATTGTTGAAGATTAGGTTGCATGGATAACCTTGTTCTAACAGACTTAATACACTGTCAACTAAGGTTTTCGGTATTCTCGTAGGGGCATGAGGGCGGGCGAGGCCAATCATTTTCGGTGTGGCCAAGGGTTCGCCCGCCTTCATGCCCGGCCAACCGTATACCGAAAAATTTAGTTGACAGTGTAGTTAACCGAAGATCCAACACCGGAAAACATGCCAGTTGATGAAGAAGATCCTTCACTTTATTGGGTGCCTGCGCCGAGCGGTCATCTCGTTTTTTATGAAATTATTGATGAACGACAAATCATTCGCATTGTACGGATCGAGTAGCAGGCACTGGGTAGCAGGCACTGGGTAGCAGGCACTGGGTAGCAGGCACTGGGTAGCAGGCACTGGGTAGCAGGCACTGGGTAGGCTGTCATTCGAATTAGCCGATGCTTGCTTTCTCTAATATTTACGGGCCTTCCGCTGGTGCGTTTGCGCCTGTGATCACCGTAGTGGTTGTCAGCGTCGCCGTGGCTGCCGGTGTAGGAATCTCCGTCCCCGGCGCCACCAGATAGACCGCCCGCCAGGGTTGGTAGCGACTGACCACCGTGTCAGTGCGGGTGGTGCCATTCTCCACGATGGTGCGCGTCACGGTGACGGTCATGCCTTTCTGTTCCCACTCCACTTGCTTTTGTTGACCGGGGGCCAGGGATTCATCCACACGGTATTCCGGTGGTGCGGGTTCTTTGACCTCGCTTTGCACAGGTTCGCTAATGGTAACTTGGCGGTTGGGTTTTGTGCCATAGAAGTTAAAGGCCATCACCCCGTTATCAACATCAACTACGGGATCAACCAGCAGGTAGGCATTGGTGTCGTTGCGGAAGCGGAAATCAACACTGGGCGTGTAAATAGTCGCATCCAAGCCTGGTTCACCATACCAACCGACGACATAGCCATGATTGTAGCGCTCGACAATCGACAACCCGCCATTGTAAGCAGCCCGAAAGAGCGTAGTGCTGACTTGACAGACGCCGCCGCCAACGCCGGTTGCTGTTTGGTCGCCCCAGATGATCAACGAATCCTCAAAGCCGTTAGCCGCACTAACATCTTCCACCCCTTCATTAAAGCTAAAGATTTCACCTGGCGGAATCACCAGCCCCTCAAACTTTTCAGCGGCCACAACAATATTACGGACACGGGCGGCGCTGCTGCCCTTGAAATAGCTGACACCGCTGGCAACCAACTCACGAATCCCCATTTCGGCAATGCGATTCATATC
The DNA here is from genome assembly GCA_026645575.1 of Caldilineaceae bacterium. Next base: position 22,461 of record JAPKMW010000139.1, read on the forward strand.
AACCGCCGGCGGCGCTTCTACCATCACCAAGCGCGCCTGTGTACCATGCGCGGCCACGGTTTCGCGTATGGACGCCAACGTTGCTTCAACATCCAATCGGCGCCCCATCTGACTCTGTTGCAATACCGTGACGCCGCCAGTGTTGGGGTTGAAACGCAGGCGCGCATCTTGTGGTGCAATGTCGAGTTGCTGCGCCCAAGCGGTCAACTTCTGGCGCAAAGCCGCTTCATCCAGTTGGAACGGGTCGCCATGCGGCATGAACTGGCGGAGCAAGACCGGGTCAAGCGCCAGTTGCAGGCCATAGCGTTCATCCGACAATTGCACCGGCGCCGGGAAGGAGGCCAGGGCAACGGTTTCGGCTGCGGTTGGGGCAACGGCAGCCGGCGCCGGCAGGTCAACGGTGGTTAAGGGCAAGCGCACCAGCGCGGTTGCCGGATTTTCTTGTAAGGTGGTCAATAACTGGTTGAGCGTGGCGGCAACATCCACCTCGACCCCCGGCACCGCCGGCAGCGCTACATCACCAAGCTGGCGTGCGGCCTGTCCAGGATGGCGTACCTGGCCGGCAATTGCGCTCACGGCTTGTTGCAAATGGGTTGGGTCAAAGGTGGTTGTCGGTCGAATATCGGTGCGACCCCAGAGGGCGCCAATCTGCGATACCGCCCGTTGCACCCAACCACCCTGGCGCCCAACCAGGTACGCTTGATTGACGGCGCCCAACAAATCGGTCTGTGTTGCCAACTGCTCGGACGCCAGCGGCCATTGTTGATCCTGATAATAGAGACTGACAGCCGGCGCCGGGTACGCCTCGACATGTTTGGTCAAGGTGCGCAAGGCGGCGGCGCGCGTCATCCCCCCCACTGCGACACCGGCGACTTGGACGCCGCCATAGATGCGGTTGACATGCCAGAATTGCCAGCCGATCCCCCCCCCAACCGCAGCCAACAATAGCAGCACAAAAAAGAGAACGGCAAAATCGACCGGCGACCGTTCCAACCGGCGGCGCATCTGCGGGGGCAACGTTGTACGGGGGAAAGGCAGGGTTGATTGCATAGGATCTTCTCGCTTACTGATAAACGCAAAGGTTAGTAATAACCGCATTGTTGAAAACAAGCTTGGATAATCTCTGGTTTGTCGCCAAG
>JAPKMW010000140.1 GCA_026645575.1 Caldilineaceae bacterium
CTCAAAGCCGCTCGTAATCATACTTATTTACTTAAGGTACTCGCCACTTTATTCCATTAAGACGCGATTGCCCTAACATGTTTCCTCTTCTTGATTGACCAATCAGGTTCTATGAAAGATTCCATGCCCGGTGACGCAATGCATAGCAAAGCGCAGTTTGTTGCCACCGCGATTAATCGAATTTTACAGGAGTTGGTAATTCGCTGTTCAAAGGATGCAGAAATTAGACGCTATTTCCAAGTTGGCGTCATTGGCTATGGTGCAACCGTTGGCCCAGTCTTACCGGGCAATCTGATGGATAGACCGCTCGTGTGGATCGATGAACTTTACCAGAATCCGCTTCGAGTGGAAGAGGTCAAGAAAAAAGTACCCGATGGAGCTGGTGGTTTGATTGAAATGGTTATCAAATTTCCAGTTTGGTTTGATGCCGTTGCGCTTAGAGGGACGCCAATGGTAGAAGCTTTTCGACAAGCCTATACGATTCTTCAAGATTGGACACGTCAGTATCCAGTCTCATTCCCACCCGTTGTCATCAATATTACCGATGGTGAATCAACAGACGGCGATCCCTCCCCTCTTGCCGAGCAGATAAAATCACTCAGCACGGGCGATGGCAATGTCCTCTTGCTCAACTTGCATGTGTCATCGACATCTATGCGCCCCTTAACTTTTCCAGATATGCTTGATACTGGTTTTGACCAGTATGCACATTTGCTGTTCAAAATGTCAAGCTTATTACCAAGCGCAATGCAAAATAGTGCCATGAGGTGCGGTTATCGCGTTTCCAACGAGAGTCGCGGTTTTGTTTTTAATGCTGGCATTGAGGATGTGATCCAATTTTTGGAAATTGGCACAGCAAGTAGTCAAGCAACAACAGAATTAGATAACCTGCGTTAATCCATGATCCAAGTCACTTATCGCTCATTCTCGCTACCGAAGTCCGGTAATACCCTAACAGAGTATGAAGATGCCTTTTGGCCCTACTGGCGTCAAAAGTCGTTTTGCGGGCGTGAACTCCGTTTTTCTATTGCTGATGGTGTAACCGAGAGTTCGTTTGCGCGCCTTTGGGCCAAAATGCTTGTCAAGTTGTATTGTAATGCCAAAACAGCAATGCCAGACTACAACCCAGAAACTTTCGCTACAGCCGTTAAAAAGCGTGGTTCAGCCTGGTCTAAGCGCATTTTTGCACGTACACTTGACTGGGCGGTTCTAGAAAAAGTGCAACGTGGGGGGGCGGCTACACTGTTGGGACTTACATTGACTTCTTATTATAAGCAACCTTCGTCTGGTGGGAGATGGCGAGCGTTTGGCGTAGGCGATAGTTGTCTATTTCATATTCGCAATACTTGTTTACTCCATGCTTTCCCGCTTACAACATCTGCTGAATTTAGTAATCACCCGCTATTGCTATCAACTGTTCCTGCAAAGAACGAGTATATATGGTCTAATGTGGCTGCATACACAACGGGAGGTGAATGGCAGGCAGGCGATCATTTCCTGCTCATGACAGATGCATTGTCGCACTGGTTTTTAAAGATGATTGAAGAGACTATACAACCGCAAACGATTATGCCCACTTGGGTTGACTCGCAAGAATCATTTGAAGAATGGATCAACGGGTTGCGCCAACAGAAAACTTTGCGCAATGATGACACGACATTCATGCATATTCATATTGACGAACCATGACAACTTTTCCTAGCGCAACTGATTACCAATCTGCTGTTCTGAATCCAAAACATGTTTTTCAAGACAAGGACCTGCGTTCAGCAACAGTTAAAACAAATCTTTGGGGAATGCCAGCGGTGAGTGCCGGCGGGTTTGCTCTTACCTATTTCTTTGAAACACCTGTAAGGAACAAGTGGGTGGTTCGTTGTTTCAAAAAAGAGATTGAAAGTCGTAAACAGCGCTATATTGAGATTAGCCAATTTCTCAACAAGCATAAAGAACCGTTCTTTACAACAGCAGAATACATCCAACAAGGAATTTTGATAAATGGGCAATGGTATCCAATTGTCAAAATGACACAAATAGAAGGGAAAACCCTAAATGGTTTCATTGAAAGCAACCTTGGCGAGTCAAAAAAACTTATCAATCTTGCTAATCAATTTCGTGATCTTGTTGTCCGACTAGAGCAATTAGGAATTGCCCACGGCGATTTACAGCATGGCAATATTATGATCAGTAATGATCAATTAGTATTGATTGATTATGATGGAATGTATGTGCCTGCACTAAAGGGTTATCAAAGCGCAGAAGCGGGTCATCGCTCCTATCAGCATCCTCTTCGCAATGCGGAATTTGGGCCAGACCTAGATCGTTTCTCGGCAATCGTTATTTATTTAGGATTGAAAGCAACTAGTCTTAACCCTAATCTATGGCAAAAGTATAGTAATGGAGACAATTTGTTATTTCAGTCTACAGATTTCGCTAATCCCTTTACTTCGCCACTATTACAAGAATTGGAATCTTTACCTGGGTTGAAGCAACACGTAACGAATTTTCGACTCAGTTGTAAGTTACCATTATTATCAATCCCACGTTTATTTGACTTTCTTGATGGTAAAATCCCTCAGGATCGTGCTGTAGCAATCAATTCGGAAGATGATAGATCCCAGCAACCAAGCCCATACCCCATTATTGATGCGACTAACCGTCCTGTGCTGCTCAATCTTGTTGGTGAAGTTGTACAAGTGGTAGGAAAGATTATAGACGGCACTTATGGCAAAGCAATTAATCAAACTTCTTATTGCTTTCTAAACTTTGGTGATTTTACGCAAGGGAGCATGGCCCTTGTTATGTGGTCAGAAGCGCTTCAACTGTTTACTCAACAGAATAAAGATCCGAAAAGCTATATTGGTAAATGGGTCAGTGTAACAGGTCGGTTAAGTTCTTATAAGGCTCAAGGAAGGCCAACTCAGCCACAAATTGTCATCGAGTTACCTACCCAAATTAAAATATTATCTGGTAAAACTGACGCTGAGGCACTAATGCCACAACTGGCGATCACACCGGATTCTATTGATTTTGGGGAGATCAAAAATGACGAAGATAAGGAACAATGGATTACCATAAAAAATGTGGGCCAAGGAATACTTAAAAGCCAAATCCAAAATTTCCCTTCTTGGTTGAATTTATCATCACATGATGTTCAATGTGCGGCAAATAGCGTGGCCCATGTAAAGATTCGGACAGTTACGCAAAGCCTCTCACCCAAAATGCTATCGCATGATCTCTTGGTAGTCTCTAATGGGGGTAACAAAACTATTCAGATTTGCGCTAAAGTAATTCATGCGCCTATCCTAAGCATCGTATCCCCTACACTTGATTTTGGCGAAATAGCTATTGGACAGGATAGAGAACTGTCGTTTATGATCCAAAATACCGGCAAAGGAATTTTAGAAAGTCAGATAAATAATTCTTCGCCTTGGTTAGCGATTGACCAAAACAAAGTCCATTGCCCAGCAGGTTGTACTGTGAAGGTAAAAGTTCTACTCCTTACCAAACATGTACCCAATATACAGATGAAACCCATAGGCGCCTTTGAAACCTATCAATTACTATCTGGCAAGCTAGTTATAACTTCTAATGGTGGTCAACAAGCAGTTCAGATCAATGCAAAACTTCTCACTTCCCTGCCACCCAAACTGGATATTCCGATATTACAAGTAACGCCCAGCATAGTTGATTTTGGCGAGTTAACCCTTGGGCAAGATAAGGTGCAGTGGCTTACTATAAAAAATAGTGGCACCGGAAAATTGGAAATACAATTGCAAAACCAACCTACATGGCTAGAAGTTACGCCGAGCAAGGCTTCTTGTACATCGACAAGTGGTGCAATCGATGTTAAGTTAGTTGCGAATTTAGGGTCTTCCGCACAAGGGCATCAGTCAAATTCTGTTGGTGCTAAGCAATTACTTTCACATAAACTGTCAATCAACTCTAACGGTGGCACCCAAACTGTTGAAATCCAGGCCAGCTTAATAACAAAACTAGGCATATCACAGTCAAAAAGTAAAGTTATCGAGAATAAGCGATCTGAAGCTAATCAAGAAACACCCATAGTCGTTCATCATACAAAGTCTACTCAGCCCTCTAATCGGTCTGCTACAAGCCTACTCAGCCGCATCCTAAAGGCGCTATTGATTGGCGTTTCTATTTTTCTGATATTCAACATCATAATGATTGGCTTGCCCAGTTGGTCAAATCGATTAAATGAGGAAACAGCAACAGTACCGTTTCAAGCAAGTCCGGCGACAGATGATAATAAAGCTGTCCGTGTTTTCAGAGTGCCTACAGCTATTACCCCAACACCACAGCCCCTAAATGCTGTAATTATAAGTACACCAATAACCGTTACACTTACACCAACTATCGCGGATGCTGCACTCCCTACATCGGAACATTTAACTTATACAACAGCATTGGCTCAATTTTTTTGCCGCTTAGGCATGTGTGAGGGTAGAGAAGCATATATACAGAACAATACAGGCATTACACCCATAACGTCAGTAAACCCAATAAAAGTTGATCTTACTATAACCGATGTGAATGTGTTGTCTCCGACCATACTGCCGATTAGCCGCATACCAATAACAGCAACCACTCCGCCAGCAAGCCCAACCAGCCAAAGTAGCTGCCGCTCGAAGAACCCTATCACGTTACTTTCACCAATTGATACAACTTCCAATGGCGCAATTACCTTTAGTTGGCAGTGGCATGGTAAATTACCCAAAGATTGTGGTTTTGAGGTACGTGTTTGGCGCGATGGCGAACCACCCAAAGGGGTTCATGACGCCGTCAAAGACAATCTCAATGGTGAGATTAGGCGCAACAGCCCAAACACATACTCCTTGCACGTATCAAATATGCAGGATACACCTTCTGTTCAAGGCCATTCAGGCGAATATTTCTGGACAGTGATTCTAGTCAAGCTGCGGCCTACCTATGAAGAAACAGATTTACAAGCGAATCCACAGCGTTTTTGGTTACGCTTGTCGTCTGATTGATCCGATAAAATATATTGTTGCCCTCCTGCTTTTTGAAGCGGTTACGCTGATCGTCATAACGCAAGTGGATGGCCGCCTGCCGCCCATCACCCCCCTCTCTGTGACTGCGGCTGTGATCTCACTGCTGGTTGGGGTATGGCCGCTGCTCCTGCGACCATCGTTGGCGACGCAGTTGAACGCGGCGTTGGGCATTGTGCTGGCCGGCTTTGTGCTGATTCCGATCCGGCCCAGCTTGGTGATGCAACCGCCGGCAGGGATGTTGCTTCACCTGCTGCCGGCCTATCTGCTCTATCGACTGGGGCATGGCATATTGCTGGTGACGGTTGGCTTTCATGTCGCTGTCCATTTTCCGGCTGAGATCGCGACGCCACACTGTCCGCGCCCAACAGCACGGGCGCTTGTGTTTCATTATCTCCTCAGTGCGCTGCTGGCCCTGGCTTTCGTCACGACGCCGGTGATGAGGGTGCGACCGCTGCTCTTTACGGCGCTCCTGCTTTGGGTCTTTTGGCTTGTCAGCCGTTCGATTCGCCGGCTGCTCTGCCTTAGTCGCACCCCACCGGCGGCGCAACTACAGGTGGCCCAACAAGCGCGCCTGCTCTTGACCAGCGTGTTGCTGGCGGCGCTGCCCACCTTCCTGCTCAACATCGGTGAAGTGATCATGGATGCCCCGCTGGCGCGCGCCGATCTGGTGGCGCTCTTTCTGGTCATTTTTCCTACAGGTGCGGCCTACACCATTCTCCGCCATGATCTGCTGACCCTCGATAGTGCCCTGCGCCGCACGCTGGCCTATACGGTGCTTTCGGCGCTGGCGCTGCTGCTCTACTTTGCGGTGACGCTGATCTTGACCGTTGGCGTGGTGCGCCGCTGGCCGTCGTTGACCAATATTGTGGTGGTTCTCAGCGTCTTGACCACGGCCTTTGCCTTTGCCCCCTTGCAGCAGCGTGTGCAGGGGCTGGTGGACCGCTGGCTCTATCCGGAACGGCGGCGCTTTAGTCAGGCGCTGGCCGCGGCGCGCACCAAGTTGGCGAGTGTGGTGGAGCGGCAGGCAGTCATTGACCTGTTGACCCAACAACTCCCCGGCCAGATCGATGCGCACTGGGCGACGCTCACCTTGACGCCGGCCCCGGCGACGCCCGGTCAACAAGCGACAGCGCCGGCTTGGAGTGGCATCTTGGTGGTGGGCGACCGGGTGCTTGGGCGCTACTGGCTTGGCCCCCGGCGCACCCTTCCCACTTATGACCTTGACGAGCAAGAGGCGCTCCAACAGTTGCTTTATGCGGCGGCATTGGTGCTGGCCTATAGCGAGACGATTGCCGCCCTGCAACAACTCAACCAGGAGTTGGAAGTGCGTATTGCCATGCGCACGGAGCAGGTGGTGGCGCAACAGCGGGCACTGGCCGCTTACGCCGAACGCCAACAGTTGGCGCGCAACTTGCATGATTCAGTCACCCAGTCGCTCTTTAGCCTCACGCTGGGGCTGCGCGCCATTCGCAAACAGGCGCAACAGGATCCCCAAACCGCGCTGACCCAAGTGGGGCAACAAGAGCAGGTGGCGCAAGGGGCGTTGACCGAAATGCGTGAACTATTGGGGCAGTTGCGCAGCAGCGAGCCGGTTGTCAACGCCACGGAAACCGTTGATCTGGTGATGCGCTTACAGCAGCTTTGCGCCGAGCAACAGCAACAAAGCAATCTCACGGTTATGTTGATCGCACCGCCCCACTATGACTGTCCCGCTCCGCTGGCACTGGAAATCGTGGCAATTGCGCGTGAGGCGCTCCACAATGTGGTCAAACATAGCGGCGTACAGGGGGCGCTTTGTACGCTGGCGGTGGATGCAGAAGCGGTGCAACTGACCGTGGCCGACCAAGGGCAAGGTTTCGACCTGACAAATTCTTTTGGTAAATCGTGGGATACGGCTACAATACCCGTAACCGGTGCCGCAACCCTTGGTCACTTTGGCTTGCGCGGGATGCAAGAACGCGCCACCGCCATCGGCGGCACGTTGACGATCCAAAGTGCGCCGGGCGCCGGTACGGTGGTGACGTTATCGGCACCGGTTCACCGAGTGCGGTAGGGGCGATACAACAACCCCGGCCTTGAAAGGCCGGGCTACCGTCAGTCGTCGCTCCGCGACTACACAGTCGCGGAGCGACGACTGACGGTAGCCGTGGGTTTCAACCCACGATGAACGACCCCACGATGAAGGAAAGGAACAACCACATGGCACGCGCACAACAGGAAATTTATGTCAGCACCGATGTGGAAGCCGACGGGCCAATTCCTGGCGTCAACTCGCTTTTGAGCTTTGGCTCGGCGGCCTACCAGGCGGATAAGACGCTGATTGGCACCTTTACAGCGAACCTGGAAACGTTACCGGGTGCGACGGGCGATCCCAAAACCATGGATTGGTGGGCGACGCAACCGGCAGCCTGGCAGGCATGTCGCCAAAATATGGAAAAGCCGGAAATAGCCATGCCCCGCTACCTGGCCTGGCTCAAAGCCTTGCCGGGACGACCGGTCTTTGTCGGCTATCCGGCAGCCTATGATTTTCTGTTTGTCTACTGGTATCTGATCCGCTTTACCGGCGAAAGCCCCTTTTCCCATTCGGCGCTCGACATCAAAACCTATGCCATGGCGCTCTTAAAGCAACCCTATCGCGACAGCACCAAACGGCACATGCCCAAACACTGGTTCGATCCCATGCCCCATACCCACCAAGCGCTGGATGATGCGATTGAACAGGGGGCGTTGTTTTGTAATATGTTGCAGGAGAACCTGACAAGGTGACAGGGTGAAAGGCATGGAAGCAATGATGCGTAATCATACGACCATCACAATTGTAATCGCCGATGACCACGAAATGGTACGCCGTGGCTTGCGGATGACCATTGCGGCGGAACCGGATCTACTGCTGTTAGGCGAGGCAACCACTGGTCGCGAAGCGGTGCGGCTGGCGGCGGAGCTGCGCCCGACATTAGTGCTGCTCGATGTGCAGATGCCGGACATGGATGGCGTGACGGCGGCGCAGGCCATTCGTCAGGCGCAACCGGCCACCGCCGTTGTGATGTTGACCAGTTTTGCCGAAGACGCCCAACTCTACGCCGCGCTGGATGCTGGCGTGATTGGCTATCTGCTCAAGGATATTAGCGGTGATGATCTGGTCGAGGCCATACGGGGCGCCGTCCGCGGCGAGCCGCAACTCCACCCATCGATTGCCCTGCGCCTCATGCGTCGCCGTTCGACCGCCGGCGATCCCTTTGCCGATCTCACGGAGCGGGAACGGGATGTCCTCAAAACCTTGGCGCGCGGCTTTAGCAATAAAGAGATTGCCCAGGCGCTCTTCCTCACCGAGACCACCGTCAAAGGTTACGTTAGCACTGTCCTCAGCAAGCTGGGCGTGAGTGACCGTACACAGGCCGCACTGATCGCGGTACGGCATGGGTTGGTAAAGCTGGCAGAGTTGCCGGATGTTTCTTTATAATGAGCGGTAAGTGCAGGTGCTTATTGCTTTACAAAGTGAATTTCAATGCGGTGTCCAACCGCTTGCGCATATCTGCGTAAAGTTGTAATTGACGGTGAATGGCTACCTGATGTTAAAGATGCTTCTAATCGCGCCACCGCTTCGCGCTTTGTCCCCATTCGCTCTGCCACATCACTTTGTGTAAGACCCGCGCCTTTGCGCGCTTGAAGCATTTGACGAAGCAATTCAAATTCTGGCGCAAGAGCGTCATATTCTGCCCGAACCTCGGCCACCGCCAGCGCTTTCGCCTTGAGTTCATCATGAGTCATCGATTCTTTACCTCCCGTAATCGCCGTTGAGCAACTTTTAACTCTTTTTGTGGCGTCTTCTCTGTTTTCTTCACAAACGAGTGGAGCATGATAATTCTTCGCCCAACCAACGTACAGTAAAAGACACGAGCAATCCCTTCAATTCCTTTAACACGTAATTCAAAGAGACCATCGCCCATTGACCGCGTGTGTGGCATACCAAGATTCGCCCCAAACTCCACAAGCAGCTCAGTGAGACGCAGATAGCGAGCAAGTAGCCCTGGCGGTAGCTCCAATCGTCCACATATCATAAGTGTAACATATTTGTTACCAAATTACAAGAGACAATTTACTAACTTTTCAACCGCCTCTCTATACTCAGTAGTCCGCAGTCCTAAGTCCAGAGTCCTAAGTCAGACTCGATAGCGTTGCGGTCTACTGATACTCAGTATGTTTTGCTCCCCTCCAAAAGTAGGGGATCAATTTCCTACCGTTGCACGCAGACACGCGCCCGACTCCTTGCTACACTCTACTTTACCAAATAAATTTTTCGTAAAGAATCGGATTTGTTGCAAGGAGTGCAAAAATGATTGTCAACCGCCTTTCCACCCTCATGCTGGCCGGGACACTGTTGTTGACCGGCTGCGCCGGGCGCGCCCAGCCACCCCAGAACTTGACGCTGGCTGAAGTACCGGTGAACCGACCGGCAAATCTGCCGGCGCCCGATGCCCCACGTCTGAGCAATCGCGAAGGCCGCCCCCAACGGTTGCCGGGTAATGCTGAACGCCAGGCCGGACAGAGCTTACCTGCTGCCAACCTGGCCCAACCGGCCGCCGTTGTGGACTATGACGCCGCCCAAATGTTAACCACTTTTGCCCAGAGCTATCTTGGCATCACGCCGACGGTGGTGCGGGCGCAGGGAACCAGCGGTGATCTCATCTTGCCACCACAGATCAGCGAAAAAGTGAACGGCACGGTCAGCCTGGCTGGCCAGGTGAGCGCCGGCCTGATCACCGTGGGCAACCAGCGTGGCGCCGCCCAGGTGGCCGTCGGCGGCGGGTCGATCAGCGGTGATCTGGAGGCGGATATTTCTAACGCCGCCGTAGGCGCCTACTCCTTGTTATTGCCCGGTGTCGCTACCCCCAGCGATGCGAGTGCAGCGTTGGCGTTGATTACCAGCACCTACCCCGGCCTGGCAGCCTTCGATCTCCAACCGGAAGCCGGCGGACAAGGGTATGGTTTCCGCGCCGTTACGACAACGCCAGGGATTGATTTGCAGACCAAAGAAGCAACGATGGTTGCTCAGGTGGTCGTCGCCGGCGTCAGTGGACAAGGGCGGGCGGCGGTGGTTTGGGTCGTTGTGGGCAATGGGACCTTTGCCGTGGCGCTATAGTTGCGTGTTGCGTGGCTTCGACGTGAGCTCAGCCGAACGTTGCGTGAACGATTGAGATTGATCACGTATTTAGTTGAGGAAACAATTATGAACCGACGAACTTTCTTAAAGAGCGCCGCTACCGCTGGCGCACTCTGCCTGGGCAACCAACTGTTGCCCACACCCTGGCGCACTGTCGCCCCCCAACGGGTCTTGGCCGCCGACGGCGCACCTAACCTGTTAGTCATCATTGTTGATCAGATGCGTTCGCCCCAGTGGTTCCCCGACCAGGCGGCGCTGGACAGCTATTTGCCCAACATGGCCCGCTTGCGCCAAGGGGCGGTCAACCTGGGCCGCCATTACACCGTCGCCGCAGCTTGTACTCCGGCGCGCGCCTGTATGGTCACGGGGCTTTATACCCACCAGACCTGGTGTATGGTGACGCAAAGCAGCGTCCTCAACACGGGCTTTCCCACGTGGGGCAGTATGCTGCGCAACCACGGCTACCAGACCAACTGGTTCGGCAAATGGCATTTAAGTGAAGAAACTTGTCCCGATCTGGAAGCCTATGGCTTTAACGGTCAGCCTTGCCCCGATCCGCACGGTTCGCCCGGTCAGGGGGATGCCCGCGACCCCAACATCGCGACCCAATTCGCCACCTGGATGGCCTCGGCGCAAGCCAACAACGGCCCCTGGTGTACCACCGTCAGCTTTGTCAACCCGCATGACATCATGTGGTATCCCCGCTTTACCGAAGCGCTCAACGATCAGGCCAATCCGCCAAAGGTTTTTAGTGAAATGCCGGCCAACTACGAAACACCCGCGCAACTGATCGCCCGCCAGAAGCCCCGCACCCAGCGTGCTTTGCAACAGCTTGCCGCCCAGAGTTTTGGCGCCATCAACTTTAGCGGGCCTAATTATGAAGCGGCCTGGCTGGAGATGCTCGATCTCTACCTGCTCTTGCAGCAACATATTGACGAACAGATCGGTCGCGTGTTGAATGCCCTGGAAGCCAAACCGGCCGTGGCCGCCAATACGGTGATTTTGTTCATGTCGGATCATGGCGAATATTGCGGCTCGCATGGCTTGCGCGGCAAGGGGGGTAGCGTTTATGAAGAGTCGATCCATGTCCCCTTCTATGTCAAGGATTTGACCGGTCGCTTCACCGCCAACCCCGAAACTACGCGCACCCAACTCACCGCCAGCGTTGATGTTGCGCCGCTGCTCCTCACCCTGGGGACCGGCGGCAACAGTTGGCGACAACAGGCGCAATATGCTCATCTGGCGAATCGCCTGGATGTGGCCGCCATCCTGAAGGATTCAACGGCGGCGGGGCGTCCCTACATTTTGCACACCACCGACGAACCGGGCAATGAAGAAGACCCGTCCACCCCCTACACCGATAATCCGCCTAATCACATCATCGGCTACCGCACGCCGACAGCCAAACTGGGTCTCTATAGCTACTGGGAGACGGGAACAACCACCATCAGCCCAACGGATCAGGATCGCGAACTTTATGATTACAGCAGCACTGGCGGCCAACACGAGATCGACAACATCGCCCCCGCCGGCGGCGCACTCTATGACCAACTTTACACCGCCTTGACCACCGACGCCATCCCCAACGAGTTGCGCCAACCGTTGCCGGACTATCTGCAAGCCCCGCAACAGGCCGCGCTCAATACCTATCTGGCTGAGTTTGGCGGCAGTCGCCACCTTTACTTACCAACCGCGCTGAAGAGCGAGTAAACCTGTAGTAAAGACTTTAGTCTTCCCACAGCTCCCAAAGACTGAAGTCTTTACTACGGTAGAAAAGGATGAGGAAAATTTTATGATACTCTACCACATGAACCTACGCACGGGCTTGACCGCCGCGCTCCTGGCTTGCCTCTGTAGCCTTAGTTTCTGGCTTACCGCAGCAGCCTGTGATCTGAGTGGCGCGGATGCTTTCCCGCTGGATGCGGCCGCTGCGCCTCACCTTCATGCCCAACCACAGGGCTTGACCTTTGCCAGTGCGCTCGCCGCCAGCAATAACTATTCGGCAACCATTGTCGGCGCCGTTGCCCTGGGCGCAGCTCCGCATGGCGTTGCCATCACCCCCGATGGTCGCCAGATTTATGTCACCGACTTTAACGCCCGCAGCGTCAGCGTGATCGACGCCGCTCAATTGACGGTCATCGACACCATTGCCGTGGGTCGCGGCGCCGTCAACGTGATTCTCACCACCGATGGCACACGAGCCTATGTGACCAACGAACTGGATGACACCCTCTCGGTCATCGACACGACCACGCGCCAGGTTATCCGCACTATCCCCCTGCCGGATCGGCCCCACGGCATGTCTCTGGGCGTCGATCCGACCACCGGCGCCATTGACCAGCGGCTCTATGTGGCAAACTTGGGGAGTGATCAGCTCTCGGTTTTGAATACGGCAACCCTCGAAGTGATCAACCATGTCGCAGTCGGCAATACACCCGATTCCCCGTTGGCGACAAAAGATGGCAAAGGAGTGTGGGTCACCAATTATGGCGAAGGCGAGGCCAGCACCCTCAGCCTGGTCGATACCCTGAGCTTTACCGAAATTTACACCTTGCCCGTCGGCATCTACCCCCACGGTATCAAGTTTGCCCCCGATGGCAGTCAACTCTATGTCTCGGTGCAAGGCGAAGACAAGTTGGTGGTTGTCGATCCGGTCACACGACAAATCACGAATAGCTACCCCGCTGGCAATGCGCCTCACGGCCTGGGGATCTCACCGGATGGCGGCTACCTGTGGACGGGCGATCTGGTTAGCCGCACCAGCACGATTATCGAGGCCCACAGCGGCGCCGTGATCGCGCAATTGAACACCGGCGCTCTCTCCAACCCCCATGCCATCGCCTTCGCCCCTGACGGGCACCGCGCCTACATCAGCGACTTCACCGGACGGCGCTTGCTGGTTGTCAACGTGATGAAGCCAACAAGCTATTTACCGGTAATTGTGCGATAATAGTGATAACGTGATTCGTGATTCGTTGCCTTCGACAGGCTCAGGCAACGAATCACGAATCACGCTTCACGTTTCATTTCGGAGTATTCTATGTCCCACAACCCAACCCCACCCGGACCGCGCCCTTGGCCGGCAATCCGGCTGCTCTTCCAGATGCAGCGCGATCCGTTAACCTTTTTTGAAAGCTTGGCCCGCGACTATGGCGATATTGCCTATGTCCAGGTCGGGCCACGCCACATTTACATGCTCAATCACCCCGACTTTGTGCAGGATGTGCTGGTGACCCATGACCGCAAGTTTCGCAAGAGCCAGGCACTCCAGCGGGCCAGAAGCGTGCTGGGGGACGGGCTGTTGACCAGTGAAGGCGACTATCACCTGCACCAACGGCGCCTGATCCAACCGCTCTTTCATCGCCGCCAGATTGCAACCTATGCCGAAAGCATGGTCAAACACACGGCGCAACTTTCTGATCCCGCCGCGCCCCATCACTGGCAAGATGGCGCTACGGTGGACATCCACCGGGAGATGATGAAGCTAACGTTGGCGATTGTCGGCGAGACGCTCTTCAACCAGTCGCTCACCGACGAAGCCTCAGCGGTCGGCGCAGCGATGGATGTCTTTAGCGGCAGTTTTCGCCGGCTCATGTCGCCCATCGGGCCGCTGCTGGACCGTTTGCCCATCCCCGAAACCCGGCGTTTGCGCCAGAGCCAAGCGGCCTTAAACCAGATCGTCGCCAATCTCATTGCCCAACGACGCGAGCAAGAGGACGGTAACGATCTGCTCTCGCTCCTGCTCACCGCCCACCAGACCGACGACGATGATACCCCGATGACGGATAGTCAAGTGCGCGACGAGGTTTTGACCCTCATGTTAGCGGGTCATGAAACGACGGCCAACGCGCTAACCTTTGCCTGGTGGCTGTTAGCCCAACACCCGGACGGCGCCGCAAAGCTGGCGGCGGAAGTGGATCAAGTGTTACAAGGCCGTCTGCCCACCGCAACGGATCTAGAGGGTTTGCGCTACACCCGCATGGTCTTCACCGAAGCGCTACGGCTCTATCCACCAGCCTGGATTATGGGTCGTCAGGCGGTGGAAGCGCACGAAATTGGCGGCTATGTCATCCCCGCTGGTGCAACGGTGATGGTCAGCCCGTGGGCCATGCACCACGATGCCCGCTACTACCCCGAACCCCTCCGCTTTTACCCCGATCGTTGGGCGCCGGCAGCCCAGGCGGCGCGACCCAAATTCAGCTTCTTCCCTTTTGGCGCCGGTTCGCGGGTCTGTATTGGGGAACACTTCGCCTGGATGGAAGGTATTCTGATCCTGGCGACGCTGGCGCAACAGTGGCAGGTGCAGCCGGTGACGATGGAAGCGCCCGCCTTGCGCGCTGGAATTACCTTGCGCCCGCGGGATGAGGTGGCGTTGATCGTCAGCCGTCGATAAAAGAGTAACGACTACGAAAGGAACGAAAGGTTGTCCCCACGCGACCAATCGTTCGTTTCTTTCGTAATGGATGATCATTGTGATAAAACTTACGTAAGAATGCTTGGTCATCAGAGACCATTAGGGTCTACGAGACCCTAATGGTCTGGGCTTGTACGTAAGTTCTATAGGATAGCACAGCCAAAGGTTTGTTTCTTTCGCAATATTTTGTGTGATGCCTCAAATTTCTTAAAATAATCCTCTTTTTGTCAAAAGTTTTGATTTAAAAACAAAATTATTGAAATTGCCTATTGACATTGTGCAAAGATTTTGGTATTGTATACTCAAAAGGAGTAAACAGCCATGCGCAAAGTCTTAGAACGTTGTCCAAGCTGCGGCGGTGAACTTGAAGTCACCCGTCTCAGTTGCACCCATTGTGAGACCGTCGTCACCGGTCGTTTTCAGCCCTGTCGTTTTTGCAAACTGCCTCCCGCCAGCGTCCAGTTTCTCGAAGCCTTTGTCAAAAGCCGCGGTAATGTCAAAGAGATGGAGCGCGAACTTGGCATCTCCTATTGGACGATCCGCAGTCGCCTTAATGATCTCATTGCTGAGTTGGGCTTTGAAGTGGAAGCCGAGCAGGAAGACGAAGCCAAAAACCGGCGCCGTGACGTGCTGGAGAAGGTGGATCGCGGGGAAATCGGCGCTGGTGAAGCTGCTGAACTGTTAGCCAAGTTGAAGTAGGAGGAAGAGGCCATGAACGAAGAACGAATGCAGATTTTGCAGATGCTCCAAGATGGCAAGATCAATGTCGATGAGGCGACGCGGCTCTTGGAGGCCGCCGAAATGCCAAAAGCTGCACCTCCACGCACTGCTGCCACGGCGGATGGGGACGAAGAGGACGAGCCGCCGCCCCATCAACGTCGTGGCATTCGCTTTCAGGGGGCACACTTTGAACAAATGGAGCTGACTGGCTCCAATCTCGAAGCGGCTGATTTTGCCGGTCAGGATTTGCAGGGCTTTGACTTTACCGGCGCCAACCTACAAGGCGCCAACTTCCAGGGGGCCAATTGTGTTGGCCTCAGCCTCACCGGCGCTAATTTGCGTGATGCCAATTTGCGTGATGCCGACTTAACCGACGCCGATCTCACCGGTGCTAACTTGACTGGCGCCGATTTTCGCAATGCTAACTTGACCAACGCCGCGCTCACCGGCGCGCGGCTGCGTGACACCGTCTTGGAAGATGCCAATCTCACCGGCGCGGATCTAACCGGGATCGATCTACGTGGCTTTCGGTTCCGCGATGGCGTTTGGACTCCGACCGATAACGGTAAACGGAACAAGCGCAGGAATGGCGGCGACGTCGCCGTGCTAGATCGCTAAACGCACTATAAGTTGGATGTTTCTTTGCGCCCTCTGCGCCTTTGCCGTTACCCTTGACCCATCAACCAGAAAGAAGGAAATGATGAACGAAGAACGCATGAAAATTCTCGCCATGTTGCAAGAAGGCAAAATCACCGTGGAAGAAGCCGCCCGTCTGCTCGATGTGACCGACAGCGCCCCTCGCCAACCAATCAGCGCGATCGCCACTATACCCGTAGTTGTGAATGCGTCCACGCCAGTCGAAACCATGCCGGCCGTTGCCGGCAAAGTTAATAGCGCGGAAGGCGCCTTTTTGGCGGGTGCGCGCTTGGGTGGCGCCAAGCTGGATGGCGCGAAACTAGCCGGCGCGTTTCTGCTGGGCGCCGACCTACGCAACGCCGACCTGCGCAATGCTGATCTGACCGGCGCTTTCCTGCCCTTTGCCGATCTCTATAACGCCGATCTGCGTAACGCCGATCTGACGGGCGCCTTTATGCCCTTTGCCAATGGCGCAGAGAGCAACCTGGCCGGTTTGCAACTGCCCGGCGCCTTTATGCCCTTTACCCGCTTTCATAGTCACAAAATGCAACCGGCATCATGACGCCGTTGGCAGAGGATGAGCGAAAGTAACGACTAACCCTCCCGCGCCCTAATGGCTCCCGCTCCCCAGCTTGGGGCGGGAACGGTTGCTGGCGAGACAGTTCCTCCCCTTACCAGGGGGAGGCTAGGAGGGGGTGGCTTGGTAGTTACGAGTGAAGGTTGTTATAAGAGAAGGGAAAGACCATGAGTCAAGAACAGATGAAAGTGTTGCAGATGCTTGACGAAGGGAAGATCACCGCGGACGAGGCCACCACCCTGCTGCAAAAAGTGGCAACGCCAGTGACAACAGTGCCGCCCGCGTTGGAAGGGGCGGCGTCATCCCCCTGGTCAGAGATTGGGGAGTGGTTGCGCAAGTTGCTAGCGGTGATCAACAAAGAGAAAGTCGAAGAGCAGGTAGACTCACAGATCGACAGCGCTGGATTGCAAACGGTGACCGTGCAGACTACCAACGGCGCCATTACCTACAGCGGTCAAGACCAGAACACCATTGCCATTCACGCCCACAAGGTAGTGAGAGCACCCGATCAGGCGACCGCTGCCGCCTTTGCCCGCCAGGTGGAAATTCGGATAGAACCCCAAGCAGACACCCTGCGCATCTACGCCACCTACCCGAAACCGCCCCGCCATGTGGAGGTGGAAGTGAGCTTTCTCATCAATGGCCCGCACCGGATGAATGTAAACGGTCACAGCACCAATGGCGCGGTTGTTTGCCAGGCGGTTACCGGCAACGTCCAGGCTGAGTCCACGAATGGGGAGATCCGCATCGCCGAGATCAACGGTGGCGTCAGCGCCCAATGTACGAATGGCGGTGTCAGCGCCAAAGGCTTGACCTTGACCGCTGCCAGCAAATTTAGCAGTCAAAATGGTGATGTCCGTGTGCATGTTCAGCAAGGTCAGGCGCCCATGACCGCGACCACCGTTAACGGCTCGGTGCATTTGACATTACCACCTGACTACCAGGGCCAGCTCGACGCCCGCACCCAGAACGGTCAGGTGCGCACCACCTTCCAAACGCAAATCACCGCCCGCTCGCGCAACCGACTGATCGGACAGATCGGCGGTGGCGGCGAAGCGCTGCTTAAGCTGCAAAGCCAGAACGGCGACATAACCCTGGCCGCTGCTGCCTGAGCCATTGATCCAAATCACCAGCACAGACAGAACACTTCTGACTTCTGACTTCTTGTCTTTACTTCAGGGAGGATCACATGAACGAAGACCGCCTGAGCATTCTGAAATTGCTGCAAGAAGGAAAGATCACGGTTGATGAAGCCACTGCGCTCCTGGAAGCAGTCGAACCACGGCCGACGGCAGAGGAGCAACCCCAATCGCACACCCCGTTGCCGGAAGCACCCTACGTCGATCCAGAGAAGCAAACCAAAGCGAAGCGCAAAGTAAAATTCCCGCTACAACAGGTGATGCACGCTCATTTCAGCGCAACCACACTGGATGGTACGAACTTTGACGGAGCGACGGTGGAACATGCCAATTTTAAAGCCGCTGATCTAACCAACACCAACTTTCAAGGCGCTTCCCTTGATGCCGCTAACTTCAGCGGCGCGAACCTGCGCAATGCAGATTTTCGCCATGCCAATCTCGAAGGCGCCAATCTCCGCAATGGCAATTTTGAAGGCGCCAACTTTGCCCACGCCAACTTAACCGGGGCGGATCTTGTCCGTGGCGTTTTCAGCAATGCGAATTTTCAGGAAGCCGATCTAACCGGCGCAACCTTAGCGGATGCTGATTTTTCGAATGCTGATCTTAGCGGACAAAGTTTGGTCGGCGCCAATTTGACCGGCGCCACCTATCGCGATGGTATGGTCGATCTGGTGAACTAAGGGCAAGTCGTACACCGTTGGCAAAACTGGCGGAAAAAATGTGTAAACTTTTGGCGAGTACGGGCATTGGTAGGTCGCGAAACGAATTTTCGTCTGCGAAGGAACCCGGATAACTATGAATACTAACATCATTGAAGTTCACGAACTGAGAAAAACCTACCAACGCACCAAGGTCAAGGAGGATATTCCCGCTTGGCGCAAATGGCTCCCGTCCGGCAAAACGGTGGAAGAGTTTGTCGCCGTGGCCGAAGTCAACTTTGCTATTCGCCAAGGGGAGATCTTTGGCCTGCTTGGTCCCAATGGCGCCGGCAAGACCACCACCATCAAGATGCTCTGCACCCTGCTCGAACCGACCAGCGGCGGGGCGACAGTCTACGGCTATGATGTGGTGAAACAGTCCGATCTTGTGCGTCAACACTTGGGGGCCGTGTTGACCGGCGAACGGAGCATCTACTGGAAGCTGACTGGGCGGGAGAATTTGGCCTATTTTGCGGCGCTCTACCATGTGCCGCCCGCGCTGGCAAAACAGCGCATTGACGAACTGCTCGCCCGCTTCGACCTGACCAAGCGCGCCGATGAACTGGTGGAGCGTTATTCCAGCGGGATGAAACAGCGCATTGCCATCGCCAAAGCGCTCCTCGCCAAACCACCGGTTGTTCTGTTGGATGAGCCGACCATTGGTCTCGACCCGCAGGCCGCTCGCAACCTGCGTGAGCTAATCCTGGAACTCAAGCGCGACGGCCACACGATCCTGCTCACCACCCATTACATGGAAGAGGCCGACCAGCTTTCCGACCGCATCGGCATCATCGACCAGGGCAAGATCATTGCGCTCGACACGCCGACAACGCTCAAGGGGTCGATCAACCAGCTTGACATTATGCAACTAGAAGTCGCCAACTTTGATCCCGTGTTGACCGAACAACTGACCGCACTGCCCACCGTCTCAACTGTCGCCACCCGCTATCTCGGCACCGACAGCGCCTGGTCGCTGGCCCTGCACACCACCGACAGCCGTGGCATCCTGCCCCACCTGATCACCACCATCGGCGCCAAGTCCGGCCAGATCCGTCACATGCAGATCGCCCAGCCGACGCTAGAGGATGTCTTTATTTCGTTGACCGGCAAACAATTACGTGATTCGTGAACTAGATATTTGGGTATTGGGTATTGGGTATTGAAGCAAATACCCAATACCCAATACCCAATACCCAATATCCAATATCTACAAAACGGTTCACGCAACACGCATCGGAGCTTCTACCCATGACCTCATCCTGGCAACGCCGCTTTTTCACCTTCTGGACCGCCCAAGCGATCTCGATGATCGGCAGCAACCTGGCCCAATTTGCCATTACCTGGTGGATGACCAAAAGCACTGGGTCGGCCACCGTTCTGGCGACTGCAACCCTCTTTGCCATGTTGCCCGGCATCATCCTGGGGCCGTTGGCCGGGGTGTTGGTGGATCGTTGGAACCGGCGCTGGATCATCATCGTGGCGGATGGTGTAGGGGCCGCGGGGGCAGCGCTGCTCATGTTGCTCTTCTGGGCCGAGGCGATCCAGATCTGGCATATCTACGCCATTACCGCTGTACGCGCGCTGGCCGGCACCTTTCATTATGCCGCCGAACAATCCTCCCTCTCCCTCATGGTGCCGCAAGAGCAGTTGGCGCGCGTTGCCGGGTTGAACCAGTCGATTGGCGGGGTTAATATGGTGGTCGCGCCGCCGTTGGGCGCCCTCTTGTTGGAAGTGCTGGGGCTGCCCGGTATGATGGCGCTCGATGTGGTGACGGCGGTGATCGCGATTGCGTTGGTCTTCATCATCACTATTCCCCAACCAACGGCCACAGCGACAAACGCCCAACTTTCGATTCTCAGCGATCTGAGTACAGGAGTGCGCTACATCTGGGCTTGGCCGGGGCTATTTCTGGGGATGTGTTTGAGTTCGTTCCTCAATTTTCTGTTAAACCCGGCTTTTTCGCTGCTGCCGATTTTGGTGACCCAGCATTTTAACGGGAATGCCCTGCAATTCGCCACCCTCAACACCACGTTGGGGCTAGGCTTTATTGCCGGTGGTGTGATCCTGAGCATCTGGGGTGGCTTCAAGCGGCGCGTCTATACGGCCGTGTCGGGGATTGCCGGTATGTCGGTGGGTGCGCTGCTCATTGCGATTGCGCCTGCCGATGGCTACTGGGTGGCGGTGGCGGGCATGGCGATCTTTGGCGTCTTGAACCCGATTGCCAATGGCCCCTTTATGGCCATTATGCAATCCGTGGTGGCGCCGGAGATGCAGGGACGCTTTTTCACGGTCATGAACACCATGTCGGCGGGCATGTCGCCGTTGGGCCTATTGCTGGCCGGGCCGGTGGCTGATGCGTTTGGTGTACAAATTTGGTTTTTGATTGGCGCGCTGGGCCTGCTGGTTATTGGCGGCCTCTTCCTGGCAATACCATCGCTCAGGCAGTTGGAAGATCATCGCTTTGCGCAGCCGGCAGCAACCTTTGCCGCCTAATTGTGGAGACAATGATATGACAACCCAAACCGACAGCCCCCACACCTCCCTCACCAGTGCCGACCCTGCTGTGCGCTTTAACGCTGGTCTCGATCTGGTGAAACAAGGCGATCCTGCCGGCATCCTCGCGGTCATCGAAGGGTTTGAACATGACAGCCCTTCCGTACGCCTCTTTCATGCCGGCAAAGCACTGGCAAAACTGGGGGCGCCCGCCATTTCGGCCCTGGAAACAGCGCTGACCAACGATAATCCCCAAGTCCGCATGGCCGCAGCCCATACCCTCTACCAGATTGATAACCATCGACTGGATCAACTGTTGCCATTGGCGATCAGTGCGTTACAGGGCGACAATCAACACGCGGTCGTCGATGCGCTTGATTTTCTGGGAGAAATCGGCGACGCGGCGCAAGCGGCTGTACCGGCGTTGCTGGCCGCTTTCCAACGGGCGTTGCCCGCAGAAAAGGTGCAACACTGGTTTGATGATCGGCGGGTATTGATGGCCGCGCTGCTGGCAAAAATTCGTGAGCCGTTGAACGACATCGTCCCCGCCCTAACCCAGGCTTTGCAAGTAGAAACACCGGAACTACGGTGGGGCGCAGCTTGTGCATTGGGCGAAATCGGCGCGGCGGCATCCACTGCCATCCCTGCCCTATCTGCCGTGATTTGCAATGAGACCGAAGTGGAGTTGGTGCGGGTGGAGGCGGCTTACGCCCTGGCCGTTATGGGCGATCCAGTGGCAGAGAGCTTGCCGGTCTTGCAGACCGCCGTGCAAAGCGCTGATTGGTGGGTGCGCGCCTTTGCCGTGCGCATCCTGGGCGAAATGGGATCGCCGGCTGGTCTCTACCAACCAATTCAGGTCTTCGGTTGGATGGATCGCCTCTTTATGGCGGTGCGCAATGTGGAACGGTTGCCCGAGCCGGCAGGCCAGGCGGTTCCCCTTTTGCAACAAGCATTGGTTGATCCTGATTACAATGTGCGCCGCAATGCCGCCTATGCCCTGGCGTTGGTCGGTGGGCAAGCGGTGGCGGCTATCCCTGATCTGGTGGCCGCACTCCAAACGAGCGACATTGGCCCCATCGCAGCGGAGGCATTAGCCAAAATTGGCGAAGCGGTCATACCGGCGGTTGGTGCGATCCTGACGGAGGGCAACCCGGTAGCGCAGGATCATGCCGCCTATGCGCTTAAGTTGCTTGCCAGCCCAGCAGCGCAGGCGCTCCTTGAACAGACGGCAGTGACGCCATTCACGCCAGCCGTTCACCATTTTTACCGCCAAGTGCCCGTGACCTTAGACGACGCCCAGTGCGCCGCCTTTGAAACGCTCTATGGAGCAACGCTGGCGCGGGGGAAGGGCAGTGCCGTCGAATATGCCTTGCCTTACCCCAAACATCACTTTTTTCGCTACCTGTTGGAACAGAAAGGGTGCCTGATTCATGGCTCCGGCAAGGCCGATATTGATGTGTTGAAACCGATGCGTTATGGCATAGACGCCTCTGATCATGGTAATGTCAGCGGGATCTATGCCGACCGCGATTTTGTGCGCCCGATCTACTTTGCGGTGATCGACGGCAAGCGCGCCTTTGGACAGCACAACGGCTTTTTTGATCTAACCATCGATGGAGAACGGGCAGAACAGGAAGACCAAGGCTTTGACCGGCGCTATTACAAACTTGCCATCGGTGTCAACGGACTGCGGCGCGACCCCTGGCGCAACGGCATGATCTACATCCTGCCGCCGGATACCTTTGTCTATCAGCGCGAATGGACAAGTCGCGCCCCGGTGACGCCGCTCATGCGCCTGGCCGTCACCCCCGATGATCTGCCCCTGCGCGCCGATGTCTGGGGCGCCGACTGGCGTACTTTTGATGGCGACAATTGGGTGCGCC
This sequence comes from Caldilineaceae bacterium, assembly GCA_026645575.1. Next base: position 22,752 of record JAPKMW010000140.1, read on the forward strand.
CCGATGAGCCGTTCCCGTTTCTAAAGGATGTGCGCACAACGGCGATTCAGCCGGGCGGGCAACCGCCGTGGGGATAGCCTATGTAAACGTAACAAAGAACTCTGGGAAAATTATAATAATCTTTTGTAACTATTCAGGCAAGCAAGCAGGGCGAAAGGGCAAGCCGAGTAAAGCATTAGACAAAGCATCAAGAATGGAAAT
>JAPKMW010000141.1 GCA_026645575.1 Caldilineaceae bacterium
TGGTTTCGTCACCTTTACTTTACCCGGTGGGCCATCCCCCTCCAAATTTCAACCAAACTAGATACACTACCGTCTCTCCAGACCAATGCACCTGTTGCGGTTAGCTTGGTGGCAAAGCCATCATAACAATGGCGTGTACCGCTGCCGCCCCCACTGCAAATGCCGCTCAAGGTGGGTTGTGGCGCATCGGCGCTGATGGGGAAATTGTTTGGGGAGTTGGTCATGCCGACGACATAGGCGTTGCCCTCATGATCGACGGCCAAGCTATGGCCCTCTTCCCAAGCATCCCCCCCCAGATAGGTGGAATAGAGCAGGGCGTCACCTTGCGGGGTCAACTTGGTCACAAAGGCATCGGTGAAGTTATCCAAACCGCGCTTGGTCGGTTGCAGAGCATTTTGCGTGGGAAAGTCAGCGGCAAAGGTATAGCCTGTCACCAGGATATTGCCTTGTGGGTCAAGCGCAATGTCTGTGCCAATATCGTTGCCGTGGCCGCCCAGATAGGTAAAGAAAGGCGCAGCATTCCCGGCCGCGTTTAGCTTCAGAACCAGGGCATCATCAAAGGTGCAATCCAACCCATCGGACTCGGTGCAAAATGGCTGGTAGCCACCATCATCTGTTTCAGAAAGAATGGCATTGGTGCGTCCGGTGACATAGGCGTTGCCTTGCTGGTCAACCGCAATGGCGCGTACACTGGTGCCTTTGTTGAAGCCGCGATCCGCACTGCCAAAGTAGGCTGCGTATAAGATCTCGCTCATGTCCGCTTTGATCTTTTTGACAAAGGACTCAGGCCCATACGTACCGGCAACCTCGCCGGCAACATAGGCGTCGCCTTGCGTATCGACAGTGATGGCATAGCCCATATCATGAACTGACAAGCCCAGGTAGCCGCTGCGCAGCAGAGCGCCGCTGCTGTCCAACTTGGTGACAAAGGTGTCGCCATTATCGTCATAGGTGTGCCACAAGGCATTGGCTGGGAAATCTTCCGATCTGGTCTCTCCTGTGAGCCAGGCGTTGCCCAGATGATCCAGCGCCAACCCATAGGTCTCTTCGTCATCGCTCCCACCAATGAGGGTGGTGTAGAGTAGGGCCGTCCCCTGGGCGTTCAACCGGCTCACAAAGAGATCGGTTGTTCCTTTGCGTGTCCCGCCGGCGCCCGGAAAATCGCTGGAATAGGTTTGCCCACTGACGATGACATCGCCATTGGGTGCGAGAGCGATGGCAGTGCCATAATCGCTGCTGTTGCCGCCCAAAAAGGTGCTGTAATGCAAGGCCGGGTCGATAATGAGCGGCAACCGGCGGTTGTAAGCGCCCAGCGCAAAATGGATTGTCCCGTTCTCGATCACAAACTGCGCGGTGACGAGTACGCGTCCGCCAGCCGTCTCTTGCCAGGCGATGGGCGCATCTTCGACAAGGCGGCTGCCATCCGCCAAGTGGATCGCCAGGTTGCCAGTGGCGGAGTCAAGCGTAACCGCCTGCGCCCCCTGATAATGCCAACGAATCTGCGCCGGGTCGGCATCGGGTGCGACATAATAGGTGCTTTTTAACAGGCCATCCTTCCCATCATAGCGCAGGTCAACGCCAGGGTACAAGTCCTGATAAAGCGCCGCCGCATAGGTAGGAAGGTTGCTGCGCCATTGCGCCGGCTTACCCACATAGGTGTGATAAACGCCCGGTAAGCGGTCGATTCCTGTAATGGTGGCCTGCGGATTGGCCCCTTCCCAGGTCAACCGGAGCGTGACCGGCGTTTCCGCCTGTCTCGCGTTACCTATGCACTCACAGTGCGGCTGCATGGGGTTTATGGTTGGCTACGCCCCCTGATCCTCTGGCAATGCAACCGTCAGCTCCAACAAGATCTACGAACCTTAAAGAACAGGCTGGAACAACACGAACAACTTACCGCTTATCCCTTGATCACGGGATTACCAGGAAACTGACCATCAGGGAAATCTGAAGCTGTGATCGCCTAACAACGCGACTTGTTACACCCCAACCTTAGCCCCAAAGTGCCGTGCGATGCTGCGCCGTAACAAAGCCACGGCGTGGCGACTGACCGTAGACCGGCCTTTCACGGTTGGTCGTAATGTGATCCGCACTTCATGGAGACCATCGACAAATTGCATAGTCAGCGGTAAACCACTCCGTTGAAAGACGCGCAGCATGGCATGGTTGGTCGGGTGGACATAGGCGGTAAAGGTTTGAAGCCCTTGCGCCTGGGCGCGCTGCACCAACTGTTGGAACAAGGTGCGCCCGACGCCCTGACCTTGAAAACGATCTTCAACCAGAAAACCCACCTCGGCGGTTGTCGGCTGCTGTCGATCAATGTGATAATGGGCGAAGCCAATCGCCTGGGGCTGCGGTCCTTCGACCAGGGCGATGATGCCGGCCCCCTCGCCTTTTCCCAACCGACAGATCTGCGCTAACTCGTCCAGCGTTGGCTGGTAGGGGCGCAAATAGCGATAATAGAGCGTGGTTGGCGAAACCCGTTCATACAACGCCTGTAGCAACCCTACATCTCCGTCGCGCAATGGGCGCACCTTGATCCCGGCGCCACCGGCTAGTCGAACTGGTTTTGCTGACAACGATTTCATCATAATCCATCTCTCTTTCAACAGCCGCATCTCTATCCGGGGATCAGGATAAAGCATTCGCGTCTTTTCAGCGTCGTCGGGGGTGTCTGTTTGGGTATCTATGGCAACATTTCTCAGCTAAAGCAGCTCCCAGGTCGATGAGTGCGACAACAGTTTCCAGCGACCAACCAAGGGTAAAAGTTACGATAACGGTTGGGAAATCCAGTCAAAGTGGTGACGAGCAGCGAAAGAAAAGCAAAGCCAGGGTTCTGACAGAACCCTGGCTTGTTACGCAACAGCGTGATGATTTACAGCTTCGTGCGAAGGCAGCAGGATCTGTTTACTTAAAGCGGATGCTGCGCAAACCATAATCCTTAGCGTTGGGATTGGTCTCGCCGCGAGCGACTGCCGGTCGAAATTCTCCTTGAATCCAGTTGGGCAATGAGGAGAAGTCATAAGCCGTCATGGTAAATTCGGCAAAGCCACAAATCTGGTAACCGTCCGTTTGGTTGCCATCATCGTAAAAGACAATCGTCATTGGTTTGTTCAGCCATTGATCGAGCGCATTGGTGATCTGTTGCACATTTTCGATCTCTGGCCCTGCCGCCACCACATCACCCACACGATGCAGGCCGCTATGATTTGGATTGTTGATGGCTGCGACTAACTCACCGTTAGAGGCAATCCCCCCATCCCAATCGAGCCACGCCAGTTTGCAGGGCGTCTCGCCTGTGGGTGTAGTGTCATCATCGCATAAGTGGCTAATCTCACCGACAAAGGTGGGTTGATGAACTTCCGCCGTGGTCGTTAAGGCCCGCACCGCTACCGAGCCATCCAAGTTGGCAGCAGTGGTGACAGCCGCATAGGGGGCCAAGATCGCGCCCATCATATTGTGAGAACCAAAGTTAATCGTGGTGGCTTGGGGGAAGTTCCAAATGACCCGGCTACGCCAGGTGCTATTGGTAAACTCGCCAACCATGTTGCCGCTGCCGCTCCAGTCAATGGTCGTACCAGTGACGTTGATGACAATGGCGCTGGCATTACCGGGGATTAACTCAATCTGTTGCACCAGACCATTGCTAAAGAGTTCGGCGCCGCTCACCTGGAAGACGGCAACACCGCCCGCTGGGGTGGTTGTGACCTGGAAGCGTGCCGGTCCCGGTTGACCCGTCGGGAGAATAACGCCATTATCAGCCGTGGCAGCGGCTAACTGGGCTGTGGCCTCTTGTAATATGGTGGTAATCGGGCCGTCTGACAAGAAGCTGTCTTCGATCAACGAACCGCCGCCATTGAAGTTAATGATGCGCCCATTGCTGGCGCCGCCCAAGCGCAAGCTACCAGCATTCAGATTTAGCGGGTTGCCGGCCACCAGGTCATGCACCACCGATAACATTGTATCGGTGGCAGCAATGCCGCTGACATTGATGCCAAAATTAGCCGAAGCCGTGCTGATCAGGCTGCCGCCGACAAAGGTGCGATTCTCAACATCCGACGTGGTTGAAAGATCATCCAACACAATCAGCGAGTAGCGACTCATGGCGTCCACCGTATCATCCAGCGCACAATTGCCTGCCGATGGCGTGGGCGTATAGGGCGGCGGGGTCAGCGGCACACTGGTAGCGGTTGCTGTGGGCGCGTCCGTTGGTGTGGCTGTCGCCGTGGGTGTTGCGGTCGGCTCCGGTGTATTGGTGGGGGTGGCCGTCGGCGTAGCAGTGGCGGTCGGTGTATGGGTTGGCGTATGGGTCGGTGTGGCTGTGGGTGGCACTGCTGTATTGGTTGCCGTCGGTGTGGCCGTGGGCATTGGTGTATTTGTGTTGAGCGGCGTTGCGGTCGGCACTAAAACTGAGGTTGAAGTCATCGTCGGCGCCGGGGTATTTGTGCGGGTGGCGGTGGGTGTAGCCGTTGGGACAATGCCGGTGAGGCAGAGGAAGTCTACTTTGGCCCAGTCCACACCATTGGAGCGGATGGAAACGCGCACTTTGGTTGTGCCAACCGGCGCCGTGGCTAAGGTCAACGTATAAGGACCGCCAAAGCGATGGGCCGGATCATCAATATCGACGGTGATCGTGTGGATGACGCGCGTACCAACCCTTACATTGCCGGCGTTCAAATATTCAAGCGTCACGGTTTGGACACCCGGCTCGTGGGAAGCGGAGTAAAACGACATGCTGTAGACACCGCCAGGTGTTGCTGTCACATCTTGGTACATGCTGGTGCCGACCGGCCCTGACTGATACCCATAGAGGACGCCATCGGGGATCACATAACCATGATTGCCGGTGCCGCTCATGCCAGTCCAGTTGGCAGTTCCCGCTTCAAAGCTGGGGTTTCGCAATAAGTTGCTCGGACAGGAAAGCGTGGCCGTAGCAGGTGCAGCCGCCGCCGCTGACAAGGACGAGCGCGGAGCGATAGGAGCAGAGAGGCGCAATTCAGTCGGCGGCATCATCACCGGCGATACAGTTAGCGGCGCAGCCAACGAAGGAACAGTCCCACCGGCGAAGGCAAACGACGACATACCAATGGCGCCCGACTGTACATTCGGTAGGTTGAGCGATGACAAAGAGATATTGGCGGCGGCAACAGCTAACCGGGATAAGGCTGTCGGCGCTGGGGCAACAGCCGCGGCCACCGGAACCGCTAGCGCGGCGGCCACCGGTGCGTTGTCAGATTGGCTCTGCGCCACGGCTGCGGTCAAGAGCATGGCGAACGCAGCTTCTTCACTGTGTGTCGTTAGCACAACACCGGTAGAAGGTTGCTGTAATACATCCAGCGTGAGCAGCGCTAATGCACCATACGCAGAAAGAGGTTCTTGGATCTGGGCGCCTGTGCCGACCTGAAGCGCCGCCCCACGGCGGGTCACTTGAATCACAGCACCGTCGTAGCGCGTCCCCGGCAAGCCATTGAGAAAACCGCGCATAGTCGGAAAGTAGTGCCAGTCGGTGGTATCCGGGCAGCTATTGACACAGAGCGGGCTTTGTTCGTCCGGGGGCGTGCTGGTGCGACCCATAAATTGGAGATCCACCAAGAAGCCGTCACCATTGGCGTTGGCGATCAGATGGCGACTGCGCGCTCCGCCGTCCCCATACTCGGTAAAGGTTCCAGCGCTCCCATAGTTGTAAAATTTGTAATAGGGCGCGTCGGCGTCGCTAGGATAGGCCGGATCCAGACTTTTTAGGGAAAAGCTATAGGCGGAATTGTCCTCAGTCACATTCCCGATCTGATAGACGGCGGTGACAATACCACCAAAGTCGTCTTGGGCAAGAGCCACGGGGAAGTGATCAAATTCTAAACAATCACAACCGTTTATCGCCAATGGCACTAACTCATCAACGCCGACAACTGGTTCAAAGCCGGCCTTCGATTCAGCCGTGGCTGTGAGTTTGTGGATACCAAAAATTTGGGCAAAGAAGGGGTCATATAGATTCTTGACCGCTACTTCCACGGCAGTGTCATCATCGGCATAGGCCCACTCCACATCGACGCCATCGTAATTAACAGCGTGAATCCCTTTACCGTCTGCACTGAGCGTCCATGATTGATTGCCAACGCCATTCACCAAGGCCAGATCGGTGATCTCTTGGTCGATGGTCGCCGTTGTCTGTTCCAGCGCCAATGCACGGGCGCCGGCCAATGCCGCCGCATCAGCGGCGGTCACCATTTGCCGCCGTTGGAGATACGCATTACTACCATCCAGGGCCAGCGCGGCTATGGCGAATAAGATAAATAAAACCAGGGCAAAATAGACCATTGCTCCCCCGGTCTGACATTCCCAAACGTTTCTCACTCTTGCGGCGATCATAAAACCTCTCTCAACGTTGAACGGCGTCGGCGATGAATGGCGAGTAGCAGTCGTAAACATAACTTTCGCTTCTCACTGCCTACAAACTAGAACATTTTACAGATTACAGTCGGCCACCATGAAGTTTTTGGCATAAACCACCTGATTCAAAGCACGGATTGCAAAGCGCTTGTCATCCGATATAAGATCACCAGGTGGTTCGTCATAACGACCATGACTTAGTACATATGACTTAAATTATCATGATTGTGCCGGAAAGCGCATTACAAAACCTTGTCTACCCTTCCAGAAAAGGAAGTATAGTGGCAGATAGCAAGTCGCAAGTAAAAGGTGGCAAGCAGGCAGGATGTACGGGCAAAGCTACCGCTTGCTCCCACTTTGCTAGAGCAGTTGCACATTTAGCAAAGTTGCAGTAAAGTGGTAGGGATTCTGCCAAAGGAGCAACGCAACTGAGGTGTGAAGCGCAGGCAATTTCAGCGAGAAAGGAACGCATGGCTGCTTTACCGACCTGTTTTCAGATCAATCCACAAGACAATACCGCCGTCATGTTGGCCGATGGCGCAGCCGGCACTGTCATCCAAGTAATTGGGGGAGTGACGAACACCACCGTCACTTTGACCCAGCCGATCGCTTATGGGCACAAGGTTGCGCTACAAGATATTACCGAGAGCGCAGCGATCTTCAAATATGGTATTCGCATCGGCCATGCTACCCAGCCGATTCAGAGTGGCGACTGGGTGCATCTCCACAACTGCGCCAGCGACTATGATGAACGCTCCGGCAGTTTGGCAATTGACAGCGGCAGACCAACGGATACGGTTTATGCGTGAAGTGTCGCTTGAGATAAAGAGATAAAGGTCAAACTGTAATCTCTCAATCTCTTTATCTCTTTATCTCCCTCTGTACCCAGGATAGAAAGAGGATCAACCATGCTTGATGTAACACACTACCAATGGCGCGGCTATCTCCGGCCGGATGGGCGCAAAGGGGTGCGCAATCTTGTTTTGGTGATTTACACCGTGGAATGCGCCCAACATGTGGCCCATGCCATTGCCCGTGACGAACCGGATACCCACGTGATCGGCTTTCCCGGTTGTTATGACAATCAGTACGCAGTGCGCTTGTTATTATCCCTGGCGCGTCACCCCAACGTGGGCGCTGTGTTGGCGGTAGGGCTGGGCTGCGAATATACCCAGCCAGCCAAGATCGCCGATGTGGTGCGCCAGTCAGGCCGGCCGGCAGAATCCTTTTACATTCAAGAGAGCGGTGGCACGGTGAAGAGTACGGCCAAGGGCAAGGAGATTGTCGCCCGTCTGCGCCGTCAGATCGCCGCCGAAACGCCCATTGTGCCGATGACGCTAGCGGATTTAACCGTCGGTTGTGAATGTGGCGGGTCGGATGCAACCTCTGGCCTGGCCGGCAACCCAGTTGTGGGCGCTTTTTATGATCTGTTGGTCGATGCGGGTGGCACCGCCATTTTTGAAGAAACGGTCGAGATGTTGGGCCTCAAATCGATCATGCTGGCCCGCGCCGCTCACGACGAAGCGCGCCAAGCATTAGCTGTCGCCTATGACAAAGCGGAATGGTATTGCAAAACCGTGCGTCAATATTCAGTGGCGCCGGGGAACTTTGCCGGCGGGTTGACCACGATTGAAGATAAAAGCATGGGCGCCTTTATCAAAGGGGGCAGCCGTCCCATCCAGGGCGTCATCCGCGTCACCGAGCGCCCGCCCCAGCCCGGCCTTTGGATCATGGACAGCGTCCCCGATCCTTACTTTATGCAATTCGGCTACACCAATCCCAACGACACCGAAGGGATCATGGACTTGATCTCCGGCGGCGCACAGATCATCCTCTTTGTCACCGGGCGCGGTAGCGTGATTGGTGCGCCGATTTCACCCCTGATCAAAATCACCGGCAACAGTCGCACCTATCAGCGCATGATCGATGACATGGACTTTGACGCCGGTCGCATCCTCACCGGCGAGTTGACGTTGGCGCAAGCCAGTCAAGCCTTATTGGACATGGTGGTAGAAATTGCCAGCGGCGCGATGAGCAAATCCGAAGCGCTCGGCCACCGTGAATATTTTGTGATGTACAAACACCAGGACACGCCATCCTTGAGCGACGGGTGTCGGGCTTAAGGGTAGCTAGGTTTGTTGCGAAAGCGCTTGATCACCGCCACGTGCGCAAAGAACGCAAAGCTTCGCGAAGATTTCTCTTTGGTTTTCCTTTGCGATTCCTTCGCGCACGTGGCGACCTTTGCGGTAGCCATCGCGTTTCGCAACAAAAATTAGATAGGAAAAACCATGCGCTACTTGGTAAAAGCACGGGTAAAACCGGAACAAGCGGAAAAATTACGCCAAGCCATTGCCCGCCGCACGTTGGGACGTGGCTCGGTGGCCGGGGGCGAATATTTGCGTAATATGGCTGAAGCGCGGGCGTTAGAGGACGGCACCGTCCGTTGGGTTGAAGTCTGCTATTGCTATACGCCGTTGGAAGAAGAGCAGCCTTATTGGGAAGAGTATTTTGAGTTGCTCAGTATCAAAAACGCTCATGACCGGGCGCACTGCAAGGATCTCAACGGCACAGAGCCGTGGGCTTGTTCAGATTGCGATTGTACAGCACGTTTAGAACAGACGCTGGCAACCTGCGGCGAACCTTTCTTGCAAAAGCTTGCGCAGGAACCCGGTAATCGTAGCCGGCTATAAAAGACCTTGGTGATTCAATTGACGCGTTTTGCCGGCCTATGGTATGATGGGCCTTATCAACACGCTTGGTTTGGAGGGCGCAAGGATGACGATCAAAGTTCCTATTCCAGTAGAACAACCGCTTCCGTATAATCAGTGTAAAGCGTATACAATTGCCGGCGTCAACGGACATGGCGCGATGCATCAATCCTATGTCGAACCACAGTCGGAGGCTGGGCGCTGGGTTTCAGAAGCCGATTACTGGGCGGACTACTACGATCGTTCTGATTTCCACTATGAATGGAACAACGGCATCCTGGAGGAGAAGCCCGTGCCCGACTTTGCACAAGTTCTTGTCTACGATTGGTTTCAAGCGCTACTACGCTGGTATCTCGAAGTAAATCCCATTGTCAAGATGATTTTTTTGGAGATGGGCTTTCGGTTGGCGACAGCCCAGCACACCAGCGTCCGTAAACCTGATCTCTTTCTGATTCGCCATGACAACCCAGTCCCGCTGGACGACGACGATTACGCCTATCCAGGTATCGCTGATCTCTGCGTTGAATCGATCTCTGATTCTGGCAAAAAGGAGATTGAACGCGATACCAAGACCAAAAAGGGCGAATATCAAGGCGTTGGCGTCCACGAGTATTACATTTTGGATGCCCGTAAGCGCTATACAACCTTTTACCGGCGCAATGCTACCGGCGATTACGCACCAATCCAGCCCGATGCCAATGGCGTAATTGAATCTACTGTGCTGCCTGGCTTTCGCTTCCGTATCACCGATCTCTACCGACGCCCCTCTATCCTAGAGATGGCGGCGGACCCGGTCTATCAACACTTTGTCATGGTCGATTATCAAGTCGAACGCCAACGCGCCGAGCAGGAACACCAACGCGCCGAACAGGAACGCCAACGCGCCGAAGCGGCGGAGGCCGCGGCGCAACACGAACGGCTGCGGGCTGAACAACTAGCTGCCAAGTTACGTGCGTTGGGCATTGAGGAAAACTGAGTTGACCGCAGCCGAATTACCCCTTCCACCAACCGTTTCTTCCTTGTTAGCCGATCTGCGTACGTTGGGCATCGAACCCGGCATGACCTTGCTTGTCCACTCCTCCCTCAGCGCCATTGCCGATTGGGTGGTTGGCGGCGCGTCAGCAGTGATTTTGGCATTGGAAGCCGCGATCGGGCCGGAAGGCACGCTGGTCATGCCAACGCAGAGCGGCGAACTCTCCGACCCCGCCAACTGGCAACATCCGCCGGTGCCACCCCACTGGTGGGAGTTGATCCGCCAGGAGATGCCACCCTTTCGCCCCGACTTGACGGAAACTCGCGAGATGGGACGCATCCCCGAAACCTTTCGCAAACAGGAAGGCGTCTTGCGCAGCAACCATCCGCAGACCTCCTTTGCCGCTTGGGGACAACATGCCCATAGGACGATGACCGGTCATATTTTGGGGGAAGGATTGGGCGAACGCTCACCCCTGGCGCGGATTTATGATCTGGCCGGTTCTGTTCTTCTGCTGGGCATTGGGCATGAGCGCAATACGTCGCTCCACCTAGCCGAATATCGCGCAACCTTTCCTGGTAAACGCTTCGTTCCCACCGCTGCCCCCCTCCTGGTCGATGGGGAACGCCAATGGGTCACGTTTCAGGAGCTGGATTTCAATGAGGAAGATTTTCCCCAAATCGGCGCCGCCTTTGCCGAAGCGACCGGCCTGGTGCGTCAAGGCAAGGTCGGTCAGGCAACCGCACTGCTCATGCCCCAGCGCCCGCTGGTTGACTTTGCCGTAGGGTGGATGGAGAAGAATCGATAAAGGAGTAAGCTACAGAAGAGAATGAGATTGAAAGATTACATAACCAAATCTCTCAATCTCTTTCTCTCACATTCTCTGCAACAAGCCGCTCTCTTGTAACCACAACTCTCCACTTTGTTAATAAGATTACCGCCACAACGCCGTAATTCTGGTTAGCTGAAAGACCAAGCTGTGTTTGTCACCCCATTGACAACCGGCCCCGCAAATGGCATAATCAACTTGAAACCGCACCCTAGCGGTCAACCCAACTACGTCTATCGATCCGCTTGGGTCGAACATTTCCGGTAGCTTGCTCGAATCAAATAATAAGCGACTCCCATCTATGTCACGTTATATTGATCCCAAAACTGATTTTGGCTTCAAACGGCTTTTTGCGCAGGAAGATAGCAAGGATATTCTCAAACAGTTTTTGTTTGATGTCCTCAAGCTGACGCATCCAATTGAAGAACTGACCTACATCCCCAACGAGCAATTGCCCCAAGGTGCAGATGAACGCATTGGCGTCTACGATGTTTATTGCAAAGATGTTATCGGCCAGCGTTTCATTGTCGAAATGCAGCGCGCCAACCAGACCTTTATTCGCGACCGCGTCCTCTACTACAGCACCTTCCCCATTATCCACCAGGCCAAGAAGGGAACAAGTTGGCAATTTGAACTGATGCCGATCTACTGTATTGCCATTGTGAACTTTAGCATCGATACAGACGGGGGGTATCTGCGGCGGGTGCAATTGATGGATACGAACGCCAAAACGGTCTTCTATGATAAGTTGAGTTATGTCTATATCGAATTGCCAAAATTCGATAAGGCCATCCACGAAGTCAGCAGCGAAGCGGACAAATGGATCTATTTGCTGAAAAATATGCCGGAGTTACAGGACATTCCGGCTGAACTGGCAAACGAACCCTTCACCCATGCCTTTGAAATGGCCGAACAATCGGCGCTTTCCCCACGTGAGCGGCTACTCTATGAAGCCAGCCTTAAAAGTGCGCGCGACACCTATGCCGAAATCATGACGGCGCGCCAGGAAGGTCGCGAAGAAGGTCGTGAAGAAGGCATTGAAGAAGGTCGCCGCACCATCGCCCGGTCGATGTTTACGCGCGGCTTGGATATAAAACTCATCGCTGAACTTACCGAATTACCCGAAGACGAGTTGCGTGGCTTCCTCCTCTAGACCCCAGCCAAACGATATAACAAACGGTGACGTTTGGCCGGTTCACGCAACACTTGTCCTGTAAGGACGTATCACGCAACACATATCACGTACCACGTATCATGTACCACGTCGTGTCGGAATCATAGTTGAAGGAGAAACGCTCATGAGATGGTCAGGGATACTACTAAAGGTCTCCCTCTTGTTGGTGCTGGTAGCCCAGGCGCTCTTGCTACCACAGAGTAGTGTGACCTTTGCCCAGAACGATGAACTAAAACCGGCCTCTGTCCCTGGCCAGTTGATCATCGGTTTCCGCCCCAATGTTAGCAAAGAGCAGATTGCTGACTTCTATGCCACCTACGGTCTGGCTGAGAAGGAAGACCTGGCGATCAATGCCGCCGTGACGGAAGAACGCCAACGGCTCGCCAGCGTCCAGGTGGATGTCACCGACTCATTGATGCAACTGCTCAAAAGCGACCCGCGGGTGCGCTATGTCGAGCCGAACTATCTGGTGCATATTGCCCGCACGCCCGATGATCCCGATTTTGATAAACTGTGGGGCTTGCGCAACACCGGTCAGACCGGCGGCACCAACGGCGCCGACGTGGATGCCTCCGCCGCCTGGGATATTTCCACTGGCTCCAAAGATGTGATCATCGCCGTCATCGACACCGGCATCGACTATAACCATGAAGACCTGGCCGCCAACATGTGGGTCAACACCAAAGAGTGTCCCGAAGGCTTTGGCAAATGCAAGGCCAACGGTCAGGACGAAGACGCCAACGGCTATGTTGATGACTTCTACGGCGCCAACACCATCAACGACACCGGCGAGATCATGGACGACTACGGCCACGGCACCCACGTCGCCGGCACCATTGGCGGCGTCGGCAACAATGGCACGGGCGTCGTTGGCGTCAACTGGAATATTCGCATGTTGGGCTGTAAATTCCTCAGCGCCAGCGGCAGTGGCACCACCGCCAACGCCGTCAAATGCTTTAATTACATCACCGAACTCAAAGAAAAACAGGGCTACAACATCGTCCTCACCAACAATAGTTGGGGGGGTGGTTCGGCCTCGGAGGCGCTGATTGAAGCGATGGGCGGCGCCAATGCGCCGATCCATGTTTGCGCCGCCGGCAACAGCAACACCAATCGCATTCACTACCCGGCTGGTTATGAGCTGGACAATATCATCTCTGTGGCCGCCACCGACCATGAGGATCTCTACGCCAGCTTCTCCAACTGGGGGACCGACTGGGTAGACTTTGCCGCCCCTGGTGTAGATACCTTCTCGACGGTGCCGACTGGTTCGTGCGCCATGTGTGATTCCAGTGGCTATCGCAGCGCCAGCGGCACCTCCATGGCGACGCCCCATGCCGCCGGCGCCGCCGCCTTGCTTTGGGCCAAATACCCGACCCTGACCAACGAACAGGTCAAAGGCCGCCTGCTCTCCGGCGCCGACCCGATGACCGACATGACCAAGCCGACCTTGAGCAACGCCCGCCTCAACCTGCTCAACGCCATGGAAGAGGATCTGACGCCACCGGCGCCCATCACCAACCTGACCGTGGCTGGCGTTCTCATGACCCAGGTGCAATTCACCTGGACCGCCCCTGGCGATGATGGCTTGCAAGGCGCGGCCAACGGCTATGACATCCGCTATTCCACCAGCGCCATCTCTGACGCCACTTGGGACGATGCCACGCCAGTCGAGGGCGAGCCGATCCCGCAGCCCGCCGGCAGCGCCGAAAGCTTCACCGTCACCGGCCTGCAACCGGCCACCACCTACTACTTTGCCATGAAGGCCGTGGACAACGTCGGCAATGTCTCGGAAATCTCCAACATCGTCGTGGTCGCCACCAGCGCCGGTACGATTGTCTTTGAAGATGACATGGAAAACGGCGCCGGCAGTTGGCAGACCGACAGCGCCACCTCCCTCTGGCATCTGTCCGAATTGCGCGCCAACAGCCCCACCCATGCCTGGTACTATGGCCAGGAAGCCACGCGCAACTATGACACCGGCGCGGCCAACCGCGGCACGCTCACCTCGCCGGCCATCAACCTGGTCGATGCCGACGAAGTGATGTTGACCTTCTACGAATGGAGCCAGTTACAGACCAACGAAGAGTTCGACCGCACCCGCGTCCAGGTCTCGACCGACGGCGAAAGCTGGCAGACGGTCTTTGAATCCCACGGCACCGAAGACGCCTGGGTCAAACGCACCGTCAGCCTCACGCCCTATATCCAACGGAGCGGCGCCGTTTATGTGCGCTTCTGGTTTGATACCGTGAATGACCGCTTCAACAACTTTGAAGGCTGGTATGTCGATGATGTCCAGGTGCAGGTTGCCAAACTGGCCCGCCCCGGTGAAGAACAGCCGATGGCGAACCTGGTCGTGCGCAGTGAAAACGTGGGCTTCAACCCGGCAAACCCCGTCGATGGCGATCAGGTTACGATTCATACTGTCGTCCTCAACGATGGCCGTGACGAAGCCAACGATGTTGCCGTCTACGTGGCCGATGTCACCAGTGGCGAACCCGTGCCGATTGGTCAACCCCAGACCATTTCAACCATTCCCGCCGGTGGTAGTGGCGCCGTTGATGTTGTTTATGACGCTACGGGCAAAACCGGCGAACGCAAGATCCAGGTGGTGGTCGATCCGAGCAACTTTGTGCCGGAGGTGAGCAACACCGACAACAGCGCCGAAGCAACGCTGGTCGTCGCGCCGCGACCGGCGGCCAACCTGGGCATTGAAGCCGCCAACATCGGCTTTGACCCGGCCCCCGCCAGCCCTGGCGACCAAGTGACCGTCTACGCCACCATCCGCAACGATGGCGGCGCCGACGCCACCGATGTCCAGGTGCAAATTGCCGACAGCACCGGCACCGGCATGATTCCGATTGGCGCCCTCCAGGTCATCGATGTCATTCCCGCCGGTGGCAGCGCCACGCTGCAAGTCACCTACGATACGGCCGGTCTCAGCGGCGATCGCGACATTAGCGTCACCGTCGATCCCAACAACATCATGGCCGAACCGAGCGAGAGCGACAACACGGCAGAAAAGCGGTTGAGTCTGATTCCACCCTCGGCGCCCAACCTGGTGATGCTCAAGACCAACATCGGCTTCCAACCGCTCAATCCGGCGGAAGGCACCGTTGTCACCTTGCGCGCCACCGTTCTCAACGACGGCAACACCGAGGCGCGCGATGTGCTGGTGCAATTTGTCGATGGCACCAACAACGCCGCCGCCCCCATCGGCGAACAGCAGACCATTGAAGTCATCCCCGCTGGCGGCAGCGCCATTGCCGAAACCACCTATGACACGACGAACAAGCCTGGGGATCGGAAGATCAAGGTGGTGGTCGATCCACACAACTTCCTGGCCGAACCCAAAGAGACCGACAACACCAGCGAAGAGACGCTCAAGGTCGCCATGTTGCCGACCGCCAATCTCTCGGTGCAGGCGGCCAACATCGGCTTTAACCCGACCGAACCGCTGGTGGGTCAGGCGATCACCGTCTACGCCACCATTGTCAACAACGGCAACGCCGACGCCGGCGCAACCATTGTGCAATTTGTCGATGCCACAGACGGTGGCATCACCCCGATTGGCGACAAACAGGAGATTGAGTCGATTCCCGCTGGTGGCAGCAGCACGGTGCAAGTGACCTATACGCCGCCCAGCACTCCTGGCGAACGGGTGATCCAGGTGGTGGTTGACCCCGGCAACGCTGTCCGCGAAACCGACGAGTTGGACAACACCGTCAAGAAGAGCGTGCGCATCCAACCGCCGCCGCTGGCAAACCTGACCATCCTGCCCAGCAACATCGACTTCAACCCCGCCGAGCCGACCGACAGCGCCGACGTGATGCTGCGTGCGGTGATCCTAAACAACGGCGCCGTCGATGCCCACCGCGTTCTTGTCCAGTTTATCGACATGACCACCGGCGTCGCCACCCCGATTGGCGGCGAACAGTTTATCGACCTGATCCCGCTCGGTGGCAGCGCCGAGGTGCAGGCGACGCTCACCCTCAAGGGCGAAGTGAAAGACCGCAAGATCCAGGTGCAGGTCGATTCCAACAACCTGATCCCCGAAAGCAACGAGCGGGACAACAACGCCAGCAAGACGCTGCCCGTCACCGCGTCGCCGCTGCCCAACCTCAAGGTGATGGCCGAGACGGTCGGCTTTGCACCCAGTCATCCGAAACAGGGCGATGTCGTCACCTTGACCGCCGTCGTCCTCAACAATGGCGCCATTGCGGCCGAGAAGGTCGTTGTGCAATTTGCCGACATTAGCACCGGTCGTCCGTTGCCCATCGGCGAACAGCAGACCATCGACCTGATCCCCGCCGGCAGCAGCGGCATGGTGCAAGTGACCTTTGACACCAGCGCCCTGGCCGCCCCCGCCACCGGCCCCGGCCAACGCCGGATTCGCGTCACGGTCGATCCCAGCAACTTTATCCGTGAGTTGGACGAAATCGACAACAAAGACACGGCTACCCTGACCATTGCCCCGCCCACGGCGCCCAACCTGGTGGTGCAGGCCGAAAACATCGGCTTTGCGCCGCCCAACCCGCGCAATGGCGACGCCGTCAGCGTGACCGTCACCATTCTCAACAGCGGGCCGCTCGACGCCGGCGAAGTGCTGGTGCAATTTGTCGATGTCACCGATGGCGCGATGACGCCGGTGGGGGCCAAACAGACCATCACCTCGATCCCCGGTGGCGGCAGTGCCACGGCCCATGTCACCTACGACACCACCGACAAAGAAGGCGCTCGCAAGATCCAGGTGCTGGTCGATCCCCACACCATGATCCCGGAGAGCAGCGAAAATGACAACAGCGCCATCCAGACCCTGAATGTCAATCGCGCCCCAGCGCCCAACCTGGTGGTGCAGCTAACCAACATCGGCGTCAACCCCATCTTGCCCAATGAAGGCGACACCGTGACCTTGCGCGCCACTGTTCTTAATAATGGCGAGATCGATGCCGAGGAGGTCTCGGTGCAATTTATCGATGTCACCGACAAAAGCCCCGTCCCGGTGGGCGCCAACCAGACCATCCCGCTCATCCCGGCGGGGGGCAGCGGTGTGGTCGAAGCAACCTATGACACCACCGGCAAAGTGACCGGCACGCAACGGGTGCGCAAGATCCAGGTCGTCGCCGACCACAACAACCTGGTGGTGGAAGGCAACGAGAATGACAACAGCGCCACCCAAAATGTGACCATTGCCCCGTTGGCCGCGCCCAACCTGATGCTCCAGGTGAGCAACATCGGCTTTGACCCGGCGCAACCTAATCCGGGCGATCAAGTGACCGTCTACGCCACCGTAATCAACAACGGCACGGCGGACGCCACCAACGTCATCGTCCAACTGATCGACGCCACCAACAGCAGCGCCACCAGCCCCATTGGCCAGCCGCAGACCATCGAAGCGATCCCGGCCGGCGGCAGCGGCTTGGTGCAACTGGTCTACGACACCACCAACAAGAGCGGGGATCGCAAGATCCAGGCGATCATCGACCCCAACAACTTTATCCGTGAGACCTCGGAGACCGACAACACTGGCACCAAAACGCTGACGCTTGTGCCGCAGTCGGCGCCCAACCTGGTCATGAGTACGGCGAACCTGATCTTTGCTCCGGCCCACCCGCGTGACGGCGAACCGACCCTCTTGCGGGCGCTGGTCATCAACGACGGCAACGCCATTGCCAGCAACGTGGTTGTCCAATTCCTGGATGTCACTGATAGTGCCAAGAGCATCACCATCGGTCAGCCCCAGGTGATCGACTCGATTGCCGTCGGCGGCAGCGGTATCGCCCAGGTGAGCTACAGTACGGCTGGGCTGGTCGGCGATCGCAAGATCAAGATTGTGGTTGACCCCAACAACTTTATTGTTGAATCCAAGGAGACCGACAATCAGGTCGCCAGCAAGACGCTGACCGTGGCCGCGGCCGCTGGCGTGAACCTGACCATGTACGCCGGCAACATCGGCTTCAACCCCCGTCAACCCGTCGAGGGCGACCGCATTGCCGTCCAGGCCGTGGTGCTGAATCATGGCGTACGCGATGCCACCGATGTGGTCGTGCAATTTGTCGATACCACCGCCGGTGGCAATGCCCCGGTCGGCAGTCCGCAGATTATCGACAGCATCCCCGCCGGTGGCAGTGGCGTGGCCCAGGTGCTGCTCGACAGCGAAGGGCGCAACGGCGAACGGCGCATTGAGGTGACGGTCGATCCCAACAACTTCATCCCCGAAACTGATGAGAGCGACAACAGCGCTGCCGGCGCGCTGGCTGTAGCCGCCCCGCCCGCGCCCAACCTCATGATCTTGACCGGCAATGTCAAGTTTGTGCCGCCCGACCCGGCCCAGGGTCAGCCGGTGAGCATTACCGTCACCGTTCTCAACGGCGGCACGGCGGATGCGACTGATGTGGTCGTGCAACTGCTGGATATTACTAGTGGCGGCGCCCGCCCGATTGGCCCGGAACAGATCATCGATGAACTGCCCGCCGGCGCCAACACTACGGTGCAGATGATCTATGACAACACCGACCAACCCGGCGACCGGCTGATCCAGGTCACGGCTGACCCGAATGACACGGTGGCCGAGACCGACGAAGGCGACAACCGCGCCACCAAGCCGTTGACCATCTCGCCGCCCAAGATTCCGAACCTGGTCGTGCGCCCTGATGGCATTGTCTTTGGCAACGCCAAGCCAGTGGCTGGTGAATTGATGACCATCACCGTGACCGTGCGCAATGAAGGCAATGTGGCCGTGAGCGATGTGCTGGTGCAGGTGGCCGATGTCACCAACGGCGCCGAGCCGATTGGCGACCCGCAAATTATTCCGGCGATTGCCGCCGGTGGCAGCGCCGAGTTTGTGGTCGAATATGACACCACTGACAAGACCGGCGACCGCCGCATCCGCGTCACCGCCGACCCCGAAGACCAGATCGTTGAAACGGACGAAATGGACAACGAGTCCACCAAGGCGCTGCGCATCGGCTCGGAAGACGAGACGCCGCCCGACCTGCCCAACCTGGCGCTCTTTGCTGGCAACGTCCGCTTTGAACCGGCCAGCCCCAAGGCGGGGGACATCGTGACCATCACCGTGACCGTCCTCAACGACGGCACGCAACCCGCCGAAAACGTCCTCGTCCGCCTGATCGACACCACCGATGGCGCGTCCGAACCCATCGGCGACCGCACCATCACCGGCACCATCCCGGTCGATGAGAGCGGCGTCATTAGCATCACCTTCGACACCGCCGACAAAGCCGGCACCCGCCAGATCCAGGTGACCGTTGACCCCGACGGCGCCATCGAAGAGACGGATGAAGAGGACAACCAGGTGGTGAAGCCGATGACGATTGGGGCGGCAGCGGCAGCCGTCGCGTCGTCACAAAGTCGCGAGGTCGCAACGTCCGATCTCGTGTCCCGTGTCTCGGGTCTCCAGTCTAACCTGACGGTGGTGATTGATGACGTGGCCGTCGAGCCGTTGGGGGAGAGTGATAGTCTGTTGCTGATTACGGCGACGGTGGCGAATGCGGGGGGTGCTGACGCCGAAGGGGTGTTGGTGCAATTTACGGACTTGGGGCCGGCGGGGTTGGGCGGTCTACAACGGCTGCCCACCGTGGACGCCGGGGCGGACGCCGCCACCCAGTTCAGCTTTGTGCTGCCGGGGCCGGTCGAACTCAATGCCCCCCGCACCATCGAGGTGACGGTCGATCCCTACGACACCATCGCCGAGGTGGATGAAGCCGATAACCGCACCAGCCAGGAGGTCGATGTCGCAGCGTTGCGGGCGGAGCCGATGGAGGTGTCGGTGATGCCGTAGGGTAATTAGGTGAGTAAGAGATTGAGAGATTCTACGCTCTCAATCTCCCCTAAAAACAGATAAGAGGAAAGATGAGACAGGTGAGGTGTGCAGGCGCACCTCACCTGTTTTTGTTTGGACTTAGTCAAGTGGACTGCGTACACCCATTGGGCCTTTGTTGAGAACATGGGTATAGATTTGAGTAGTTTTGACGTCTTTATGGCCGAGCAGTTCCTGAACCGTCCTAATATCATAACCTGCTTCCAGTAAGTGGGTAGCAAAACAGTGACGAAAGATGTGGGGTGTTACATGTTTGGGGATACCTGACTCCAAGGCTGCACGACGCACGGCTTTTTGCAAGCCGCTTTCGTCGAGATGATGACGACGCACTACTTTTGAACGGGGATCGACTGAATGTTTTTCGGAGGGAAAGACATATTGCCACATCCACTCCCGATCAGCGTTGGGATATTTACGGGCCAGGGCATAAGGCAATTCGACCATGCCGTAGCCAATTGCTAAATCGGCTTCATGCGATTGCTTGACCATGACTAAATGTTGCCGTAACAACGGTGCAACGCTTTGCGGCAACATCGTCACCCGATCCTCGTTCCCTTTGGTATTACGAACAACAATCTGCTGGCGCTCAAACTCAATGTCTTTGACGCGCAGACGTAAACATTCCATCAGACGCATACCGCTGCCATAGAGCAACTTTGCCATCATCTGATGTAGACCGGTCATGCGGTCTAGCACTTGGACAACTTCCGCTTTGGTCAAGACCACTGGCAAATGTTTTTCCGGTTTGGCCCGCACGGCGTCAATGCGACCAATCAGTTCGATCTTGAGAACTTCGCGGTAGAGAAAGAGCAAAGCACTGAGCGCCTGATTCTGGGTAGAAGGCGCAACATTCCGCTGAACAGCCAGGTGAGTTAGAAAGGCTTCAATCTCCGGTACGTTCATTTCTTTGGGATGACGAATGTTGTGAAAGCGGATATAGCGCTCAATCCAATCGACATACGACTGCTCTGTACGATAGGAGTAATTCTTGAGCCGAATCGCATCACGCACTTGATCAAGAAGTTTCTTTGGTTTTGGTTCCATAAGTTGCAATGAAGAATGTAATTGACAAAAAGGAAAAAAGTGATATACTACAGATAAGTTCTTTACTACTTGACAAGAACCCATGTTCTATTGTTCCTAATCGTACCACCAAACACCAACCAATGACACTGACAAAATACTGACATCACCTCGATATTTAGATGGAAACCATCTATTTACCGATTTTCCAGTAAATGGACGGAAGCGGTGTTTTTTGGAAGAATAGGCCGTATCCGTCTAATAGCGGCGTAGACAGTGGTTGGTCTAATAGTCGCGATGTATCGTTCCATATAATGTTCGGCCTCTTTTCGCCCCGATCGCAACCGCAACGCCCCGTTGTCCCCCGCCCTGGTTTGCGGCACGCGCCGGTCGCCCAGTCCAGCCGTCTTTTTTGACAAGGTGTGGCGTAGGCAACCGTAACGCCCCGTTGTCCTCTCGCCCCGGTTCGCGGCACGCGCCGGTCGACTAGTACAGCCGTCTTTTTTGGACACGGTGCGGCATGGGCAACTGCAACGCCCTGCTGTCCTCCCGCCCCGGTTCGCGGCACGCGCCGGTCGCCTAGCCCAGCCGTCTTTTTGGGACAAGGTACCGCGTGCGCAACCGCAACGCCCCGTTGTCCCCCGCCCTGGTTTGCGGCACGCGCCGGTCGACTAGCCCAGCCGTGAATAGACAGGCCGTTAACCGATCGTGCTATGCGGGCAGGTGTTCGGCCTGAGGCGGCTTCTGATCAAGCGGCGCCACTCTTTTTGCCAAGTTGTCGGTGAACACGTGGACGGTTGGTTCGTTTCCTGCTTTTGTGGTATAGTGACGCTATGATAACAACAGTTACACCCACCAATACAATCACCATCCCGGCTGAAATCAAGCAACATTTTGGGATTAAGCCAGGGTATCGCCTGGACTGGCAGCCAGTGGAAGGCAAGGATGAAATCCTTGTGCGCGTGATTCCTGATCGGGGCGCGTTAGCGCGCCAGTTGCTTGGCGCCGGGCGTCGCTTTTCGCCCAACCGCGATGCAGTCGCCGAGTTGATCGCCGAACGCGCCGCCGAAGGCTGATCGTATGCGTTATGTGCTGGACACATCAGCCTTACTTGCCCACTATCGCCAGGAAGCCGGCTGGGAGGCCGTCCAAACTTTGTTTGAGACGGACGAAGCAGAATTGCTGATCGCCAGTGTCTCCTTGACCGAGTTTGGCCGGCGCTTACGTGAGTTAAAGGCTACCCAGGCTGAAGTAGAGGAGACGCTTGCCAATTATGCCCTCCTCTTTACAGAGATCGTCGCTATTGATGCAACAGTAGCGAAAGCCGCCTTTGTTCTTGGTACACAGACACCTCACCGACTACCATTAGTAGATGTGCTTATTGCAGCCGTTGCGCAAACGCAGGCTGCCATCCTGGTTCATCGGGATGAGCACATGCGTGCGATCCCATCTTCGCTGGTAGCACAGTTCGATCTCACCCTTCCCATTTCCTGAAAGCTTTTCGGGGTGGATGAGGCTGATAACCGCACCAGCCAGGAGGTCGATGTCGCAGCCCTGCGGGCAGAGCCGATGGAGGTGTCGGTGATGCCGTAGGGTGGATGGAGTGAAATAAAAAAGGGGGAGGGTGTGAAAGAATATCCTGCCCCTTTTTTATTTTGGCTTTTTCCGTGTCGCTTTGGTAAGATTTCCATCTTACTGATAAACGCAAAGGTTAGTAATAACCGCATTGTTGAAAACAAGCTTGGATAATCTCTGGTTTGTCGCCAA
>JAPKMW010000142.1 GCA_026645575.1 Caldilineaceae bacterium
GATTATCCAAGCTTGTTTTCAACAATGCGGTTATTACTAACCTTTGCGTTTATCAGTAAACCAGTTGCCGCAGCCGTCGCGGAAGAGCGCTTCAATACCGTAAAATTCCTTGGCTCAATCTCTCAATCTCTCAATCTCTGATTAACTAATTCTAAGAACCGACTTCACATTCTCCCCCATTTCCATCTTGTGGAAAGCTTCTTCCCATTCCTCCAGGCCATAGATGCCGCCGATGACAGGGGTGAGGTTGACCTGGCCGGTAGAGAGCAGGGTGAGGACACGTTCCCAGGTGGGGTAGGTGTGGCTGAAGGAGCCTTGCAGGGTGACAGCTTTGCCGACCAGCGGGTCGAGGCTGAAATCCAGTGGTTGCGGCCCCCAGCCGATCTTGGTGATGCGACCATTGGGGCGCACCAGCTCCATCGACTGCTTGAGCGCTTTGCTGACGCCGGTGCAATCAACGACGAGATCAGCGCCAAAGCCATCGCCCAGGCTTTTGATCAACTGGCCGGCGTCTTCCCGCTGGATGTTGACGGTGTAGTGCGCGCCCAACTCGGCGGCGACTTCCATCCGTTTCTCATCGGCGTTGGTGCCAAGGACAACAATCGTGCCGGCCCCGCGCAAGCGAACAATTTGCAGCGCCATGATCCCAATCGGGCCGGGACCTTGGATGACCACCAGATCGCCTGGCTTCATGGTTGTCTTCTCGACCAGGGCATTATAAGCGACACAGATCGGCTCGGTGAGCGCAGCATGTTCAAAGGGGACATTGTCGGGAATGTGGTGCAAAATTTGCGGACGGGCAGCAACATAGCTGGTCATCGACCCATCGGCCAGGGCGCCGTAGCCCAGGCGGTTGGGACAAAGGTTATAGTTGCCGCTGAGACAGTAGACACAACTGTTGCAAACCTGGGCTGCGGTTTCACAGGCGACCCGCTGGCCGACTTTGAAGCCGCTCACATTGGCGCCCACGTCGGCAATGACGCCGCAAAATTCGTGGCCTAGCACCAGCGGCTGCTTGACGGCCCAACTCTGCTGCTCGCGCCACATGTGGACATCGCTGCCACAGACGCCGGTGGCCTTGACTTCAATCAAAACCTGATCCGGCCCCATGGTTGGTTCCGGCACTTCCCGTACTTCGACATTTTTATCCTGGCGACCATATTTCACAACGGCGCGCATGGTTTAATCCTTTCGATTTTCTATAACTCCAGAATCGCTTTTACCAGATCCAGTTTGCCGGCAGCCAGACCGTCGATCAACGCCGGGCCTTCCGCGAGTGGAGCGATCTTTTCCATCATTGGCTCGACGTTGATGCGACCACTGGCAATGGCATCAAGCGCCAGCGGAAACTCGCTCTGGAAGCCGTAGGTGCCGCAGATGCTCAATTCGCGGGCGACGACCTCTTGCATATCCAGCTCGATCATGCGGGCGCTGTTGCCGATCCAGGTGATATGGCCGCCGTTGCGGGTGACTTTGTGCGCCTGTTGCACAGCCGCGGAGATGCCGACGGCTTCAATCGCCACATCGACGCCTTTGCCATTCGTGTAGTCGAGAATGGTTTGCACCGGGTCTTGGTTTTTGATATTGATGACCATGTCGGCGCCCAACTCTTCGGCCATTTCCAGCCGATGGGCGCTCATGTCACTCATGATGATCTTGCCGGCGCCAGCCAGGCGTGCGCTCATCATCGCCAGGAGGCCAATCGTACCGGCGCCGACAATCACCACGGTACCCATCAAGGGAATCGGCGTGCGGCTGATGGCATGGAGGGCGACGGAGAGCGGTTCACACATGGCCGCCTGCCGCCAGGTGACATGGGCCGGCTTGGGCAGCAGCATCGATTCATGAACCACTACCTGTTCGGCATAGGCGCCGGGGGTGCTAAAGACGCCCAACACCTTGCGCTGGCCAATGCCGTTAAAGGGGAAAATTGGCGTCGCGACAACGGCATCCCCTTCCTTGGCTTGGGTGACGCCAGGGCCAAGCGCTGAAATGACCCCGCTGAATTCGTGGCCCATGATCATCGGCGGATTGCGCCGCCCGGTGGAACCGGTGTAGCCGTGAACATCGGAGCCGCAAATGCCAACGGCTTTGACATCGATGACAACTTCGCCTGGTCCGGCGGTGGGGCGCGGCACATCTTCGACAGTCATCTGCCAGGGTGCTTGATAAACTAATGCTTGCATAGGGACTCCTCGTTTCTGCTGCGTGTTGATCGACAACTCTTGTTCAATCAATGGTTCCATCTTTCGCAGATTTTGTCAACCGCAATTGTTAGGAAAAACCAGAAACGGTATAATGAATCAGGTATCCTGCTCTTGAAATTCCCGCCAAAGCAGGCGATCTTGCCGAGCCGCTTGCCTCTTGTCAAAAGGTAGGCTGCTGTAACTCTGCGCAAATCGGCATAAACTTTTTGAGGAAGGCGAGGATGTAAATGGTAGCAGACTTCTCTCAACGACCATCTTTCACACGATTCACTTTCACACGATTCACTTTCACACGATTCACTTTCACACGATTCACTTTCACACGATTCAGTAGCCACGTTACCTGTGGTGTGTTGCTGGTATGTGCTTTATGGAGCAGCGGCTGTACACCGCTCATCCAGCCGCCGACGCCCGTTGCTTCAGCGGTTGAAGCCGCGGATGTACGCTTGATTGTGCAGGTGAAGTACCCGACCGTTGACGTTCTCAATGCTCTGGCTGGTGAATTGGATGTCTGGGCGGTGGATCGCACCGCTCAGACCTTCATCGCCCGTATCACCCTAGCGCAGCATGAGATGTTACGGCAACAGGCACTCACCGTGACGTTGGATTGCGCCAAGATGGAACAATACGGCGACGATATTGTTGCCGCTGCCACGACTGCTGTTGCCGACTTACTAGCGCAACAATGTCCCAAAAAGTAGGTTCAGGGCAATCGCGAACTCACACTGCTCTCAGCGCGCCTAGAAGGCAACCGGTGACTCGCCAAGCCCTGGCGAGTCACCGGTTGCCTTCTAGGCGCGCTGAGAGCTACACTGGGGCTTTTCCAGTACGCGATTGCCCTGAAAGTAGGTTTGAGAAATGTTGACAGATGTTGAAATCGGCGTTATGATAAAACAGCTTTCTGCCTTTCCCTATAGTAAATAACATAGGTTTATTGTTCTACCGCGATTGTTCTGGTCCAGTTCGTTCCTATCGCAAAGCAAAAGCCTTGTCCACTGGGTATTTCACTCCACTTTATGCCTGCGATAGATTAAATCAACCTGCACCGTTTTGACCGAAGGAGGTTTGTTATGAATGGATTTACCCAACGCTCCCTCTCGCGCCGTCGTTTTTTGCAATTCACTGGCTTAACAGCCAGCGCTGCGTTGCTGGCCGCCTGTCCGGCGCCGACGGCTGCTCCAGGCGCCGCGCCTGCTGGTGGCGAGGCGGCTGCTCCAGGCGCTGAAAAATTGCACATGGAAGCTTGGTCGCGCATGACCGACCTGGCGCAGGAGTCGATCAAGGGCATTATCGACAACTACAATGCCAAGAATGACAAGAATGTCGAAGTCGAATTTGTTTTTATTGCACAGACACAGGGTAGCCAGGCGGATGAAAAACTGCTGACTGCTGTGGCCGGTGGCAACCCGCCTGCGCTCCACTATGCCGATCGCTTTACCGTGCCCCAATTTGCCCATGAAGGGTTCTTCACCAACATCACTGATTTTGCCGAATCAGCCGGCGTGACCAAGGATCTCTACTTTGATTTTGCCTGGGAAGAGACGGTCTATAAGGGTGGCATCTATGCGCTTTCCTTTGACACCGACACGCGCGCTCTTTGGTACAACAAGGACATTATGGCCGATGCCGGTTTAGATCCGGAGAAACCGCCGACAAATCTGGACGAATTGCGCGCCGCAACCGAAGCGCTGACGGTGCGCGGCAGCACCGGCGCCATTGACCGCTATGGGTTCAACCCCATCTATGACCAAGCTTGGCTCTACACCTGGGGCTTTGCCTTTGGCGGCTCGTTCCAAGACCCGGAAAGCAAGCGCATCACCTTTGCTAATGAAAACAATATTGCCGCAATGGAATATGTCAAGTCCTTTGTCGAAGAGATCGGAGTAGAGGACATTGATGCTATGTTGGCCGCCTGTGCCGGTGGTCAGTGCAGTGGCGAGAATGATTACTTCTGGAAAGAACTGTCGGCGATGACCTGTAGTGGTAACTGGAAGGTTGCCCAGGCCAAACGTTATAAGCCGGATACCAACTTTGGTGTTGTGCCTTTCCCTGGCCCTGATGGCCCGGCGCCCCATGCTAGTTGGGCCGGTGGCTGGAGTTGGGCCGTGCCGAAGGGGTATGCCAATGTTGCCGAAGCTTTTGATGCTTGTTTCTACTTCTGCGGGCCGGAAGGTCAGGAGAAGTACAACAAGGACACCTACCATGTCCCCACTATTAAGTCGGTGGCCGAAGACCCCTTCTTCCGCGAAGACCCGCTCCATGCTGTCTTTATGGATCTGCTGCCGGTTTCCCATGCCCGCCCGCCGATTCCCTTGGGCAGCAAGCTATGGGATCTCCAGGTCAAAGCCTTCCGCGATGAAATCCCGCACGGGCTAAAGACGGTGGAACAGGCCCTCCTCGATATTGATGACGAAATCAATAAAGGGCTTGAGGAGATTAACTTCTTTTCTTAAGTAGCGGTAACTATTCAGCCTGCTCGTATCCGCGCCTAAAAGGAACTGGTGACCGGCGTCTCAAACACCGGTCACCGGTTGCCTTTTAGGCGCGGATACGAGCGGAGTAGTTACAAGTAGCGGTTGAAATTGTGGGAGCGCAAGCGTGTTGTCCGATGAAATCGGCAGCCGTTTACGCCTCCCGATTTCATCCTTAGCCCTCCCACCGATTATGCGCCCTTACAACCGCTTTTTAAGGCTCTGTTCATGACAATCCAAGCCACACGACCACGGCGGCGATTCTCGCAAACAACTCGCCATACGATCAATGGTCTTTTATTTGCTTCTCCCTGGATTATCGGTTTGCTCGTTTTCTGGATCTATCCGACCTTTGCTTCGGCCTATTACAGCTTTACAAAATTTAATGGTGTGGCCGACGCCCAATGGATTGGTCTACAAAACTATTTCACCTTACCCCAAGATGCCGATTTCCGCGCCGCCGTCTACAATACTTTTTACTTTGCTATCGTTTCCATTCCCTTGGCTGTGATCACGGCCTTTGGGTTGGCGCTGATGCTCAATGCCAAGATCAAAGGGCAGGCGATCTATCGCACCATCTACTTCTTGCCAACGCTCGTACCCGAAGTGGCGCTCTCTTTGATTTGGATCTTGATCTTTACGCCCAAAACCGGGCTGGCGGAAACGCCCTTTCGCTACTTCGGGGTGCGCGGCCCCTGTTGGCTCACCTGTGACACCTGGTCCAGGGAAACGTTAATTCTCTTAGCCCTTTGGATCATCGGCCAACAAGTGATCCTCTATTTGGCCGGCTTACAGGGGGTTCCGCAGGATCTCTATGACGCCGCCGATGTGGATGGAGCCAACTTTTTGCGTAAATTCTGGAATGTCACCGTGCCAATGATGACGCCTGTGATGTTTTTTCATTTGGTCACTTCGGTGATTGGCGCAATGCAATTTTTTGCCATTCCTTACATCATGACGGGCGGCACCGGCTTCCCGGCCAACAGCACGCTTTTCTATTCCATTTACCTCTATAAAAATGCCTTCCACTACTTCGAGATGGGCTATGCCTCGGCGATGGCTTGGTTGTTACTCCTTGTTACCTTGGTGATTACGCTGATCATCTTCCGTTCGGCGCGCTTGTGGGTCTATTATGCGGGGGGCGAAGCGTAGAATGGTTGGTTAGTTGGGGTTAGTTGGTTGAAATAGGATAGATAATTGTAGAGAAGGATAGCGAACGCATGGCAGTTAAAACAGAGCAAGCCGCCGTTACTTTTCCGCAACAGCGGCGGCGGGGACGGGTAAAAAAATGGCTCTATACGCTTTTGCGCCATTTGTTGATTCACGCGGCGTTAATTCCGGCGGCGTTACTCTTTATGCTGCCTTTTTTGTGGATGCTCTCCACTTCCCTAAAGCCGGATACCCAGTTTTACGCCCACCCGCCCATCTGGATCCCCAGCCCATTCATGTGGTCGAACTACCCTGACGCCGTTACCTATATCTCTTTCTTTCTCTACCTGCGCAACACGATAACGATTGCCTTGCTCTCCACTGTGGGCGCGTTGCTCTCTTCTTCGCTAGTGGCCTATAGTCTGGCGCGCATTCCCTGGCCGGGACGAAATATCCTCTTTATCTTAACGGTCGCAACCTTGATGTTGCCCTTTCAGGTGACACTGATCCCGCTCTTTCTGGTCTTTCGGAATCTAGGTTGGGTCAACTCCTTTTTGCCGCTGATTGTGCCACACTGGTTTGGGGGCGCACTCTATATCTTCCTCCTGCGCCAATTCTTTATGACGATCCCGATGGAGCTATCTGAGGCCGCGCGCATCGACGGCGCCAGCGAATTACGCATCTATTGGGCAATCATTTTGCCCCTCGCCAAGCCGGCATTGGCGACAGTTGCCATTTTTGAATTTATCGCCCGCTGGCGCGACTATCTGGGGCCGCTCATCTACCTGAGCAACCAGGAACTTTATACCCTCTCGCTGGGCATCTACGAATACCGCTCCCAATATGGCGCCGAGTGGGGCCTACTGATGGCGGCCTCAGTACTGATCACGCTGCCGATTATTCTACTCTTCTTCTTCTTGCAAAAAACTTTTGTCCAAGGAATTACACTGACCGGAATCAAAGGATGAAGGATGAAGGCGGAAAAGCTTCATCCTTCATCTTTCCAACACAAGGAATTTTCATACTTATGACCATCAAATTAGCGCTCATTGGCTGTGGTGGGATTGCGCGCCGCCATGTGTTGTCGATGAAAGATCTCCAAGAACGGGGCCGCGGTGACTTTGTGGTAACGGCGGTTTGTGACGCCAACGAAGCCAATGCCCGCGAAAAAGCGGATATGTTTGAAGAGCTTTTCGGCCTGCGCCCCACCATTTATAGTGACTATCGCACCTTACTTGAAAAAGCTGGCGTCGATGCCGTCGATATGTGTTTGCCCCACGGCTTGCACCACAGCATCGCCATCGATTGTATGGAAGGCGGGCTGGATGTTCTTTGTGAAAAACCGCTGGGCATCACCATCAAAGCCTGTCGCGTCATGGCCGAGACGGCGGATCGCACCGGCAAAGTGCTTTCCACCGCCGCCCCGCATCGCCGCCAACCGGGGCAACGAGTAGCGCACTGGATTTTCAATGAGTCCAAGCTGATCGGCGAACCGTTGAGCTTTTTCCATCACTACCGCCGCCCACCGGAGCCACCCAAAGCGACGAACGAACCCATCCCCGAGCGGGTGCGCTGGCGTCGCGATAAACTCATGTCCGGCGGCGGGCCGGTGCTGGACAGCGGTTATCATTACTGTGACAGTATGCGTTACTTCTTTGGCGATGTGGAGAAGGTCTATGCCGAGTTGCGTTCGCTCAAAACCGGCGTCGCCCAACCCTTTACCGAGGCGCCGGAGGATACGGTCTTTGTCACCTTTACCTTTAAGAGCGGGGTGGTTGGTACTTGGTCGTGGAGTCTGGCCGCACCGGGGGAAGAGGCGTATAACGTGACCTTTTACGGCAGCGAAGGCTCATTGCGTGATACCACCGCCGGTCGTTTCTCGATCTTCCACCTCTTTGAGCGCAACCCAACGCAAATGGAGAGCGGCTTGCTGGTGCGCAAAGACAAAACCGAAATGACGCTGGCCGAATTGGAGAAGATGTATCTCGCCACTCTCAGCGAAGCTGACAAAGAATTTCTCTATCCCGGCGGTACAACCGACGGCTTCTCGATTGAAATTTGGGAATTTCTCGAAATCCTGCGCGGCAACCGGGAAAAACCGGAGATCGATGGCTGGGAAGGGCTACGCTCGTTGGCGATTGGCGACGCGATCTACGAATCGGCGCTGACGGGCGAAGTGGTTCAAGTGGATGATATTGTCACCGGGAAGCGAACCCTTTTCCAAGATCCGATTGACGAACATTGGGGGCTGTAAAACGACAGCGAATTGGGAAAAGCAAGGTGTTTAAGATGACCAGCAACTCAAAGTTGCCGGTCATTTTGTTGTGGAAAGCGCCTTCTGTCATCCCTATACGTTATCTCGTATAGCGACATAGATACTTTTGTAACTTAACTGCAACCTTTCCCCTTGCAATTTTGACGTGCGTTCCCACAACCTGTATACTACATTTGTTCATTGATTGGCACCTACTCAGCCAGCTCCCAACCAGTCCGTGACTGGTGACGGGCCGCCAGTCACGGACTGGTTGGGAGCTGAGCAGTTACATTGATTGTAGAAATTCCCTGCTATATCGTGAACGACCCACAGTTTGTCACTTCCAAGCTAATAATCAAACGGATATCAGAGATAGTATTTGTTTTTCTACGATGTATCCGATACTGTTTTCAAAAAGAGTCTATCCTTGGCTACTTTTTTGATATAAACGTAATAAACTCTATTATCAAAGCATTACTCTCTAAGGAGGTAGTATCCATGCTACAGAAGCGATTTTCACTGTTGTTAAGTATTCTGGTGACGTTGTCACTGCTCTTAACAGCATGTGGCGGTGGCGCGACAGTTGCTCCGGCCGCTGAAGCTCCGGCCGCTGAAGCCGAGGCAACCGAAGCTCCGGCCGCTGAAGCCGAGGCAACCGAAGCTCCGGCTGAAGAAGCTGCCCCCGCGGAAGAAACAGCCGCCGGTGACTATATGAATGCTTCCCGTGCCGAGACGCTCATTTTTGACAATGATAGTGGTCGTGCTGCTGATCCGGAATTGTGGAGCCAATATGTACCCGGTGGTAACCGCTCACAAGGCTATCATGCTGCAATCCTGGAGCCACTCTTTATTCTCAACTATCAGACCGGTGAAATCGAGCCATGGCTGGGTGTTGAGATGACCGCCAACGAGACTTTCGATGTTTGGACGTTGATCTTGCGCGAGGGCATCGAGTGGAGCGATGGCGAGGCGTTTAACGCCGATGATGTGACCTTTACCATGAATATGCTGCTCCAAAACCAAGATCTGCTTGGCGCTTCCGGTCTAGCGGCTTTCTTGGATAGTGTCGAGAAAATCGATGATTTGACGATTCAATTCAACCTACACACGCCCAATCCACGTTTCCAACTGGATAACTTCTCTGTACGCATCTATGGTGGCCTCAACATTGTGCCGGAGCATATTTGGGCTGGTCAGGATCCGCTAACCTTTAAGTTCTACGATGCTGAAAAAGGTTGGCCGGTTGGTACAGGCCCCTACACGTTGGCAAGCGTTAGCCCAACCGAATTCACCTATATCCGTAATGACAATTGGTGGGGTGCTAAGAGTGGTTGGAAAGAGTTGCCGAAGCCTAAGAAGTTGATTTGGAACTGGGCCGGGCCGGAAGAGAGCCGCGCTGCACTGATGGCTGATAACCAGCTTGATTCTTTAATGGACATTACGCTTGGTGCGTTGCAAGCGTTGCAGGCGCAGAATCCCAATGTCATCACTTGGTTTGATGAACCGCCGTATGCCTGGGTGCCGGATCCCTGTTCCCGCACGTTTGAATTGAATAACATGGTTGCACCGTGGGACGATAAGGATATGCGCTGGGCGTTGAACTATGCCATTAACCGTGAACAGATCGTTGAGATCTCCTACGAAGGCACGACACTGCCGTCACGCCACTTCTTCCCGGCCTACCCGCCGCTGGATGCGCTAGTTGACAAGGCGATTGAAGCAGGGGCATGGAACCTAGACCAACTTTGGACCCATGATCCGGCAAAGGCCAAAGAGATCATCGAGTCCAAAGGCTATGTGTTGAATGAGAGTACCGGCTACTATGAGAAGGATGGCGAAGAGCTGGGCTTGGACATTACTACCCACGAATCGTTTATCGAAAAGCAACGCATTGCCCAAGTACTGGTTGAACAATTCCAGGCTGTCGGTATTAACGCTGTGCATCGCAACGAGGCTGGCGGCGTCTGGGATGAAAATCACGCCTTTGGTAAATTTGAATCCCGTATGGGCTGGCAGACCTGTGGTTCGGTTAACGAACCGTGGGCTTCACTCGATACCTTCAATGTCAAATGGCTGAAACCCATTGACGAACGCACCGGCGGCAATCAGAATGCTTGGCGTTGGTCTGGTGAAGTTGCTGAACAATACAGCGCGCTTGTAGACGAGATGGGATCTCTGCCGCTTGGTGACCCGCGCGTCGAAGAACTCTTCATCGAAGCCATGGACCTTTGGTTTGATGAGCTACCGGTAATTCCGGTTACCCAAGCGAAGAAGATCATTCCGTTCAACACCACCTACTGGACTGGTTGGCCGACCTTTGAAAATGATTATATTCACCCGCCGACCTGGTGGCAGCACACTCATGTGATCATTCATGCCTTGGAGCCAACTGGCGCCAAGTAGAGTGTAATCATGTAGGATGAGTTAAGGGGGAGGAGTCGGCAACCGAGAAGTGGAAACCATTCCTCGGTTGCCGACTCCTCCCCCTTTTATTTCTTGGTGAGGATCATTATGGGTGGATTGACCATTGGGTATGTGATTCGACGATTGGGCATGTGGCTATTGACGGTCTGGTTGGGATCAACATTGATCTTCTTTATTCCGCGTTTTGGTGGTGGTGATCCGGTTGCTGCGATGGTTAGCCGCTTGACGCAGCAGGCCGGCTATGTTGCTAATTCAGCCGAGTTGATCGAAGCGTGGCGCGCAAGATTTGGCCTGGATGGCCCCATGCACATTCAGTATTTAAATTACTTAAAGAATCTGCTGCGCTTTGACTTGGGCTATTCACTGGCTTCATTTCCTAGCAATGTCAACGAAATGATTGCTGATGCTCTACCTTGGACCCTTGGTCTATTGTTGATCGCGACGATTATATCGTTTTTCTTAGGCAATCTCATTGGTGCGCTCTTAGCCTGGAAGTGGACGCCAGGCTGGCTCAAGTCACTCTTGCCTGCCACCCTTACCTTCACCTCGATTCCTTTCTTTATGTTCGGGATTTTGATACTCTATATCTTCGCGTTTCAACTCAAATGGTTCCCAACCGGTAAAGCGTATAGCAGCGGCATTGAGTTTGGTTGGACTTGGGAATTTATTAAGACCGTGATCCATCATGGTACATTGCCCGCTATCGCTATTGTCATTACCTCAATGGGCTTTTGGGCGCTTGGTATGAGAGGTATGATGATCACCAATGCCGGCGAGGACTATATGGTGCTGGCAGAGGCAAAGGGACTTGGCGCAAGGCGTGTCTTTTGGGGCTATGGAATTCGCAATTCTATTCTTCCACAAATCACAGCGCTTTCGCTTAATATTGGATTACTGGCCGGCGGTTCAACACTAGTTGAATATATTTTTCAATACGATGGCATTGGGTACTTGCTCTATTTAGGGATTGTCAACAACGATTATTCGTTAACCCAAGGGATTGTCTTTATCCTGATTTTAGGAACAGCAACTGCTGTGCTAATGCTCGACTTGCTCTTACCCCTCGTCGATCCGCGTATTACCTATGGTAAATAGTTACGGTAAATAATAGTGAAAAGGAAGTAATTTATGTCGGTTGCGACCACTCAACCTGCGCCACGACCAACTGCGAACTCGCCGAAAGCGGCTTTCAATCGTTTCGATTCGCCTTGGTTCAATCCCAAATTTTTGATCGGTTTGGGGATGGTGCTGCTTATTGTGTTGATGGCGCCGATCGGTCCGCTGGTATGGGATACGGACATGGCCAAGGTGGCGCAGGCTCCCCTCAATCTTCCCCCTGCTTGGCTACCGGACTCCAACGCTGTAGCGGCAACTTCTTCGGTTGCCGCTGAGGCAGCAATATCCACAGAAACGAAGGCTACGACAACAGCCTCAACCGATGCAAATGTCGCCGAAGCTGAAGGACAAGAGGACGTCAAGGCAGATAATAGCATCACTGGTGGGAATCCGCTGGCGCAATCGTCGAGGAGTAGCACTGATTCCAGTGATTCTAGTATTACCGGTGGTAACCCCCTTGCCCGGCAAAATGCCAACAGTAGTGGGGAGAGTAGTATTACTGGGGGCAATCCACTCGCCCAACAAAATGCTGAGAGCGGCGGTAGCGTTACTGGAGGCAACCCGCTTACCCAATCGAGTAAACAAACATCCGCCACAGCGGCCGCCGACGCGACAACCGCGCCCGCTGTCGAAGCAGCATCCCCGGTGTCCCGTCCTCCGAGCGCGTTTGGTTCTCCAACTTGGGATCATCCATTGGGAACCGAAAGCAGTGGTCGTGATATGCTAGCTGTACTCTTAGTGGGGGCGCCACGCTCACTCTGGATTGGTATTATTGCTGCGGGAATTGGCATATCAGTTGGTATATTACTAGGCTTTACCGCCGGTTTTATGGGTGGGTGGGTTGATTCGTTGATTCGTACTATTGCCGATTCATTTATTACGATTCCTGCATTAGCTGTATTGATTGTTATTTCGGCCTTTGTTAGCTTTAACAATATTACCTATATGGCATTGATGTTGGCGCTTTTTGCTTGGCCGGGGCCAACTCGCCTTTTGCGTTCACAGGTGTTGTCCATGCGTGAACGAGGATATGTGCAGATGGCACGACTATCCGGGGCAAGTACTTTCAGCATTATGTTTAAAGAGATGATGCCTAACCTGTTGCCCTATTTGGCCGCAAGTTTTGCTGGCAATGTTTCTGGCGCTATTCTAGCGGCAACAGGGCTGGAAGCGCTTGGCCTGGGACCGACGCGTATTCCCACATTAGGAATCACGATCTTTTATGCAATTCGTGGGGCCGCGATCTTGCGAGGCATGTGGTGGTGGTGGGGGGTGCCAATTGCTGCCTTGATTGTCATCTTTACTGGCCTCTTTTTGATCACGGTCGGCCTTGATGAAATTGCCAATCCTCGGCTGCGTAGGAAGGTTAATTAACCGTTGGCGCCTGCTGCACAAGCATCAATAAACCTGTATAAAAGCACCGTCTCATTTTATAGGGATGTTGGCGTTTCACGCTTGATGGGCGCCTTTCAGCTTTGGGCATCATCGGAACTGCAAGCATAAGCAACCAGCCACCGGCTCGCTTATGCTTGCAATTACGGCAAAGCGTACCACTAACGTGAAATATACCCGGCTTGGCAAGGAGCGTTCTTCTGCGTTGTCCATCTATAGCAAAATGGGGGAAAGTGTGAAACATGGTGTGAAAGGATAAGCAATGAGTTTGACGAATGTATTATCATCACCGCACCAACCCGCCATCCACCCCACCTTCTACCCAGAGAGTGATGGCAAACCAATGGCTGATAACAGCAAACACTTTCGGTCTATTGTTACGATTGAAGGCAATTCAGAGATCCTATTTGAAGATAACCCTGATGTCTTTATTGCCGGGGCCATGCTCTGGTATCCCGTCGAAGGACACCCGGAAATTTGTCAGGCGTCGGATGTGATGATTGTCTTTGGGCGGCCCAAAGGTGATCGCGGCTCTTATCTGCAATGGCAGGAAGAAAATATCCCGCCGCAGGTTGTCTTTGCAGTCCTTTCGTCCGGCAACCACAAAAAAGAGATGGACGAAAAGTTCGCTTTCTACGAGCGTTATGGCGTGGAAGAATATCACCTCTATGATCTTCATCGCGGCCGTCTGCGCGGTTGGTTACGGGATGGAGAGGGGCGTTTGCGGCCAATTACACCCATGAATGGGTGGCACAGCCCGCGCTTAGGCATTCGCTTTGAAACCATAAAAACCGAATTACAGCTTTACTACCCAAATGGCGAACAGTTTCTGACCTTTCTCGAATTAAACCAGCGTCGCCGGATTGCGGAGGCGCGGGCTTTGGAAGCAAACGAATACGCCTTAGAAGTTAGCGAACAAGCAATGGAAACTGAGGAGCAGATCCAACAGGAGATCCAAGCACGGGCTGAGGCGGAAGCCAAAGCGGTGGCAGAAGCGCAAGCGCGTGCTAACGCGGAAGCCAGCATTCGCAACTTAGAAGCAAAACTACGTGCTGCTGGCCTTTTGGCAACAGAATAACGACTATCACACAAAACGGAATATAAAACAGGGAATGGAACAAACAAAACGCATTATACAGCCGGCGACTGATCGTTCTACCGATCGGTCAATTGTGCTAGATGTGCAAAACCTCAAAGTTTATTATGAAACGCCCACTGGCGATGTACGCGCCGTTGATGATGTCAGCTTCAAGATCGAACAAGGCGAAATTGTGGGGCTGGTCGGTGAATCGGGTTGCGGCAAAACGACGACGGCCATGGCGATTTTGCGCCTGGTCCAGCCGCCAGGGCGTATTGTCGGCGGGAAAATGTTGTTGGACGGGACTGACATTGTGACGCTCAATGACACGGAGTTGCGTGATATCCGTTGGCGCAAGATGGCGTTGGTGCCACAGGGCGCCATGAACTCGCTCAATCCGGTCATGCGCATCAACAGCCAACTGGGCGATGCCATCGTCACCCATCAACCTAACATTTCCGCGTCTGAATTGAAAGAGCGACTGCTCGACCTACTCAACATGGTCGGTCTACCTAGCCGCATCTACGGCATGTATCCCCATGAGTTAAGCGGCGGCATGAAGCAACGCGTCTGTATCGCGATGGCGGTGGCGCTCAACCCGTCGCTCATCATCGCCGACGAGCCGACTAGCGCGCTCGACGTAGTGGTGCAACGGGTGGTGGCGCAAAATCTGCTCGATATCAAAGAGCGGCTTGGCGTCTCGATGGTGGTCATCGGTCACGACATGGGCTTGATGGCGCAACTGGCCGACCGCATCGCCGTCATGTATGCCGGGCATATGGTGGAACTGGCGCCGGTGCGGCAGATCTATGCTCAGCCGATGCACCCCTACACCCAGTTGCTGATCGAGTCGATCCCGTCGATCAAAGAGCGTAAACCGCTCAAGATCACCGAAGGCATCACCCACGATCTACGCAACCCGCCCCCCGGTTGCATCTTTCAAGCGCGCTGCCCCCATGTGATGGAGATCTGTCGCCAGGTGCGACCGCCGTTGCAGGAACACCCGTCGCGACAACAGGTGGCCTGTCATTTGTATGAGAAGTAGCTTATCGATAGAATAGGGTAAGTTGAGCGTATCGATGAGTTGACGGGGTGCAACATATGGTATCAGTCAGGCTTGAACTGGATCTAGATGAAGGAACCGGTCGCTATACTGTGACCAGCCCTGATATAGCAGGTTTGGTGACGGAGGGTGCGACGCCTGAAGAAATTCAATATAATGTTGGTGAGGCGCTTGAAACCTTAGTCGAGATTATGCAGGAAAGTTCCGCCTCTCCTTCGCAGAACACATCCAGCAGCGTGAGAAACGGTTCTACTGGCCGCCATGACCGTTTTCGTTGGGGCTGGCGTATTCGCCCGCGCTTGACACCCGAAGGCAAGATCAAGCATATTCGTATTCCACTAACAGCTTACGACATCCTTCACCCACAAGAAGGCGACTTTCGTGTGCATAATGATGAACATCGTCTCTTTTGTCGTTATTTAGATAATGTGATTTCGGCGCAAGTCTCCCATATCCCCGGCGCGATTGTTCTGCATGATACGCGGGTTGCTTGGGATGTTGACGGCTTAGATCCGCATGGCCCAGATATTGCGCTCATTTTCAATGTGCGTGAACATAAAAAATGGGGAACTTTCGATGTTGGCGTTGAAGGCACGCGCCCGACGTTGATTGTTGAAGTCACTTCGCCAGAAACCCGCCAACTCGATTTGGTTGATAAGGTCGAAGAATATGCCCAAGCCGGCGTGCAATTATATATTATTGTTGATACCCATAAGAGCAGTCGGCAGCCCAATTATCGTTTGATTGGCTACCAATTGACGCCTGATGGCTACATAAATCTCCAGCCGAATGCACAAGGACGGCTTTGGTTGGAACCAGCGCAGATTTGGATTGGCCTCTACGATGACCAATTGCAATATTATGATACACAAGGTAACCGGATCGGTGACTATGTAGAGGTTGCCAAAGCCTACCAAGAGGTACAAGCC
This sequence comes from Caldilineaceae bacterium, assembly GCA_026645575.1. The sequence continues at coordinate 16,084 of JAPKMW010000142.1, forward strand.
CGAATACACGCGCTCGAAGAAGAAATTCGCCCTTTACGCGGCGCTGCAACCTAGAGGAATTGAAAGTTCATGGCGCAAACATCAACAGGCGCACCTGCTCGGTCCCTACAGGGGAACCCTGGTGCGCAAACATTATTAGAAATTCGCAACGCAACCAAAATTTATGGCGGCAGTTTTATGAACCGCCGCGTCACCGTTGCCTTGCAAGATTATAATCTGACCATTCAAGAGCGACCAGCCACCATCACCACCATTGCCGGTGAAAGCGGCAGCGGCAAATCGACGTTGGCGAACCTGGTGCTGGGCTTTACCCAGATCACTTCCGGCAAGATTTTCTATAAAGGGGTCGATATTACCACGATGAATAGCCAGCAACGGCTGGACTATCGGCGGGAGGTGCAGGCGATCTTTCAAGATCCCTATGCCGTCTACAACCCATTTTACCGGGTGAAGCATATCTTTGATCTGGTCATCAACAACTTCAAGTTGGCGCGCAATAAAAACGAAGCGCGTGATATGATTGAGTCTGCCCTGAACGTTGTCGGCTTGCGCGGCCAGGAGGTGTTGGAAAAATATCCGCACCAGTTGAGCGGCGGTCAACGGCAGCGTATGATGGTGGCGCGCGCCTTTCTGCTCCGGCCGCGGCTGATTGTGGCCGATGAGCCGGTGTCGATGGTCGATGCCTCGTTGCGCGCCATGATTCTCGACCTGATGCTGAAGCTGCGCGACGAGCAAAACATCTCTTTCCTCTATATCACCCACGATCTTAGCACCGCCTACCAGATCGGCGACCAGATTTATCTGCTCTACCAGGGCGCCGTGGCCGAGCGTGGGAATACACAGCAGGTGATCGAAAACCCCAAACACCCTTATGTCCAACTGCTCATCGACTCGATCCCCGTCCCCGATCCGTCGATCCGGTGGGGTGGTGAAAGTGTCGTGTCGCTGGATGATGAACAGATGCGCGTCAACGCTGCCAGCGGTTGCCGTTTCTATAACCGCTGTCCGCACCGGATGGATCGCTGTCTAGAAAAGTTGCCGCCGTTGTATTCGATCAACGGTAATGGGCATGAAGCGGCCTGTTATTTGTATGATGAGAAGCAGAAGTAAGCATTCTCAATGACTTCGGACTTACGCAAACTCCTGGGAACGCCGGCATCCTGCCGGCCTGCCGCCAGGGATGCCGGTGCTTCCAGTGCATATGTCCTATGACTATTATTTCGATTAAAAAGAGCGGGCTTTTGCCCGCTCTTTTTAATCACTAGTGAGCGGTAGAAAAAGATACTCATCAAATGCCGTGTTGATGGCCCATAACTCATTGCCGGTTGCTGGTGTGTAACCGACAAAAAAGAGGACGCGTGGCGTCATTACGAGCGGATGCTCAAGTGTCCCCAATCCCATTGGGGCAAGCCGTTGTGTACCGGCGCTTGTGCCATCGCTGCGCCACAGATCCAAACCGTTGTCTTGCGGAGATGGCGCCACTTTTGCCATAAAGTAGAGCTGATTGTGCCAGCCCGTCGCTGCACCAATGGCGCTACTGTTTGCCCCTGGCGTCAGATCGAGAAAAAGTGTAGGGTCTTCGCCGGCACCCTCCATGCGCCACAACTCGCGACCATGAATGGCATCGGTTGCAGCAAAATAGAGTTGATTATTAAAAAGCTGTAGTGGCTGCGGATGCGAATCGGCCGGTCCAGGGTTGATATCTTTGAACAAGACGGTACCTGTAGCTGTCCCGTCGCTCTTCCATAGTTCTGCGCCAGCTTGTGGGTCAGCGGCGCAAAAGTAAAGCGCATTCTGATAAACGGTCAACCCATTGAAGTTGCTGCAAGGGCTAATATTGATTGAAGCAACGCTTTCAGTACCGGCGGTTGTCCCGTCGCTACGCCATAGTTTGGTTGTAAAATCCCCTTCTTCCAAAGCAATGAAGTAGAGTTTACCGCCGGCAACCGTAAAATAGGGAGGGTGGGCAGGATTATTGACAAAAGGCACACTTTTGACGGCGACCGTGCCGGCGGTGGTGCCATCACTGCGCCAAAGAGCTAACGACTGGCTCTCTTCGGGTGCAGCGGCTAAGAAGTAGAGTTGATCTTGAAAAGCAACCATGCGCTGTGACAGAAACAGCGCCCGAGGCAGTTGCTTGATAAGCTGTGTCCCGCTGTCGGCGCCGTCACTCACCCATAGCACTTCCTCTTGACGAATCAGTGCGCCTGCCTCATTGCGAAGATTGTAGACTGCAATGAAAAAGAGCTTACCGCTAGCAACCATCAATGGATAGAAACAGCAGTTGATTTCACCTTGTTGGGTGGATTGCAAGGGAATTTCTATCCGTTGATCGCCAGCAATGCGCACAAGCACAGGGCCGCCAATGGTCATCATGGCAAAGTAGAGCGTACCGCTCATAACGACCGAATTGCTGAGTAAATACTGGTTATCATCAAAAGCAAACACCTCTGCTGCGTCAGTGGCGGTTGCATTGGTTTGCCATAACGCTGTCTTGCCTAGATTGTTGATCGCCATAAAGTAGAGCGTGTCATTCACTGCCGCAAACTGCGACGGCTGTCCACTCTCTGTGTGGCTGTTGTGAATATCTTTGACCAGCCTTGTACCCGCAAGCGTGCCATCACTTTTCCAAAGTTCATAGCCGGCGACAGGGTCTATGGTGCGAAAATACAAGACCCCATTGATGACAACCGGTTCGTGACCCGTCACCCCAAAAGCCGGCGCTGCATTACCGGGGCCAGGGAAAAAGTCTTTGAACAAATGTGTGCCGGCGGCTGTGCCATCGCTTGTCCAAAGCTCGTTGCCGTGGCTTTCATCCTGGGCAAAGAAGTAGAGTCTGTTGTTCAACACCGCCATCTCGGTGGGCCCAGAAGGGGTTGGCCCAGGGTAAATTTCTTTCACCAAACGGGTGCCGGCGGGCGTGCCGTCACTCTGCCATAACTCGGCATTCCCAGTGGTTGTACCGCCAACAAAAAAGAGCGTATCGTTGAGAACAGCCGCTGCATACGTCGCGCCCTCGCCCAGTTTTTGTGTACCATTCGCCGTGCCATCCGTGCGCCATACTTCGGAAGGCCCCCCATCACGATAGCTGGTAAAGTAAACAAAGCCGGTGGCAGCAATGAATGACTGTGGACGCGAAGATTCGGGGCCGGGCAGTAGATCCTGAACCAACACTGTCCCCTCTGCCGTGCCATCACTCTGCCACAATTCACGCCCGCTGGTCGGCTGGTAGGCTGCGAAATAGAAGCGTTCATCTTGCACAATAAATTCACCATAACCCAGAATGGTAGTCTGCTCGGTGGTTGCGTTGTCATTGGCTGGATCGACTGTACTGGTCTGGTTGATCGCTGCTTTGTTCTGTGACACTTCTATTTGCTGCGGTTGGTTGGCTGGGTCAATCTCTTTCACCAGATAGGTGCCTTGTTCCGTGCCATCGGTGCGCCATAATTCCCTGCCATGAACACCATCATCAGCGCTACAGTAAAGTGTTTCCTTGAACTGAAGCACACAGTGAATATGCGAGCTTTCCGCACCCGGATAAATATCTTTGACGAGCTTCGCACCACCGGGGGCACCATCAGTTTTCCAAAGCTCCGTGCCCCATTCGAGGCTCCAGCGTGCAAAATAGACGTCACCGTTCAGAACGAGGAACCAGTCTACGTAATCGCGTAGCACTTCCTGCGTGCCGGCAGTTGTGCCATCACTGCGCCAGATCGAGTTTTTGTTGCCCTCCGGCGAACGGGTCAGAAAATAAAAAGCGCCTGCTGGCGCGACCTGGAAAGTGCGTGGCGACGAACCTTGCCAACCAGGCCATAGATCCTTGACTAGCCAGGTGCCGGCTGCCGTCCCGTCGCTGCGCCAGAGTTCACTACCGTGAATGCCGTCATTGGCGGCAAAGTAGACAATGCCGTTGACGCCGGTAAATCCAATAGGGTCAGCGCCCAAGGTGCGAGTGTTACTATCTTTGACAAGATAGGGCTGTGGTAGTTGCGCCTTTACAGGTGCGGGTAGGCATAGCCACCCGGTTGTAAGGATGAGGAGAACAACGATCGAAACGCAGTGCCAAGGAGAATTTGCTTGGACGTGACCTACAGGTTGCATCGGGCCTCCATTGACCAAGTGATCAGCAGATGAAATCCTCACTTTACCATTTGCTCATCCGGCCTCCAAAAGCCATTGTTGAATGGTGGGCAAGCAGCGAATAAGCGAAAAGCGTGAGCGCAAGGATTGTTGGTTGGGATAGGGGTTACAGAGTAGTAACGGCGCTATCGAGTGGGCGATATGGCTGCTTGACACCATTATAATAAAAAAATGGCACTTCTCAAGTGCCATTTTTTGCCAATTTCCCCTTTTTTAGCATCTGCTTTCCAACTTTGGAAAGTTTAAGTGTCCGGCAAGCAAAAGAGGCTGAAAAAATAGTTGTGCGGTTGCTTAGAGCGCTAACCGCACCTCGCCGCCACTCTGCTGGCTGCGATAGATCCCATCCAAAATTGACAACACTTGCAACGAATGTTCCGCCGGCACGGGTGACGGTGCGCCTTCAGCTACCGCGCGCGCAAATTCGACACATTCGAGCGCATGGGGTTCCATCGGGTCTTTGGTCAGTTGTAGTGTGCGGTTGTAAAGCTGGCGCGTCTCATAGTTGGAGGAGAGGAAATCGGCCTTGGGCCAGTGGGCGCCGCCGCCGGTGCCATAGAGCCAGATCTGCATATCTTCGCCCTGAATGTCATGGTGGAGCAGCCAGCTTACCTCGATCACTAACGTCGCGCCGTTTTCAAAGCGCACAAAGGCGGCGGCAAAGTCTTCTACATCCCACTCCGCCGAGTTGATCGGTGTGCCAAACCAGGCGGCAAATTGACCGGGCAAGTGCGCCAGCGGCGCCTTCGCCACCCCCGTCACCACCGCCGGTTGTGGGTTGCCCATCAACCAGAGGGTGAGATCCAGCACATGAACACCAATGTCAATACAAGGCCCGCCGCCACTGTGCTTCTTTTGCAAGAAGGAGGGGGACGGAATAAAACCGTTGCGCCGCAACATCCAACTGCGGGCGTGGTAGATGTCACCCAACGTGCCGGTGCCGATCTCCTTTTTCATCGCTTGGGAATTGCCCTTGAAGCGGAAATGTTGCGCCGTCATCAGCAGCTTGCCGGCGCGATCGCGGGCGGCGATCATCTGCTTGATTTCGCCGGGTGTCGGCGCCAGCGGCTTTTCGCAGATGACATGTTTGCCTGCTTCCAACGCCGCAATCGCCAGCGGGGCGTGGTACATATTGGGAGTGCAGATGTCGATAATGTCAATGTCCGGGTCGCGGAAGAGATCGGCGGGGTCGGTGGCCAGTTTGGTGGCGCCGTGCATGCGCCCCCACTCTTCCAACGCCTTGCCGTTAATATCACTGCCGGCCACCACCTCAGCATGTTCCGACGCTGCCCACCCCGGCATATGGGTGCGGGCAATGCCGCCGATGCCAATTACGCCAACTTTTAATGTTTTGCTCACAAAAATTCTCCATTGTTTCCGTATTTAATTTGTTACCCAGAGATAAACAATCGTGTTACACCCCGGTACCACTCAAGATCAAAGACAATTTCTGCTAAACTGTCGGCACAGCGTTTCCGATAGAGCGGAGTGTACTTTTAATAAAGACGCGCCAGAAACCCACGGACCACTGCCACATATGCGTCAAACTGTTCACGCCGAATATTATGGCCAGCGCCGGCAATATGCGCCACTTCCACCTTGGGATTGAGCGCCCTGGCTTGTGCTGCCGTTGTGGCGTCGACAATAGCGCCCATGCTGACATCGGCGACGACCAGCAGCGTCGGGCAGGTGATCTGGCCGATGATTTCCCACCAGGGTGTCGAGGGGTAGAGCGCATAGTCGAGTGCTTGCGGCGAGACTTGCTGTTTCGAGGGCGCCCACTGATCGATCTCCGCCGACGACCAAAGGGGACTGCGTTGGCGCACAGCGGCAATCAACTGCTCCAAAGATTTGGTGCGGTTAGCGATCACATCACTGCGCCACTGTTCCGCGTGCGTGCGCCGTTCTTCGGGTTGCGCCATTGTGCCTTGTTGGCGCCACGGTGGATCTTCCAGCACTGCGCCCCGTACCAACCCCGGATAGCTGGCCGCCAACTGGGCGCTTGTGCCGCCGCCCATGGAGTGACCGACAATGGCTGGTTGGGCCAACCCCAACGTTTGAATCAAGGCGGCATAATCCGCTGCATGGTCTGCATTCGCATAGCCACTGGCCGGCGCCGATGACCAACCGTGTCCACGCGCATCCATCATGATGCAATCATAATCGGGCGCCAGCATCCGCACGAGGGGCGCCCAACAGAGGCCATTATCGGTCAGCCCATGCGCAAAGACCACCGGTGGTTTGTCGCCGCCGGTGCGATAGTAATGTAAGTTGATGCCGTTTGCCTGAATGCTGCCGGCAGTCCAACGGGTCATGCGTTTTCTCCTAATGAAATTTGACGAACAAAATCGGTAATGGTTAAGTTAGGTCATCGAAGCGAAAAGGAGGCAAGATGACCC
>JAPKMW010000143.1 GCA_026645575.1 Caldilineaceae bacterium
TGGGTTTCGGTGTGACCAATTTGTTTGCCACACTTCGTGCCCGACGCCACAATCCCAAAAAACTTACTGAACAGTGTGGTTAGTTAGTTGGTTGGTTGGTTGGGTAGGTGGCTGGTTCGTTGGTCGAGCTTGTCGAAACTAACAAACCAGCCACCTACCCACCGACAGCAAATCCGTTCCTTCCTAAATCCGCTGTAGTGTCCCTACGCCGCCCGCGCCAGCAGGGGCTTTTCCTGTTTGACCATCTCCTGGTGATACCAATCGATGGTGCGGCGCAACCCCTCTTCAAAGGGGGTTTGCGCCTCAAAGCCAAAGCGCGCCTTGGCCCGGCTCACATCCAATTTGCGTCGGGGCTGGCCGTTGGGCTTTGTCGTATCCCAGATAATGCGCCCGTGGAAGCCGGTCAGCCGGGCAATCGTTTGTAAGAGGTCGCGAATGCTGATCTCGGCGCTGCTGCCCAAGTTGACCGGTTCGCTGTCGTTGTAATGCTCGGCGGCCAGCAAAATCCCCTCGGCGGCGTCCTCCACATAGAGGAATTCACGTGTCGGTGAACCATCCCCCCAAACCATAATCTCGGCGCCGGCTGAGCCAGTCGAAGCCCGCGCCTTGGCTTCAAGGCACTTGCGAATCAACGCTGGGATGACATGGGAGGTAGTCAGGTCAAAATTGTCACGCGCGCCATATAGATTGACCGGCAGCAAAAAGATCGAGTTGTAGCCATATTGAGCGCGGTAGGTCTGGCTCTGCACCAACATCATCTTTTTCGCCAGCCCATAGGGAGCGTTCGTTTCTTCAGGATAGCCATCCCACAGATTCTCCTCGCGGAATGGAATCGGCGCGAACTTGGGGTAGGCGCAGATCGTCCCCGTCGCGACAAATTTGGGCACGCCGGCCTGCCAACATTCATGGAGCAGTTGCACCCCCATCATCAAGTTGTCATAAAAGAACTCGGCTGGTTTGGCCCGATTGATCCCAATCCCGCCGACGTTGGCCGCCAGATGAATGACCAGATCGACGGGCGCCGAGTGGCGCGTAGCGAGTGACGAGTGGCGCTTCGTGCCTATGTCGCGTGGCTCGTGTCGCGTGCCCCGTGTCTGCACCGGGTAGCTGGTGTCGCGGAGCAGTTGGCGGATGGCGCTGCTGTTGCGTAGGTCATAATCCTTGCGTCGCGGCACGATCACCTCGGCCGCCCCACGATGCCAGAGTTTATTGACCACAAAGGAGCCTAAAAACCCGCCCCCGCCGGTAACAATCACCCGTTTCCCCTGCCAAAAATTCGCCGCCTGTCCTTGTTCAAGAGAACTACCACTCTTCATCGGAATATTTTCACTCACGATAACACCTCTATTCACGTTTACCTTCTTGTCTTCTTGTCTTCCGCCTGCTACCGCACCCAAACCGGCTCCCAATCATTAAACTCATTATTACTCAAATTGCGTGGATTACTGCCGTCGGCGTTCATGACCCAGATCTGTTTGCGACGGGTATCCCGGTTGGACCAGAAGATGATCTGTTGACCATCGGGAGACCAACTGGGAAATTTGTCCCATTCCCACCCATTCGTGGTTAGTCGGGTCAGGCCGGCGCCCTCATGGTCGATTACAAAAATTTCATCATTGCCAGGTTCCGGTGAGACAAAGGCGATTTTGAAAGCGGTGGGCGACCAAGCCGGATCGTAGGCAATATCTTCCATAAAGGTCAATTGTTTGCTCGTGCCATAGACCCGATCATTCAGATACAGTTGGTGGCCGCGATCGCCCTTATCCGATACAAAGACTTGATATTGCCCATTGGGCGAAAGATCAACGCCCACCCGACTTTGTGCATAGATCCACTCATCAGAGCCGCCGGTCCACACAGCGACATTGCTGCCGTCGGGATTCATCACCATCAATGTTTCGCCACCCAGGCGATCCGACCAGAAGAGGATCTTGTTGTGTAAGATGGCCGGCAACGCTGTAGGCGTTTGGGTTGGCGTTGCTGTTGGGGTCAATCCCTCAAAAAAGACAATCATTGGTGTGGCCGTCGGTGGCGGCGGTAGTGGTGTGGCAGTCGCTGTCCACACATTGGGCGGTGTGGCGGTGGCTGTGCCGCGCACCACAGCCTGGGCGGTGGCGATTTGCGCTTCCCAAACGGCCGTTGCTTGGTTTTCCGGAACAGGCGTATTGGTCACAATCACCGGTGTTGCCCAGTTGGGTGGTAAGGGCGTGGCGGTTGCCGTTGGTTCCGGCGTGCCAACCGCCCCCGGCGTCGCCTGGGCGGTCGCTGTCAAGCGTTCGGCTGCTTGGCGCAAGATGGAATTATCGTCGGTTGGCGTTAACGTGATTACAACATAATGGGGCGTTGGTGAGGGGGGCGGTTCCGCCGGTGCTGGGCCGTTGGTAACAATGCGTAGCACCGGGGCGCGCCCAGTGGAGCGGGCGCCAAAGCCACTGTCCCAGGCAAACAGATTATCGCCCCCGCTGCTGGAGCCGACGAGCCGAAAGGCGATCTTGCCTGTAAAAAGACGCGTTTGCACTTCGGCAATGGCTGCCGGCGGTAGCGCAAAGGTGTTGAAGCGTCCCTGTCCAATGTCAGCACTGCCGACTTCGCTATCCAGGAGCGCTAGGCCACTATCTGCCCGTGAGAGCCAATGAAAGTTACGATTAAGCCAATCGTCGTCGATCCAACTTGCCAACAGTTCCGCTCGCCAACGGCCATCCGGCGCCACCCATTGACTATCCAGTCCGGTCAGAGTCAGGTCGGCATAGATGATGGGGGAACCGGGGGGAACGGTGGCGAGATCAAATTGCACGGCGCCCACATGTTGCTGGCCGCCAAAGACGCCGGCATAAATGTTGTAATCGCCAAAGTGATTGACCGCTTCATCCTGCGCCTTGGCCCAGCCCACGGCTTCGGCCCCTGTTGGCTGTAAAAGGTAAACTTGCCCGCCTTCCGGCACATTGACGTTGGGCAACACCAATGGCGGCACGGGCGTCGGGGTGGGGACTAGCGTTGCTGTGGCAAAGGGGGTCAAATTCGGCGCCAGGGGCGTTTCGATAGCGTTGTTGGACGTAACGGTTGGCTGTGCTGCAGCCACTTCGTTGGCGACCGCTGGTTGCGCGCTGGGTTGGATGCCCAGCAAGAGTAGGGAACCGAGACCCACAATGATGACGGCCAGCGCCAGCCAGGCCGGTAAGGAAGAGTTGTGATTCATGATTCAGCGTTATTTCCGAAAGTACGGTAAGGTCGCCGGCGGCATGGCCAGCGTCAGGGCAACCGCAGCCGTTGCCCCTTCGCTGCTCACCACCACTGTTTGACTATCAAAAAGTAGACCATTGGGTGTGGTCGGCGCTACTTGTAGGGTCATCAAGGCGGTCGCCGTCGTGGCCGGCGGCAGGATGGCCCAGTCGATGCGCACCTGTCGCTCACTGCCTGTCGTTGTTTCCAGCCGCAGATTGCCGACCTGGTCGCTGCTCCCGTTTTGATAGAGCAGGGCCGCCGGCAAAGGGTGACGCAGCGTCAGGTTGGTGAGCGTCATGGCGCTTGTATTCTGCACCTGCACCTGCACCTGCAGCAGGGCGCCCTGCCAGATCAAGGTGGGCGTCAGCGCCACACGCAGCGCCACCGTTGGTTGGTCTGTGGCCGGCCCGCCTGTCATCACCGGCAGGGTAAGTTGGTCCCCGCCCGTGACCTGGACAAAAGGTGCGCTTACCCAGCCGTTCTGGGGTGGTTGGCCGCCGCAGCAGAGATAGAACCAATCGGCTGCCGCAGTGCGCCCCAGCAAGGTGACTGGTGTGTTAGCCGTTAAAGTTGCCAGGAGCGCCGCCGTTGTATTGGGGGCCTGGCGCAGATTGACCTGGTCCGCAATAATCACGCCGGTTACCGTTGCCGACCCAGCGGTAGAAGGTAAAGCCGCGGCTGGGTTGCTGTTTGGCGCACCGCCTACATTCGTGTTGACATTGCCACCAGCGTTGGCATTGGGCGACCCGTTACCGGGTTGGGCGCCGGTTGTTTCTGTGATGCTGTTGCCTGGCTGATTGCCCGGCGCGGCAGGCGTTGCCGTCGGCGCCTCTTGGGTGATGATGACGATAACCGGCGCCGGCGTTGGCGTTGGTGTGAAGCGCTGGCCGGGTTTGGGTACGGTGGAGACATTCGGCGTTGGCGTCGGGTCGGCGCCATAGAGCGGGCTTTTCGTATAGGAAAAAATGGCGCACAACACGAACAGGGTGCTGGGCAACCAGTGGCGCAGGATCGGGCAGGCTGATTTTGCCATTGCTCTTACTTCATCAATCTTGCTCGGCTAACATACGATACGGGCCAACGATCGGTATCAGGTCAATGAGGTCGGCAAAGAGTTAGTGTACTCAGGATCGGCAACTTCACCCCTGTCTGGTCTCCAAGACTAGACAGGGGTGTCCGATTTTATTTAATCGCCATTCCTTGGGCCATTGCTTCGGTGGCGTGCAATCAACAGGGACGGACAACAGATGACAACAAAGATGGTTGGTGCGTAGTTTTGTGGCGTCCATTGGATACAGGTGCAAGGCCAGGCGACAAGCCATCAATTGCGTGTATAGTATACAGCAAATGTACTATCTCAGCGCTTACAAAATTCGTATTTTCCTTACAAAAATTGTGTACTTGTGAAATGTATCTAGGGAAAAATTGTCTTGGGCCAGTGGTGATTACTTTTGTTTGCTGAATCGGCCTGCTAAGAATGAAGTGTTGTTCTGTAAGTTCGCCTTGAATAGCTGTGCGGTAACTACTAACCTTTGGTGCTAGTTAGAGGCTAAACTCAGCAATGGAAAGGGGTACAAAGCCCGTTTCATCGGGCCCCAAGCCATGCCACTGCACCAGAATGTTGAATAAAGCCATGGTAAAGCCAAGTTTCGTTTCAAAGGCAAGCCAATCTTTGTGGTGCGAATGCTTAAAATGACAAATGTAGGTCAACATGGAAAGGACGGTTTCGACGATCATACGAACATTCCACTCACCGCGCTGACAGAGGCGGAGGTTGGTGGGATGCCAATCCTTTTTCGCAAACCCAGTATCGGCAAAAATGACCATGACGTCCGCCTGCGCATCGACCAGATGTTGAAAGGCCGTGCCGTCATGGACATTGGCGGTATCGCAGTCCCAGCTTACAATCAGTCCCAGATGATTGAGGACATAGCACAACTTACCACCGACAATCCAACGATGGTTAGAAACGCCTTTGCGTCCCAGTTGTGCTTCACTCCGGCCTTCGCGGATGGGATGTAACAACTCAATGCCGTAACTGTCAATCACACCCAACAAGGACGGTTCCGCCAGAAACTCGTTGACCAGATGCCGGTGACTCTTGAACAAGCGAAACACGCGCGTCCGCGTCGGTAAGTCGGGAAACAAACAGCCGTAATCACGCGTTAACCACCGCCAGTAAGCACGAGTGCCGCCCCCTTTGAGGACATAAAGCAACGCCAACGTCACCACTTCACTCGGGTACAGTTTCGCCTGACTATGTTTCTCCACTTCTTGCAACTGCTCATCTACCCGACAAAACAACGCTATGATAAAATCGATCGTGGTCATGAAAATCTCCTTGGCTTTCACCTCTACTTTGGTCGGTAGCGGCTTAAGCTTACTCGATTTTCATGACCCCTTCAAACTAGCACCAAAGGTTACTAACCCTCTCCTACCCTCCTCCTGAAAGGGGAGGGTAGGAGAGGGTTAGTAGTTACGATGCGCGCTAGTAAACAAATTGGCAGATTCGAAGGAAAGCGGTTATAATACCTGGCCGTAAAACTGTATTGCTCGGCTCTCCACTTAGGGCCGAGCATTTTTATGTTTATGAGACTTGCTTCTGCAAGCTTATTTTAGGAAATTTATGCTGGCCTTAAAAGAACCCATGATTCAACCGCTTACGCCGAATGGCGTAATGCAATCGACCGCTGCCCTGACTGGCGCCGCCAACGGAACGCTTGTGCGTCCCAACATTCGCAATATTGCCATTATCGCCCATGTCGATCATGGCAAAACCACTTTGGTCGATGGCATGTTGCGTCAGACCAAAGTCTTTCGTTCCAATCAGCAGATGCAGGAACGCGTTCTCGATTCCAACGACCTGGAACGGGAGCGGGGCATTACCATTCTTGCCAAGAACACTGGGATTGTCTACAACGAGGTGACCATTAACCTGGTCGATACCCCTGGCCACGCCGACTTTGGCGGCGAGGTGGAGCGGGTGATGAATATGGTCGATGGCGTCTTGCTCCTGGTCGATGCCGTGGAAGGCCCCATGCCCCAAACCCGCTTTGTGCTGCGCCAGGCGCTCAACAAAGGGTTGAAGGCGATTGTGGTCATCAACAAAGTCGATCGTCCGGCGGCGCGGGTGGATTATGCCGTCAATTCAACCTTTGATCTCTTTATCGATCTGGGCGCCAATGAAGAGCAGGCGGACTTCCCCATTGTCTACACCATCGGCCTCGAAGGTCGCGCCGGCCGCGACCCGGCGGCGATGGAGGCCGATCTGACCGTTCTTTTTGACACCATTCTGGATCATATTCCGCCGCCGGTGGCCGACACCGAAGCGCCAACGCAAATGTTGGTCAGCACGTTGGAATACAGCACCTATGTCGGTAAAATCGCCATTGGTCGCCTGCAAAATGGGCTGATCCGCAGTGGGCAGACAATCATGCACATCAACGCCGAAGGGCAGATGAAGTCGGCCAAAGTCACCCAGGTCTATAGCTTCCGCAACCTGCAACGCCAGGCCGAAGAGGTGGTCTACGCCGGTAACATTGTGGCCGTGGCCGGCATTGAAGATGTGGGCATCGGTGACACCCTGGCCGACCCCGCCGACCCGCGCCCGCTGCCGCCGATCAAGGTTGAAGAGCCGACTGTGCGCATGACCTTTAGCGTCAACGATAGCCCCTTTGCCGGGCGCGACGGCCAATACTTGACCAGCCGCCAACTGCGGGCGCGCCTGATGGCCGAGTTGGAACATAATGTTTCGCTGCGGGTGGAAGAGACGGAACTACCCAGTGACTTTCTCGTCGCCGGGCGGGGCGAGTTGCACCTGGCGATCTTGATCGAGACCATGCGCCGCGAAGGCTCGGAGTTTGCTGTCAGCCCGCCCGAAGTGATCTACAAAGAGAGTGAAGAAGGGCTGCTCGAACCGATGGAGCATGTCTATATTGAAGCGCTCAGTGACTACCTGGGCGCCGTCACCGAGATGCTGGGCAAGCGCCGCGGGCAGTTGGTTAACATTCGCTATGGCGAAGATGGTACGGTCTATGCCGAATTCTTGGTGCCGACGCGCGGGTTGCTGGGCTTCCGCCAACTTTTCCTCACCGCCACCCGTGGCACTGGCATTTTCAACACGCTCTTTGCCGGCTATCAGCCCTTTATGGGTGAAATTGATACCCTGGAACAGGGCAAGCTGGTGGCGCTGGAAAGTGGCATGGTCACGGCCTATGCGCTGGTCAAGCTCCAACAGCGGGGCGAGTATATTGTCCGTCCCGGGGATGATGTCTATGCCGGGCAGGTGGTGGGGCGCAATATTCGGGCCGATGAGCTGGTGATCAACATCTGTCAGGCCAAGCAGTTAACCAACTTCCGTGAAAAGCCCTCGGCCACCTCCGATATGATGGTGCCGCCGCGCGAACTCTCGCTTGATGAAGCCATTCAATATTTGGATAAAGGCGATCTGCTCGAAGTAACACCCACCGCACTCCGTATCCGTAAGAAGGAATTGCGCCATGAAGTCCGCCAGCGCGAAGCCAAACGCGCCCGGCTGGCGCAGGGGGAGTAGTCCGAAGTCCAGCGTCCAAAGTCCAGAGTCGTGTAGTCCTGAGTCCAGAGTCTTTCAATCGCTTGCACAATGAGAATGCGCCCAACGGCTATCCGCTGGGCGCATTCTCATTGTATGGCTGACTCTGGACTCTGGACTCTGGACTAAGCGACTGTTTTAAGGCCAGGTGAAAGAACCGGCGCTGATGGTGGTCTCAATGGCTTGTCCATGGATGGCAGCGGCAAAGGGGAGCGGTCCACTGCCGGCCTGACGGCGGACAAGGAGTGAATAGTCGTCGGCTGTGATCGTGGCAGGCAGGCGGTATTGAAAGATGACGGTATGGCTGCCGCCGGGGGCGAGAATAAAGTAGCCGCTAAAGAGTTGGGCGCCGCCTTCGCCCCGTTGGCTCTCCACCGTCCCTTCTAACAGGCCGCTGCTGGCGAGCAATTCGCTACCAGACGGAGCAAAGAGCCGAACGTAGTCGTAGTAGCAGCGTGTCATCATCTCTTCATAACTATCTTCATAACGCGGTCTTTGGTCACACACATAATTGGGCCGTTCAATTGGGTGTCGGTAGGTGAGCGCCACTGCCGCCACCGCCGGTTGGGTCGTCCCATCCGGCCAGGTGACCTGATATTGGACGGCGCGCTCGATGACAGCATTCACTTTGTTATAACCAAAATTGCTGTCGACCAGCGCCAGGAAGTCGCCGGTGGGGGGGGGCTTTAGCCCGCCATCCCAGCCAACCTGCGCCAGTTCCTGGGCAATGGTCGGATTGGCCAGCCACAGTTGTAGACCCCGTTCGTCCAGCGCCGATTCCAGCGCGCTGACCATGCGCAACTTGTTGAAGTTCCCTTGTTGAATCCGTCCCACCGCTGCCTTGGCCAACAAGGGGATAAAATCCTTGCGCTGCCTCCACCACTCCTTATCACCGGCGGCCAACGTAGCTTCGCTGGTAATAGGGGCCGCCCACATCGCTTTAATCTGCTCGATGACTGTGGCGCTGGTCAATGTTGTTTCATAGCCTGGCAACGTTAGCGGTTCAAGGGCGCTGACAAAGGCTTCCACCGCATGAAGATCAACCGAGATCACGCCATCGACCGTGTAACCGGTCTGCTGGGTATAGATAGTGCGCGCAATCTGCGCCGTCGTCGGAAAATCGGGTGACCAATTGACATCACGCAATAACATGACCTCAATCTGCATATACTTTTGCACCGGTGGCGGCGCTTGCGGGAGCGCTGGATCGATCTGACTGATCGTTGGGTCATAACTATCGACAAAGTTGAGACCGATAATCCGCCCATCGGCTACCGTGACCCGCCCAATCGCTGTGACAAAGCCGCCGGTGGCGCGCAATTCATGATTATTTTGGGCAAGAACCAGGTAGGTGCGGGTGTGACCAACGCCGAGGAGATCAGGCAAAAAGGCGCCCAGGCGCAACATCGGCGCCAGCAAAGCGACGCCGGCTTGTAGTTCGCTGACCCGTGTTGCCAGTGGCCCAGGCAAGGCATCGGGGTTGATCCCTTGTAGCTGCTGATGTAGCTGCTCGGCTTGGGCAAGTAGCTGCTCTAATTGCGGTTGCCCAGCCGCCAAGGCCACCGGCAACTGGGCGATCGGGGATGCGCCGGCGGGCGTCACTAGCACCGGTTGCATCAGTTGATAGCCGTTTTGGGCAAAAGCGCCCAGGTCAGCAGCGCTGGTAACTAAGATGGGAATGGCGTCGAAGGTGGGACCAATCAGCGGCAAACCGGCCAAGCGGTGGAGCAGCGGGTAGAAGGTCGCCAGTTCTTGCTCCGTTGCCTGTAAGGCGGCGGCGCTCTTGGCAAGCAAGGCTTGCGCAGCGTTGAATTGTTCGATGCTTAAGTTGCCGTTCACAAAGTGGGCGAATTGGCTGCCGTCGCGATAGGCGTTTTGTAGGTGTACCGCAACCCGCACCCCTTTGTACAACATGAAACAGAACAAAACCCCAACCAGGAGCGTCAGGGTCACCCAAAGTGAGCGTAAAGGTCGAGTGCGGTTAGCGCGGTGCGATCGGCGCTGCGATTGTCTGTTCATTGGGTTGTCGTCATTTTATTGGTGGTCAGCGTTGCCCCGGTTTGTTATGCGTTGCTGTTGGGCGGCTAACTTCATGATTTGCGGCAGACCAAATTTAAGCAGCCGTTTCAGTTCGCTGACCGTATTACGAAAATCCTCACTTGTTCCCCCGATGGGGTCAGCGATATCATAGTGCAGGCCGACCATTTCCGTCAGTTGATAGACGGTGGCACGGACGGCCGGAAATTCGATTTGGAGCGCTTCTTTATGGCTTTGCTCCATGGTCAAAATTAAATCATAATCCGGCAACTGTAAATCTTCGACATTGCGGCTCCGGTGCTGGCTCAGATCCAGCCCTGCTTCGGCGCCGGCGATACACATCTGGGCGTGCGCTGGGCGAGCCTTAGTCGCCCAGGTGCCGGCGGATTCAACCACCCAATGGGCGCCGTCGGGCTGTTGCGCCAGGTGCTGCTGTAACAAAGCGGCCGCAATCGGCGAGCGACATTGATTGGCCGTACAAACGATCAGGATTTTGGGCATAGGCTCTGTCATTATGTGCTATGTGTGCGTCTAGATAACTTTCGTTTCCGCTCTTGGCAAGCCACGGACTTGCCAAGAGCGGAAACGAAAGTTATTGGGATTTGTTTGCGTCGACTTGAATTTTGTAGAGGCTATTCATTTCAGCCTTGGCAATCAGGTTGGTGTCAAACAACGCTTGGGGTTGGGGAACCAACGGCTTTTTTGCTTGCTGGATTTTTTTCGGCTGTTTTGGCTCGCTCCCTTTGCGCTTCTGCTTGGCGCCGCCATCCTCGCCGTCCTCATCATTATAATAGTAGGCATACGAATCATAATAATAGTAGTAGCCACGGGCTGAATTGGCCAGACGATTGAGAACGACGCCCAGAATACGACCATTGGCGCGCAGAATGGCTTCGGCGCCGCGCGCAATGATTGTCCGTGGGGTCTTCTCGGTGTTGACAACCAGCAGAACGCCATCCACGTTGTTGGATAACACCTGGGCATCCGTAACCGCCAGGAGCGGTGGCGCATCAACCACCAGGAAATCAGCTTCTTGCTGCAGTTCTTGTAACAATTGCTTCATGCGATTGGAGCCTAACAATTCAGCCGGGTTCGGCGCATCTTTGCCACTAGTTAAGATCCGCAAATTCTGGACTGGTGTTTCGCGTAGGAAGAAGCCAAGGGGGGTATTGTTGGAAACCATGACTTCGGTCAGCCCCGGACTTTTGGGTAGATCAAAAATTTTGTGTTGCTGTGGTTTACGAATGTCCGCATCCACAAGGATAACCGAATGGCCGGCTTGGGCAAAGACCACCGCTAGATTCGCCGCTGTGGTGGTCTTGCCTTCGCCGGGCGTGGCGCTTGTCACCAACAGCGAGCGGAGGGTCTCATCAACACTGGAAAATTGCAGATTGGTGCGTAAACTGCGATATGCCTCGGTAATGGGGTGCCGTGGCTCATGGGAAGTAATCAAGGAGGCTTGGCGATTGGCTTGGGTATCCAGTTGGCGGCGCTTGCTCGGTTGCGGCAGACGGGCGATCGTCCCTAAAATGGGGGTGTTGAGAACGTTTAACAGATCTTGGGGGGTCTTAATGCGATCATCCAAATATTCAACCAGGAAGACAACGCCCAACGCCAACATGGCGCCGACGATGGCAGCCAGTAAGGTATTGATCAAAACACGGGGACGGATCGGGGCGACGGGGGCCTCGGCTTTTTCGACAACCACGATGCTATCGACGGATTGCACTTCCGTTAGCCGTAATTCTTCGTAGCTGCGCAAAAGGTTAGCATAGCCGTTCTTGGTTTGCGCCAGTTCATTACGTAATTCGCCCAGGCGCACCGCTTCATCTGCCGTTTGCGCTGTGCCGATGTCATCAATGGCAATCTGTTGTAATTCGATTTGGTTGCTTAATTCGGTCAGTTGCTGTTCCAGGTTCTTTTTCGAGGCGGCAAAGCGTTCGGTCTGTACACTATTGATATCGGTAATGAAAACCTGTGGCAATGTATCAGCCACCGCCGCGACTAATTCCGGCGATACGCCTTCGACAACGACCTTGAGCAACTGTGTATCGCGGACTGGTGTTGCGGTAATATCCGTGATGGCGTCACTTAGTACCTCTGGGGCGACACCAAATTTGGCGGCGACTTGGGCTAAGGTGATCGGTCGTTTCATTAATTCGGCGTATGTGCGTGCAATCCGCTCACTGATCAATAGATCCTGGTAATTCGCATTGGGGTTGCGCGCTTCATCAACCAGCAAGGTTGTCGAGGCCTGATAAATGGGGACGGCAAAGATGCTGGCCGTGTAGGCGGCGGCAGCGGCTAACACAGAACAGAGAATGATCAACCATGCCCAGTGCCACAAAATCCGAAAGTAGATCTTGAGATCAAGTTCGGGAAATAGGCTGATAGTTTGTTCGGTTGACGAGTTTGGATTGGTTTGCACAGTGCTTTCCTTGGTTTCGTGTTCAGAAGATAATCTGATCCTGAAAGGACGTAAACACCCTTGTCAAGCGCTTATCGTAGTTACTCAACGTTTAGTCAGTCTGTGACTGGCGATGGTGCCGCCTGTCACGGACTGGCTAAGCGCTGGCTGAGTAGTTACCGATTATCACCGAAAAGGTGTGAGCAATCATGTGGCAACATAAGAAAAATTTAGGTTACTTAATAATGTTGCAGGAATTACGATTGAGTGCTACGAAAGATTATACTATAATTATAGCCGTTTTTAGCTTACAATTGTCTTTCATATATGGCTTTTACCTGACAACTCTCTTGCCGCCTATTGCTTATGTTGTAGTATACGTAGATAACTGTGACCTAGAAACCGCTGAATAGCGTATCATTATGCGACAAATGATGGTAATCTTAAAATTTTAAGCTGTTTTGAAGGAAATCCTTAAAAAAAAAGATAAATACTATAGTCATAAAATTTTTGACACAGTTGGTTTTGTTTAGCTTAAGTGTTTACAAATACGTAATTATTACTATAATTGTTATGGTAAAACTCCGATATACTATAACCGGATTCTGAACCTACATTTGATTGATAACGCTAGGAAAGTGCTAATGAATTCAAGAAGTACTACTCTAATTTTGTTGTATTCTCTACTGTTCTCTCTCTTCCTCTTGGCCGGTTGCCGTTTAGGCCGCGCCACCCCAACGCCGATTGCCATCACCTTGCCTGGACAAACGGCCGCTACCGCTGACACCCTCACTACTTATACGGTGCAAAGGGGAGAAGTTGTCCAGGAAGAGTTGTTTAGCGGGCGCGTAATTCCCGGACGTCAGGAAGATCTCTTCTTCCGTCGAAGCGGACAAGTAACAAATGTCTATGTCAACGATGGCGATCCGGTGCAGCGTGGCGATACGATTGCGGCGCTGGATAATGAAATCCTGGAGCTTGATCTAGAGTCCGCCCTGCTCGCTCTCGCCATTGCCAAAGAGAATCTGGCCAACGCTGAAGATGATCTGACCTACCGTCGTCGTCAAGCCGAGTTGAACCTTAGCCTGGCCAATGTGAATTTAGCCAGTGCGACGGCCGCGTCCGCAACGGCGGAGAACAACGCAACTGAACCTAACAGCGTTCAAGTTCGCCGCTTACAAGTCGAGCTTGCCCAGTTGGCGCTTGACAATCTGGATGAAACCATTGATCCGGCCTATGACCTCAATGTCAAACGAGCTGAACTGGCCGTTGAGCGGGTGAAACAGAGCATCTTAGAGGGTCAAATTGTGGCTCCCTTTGACGGTGAAATTCGCTTTATTAAGTTGCCGATCGATGATGAACAACTGGCTGCTCAAGCCTACAATGCCGTTGCCCGCCTGGTGGATAGCAGCCAGTATCGAATTGAACTCAATCTCCCGCGCGATCAACTGGAAAATTTGCAGGAAGGGATGTCGGTGGCGATCAGCGCCCCTAGCCTAGGTTCACAGAGCGTGGCTGGCGTGATCGAAGCGTTGCCCCGCCCTTTTGGCACCAGCCAGGGTTCACTGACTGAAGTCACAGTGCGCGATGCCGATGATAATCGCAAATTGCGGGAAGGGATCACTGTGGCCGTCGCGGTCCGGCTCAAGAGCAAACCGGATGCATTGGTATTGCCGGTGGCGGCTTTGCAACAGGAAGGTGAGTTCTACTATGTTGCCGTACAGCAAGGCGACGTCTTAGCGCGTATGGATATTGAAGTTGGCGTGGTGAACAATGATCTGGCGGAAATTACCGCTGGTTTGCAAGCCGGCGACACGGTAGTGGTTCAATCGCTGTCGCAGTAAGGCGTCTACGGGGGCATAAAAGAAGAAGTTCCTGCTCTTGGCGAGTCCGTGACTCGCAACTGCTCTTGGCGAGTCACGGACTCGCCAAGAGCGGTGTTTGAAGTTATATTTTTGCGAACCCTAAGCGCCGTTGGCCTTACGCAAAGATTCGGGACCGCCGCCATCCTTGTGGACAAGTTTCTTGTTCACAAGGATGGCGGCGGTCCCGAGTGACACGGTTTGGCGCTTTTCAAGTAGCAGTAGACCACAACGTAGCCGAGGTGGCCATCGCCCAGCTTCAGACTCCACGACTTTGGGCTACTGTTTTGTTACGGCAGTTTTGACCGGCTTATCCGTCCCGTAGGGACGCTTGAGTTTAGGGGTAGGAATAATCATGTTCTCCTTCCTAAACTCAGCCGTCCCTACGGGACAAAAGCAGATGGTTATCGGTATACACACACCTATCAGCGTTTATTTGACAAAACACTACGGCCTACGGCGAATTACCGGCGCAGGTGGGGCAAATAGAGGTGACGATCCAGCGGCGTGTCTACCACCAGGAAGGTATATTCCTGCTGTACTTGTGTTGTTGCCAGCCCGGTGTTACTATTATCGGCTTCAACAGTCAAGATGACCTTGTGCCGGCCAAGTGCAAGTGTCGCTGGGCGCCATGTATGGCTGAATGAGTGGCTGTTGGCGGTGGTCGTGACGGTGGGGGTGACGGCGGGTAGGGTTGCGAGACTTTGGGTCGTCAGGCGGCTCTGTTTGCCCAGCGGATCCTGGTAATCAAGGCGAATCGTCAGATTACACGCACTGACGTTGCCTAGATTGGCAATGACGGCTGCAAAGGTAATTGGCGTTGTGGCTGTCATTGTCTTTGTCATCACCTGCACTAGGGGGGTAATCTGCGCCGTTAGCGCTGTTACGGTCAGCGCCTGCTGGCTGCTCAACTTGCTGATATAGCTCCCATAATCTTGCCCCAGCGGTTCTAGCACTCCTGTATCCGGCGCCACCAAATTCCCGTTAAAGCCACTCTCCGTCGCCTCATCATAAGGTGGATTGTTGAGACTGAACCAGGACCAGGCTTGCACCAGCCGATTGTTGTCCGCCGGGTAGCCAGTGGTCGCGTCGGTGCTGGTTAGGAAAAAGTCAAAGCTTGCCAGCATAAAGCTCTTTACCTTCGTATAGGGGAACCCATGTAAAGGCGAAAGCAGAATGCCATATTCGGTGATCAGCAACGGTTTGTCCCGATAGCCACGGTCGGCCATCCACTGGCGGAAGGCAATAATGTTGT
Source organism: Caldilineaceae bacterium (assembly GCA_026645575.1). The sequence continues at coordinate 15,354 of JAPKMW010000143.1, forward strand.
TCTTGAAAATGGTTAAGTTGTCATGATCCTCAAGCGTATATTGCATGCCTTCCGCCGCAAAGGCCTCCAGACCAGGGGGGATGTAAGCGCCCCAAACATTATTTTCTGGTAAGATAAAGGCATGAACCGTCCAAACATCAATCGGCATGGCAACGCCATACCGATTTTGGTATTCAGTTAAGACCAAGTCCAGATAACGGCGGCGCAATGGCGTTGATTGCACGATGCCGGCAATGGCAACATGCGCGCTGGGATCTCGCGCTTTGAGAAAGTGATAGACCTTGTGATAAAAATCGGCATAGGCGCCGGCGGTCAAGCCATCTTGCTTATCGCGATCCGGTTCATTGCCGACAATCCAGAGCGCGCCGGGGTTGTTGGCAATGGTTGCCTCAACGGTGCTGGTAAAGGCGGCGCTCTTCCAAAGGGGCGGACGGATCATTTGTGCATAGCGCATACCGGCCGGTTGGGCCGGCGTGCGCTGGACAAGATAGTCCAGATACCAATGACCATGAAGCGGTGCAACATCAAAATCGGTAATCCGCTTCCCACCATCGCTTGCAACATTGAAGCCAAAGCGGGCTTGCGGCGCCGGATAGGGTGGACAGCTTTGCGCAAGGGCATTGCTTGTGGTGAGGATGAATAATGTGAGCAGTAAGCTTGGCAACCCGAAGCACGTAAGCAGAGAAGCTTTCCTGTGGTATACTCTAAGCGTTAACATTTGAGAACAACCTCCTAGTAGAAATATAGATAGGACTTACGCAACACTAGCTCGGTCTGCTTTCCGAAACTTGGCAGCTTTCGCTACCCCGCAAGGGCCGGCTGCATCGTCAGGCGCGGCGCTAGTTTGGGCGTTTCCTCGGCGTTATAGCTGTCTTGCGGTCGTGGTAATGGTTCTCGCCATGGCTGATATTCAGGCAGCAAAAGCTGCAAGCGGCGCATGACACCGTCTATGTCATGATTGAGCGCCGCCTGAATTAATTGGTCGATTGCATTGGTGGCGTCCGGCGGAATACATTGGCTGGCATTGTGCGCCACCAGAATTTTTTCATGTTGTGTCGGCTCATACGCCTCGTTGGGCGCAAACATTTCTTCATAAAGCTTCTCGCCGGGCCGCAACCCACTGAACTCGATCTCGATGTCCTTGCCGACCTGTAATCCGGAGAGTTCAATCAGATCCTTTGCCAGATCCACAATCCGCACAGGGTCGCCCATATCCAGCATCAAGACTTCCCCGCCTCGTCCAACCACCGACGCTTGTAGCACCAACTGGACAGCTTCAGGAATTGTCATAAAGTAGCGCACCATTTCCGGGTGGGTCACGGTTATGGGGCCGCCGGCGGCAATTTGCTGTTTGAAGGTGTGAATTACGCTGCCGCGACTGCCCAGTACATTGCCAAAGCGTACGACTTGATAGAATTGGCCGCTGCTCCGGGCCGCTTGTAAGACCAACAACTCGGCGATGCGTTTGCTGGCGCCCATCACATTGGTTGGGTTGACGGCTTTGTCCGTGGAGATCATGACAAAACGCTCTACCTGATACTTCCTGGCTGTTTCCAATAAAATTTGGGCGCTTAGAACATTGTTGGTGATAGCTTCGACCGGATTGGCTTCCATGAGCGGTACATGCTTATGCGCAGCTGCATGAAAAACAACCTGGGGTTGATATTCTGTAAAGATGGCATCCATTCGTTCCCGGAAGCGTAGATCAGCAATTACCGGGATGATTGTCGTACTTGCGTCACTCTGGGCTTGTGACCCTTGGCGCTCCAGGCGGAGTCGGTTCAATTCATTCGTAACTTCAAAGATGGAATTTTCGCCATGACCGAGCAAAATCAATTGTGTCGGCTGACAATGCAGAATCTGACGGCAGAGTTCGCTGCCGATTGAACCGCCGCCGCCAGTGACAAGTACCCGTTTCCCCTGTAATTGCGCTCTGACCGCCTTTGTATCGGTTTGGATTGGCGTTCGCCGTAACAGATCTTCGATCTGCACATTGCGCAAGCGGTTAAAGCTGACCGTGCCGTCCAATAGCTCGTGTAATCCCGGCATCGTTTGCGCCACAACCCCAACCGCACGACACATTTGGACGATTTCTCGGATTACTTGACCAGAGGCGGTGGGCATTGCAATGAGGACACGCTCAATTCTCTGGTCGCGCAAGATTTGCGGTAGTTGATAACGATCACCCACCACGGGAATGCCATGAAGCTGCATCCCATGTTTGGTCACATCGTCATCCAGAAAGAGGATCGGGTCGAGTTTGCTCAGCCTGTTCGTGTGCATCTCGCGCACCAGCAAGGCACCAGTATAACCAGCGCCGACAATGACTACCTTATTCCCGAAAGCTGTTGTCCGCCGGCTGGATGGACGTCGTGCATGAAGCGCCTCGGTTATGCGGATACTTGCACGAATGCCGCTAGCGCCTATAAAACAAAGCATCGCATCGATGAGCAGCACGGAGCGCGGGAGGGTGAACAACGGGAGCGCCCAGCGTAAGACTAGATATTCCAGGGTAATGACGCCGGTGGCAATCGCAACAGCCGCACCAATTTGGGCCAGATCCAGGCCACTAATAAAACGCCAATAACGACGATAAAGCCCATAATAGTAAAAAATCAGTGTACGCGTAAGCAGTGCGCTGACCGTGTACAATATGAGTGCATTCGCATAGTGCTGCCAGCGGGCAAAGTCGTCAATGCGTAAATATAGGGCCACGGCCGGTGTAATACTAAAGGCAACCAGGTCAAACAACAAAAAGTGACGGTTGCGGAGCGATGGTAACAATTGGATAAGTTTGCGGAGGGCGATGTTGGGGATAGTCATAACAATAACTCCTGTTGTCTAATCAACAACCCACAATGCGCTCAGCCAGTCACAAAGTCGCCGTCACAAAGTAGTCGAGCGCGGGCTGTTGCGGTCTATGGATGATGAGTGCGATCCATCAGTAACATTGCCTCCATGTTGCTTGCGTGGTATGCCTGATCTAGTGGACAGAACAGGAAGACTTTGTTGCTTCTTTGTAACTACTCAGCTCCTAGCTAGCCCGTGACTCGCGATAGGTCGCCAGTTACGGACTGGCTAGGAGCGGGTTGCGTAGTTACGCTTCTTTGCCTGAGTCATCATTATAAAGAAAAAAAACAGGAGTACGACTTACTTTTTTTTTACTATCCTTACAGTTTTTTTGTACTAATTGAATTAGCCATCTGCTGCCATCTGTACGTTACTTGCTGTAGACTCTTCTACCTTATATAAAACAACGGGAAGAAGCCCGGCAACCATCCATGACCGAGCTTCTTCCCAAACTTCTATACCAACTCAACAGGAGACAAAAGTTAATCGTAGGCGACTACAAGAGTGTTGAGATTGCAAAAGCATGACTCTGGACTAGGCGATACGTAACTACTAAGCCACCCCCTCCTAACCTCCCCCAGTTTGGGGGAGGAACTGTCGAGCGCACCGCGGTTCCCTCCCTTATCAGGGGAGGGTTAGGGAGGGGTTAGTAGTTACGGCGATACCTGATTGCAGACTACGGAATTGGCCTGGCAGCTTCTCGCCGACAGCCTGCTAATAGGCGCCTTTACCGCGAAGGACAACGCCAACGGTGCGCCAGAGAATTTGCAGATCCAGCCAGAGCGAGTAGTTCTCAATATAGTAGAGGTCTTGTTCGGTGCTCAGGTGCATGAGATTATTGCTGCGCCCATTCACTTGCCACCAGCCGGTCATCCCCTGGGGGACGGCCAACCGGCGATATTGCCACCGTTCGTACTGCTCCACCAGCCAGGGCAACTCCGGGCGCGGTCCAACCAAACTCATCTCCCCCTTTAAGACATTGAGCAGTTGGGGCAGTTCGTCCAAGCTGGTACGACGGATAAAGCGGCCCACCCGTGTGACCCGTGGATCATCGACTTGTTTATGGATGACATGCCCCTGTTCGTCCACCTGGTTGACCTGACTTTGCTGCTTGTCGGCATTGATGACCATAGAGCGGAACTTATACATGGTAAAGGGCCGGCCCTGTTCACCCACCCGTTGCGCATAATAGAAGATCGGGCCTTGGTCTTCCAGCTTGATCGCCACCGCCACTGCCGCCATTATCGGCGCCGCGCAACAGAGCGCCACGCCGGCGCCAATGATATCAAGAACCCGTTTGAGCATTCGTTGCAAGAAATCCAAGGGCGAATCATGCAGGTCGATGACCGGCAGAAAGCCCAGGCGCCCAATGGTGGCGCGCCGGAAGGTAAGGTCAAAATAATCGGGCACCACACGCAAGGTGATCGGCAAATTGCGCAATTGTTCAATCAGATTGAACAACTGACCATGGAGTTGGCGAGGGAGGGCCAGTACCACATCATTGATCCCCTGGCTTTGAATCAGCGCCGTAATGTCAATCTGGTCAACCTTCCCCAAGATCGGGGCGCCGGCCAAGCTGCTCTGTTGCCCGCTGCGTCCGTCATCAATCACCCCCACAAGCTGGTAGATCGGCCAACTGGGATTTTGAAATTGTTCGACCAAGGCCCCAATATTGTCGCCGGCGCCGATCACCACCACCCTACGCACATCCAGCGGATGCCCTTGGCGGCGGTGCCAAAGACGCAGTAACACCCGGTAGCCGAGCAACACGGCTATGACCAAAAAATAAAAGTAGAGATAGGTCAGCCGCATAAGTTCGATACGCGCCATATAGAGCAAGCCGGCAAAGCAGAGCGCCGCCACTGTATGGGCGACGGTGATCCGCTGGAACTCTTCTGTCCAGTGCAGAATGTAGACCGAACTGTAGACCGAGGCGATCAGAAAACTGAGCAGCCAGATTACCCCAATACAAAAAAAGAGGGTCGGCTGGGGCAGAAAGTTGTTTTGCAAAATAGATTCCACTTGTAAAGTTCGCCCAAAGGGTAGGACAAAACGCAATTGTAAACTAGCCCAGAAGGCCGCTTGGATCAACAATAGATCGACCAGAAAGAGAGCCAATAAATAGTTGGTGCTAAAGCGCTTAATCGCGCTTAGTTGAGTAGGCGCCTTGGCGTAACCCCCAATGGAATCCAAGCGATCAACCGTAGCTTGTTGAAGCGTCATAAACCTTTCCTTTACTACTCACTTAGTATTGTTTTCCCCTGCTATGGCTACAAGAAACACTGACCATCGGCAACAAAAGTGTTCTGACGCGTCCTCAGTGCTTTCGTTGTCATTCCGGTTGTTCCTTTGTTCATACCGCCGGCTGTGTGGATGTGGTTACGATGGCTGCTGGTTGTTGTGGTATTGTGAAATTTACATATCGGCAAAGTAACATAGAGTATCTGTCAATAAAGATTTCGACTACCAAACTATATCATAAATTTATATATTCAATCCTTACAGATCAATGTTTTGACTTACAATTAGATTATAGTTTTCCTTACTTTGATAGTAAATGATTACAGCGTCGAGCCTATGCGTGTACAAGCGTACACTTGATACAGCAGATGCTTTTGAGTGGCCGCTACCCTGACGCAGATAGATGGGGTGTAAGCTACCTGTGTGCAACATGTATTTTTATCGATACAGCTTACTTTATCGTTGTTTTCGGCATCTGACTACAGGTAAAAGTAGAGGATCGCCTATGTGCTTTGTCTTATCGTTATGGCTGCAATTGACGTAAGGCCAAAGGCGAAGGTGGATCGATTCGTCCGGCGACGCAGTGTGATAGCGATAGAGCAGCGTGATCTGGGCAAAGATGAGCCAGGGGAGAAAGGCCAACTTGTTGCCCCAGGTGACAGCATCAAGCAGGCCATGCACCTGCATGTCCACCAACGCCGCCAGACAACCGGCCGCCAGCGCCCAGTGCTGTTGCCGGGTGCGCTCCAGCCGACTCAGCCGGCGCAGAAAACGTCCCGTGCTGATCGACACACCGACTTCCGGCGGCGCCGTGAAGGCGTTACCGTCCCAAGTGGCGCCCAGCGCCGCCACCGTGGCCTGGGGCGAACGGGTGCGCCGCAGCACAGCAATGATCAGGGCGAGCATGGCAAGAGGGCAGGCTGTATTTTAACTTGCAATCCACCCAAGCGGGTGGGTGGATCTCAGTTTGGGGCAACTAACGCTCTAGCCGGATTGTCAAATCCGGCGATTCGGTGGTGGATTTGACAATCCACCACGAGCGTAAAAAATTCCCCCCAAACTGAGACACACCCAAAGCGGGTGACACTTGATTGACAAGGGCGCTTTAGGTGAGTATACTAGCGGTTATGGACAAGATTACCCACCCACACGATCATTTCTTTCAGTACACCTTTGCTCGGAGCGAAGTGGCGGCGGACTTTCTGACCAACTATTTGCCGGCGCCTGTGCGCGAACTGTTGGATCTGAAAACGTTGTCGTTGACCAAAGATTCGTTTGTGGATGAGGCGTTGCAGGATCATTTCTCGGATCTGCTCTACACGCTGCGCTTGCGCGATGGGTCGGCGGCGCGGGTCTATCTGCTCTTTGAACACAAAAGCTAT
>JAPKMW010000144.1 GCA_026645575.1 Caldilineaceae bacterium
CGTTCCGGGTGGACAAAGTCCGGCAACGGCGTCCCGCCCATCTCCACACCGATGATCTGACAACTGTAGGCCGCCGTCTCGGTCATCTGCTCAAAGCTGGCATAGCGAAAGAGCGGAAGCCGCAACCAACTCTTAAAGACATCGCTCGACTGCGGCTTATAACGCTCGCCAATCGTAAAGAGAAACGCCGCGCCCAGTTGATAGGCGCTCCGCCAAAGCGCCCCGACATTTTCGGCGCGTTTCACCTGATGGATGCCAATGCCGAAATAGCCGGGTTCGGGTAGGAGTGGGTGGGGCATGGTGGGTTTGTCATGTTTAGTTACGAATTACGAGTTACGAATTACGGAACTTGGATTCGTAATTCGTAACTCGTAACTCGTAACTCGTAATTCGTAATTATTTCGTCACTGCCGCAATCGACTCGCCCACAATCTGGAGTACCTGGTCGATCTCTTCGGCGCTGATCATGAGCGGGGGGGCGAAGGCCAGGGTGTCGCCGATGGCGCGCGTGAAGAGACCCCGTTCGACGGCGGCTTTGCGCACCTTTTCGCCCAGGTTGGCCGGCGCCTTGGTAGTGCGATCGGCGACAAACTCGATGGCGCACATCAAACCCATGCCGCGCACATTGCCAATGCACTCAAACTCCTCGGCCAAGGCGTTCAGCCCATCGAGCAGCCGCTTGCCCATGACACCGGCGTTTTGGACCATCCCTTCATTGGCGAGAATATCGAGATTCGCCAACGCCACGGCGCAACAGGTCGGGTGGCCGGAATAGGTGTAGGCGTGCATCCAGCGTTCGTTGGCCGGCGCATTCATGATCACCTCGCGGATCTCGTCGGAGATTTGGATGCCGCCCAGGGGCAGATAGCCGCTGGTGATGCCCTTGGCAAAGGACATGATGTCCGGCTGCACGCCCCAGCGGTTGAGGGCGAACCATTCACCGGTGCGGCCAAAGCCGGTGATTACCTCGTCGGCAATAAAAAGAACCTTGTATTCATCGCAGATTTGGCGGATACGGGGGAAGTAATCATCGGGCGGCACAATGACGCCACCGGCGCCCTGTACCGGCTCGGCAATAAAGGCGCCTACGGTATCCGGCCCTTCGCGCAAAATCGCTTCTTCCAAGGCGCGCGCCGCCGCCTGTCCAATCGTTTCGCCCGGTTTGACATCACCGGCAAAGCGGTAGGGATAGGGGGCCGGAATGTGGAGGAAGTTGGGCACACGCGGCTCAAACATCGGCCAGTAGACGCTCAACCCGGTCGCGCTCATGGCAGCCAGGGTGATGCCGTGGTAGGCGTTGGTGCGGGCGATGACCTTGACCTTATCCGGCTTGCCCAGGCGCTTCCAGTAGTGGCGGACGGTCTTAAAGGCGCTCTCATTCGACTCAGCGCCACCGGAGGTAAAAAAGGTGGTGTTGAGATTGGGATAGGCAAAGCCCGCCAGCCGCTCGGCCAACCGAATCGCCGGCACATTGGACGAGCCGACATAGCTGGAACAGTAGGCCAGCGTTGCCATCTGTTCACGGGCTGCGTCGGCGAGTTCGGCGCGCCCGTGGCCGATCAACACGTTCCAGAGGCCGGCCAAGCCGTCGATCACCTCTTTGCCGTTGGTCGTGCGCATCCAGACCCCGCGGCCCGACTCAAAGATCAGCGCGTTTTCATGGGCCGACGGATGGTGCAACGGATGGAGCAGGTGCGCCTGATCCTGTTCAACTAAACTTTCATGGGTAAACATAGCTTCTCCTCTTAACCTTTCATTCCACGATTGGGAATCATTTATCATCTCATAGAGATTAAGAGATTGAGAGATTAAGAGATTGCATCAAGACAATCTCTTAATCTCTCAATCTCTTAATCTCCCATGAAAAATTTACTGATCATTCATGCTTCTCCGCGCCAATCTCCGGCGGCAGCACAATCCCGGTCTGTTGGGTAATCAGCCCATAGTGTTCAATCCGCCGGTGAGCGGCAAAGTTAAAGACATGTCGGCGGTACAGCGTACTTAGATCCAGATCGCAGGTGGCTGTCACCAATTCATCCGCCAACGTCGTCGCCATCGCCACCACTTCGCCAGAGGGGGCAATAATGCTGGTTTGCCCAATCTGTTTGACCCCTTCCTCTTCCCCGGCCTTGGCCACCCCTACCACCCAGGTCGCGTTCTGATAGGCGCCGGCTTGCATCGAGAGCAGGTTGTGAAAGTTCGCCAGATGTTCCATGCTAGGGATGGGCGGGTAGTGAGCAGGGGTGTTGTAGCCCAACACGATCAACTCGGCCCCTTGCAAGGCGAGGACGCGATAGGTTTCCGGCCAGCGCCGGTCGTTGCAGATGCACATGCCGACAATACCGCCAAAGGCGCGCCAGACGTTGAAGCCCAGGTTGCCCACATCAAAATAGTATTTTTCCAGATTCTGAAAGGGCTGACCGGGCTGCGGCTCGGCCCAACCGGGCAGATGGATCTTGCGATACTTGCCCACCAGTTTGCCCCGTTGGTCAACCAGAATCGCCGTATTATAATGGCGCTTCTGCCCTTGCTCCCAGGCCAACTCGGCATAGCCCAGGTGAAAGCCGACGCCCAGACGCACCGCTTCGTCAAAGAGCGGTTGGGTCACGGCACTGGGCATGGCGGTCTCAAAATAGCTGTCGATTTCGGCCTCATCGGTCATGTGCCAGTGGGGAAAGAACGCGGTCAGCGCGCATTCGGTAAAGACTACCAGATCGCAGCCACGGGCATGACCCTCGCGCAGCAACGCGATCAACCGCTGCACCACCTGCGCTCGACTTTCCGTGCGGTGAACCGGGCCAAATTGTGCGGCCCCCACCATCACCTTTCTTGCCATAAGCCTCCCTCCCCGGATCACTTGTTGGACATGACCTTACTTATAGCAGAAATGAGCCACTTGGGCAAATATAATGCCAATCTGCAACTTTTCCGTAGGCTTTGCGTAGAGTATGGTGTACGATATGTGGAGAATTTGTTAGGTCGTGTAGTCCAGCGTCCGAAGTCCAGCGTCGTTGGCTCGCGTAATTGCGTAGATGCCGTCATCTATGCACCCGCTGGGTGTATGACTACGGACTTCGGACTTCGGACGCTGGACTACACGACTAAGAATAGATGAGTGAAGAGTTATGGAACAACGAAACGATCAATTTAACCAAGCAGAACCAAACCCCTCTGGCGGCAGCGGCGAACGCACGCCCATTGAGCAGATGGCCGATACCGCCCGCGCCACCGCCACCGAAGCGGCTGATTCCTTCCGCCGCGGTGAGTTTCTGAATAACGCCATTACCGACGCTGACGCCAACGCCGATGACCGGCTGATTGCATTACTTTCCTATGTCACCCAAATTGTCATTCCCCTGGTCATGCCGGTGATTGTCCTGCTGAGTGAGAGCAGCAAGTTGCGCCCCTTTCAGCGCTATCATGCTGTGCAGAGCCTGGCGCTTACCTGTCTGTTTATTGCCGTGAGTGTCGCCGTCGGCATCGGCACCGCCATCCTGCAAGTGATTCCCTTAATTGGACTGCTAGTGGGTTTTCTGGTACTCTGCCTGTCGCCGATAGCCTACTTCATGGCCGTCATCGCCCTGCTCTACTACGGTTACCAAGCCTACCAGGGCAAACGCTTCGCCATCCCCGGCTTGACAGCGTTTTTGCAGGATCAGGGGTGGATCTAGGGCGTCATTTCACTCCCTAGCGATCAGGAAACAGCGGTCATATCGCCTCTGACTTCTGTTTCCTGATCTTCATTGCCAATTGTAGTCTAGCTTATTTGACAGCGCCGCAAACCCATGTTATACTAACATTCTGTTGACGCGGGGTGGAGCAGAGGTAGCTCGTTGGGCTCATAACCCAAAGGTCATAGGTTCGAATCCTGTCCCCGCAACTAAACCGCCGATCGCAAGGTCGGCGGTTTTGATCCAGACTCACACAACCATGGTGATGTAGCTCAGACGGTTAGAGCGAAGGCTTCATAATCCTTAGGTCGGCGGTTCGATTCCACCCATCACCACCTAAATGCAAGATACAGTGCTATTAAGCTGTATTGTATGCTAGAGATAGTACAGATAGTACCCGTTTCATTCAATTAGAATGAAACGGGTATTTTTTTATGCATCAAATTAACAGGATCACTGCTTGGTTACAAGACGCAACAGAACTTTTCTTGCGAGACTGTCTTCTTGGTTGACGGTCAAAGGAGACGCTTGCGTCGGTTGGAGGGATCTTCCTTGCTATTGCATAAGATGACAGGAGGGCCAGCAAGGTGTGTGAAGGGCGCAAAGCTGCGCACAGACGTTTTTCTGGGTTTTATTCTAATTTGGGAAGATCCCACCTGTCATACCGGCGTTCATGGCCTGCACTTCCCGCTGGGTGTCGATCATATAACGCAGCATCATATTTTCGTGGGCCAGCAGGTTGAGTTCACCGACCAGGATTTCCGGCACACCAGGACGCTCCAGCAGGGTCTGTTTTTGGGTTGGCGAGATTTGCAGGGCAATGGCGACCAGGAAAGCAAGGGCTGTCGGTTCTTCGGGCAGGCGATCCAGCTTGAGATCGGCGTTGTTGGCTTTGGAGAGCAGTTCGACATATTCATGCAGCTTGGGGCGCATCTTGTGCGCCAGTTCCGTCGCAACGCGTGTACTGCCATTGATGGTGGGAATGGTGCGTACAGTGGCAGTCAGATAGCTCTGTTCCTGCAGAATTTTTTCGATCTGAAAGCGTTCCGTGCCGATGGTGACAATGTTCATGCCGCCATCATCCAGCCGTTCCACTCGGTGAATGCGGGCCAGGGTGCCAATATCATGGGGCGTGGCTGCGGGGCCGACTTCCTGACCTTCTTTGATCAGCACGACACCAAAGGGCAGGCGTTCGTCGATGCAACGGTTGACCATCTCGCGGTAGCGTAGCTCAAAGATGTGTAGGGGTAACACCATGCCTGGAAACAGTACGACATTCTTTAATGGAAAAAGCGGAATCTCCATGCTCTCCGTCCGTTGCTGATCTTGTGCGAACCAATCGCGATTGCGATACGTATCCGGTCGAAATACTTTTGTCATGCGAAATTACCCCATACTCAGCGGATTTAGACACAACCAGATGTGTTTGTTGAGACCTGTCAACTCTGGTTGTCGCTAAGTCCGACACTAAAATACCCCAAATGGATCAGTCAAGATCGGCGTCGCTGTCGATCTGTTGGCTGTTGCTTAGATCTACTTTCATGAACTCACGCAGAACAATGGTCGCAAAGGCGCCTTTGGGCAGGGAAAAGTGGAAGAGTAGCTTATCCTCATCGCACGGTTCAATCTGTAGATCGGGCAACAACAAGCGACCCAGCCGTCGCGTCCCTTCAATCTTGGCCCGCTGCCACGCTGTCTCCGGTAGATCAGCCTGAACCAGAATGGCATTTTCAAAGGCGGCGGCTTCCTCTTTGGCGGCCCACATTTTGGCGCCGAATAAAGGCGCCGTGAAAGAAATCTCCTGCGCCCCATAGCGCGCCTGTTCGGCAGCCAGATCCACCACATCAAACATGCCGCCGGTGGCATACTTTTTGGCGACATCGCCGACTAACAAGCGATCAAAGGCGCCGCTCACCAACCGCTGCGCCAGATAGCGGTTACAGAGATAGCTCTGAAAGCTCGAAATCAAGAATTTCCGCAACCACGGGTTACGTTCCCGCCGCTGCTCCTGTAATAGTGCTAATCCTTTGCTCACATTAGCGCCGTCATGGCCAAAGCGTTGGGCGCCAAAAAAGTTAGGCAGACCGCGTCGACGCAATTCATCGGCAATGGCGGTGGCACGAGTTAAGGCTTCCGCTTGCGACACGGCCAAATCCGTTACCGTAATCTGAAAGCGATTGCCTAAGAGATGACCCGCCTTCAACTTATTGCGGTGATAGCGCGCCCAGTGTACCGTCACCGGCAACCCAGCGCTGATTTGCTCTACGATGCCGACGATTCCGCTCTCGCCCTGTTGCGCCACCTGATGGGTCACCGGCAGACTAAAGGTTTGCGTCGTGCGCGCATATTTGTCTTTTAAGCCGGCGAAGCCAATCTCGTTCGGGTTCAAGCCAAGCAGACGCGCCAGCGCATTTTGCACCTCTTTGGTTGTCAACCCGCTTTTGGTCAGGTTCACATAGAGATGTTGCCCTTCCCCCGCGGGATCATAGAGTGGTAGCTCCTCGACCACAAAGTGTTCAACTGATGCGCGTAACTGGCCACCGATCCCTGGTAGCGCTGCTGTTAAGTAGGGTAGGGTTAAATCTATGGTTGATTCTAACATGAGCTTTGCCTGTACGAAGGAAGATGGGTTCCAAACCTGAACAATGGTAGTAGGGGGACATGCCGTTTGGGGAGAATTTCTTAACTTTTATGGCTAATTACGGTAACTCTGTCAGTCGCTTTGGCAACAACATCGATGGTGTTGATCTCTTTGTCGGTCGCGTAACGTTGCAGGTAGCAAAAGGGCGATCCACTCTGTCCAACGAGTCGATAGCGGGTGGTGGTGAGCCAGCGCCGCATGACCGGCGGTGGCACGTAGGCGGGATCTGGCAACTCTTCGCTGATTACCAGATGAGCGCCTGGTTTCAGCACCCGCCGCAGTTCGTTCAGGGTGGTCAAGCGCTCCGGAATCTGACCCAGGGTGGCAATGACAACGGCCAAGTCAACGCTGTCGGTGTCAATCGGCAAAGCATAGGCGCCACTATGATGAAAGGCGACACGCGTTTGTACGCCGGCTGTTTTTACCTGCTGTTGCGCCTGACGGAGATAGGCTTCCTGCAACTCGACAACGTGCAACTGCCCGCCCTCACCCAAGCGTTGGGCGATCTCAACGGTGAAGAGGCCCGTGCCGCAGCCCAACTCCAACACCGTCATTTGCGGCCTGATCCCTAGTTGATCCACCGTCTCGCCCGGTTTGCGATACCAGAGCCGCCACGGGTGTTCGAGCAGACGCCACCACTGGTGGGGGCGCGGGTGAGGCTGTTGGTAATTATCATACCGCAACTTGGCCTGGCTGCCCACAAGTACACCCAGAATAAAGAATAACACGTTGGTTAATTGTCGCACGGCACCCACTCTACTCTGTACTTGCTGATAGACAGGAAGACAAGAAGCCTACATGACAAGCGCCTTATCTTAGTCGTCGTCCAGCAGTAACTTGTCGATTTGTCACCCAGAAAGGGTCTTTATGTGGGGTAGACAGCAGACCCTTTCCGGGTGACAATCGTGAATTTATCCGTGGACGATTACTTAGCATGTATACTTGCTCTCTTCTTGTCTCCCTGTCTTCCTATCGCTTTGTCTTTTTACGCCGCTTGCGCCTGCCCAGGGGGGAAGCGCACTTGTAAAATGCCATCGGCAAAGATGGCGCCGCCGGCGTTGCGTTGGGCCAGAACGGCGGGCAGCAACAGTTCGCGCTTGAAGTTGCCGATGCTGATAAAGAGTTCGTCGCCCCGCTTGGTCAATTTCACTTTGTTTAGTTCCACATGGGGTAAGGGCAATTTTAACACATAATCATTGCCTTCTTCCAGAATCTGTTGGGTCTGACCGACAAAAAAGATTTGGCCGGGGTCATGTTCAGGGAAGAGCGCCGACGCCAACATTTGTAATTTTTCAACGCCCACCATTTCGCGATCAAACCAGGCCGAGCGCAAAATGGGCAGCGGGTGAAACTCCCGTTCAATGTCGGCCAGATAGCGCGTCTGGATCTCTTGCAGATGGCGCAGATAGGGATCATCGCTGGGCTGCACCAGTTGGGTGTTGCCGATGCCATCGCTGACGATGCCAGGCAGAATGCGATTGACCACCACCGCATCCACCGGGTAACCATAGAGCGAGAGGTAGGTGACGGCGCGCGCGCCCTCCTTGATCACCATCTTCTCTGGATTCAAAACAACACGATAACTGGTGGTTGTCGGGTCGAGCAGCACTTTCTGCAACTCTTTGACGCCGACCACCAGATTGTTCAGGCCGGAAAAGACATCTTTGTCGGGGAGGAAGCGGCGCAACAACCCACCGGCCATGCGCAAGGTCGCATCACCCCAGCCGGAGAGTCGCCCCACATACCATTGGAAACTTTCCGGCATGGTCAGTAGGCGCATGGTTTCACCGGTTGGTGCAGCGTCTACAATAACGCGATCAAAGTTTCCTTCGCGCGCTTGTTTGTGAATATGAAGCAGGCTAACCACTTCTTCCATGCCGGGGATAATCGCCATCTCTTCGGCAATTGGCTTGCTCATGCCCTGGCGTTGGAGCAAGGAGCCGACATAATCCTGCATTTCGCCCCAGTGCTGGCGAATTTCCTCCAGTACATTAATCTCCTGGGCATAGAGTTTTGGCGCAATTTCCACCGGTTCACTGGTTAAGGTCACATCCAGACTGTCAGCCAAGCTGTGGGCAATATCCGTGCTGACCACCAATGTGCGGTAGCCCAACTGCGCACTGCGCACGGCAGAAGCAGCAGAAATGGTGGTCTTGCCCACGCCGCCCTTACCTAAATATAAAACAATTCGCACAACTCACCTCATCGTGTACTAGAAGGTAAACAGGGAAACAGGGAAACAGGTAGACAGGGAATAGGATGTATCTACCAGTCTACCAGTCTACCTGTCTACCTGTTTACCTGTCTACCTGTTTACCTGTTTACCTAACTTCTGCTTATGAAGCAGTTCGTTTTGTGCGCCAGAACAGGCGTAGACAGATCGCGCCCAAGAGCAGCAGCGCACCGACTATCCAGTAGGCAGCCATGCGGCTGAGGCCAAACCAGCCGCGGATCAACCACCAGAAGAGCGGCAGTTGCAACCAGTAGCTTCCCTGCCAGGGCCATTGCGTGCCAGTTTGCAATACATATTTGCCCATATGGTTGTGGGGACTCCAGACCAGGATATAGCAGTGGCCGCCGACCAGCGTGCGCGTGTCGATCAATGGCCCCGGATAGTACCGCACTCGTGTCAACATATCCTTGACTGGGGTGAGCAACTCGCTAGGGGGTGGCGCGACAACGGCGCTATAACCAGCCGGCAGATCCAGTGGCAATTTTTGTAGATCGGCGCTATAGGGTAAACTTTGGGCAACGACAGCAAAGGCCGGCACCACAGAGCCGCCTAAGGGCAGTACGGGGACAAACATCTGTACCCGCAACCGCTCGCCAGCGCGACATTCGGCGCGGTAAACATGAATCTGGCCTGGTTGAGACAGGCGATTGAAGACCAACTGTTTGCGCCGTACATTGGCCAGCGCCAAACTAGTGGATAACGTACTGCCGGGAGTTTTGGGGAAAACCGGTAAGCTGCCGGCAAGATCCGTGCCGGTCTGCCACCGTCGATTTAATGCGTTCAAAGCGTTTTTATTGCCTTATGTTCAAAAAACGATAACAATCGCTCACCAGTCTAGCATTGCCTGTCCTTCGCGTCAATTCAGACGCACCTTTATCTGTACGCATATTTGTACGCAAAGGTATGGAAAACGTTTCTACACAGCAGCTACCAGGCATCTGCCCGCTCATACCAGTCCATGACCGGCGCTCCAGACGCCGGTCACCGGTTGCCTTTTAGGCATGGCTACGAGCGGGCTTAGTAGTTGATACACACAAAAATATGCAAAAAGCACGTTTGATTCAATTACATTTTGTTTACAGAATTATTTTAACTCGATCATTTGTTTGACCAATGTATATAGTTTCGAGTAGGATATAGGTATGAATACCCAGCGTAATCGCCCAACCTTTTCATTGGTTGTTCCTGTCTGGAATGAAGAAAAGATCATTCCAGAACTGTATCGGCGCGTCGTCAGTGTGATGGATAGCACTGGCGAACCGTGGGAGTTGATCTGTGTCAATGACGGCAGCCGCGACCGCTCCCTTCAACTCCTAACTGAGTTACACGAACGGGACCCACGGATTAAGGTGATTGACTTTAGTCGTAATTTTGGGCATCAAATTGCCATCACCGCCGGCGCCGATTTTGCCGAGGGTGATGCAGTGATTGTCATGGATTCAGATCTACAAGACCCGCCGGAAACCATTACTCGGCTGATCGAACAGTGGCGCGCCGGGTATGAAGTGGTTTATGCTCGCCGTACCCACCGGGAAGGGGAAACTTGGTTTAAGCTAACGACGGCCAAACTCTTCTACCGTTTGCTTAAGCGCATTACCGATGTCGAAATTCCACTGGATACAGGTGATTTCCGCTTGATGGATCGTCGCGTGGTTCTGGCGATGCGTCAACTGCGTGAACAGCATCGCTTTATGCGTGGTCTAAGCAGTTGGGTTGGCTTTAAGCAGATCGGCGTTGAGTACGAACGGGCCGAACGCTTTGCCGGTGAAACCAAGTATCCCTTACGCAAAATGGTGCGCCTGGCCAATACAGCTATCACCAACTTTAGTTATCTACCATTGCAACTTGCCACCTACCTGGGCTTTGCCCTGGCCGGCTTGAGCTTGCTTGGCATGGTGCTGGCCGTGGTTTTGCGCCTCTCCGGCAGCAGCTTCTTTCTTGGGCAGGCGACCACATTAGTCAGCGTACTCTTGCTAGGGGGCATCCAACTGATTGTTCTTGGCATCATCGGTGAGTATTTGGGACGCATCTACGATGAAGTGAAAGGGCGTCCGCTCTACATTGTTTCACGCGCCTACGGTTTTGTCGAACGCCAACCCACCACATAGCCTTTACCCACCAGCCGGCGACAATTTATATTCATGCAGCACAGAAAGTACCCTATTCCCCCTGAAGAAAGTGTTACTTTCCGGCGCTTGTGGGTATACCATTCCCTGCCTTTGCAGGCACGAGGTTAGCAATTATTATGCAAGAGGCCCCTCCTCGACTTTCAGTAGAAGAGATTTACAGCGATAGCGCGCTCGGCGATGGCGCCATTGATGTGATTCTGGCGCAAAGTCTACAGCCGCGTCCAGCGACGATGCTCTACACCAAGATGGGTGAACTTGGGCTAAAGGCCGAAAATACCTTGCTGGATATTGGCTGCCGCGATGCCCGTCACACTTGTGAACTAGTGACACGCTTCGGCGCGACGGCGTTTGGCATTGACCCGGTGGATGATCATGTGCGAAAGGCGCAACAACTGATTGCCGAACGGAATTTGGGCAGCCGGGTTACGGTGACAAAGGGGAGTATTGAAGCGATTCCCAGTCAGCCCAAACAATTTGATTATGTCTGGTGTCGCGATGTGTTGAGCCATGTACCGGATCTGCGTCTTGGCCTGCGCGAGGCTTGTCGCGTTTTGCGACCAGGCGGGTGGATGTTGGTTTACCAGACCTTTGCCACCGACCTGTTGGAACCGCCGGAAGCGGTGCGTCTCTATCCGCCACTAGCCGTGGTGCCGGCGAACATGTCCTATGCCTACTTTGAAGAGGTAAGTCGCCGTGCTGGTTTTCAAGTGGTCGAAAAAGATGTGATCGGCAGCGAATGGCGCGAAGCCTGGGAAGAGAATGGCACCCATACAACGTCTACTCAATTGCTCACCCTAGCACGCTTACGTCGCAAACGAGAACTGTACATCGCGGCCTTGGGACGCACGGACTATGAAGTAGAGCTTGCCAATTGCTACTGGGGCGTTTACCAGATGTTGGGCAAGTTGTGTCCGATTTGCTATATTCTTCGTAAGTTAACTTAATAACTGCTTTGTTGTAGTTAAGATGTTAGTCTTTCACCTGTTCAGAGAAAGACTAACGTCTTAACTACCGTTATGACCGTTGGCGCACGGAATCCAGCAGGATGTGCTTCTCCGGGTATCGATAGTGTGCGTTCATTTCCTCGTGACCGGCCATCGCCAGTAACTCTTCCAACACGCCTGCCGCCTGGTCATACGACCGGGTCTGCTGGCTTTCCAGCACATTCCAGAGCAGCATGGTGCGGTCGCCGGTCTTGAAGGCGAGCAGTTCGCGCTCCATGTCGAGCCATTCAGGCAGAATCTGCTCATACATGATCTTCTCCGGCAGCGGATCAACGCGAATGGGTTGGATGCCCTTTTGGTTGACCAACGCCGGCACCTCCACCACCACATCATCAGGAACGCCGGGCAGCGCGCCATAGTTGGGGACGTTGACCTGGAAGTAGCCTTCGTTGTTATTCACCAGACCATCGATAATCGGCACCTGCTGTTCGCGTGTCTTCTGGCTACCGAAGACGGCCACGACACTCGCCTTGGGATCATTGGCGGCTTCGTGGATCTGCGCCATCTTCTTTTCCAGGTTAGCGACATAGAAAGGTCGCGCCAATTCCGTATCCGGCCCGCCCCACGGCTCGCCAAACCAATGCTTTTTGGTTTCCAGGTCGGTATGATACCACCAGCCGCCCCGCCGTGGGGTGTCGCCAATGGGCATGAGACCAAACATCTGGTATTGATGAATCGTCCCGCGTGACATTTGGATATCATGGGTGCGTTCCGCAACGTGGGTGCGCCAGTATTCTTCGCCCTTCTCTTGAATCCATTGGTCAAGCAGCGGGTAAATGTCCCGCCCTTGATAGTAGCACTGGGTTAACCAGATGTTATGATTCAATCCCGGCGCTTCCCAGGTGAGATCCTTCATGTCGTTGATTTGCAAACCCAGCACACGGGCAATCTCATAGACGCCATAGTGACCGTGACAGAGGCCGCAGACCTTGATGTCGGTTTCGCGCGTCATCAACGTACAGCCCTCATAGACCGGGTTGCCGGACTGAATCAGCCAGGCGTCGGGGCAGGTCTCTTCCATTTCATGCGCGACATCGAGCATCAACTGGAGATTCTGGTGGGAGCCGAGGTTGACCCGACCGTAGTAGTAACCATATTTTGCCGTCAGGTCACGGATGTCCCGCTGGTGATAGTGACTGATAGCCGACGCTGTGTTGATGACAAAATCAGCATCGGTCAACGCTGTGCGCAGGTCAAGTGTATTGGCAATTTTCAAGTCAGAGCCAAGTTCGCTGCTATAGCGTTGGGCCAACTTGGTGATCATGTCCAGGCGACCGGCGTCAATGTCCATAAAGTGGACCATACTGCCGGCCAGGTTGGGGGTCAGACAAAGGTCTTTGACCAACCCCAGTGAAAAAGTGGCGCTGCCAGCGCCGACGACGGCGATTTTAATGGGTCTTGCCATAAATTTCCTCCTATTGGTTACTGCTGGTTTAGCCAGTCTACTTGTTCATACAGATGGCGAACGGGGATTTCAAGGGTAATGCTTTGCAACTTGACTACCTCGACTAAGTCTGTCAAAATTGTGTACTCCCAGTGCCCGATGTGCAAGCGATAATAATGTTCCACATAGACGCGCTCTTGATCGATCAGCAAATACTCCTGAAACGTGGGTAGAGAACGGTAGTATTCAAACTTCTTGCCGCGGTCGTAGCTCTCTGTCGATTTGGAAAGCACCTCGACCAGAATGAGTGGATTTAAGACCACATCTTTGCGATTTTTCTCAAATTTTGGCGTGCCGCAGATGAGCATAGCGTCGGGGTAATGGTATAGATTATGCGCTTCAATCTTAAGTTTCATATTGCTCGTAAACGCAGTGCAAGAACCAGTGCGTGCGAATGCGTGCAGGGCTGCGTAAGCATTGCCACTGATCATATCATGATTAAACGAGCCACCAGCCATTGTGTAAATAACGCCATTGTAAAATTCACTCTTTTCGGTGGCTGTTTCTTCGCGCTCCAGGTACTCTTTGGCTGTGTACGTTTTTTCGCGCCTCACCGATAACGCCATTGCTCACCTCTCATTCATCAATAACGACGGCAACCCTATTACCTGATAATGCTGTCGATCTTGGCCGCCATCTGTTGCGCTTCCTCCGCACTTAAGACGCCGGCTTCCAGTTGGCAGGCGAAACTTTCTCCCGGTTGCAAGGTGCGAATATTGCCTTTGGCCTTCTCAATCGTATAGCCTTCGGGATCAGCGGTGGAGGGCAGGACAATGCCCAGCGCATCCTGCTCGGTCATGCGGCAGATCCAGCGGATGCCTTTGTTGAGAACCACCGGTTGGTGACAGATGTAATCGGCGCTGCCATCGGGGTGGACTTGCATACTGTGCGCCCAACCACTTTCATCGGCCAGGTAGTCAATCGAGAAGACCACTTCCGGGTCAAAGGAGAGTTCCGGTGACAACGTGTGGTGCTTTTCGGGATGCTCTTCCAACTCCTTCAACCAGGCCACATAGCTCGGATCCGGCTTGACATGGGAAGGAATCGTCTTGCGCACGCGCACTGTTTCCGGCGTACAGCGGGCGCTGTAGACAAAGCGGCTGTTGTCCACCGGGCGGAAGTTAACATGGGCCATGTACAGATATTCCATCGGCAGATGCTTGCGGTTGGTCACGCTGATGCTGATGACACAGCGCGCCTCGCCGGCATAGAGCTTGACCAAGGGCTGCACCACATGGTAATGGGTAAAGGCAACAGCATGGGTATACTCGCCGGTCAGGCCGATGTAGGCGCCACGCTCGTCTTCGCCCAGGACGACTGACGCTTTTTGATAAGGCGCATTCGGAATCTCGCCATGCAAGGGATGGTTGTCGCCCGGCCCTGGCACGCCCATCGAGGCCATGCCACAGTGGAGCAGAAAGCCGCCATAGGTGTCGAGATAGGTAGTGGTCGGGCGCGGTTGGTCGAACCAGGACTTCATGGTGACATTGCGGCCATCAAAGATCGCCGACCAGATCTGCTGCCCCTGGAAGGGCAGGAAGACAAGATCGCTCCGCTCATTGCGCAATCGTAGCGCATGGACGCCGCTGTCAAAGAGAAAGAGCGACGCCGTAAAGGGGCCGTGTTCGATTAACGGCTCTTCCCGGCTGGTAAACTGATGACGCTGAAGATGAATGGTTGTTTGCTGGTTGCTCATATTGGTTACTTTCTGCTGCTTTTGCTGATGGTGGGGACAACGGGTTCACGACGGGAACAGATTTATCGTTCTTGCAAAGAAGTAACCATGTTAGGTTTTTCTTTGCAACAAGGCGAAACTGCTTTATCCCTGAGGCCAATCCGTTGCTGTCCTGAATCCGTTACTCCGGTTGTTGTGTAGTATACCACTACCTTCACCCCACCACCGCATTGTTCGTTGCCCTATAGCTTCCCCTGATGGCCGGCGACAATCGCCTCACACAATTCCATTGTCTTTACCGCGTCATCGATGGTACTCCAGGGCGTCGTATCATTGAGAATGCAATCGACAAAGTGCGTTGTCTCGTTAAACCCTGCCCCGCCAACTGGCGCCAGATCCAGCGGCGCTTCCACCAACTTGCCGTCGAGGTAAAGCGTCACCTGGGGTTTGCTGGTCAAATCCAGATAGGCTGACATATCATTGGCATGAAGCTCGGCGCTCTGGATGCGATAACCAACGCCAAAGTGGCTCATCATGACGCCGTGGGTGTGATCGTCAAATTTGATGACCGCATTGTGATGGGGCGCGGGTATGTCAAGCCCGCGCCAGGTATGGGCATAGACTTCGCTAGCCGTGCGCGCCTCCGCCTGCGTGCGACCGGTCAACCAGCGGATGAGATCGACGTGGTGGATGGCGTCGGAGGTCAACTCCGGCGGCACCACATCCTGGCGGTTGGCTGGCACCATACCCGACGGCGGTTTGTGATAATTGGCGGCGACCTGGACAGCGCCACCCCGTTCCTGTGCCAGCCGTCGTACAGCTAGAATTTCGGGAATATAGCGGCGGTTGAAGGAGACAATCGCTTTGCCTTTGCTCTGGTGGGCTGCTTCTACCATTAAGCGCGTCTCGGCTGCCGTGTAACCGGGCGCTTTTTCAATTGAGGTGTGAAGGTTACGCCCCAGACACTCCTGCACAATCGGCAACAGGTGACCGGCCAGCGTCACCACGTAGACCATATCCAGTTGCGTTTTGTCCAACATTGTCCGATAGTCACTAAAAACGGCTTCGGGTTGATGTTTGGCTTGGACCTCCGTCCGGCGCGTTTCGTCGATCTCGGCAATCGCAACCAGTTTCAGCCGTGGCTCGGCTTTGATCATGGCAAAGTGGCTCTGCGCATGGCCGCCACAGCCGATGACGCCGACTTTGAGTTCTGCTGTCATAGGTTTCTATCCTTTTGTTCACAGAGACCACAGAGAAAGCGCAGAGATACACAGAGTTGTTATAGAGATGTACAGAGACGTATGGAGGCAAGTTGTAGATTCAATCTCTGTGAATCTCTGCGTCTCCTTTGTGGTCTCTGTGAACCTAATCAGTTGGGAAAGACAACGGGAAGGTCGGTGGTTGCGCCATACGGGACGTGCGCTGGGCGATCTTGCGGTCGTAATATTCAGACACAAAGTTCGCCAGGTTGCGACTCGCTTCTTCCCAGGCGAGTTTGCCCTTTTCCGCCGTCGCTTTTTCAGCCTCGCCCATGACGCCGGTGTCGCTGTATTGGCTCGTCCACTCGACCAGCCCCATTGGCCCGCTGCCAAAGAGGTCGGTGTAGATGTATTTGGAGCCGTACTGATTCGTCTTGGCGATTTCCGTTTTGATCTTGTCCATGCGCACACTCTCCGGTGAGAGATACATAAGCATGGAAGTTTCCAACTCACAGGCGTGGGCGCAACCGCCGGGGAAGATGCTCTCGCGCCACTGGGGCATAAAGTCGGGGTTGACCGTTAACATTTGCCACCAGCTACAAAAGGCGCAACTGGCGTCCGTCTCGACCACCAGACGGCGGGCAACCAGTTCGCAGAGTGGATGGTTGGAGCCGTGACCGTTGACAATGATCATCTTCTTAAAACCGTGATAGGCCAGGCTTTTGCAAATATCCAGCACATATTGGATGAAATGTTCAAAGTGAATGTTGAGCGAGCCGGGGAAATCCATGACATGGTGGACATAGCCATAACTCACCGGCGGCAGCACCAGGCTGATGTCGGGCCGCAAGCGGGCCGCTTCGGTAGCGACGGCGTTGGCGCAGAGGTGATCGACCTTGAGCGGCAAGTGATGTCCATGTTGTTCAACCGAGCCAGTGGGGATGATGGGAATTTTGCCCATCGCCACCGCTTCGTTGACTTCGGGCCAGGTCAGTTCGTCAAATTTGTAAATGTCGCGCACAGCGGGCATGCTGAGTTTCTCCTTGTGGTGAACCGGCGAAAAAGGGAAAAGGACGTTGATCGGGATTGTAGCGGAAAACGGCAAACGGGGCAACTGGAAAAAAAAGATGAGTCAGAGGGTCGGTTCTTTGATATTAGTTTGGTAGATGAAAGCTGGTTAATCGCCTTTTGTGGCAGGACCGTGTTGTACCTTATAATAAGGCTTCGGTTTTGTCAGCAAACTTAAGTAAGGAGAAATCATTTGTGGCTATGCCTATATTGCTCAACCGCCGTCGCTTTCTCTATGGTTCTACGCTAGCTGTTGGCGCTACGCTAGGTGGTTGTGTTGCTCCGCTCCAGGCCCCGCTGCCGGTGGAGGAACCTGTGCAAAATGCTCAGGAAGCGTTGGAACGGTTGTTGGCTGGCAATCAGCGCTATGCAGCGAATCGTTCCCTACCTGTTAATGAATCAAGCCAACGGCGTAGCGAAGTGGCGCAAGGGCAACAGCCCTTTGCCACGATCTTTAGCTGTGTTGATTCACGCGTGCCGCCGGAATTGGTCTTTGATCGTGGCTTGGGTGATCTCTTTGTCATCCGCACAGCAGGACATGTGATTGATGAAGCCGTGTTGGGCAGCCTGGAATTTGGCGTGGCCGAGTTACAGATTCCATTGCTCATGGTTTTAGGTCATGCGAGTTGCGGCGCCGTGAAAGCAACCTTGGAAGCCGTGGAGCATGGCGCTGAAGCGCCGGCCAGCATCGGTTATTTGGTCAATGGCATCAAACCGGCAATTGAACTGGCCGCAGAACAACCAGGTGATGCGCTCGATAACTCGATCAAGGCCAACATCACCCTCACCGTCAATCGTCTGCGAGAGACAACCATTTTGGCCAAAGCAGTGGCGCAAGGTCAGTTGCTGATCGTCGGCGCGCGCTATAACTTGGAGACCGGCGCCGTGGAGATGATCGAAAGCTAATTGGTGTCTGTATGCTTTGTTTGGCATGACAGCGCTTCTTCATTGCTATGCCGGCAGTCACAATTAAGCCTGGGGACCCACACCAGCCCTGGATTGGTAGTGACTGCCGGATATTATTTTTTCCCACTATATATGTAGGACAACGAACTCGTCTTCGACGGTAACCGGAAAGGTTTCGACTGAGGGATCTTCCTCATCGGCGCCAATGGTTTGTTTTACCAGTTCACCACCGCGTTCTACTGTGACTTCATAAGTTTTGACGCGCAACTTGTGTGGATTAAAGACCGAACGCCCTGTCGTCAAATCAAATTCCCAACCATGCCACGGACAGCGAATGATCTCACCATCGCGATCCCAGATGTATTGCCCCGGCTGGCTCGGCAGCGTTGTCCCGGTGACATGCCCGCGGCAGAGCGGCGCCAGTTGATGGGGGCAGGCATTACGCAAGGCGTAGTATTTGCCGTGAATATTAAAGACGCCGATCGAGCGGCCATTGATCTCAACAAGCTTGCGGGCGCCAACCGGCAACTCGCTGACCGGACTGATAATATGTTTTGTCACAATTGCTTCCTTCTCGTTTTACTTTACGTAAGTTGAATCAACAACTTATCGCGCTTGTTGCTGCCAGTATCCGGCAAATGACGGTAGAAACAAGGTTCGTTACAAGGTAGGATGGAAACCGGTGTAAACGAACGGCTGTTGGCAATAGCTATAATTTGAGGGATTTTATGAATGGCATCACCTTGGTCGAAATACTCTTGGGGGTTTTCCAAATTCTAGCCCTGGTGTGGCCGGTTTGGGTAATCATGGGGGTAATGATAACAGCGCGTTTGCTGCGAAAACTCTACTTGGCTCGTCGTTTTCAAAAGGCTGGTATGCTGGACGTTGACCGCTTTACCGGACGCCAGTTTGAGCAATATTTGCAATTTCTCTTTGAAAAATTAGGTTTCAAAACCACGTTAACGCCACCACAAGGCGATTTTGGCGCCGATCTCATTTTGGAACGCGATGGTCTGCGCACAGCGGTTCAGGCCAAACGCTTTGCCGGCACAGTCGGCGTTGATGCCGTGCAACAAGTTGTCGCCGCCATGCCCTTCTATGAGTGCAATCGTGCGATTGTGGTGACCAATAGTTACTTCAGTCAACGGGCCAAGGATTTAGCCAGAGCCAATCAGGTCGAATTGTGGGATCGCAAAAAGCTAACAAGTATTGCCTTATCGCTTCATCAACTTGAGGCAATCCCACCCATGCTGCGCATTACCCAACCGCTACCCGTTCAACCGATGGAACCGCCTGCTATTTCACCCGTAGCACGAGTGATGACAAATTCCAAGCTTGCACAAACCGATAGCATTTGCAAAGTTTGTGGCGCTCCTGTTACCCCTGGTGTTCGCCGCTATTGCCTCGACCAATCGAATCGCTTTGGTGGCGAAGTCTACTGTATTCAACACCAGAAACAGTTCAAAGAACGGCCAAGCGCGCTTGACCTGGTTACGAATTAGAAGTCATGAAACCAATTTCAGAAAATGTTTGCCAAAGTAACAGACTAACACTTACAATTCTATCATGATAACCTTGACTGGATTCTTGGATGCCGAGAATTGCCGAAATTGACGGCATTGTCGTAAGTATCAATTTTGATGACCATGCCCCACCCCATTTCCATGCCAGGTATCAAAGTGAGTCGGTCTCAATCGAAATTGAAACCGGAAGAGTGATCGGAATAATGGGCCGCAATCAGTTAAACAAAGTCGAGCAGCGGCGGATGAATAACTTGCACTACCTGCGGTCCAAATGGAAGGAATTTGGAGGCGCCTGATGTTTACACCACTGGAAATCACAAAAGCTGAGTTTCTTGAAGGCTATCGTTTCCTCATTTGGTTCAACGATGGCGCCGTAAAATTGGTTGATCTGGCTGGTTATTTGCACAAGCCCCATCTTGCGCCACTGAAAGAACATGACCGGATCAGACGTTTCCAACTTTTGCTTGGCACCATTGAATGGGAAGGCGAAATTGATATTGCCCCTGAGTATCTCTACAACATTGCCATCGGCACATTACGAACCGGCAACCGCGCCCAGTGGGAATGGGGGGAACCATACCCACAAGCGGCATTACAACCGCAACCTGAGGCAGTCCTAGCCTAGCCCATAAAACTCCCGCGCATTCTCAAAGAAGATCCGATCATGCAGCTTTTGTGGCAGTTTCGGAAACGCATGGGTTGGTGAATCAAAATCCCAGTGCGGATAGTCGCTGGCGAACATGAGCAGATGTTCGGCGTCCATCATCTCTAGCATCCAAAGCAGGTGTTGATCATCCGCCGGGCGTTCCAGTGGTTGACTGGAAAGGCGCACATGGTCGCGTAGATATTCACTAGGGGTCTTGCGCACCCAAGGCACTTCCATGCGCAGCGCTCGCCACTCTTGATCCAAGCGCCACAACAACGCCGGCAACCACGAAACGCCGCCTTCTACCAAGACCACCTTGAAATTGGAGAAACGTTCAAAAACGCCTTCGGTTAAAAAGCTGACCAGATGGGCCTGAAAACTCAACGAGAGACAAGTGTGCCACTCAATATAATGAGTCGGGTAGCCAGGGGAGGGTTGGACGTTGATGCCCATGCCGTCGGTGCCGGGGTGAATGGCGAGGGGTAGGCCGTATTTGTTGCACATCTCGTAGATCGGGTAATACTGGCGCTGCCCAAAGGGCGCACGGGCGCCGGAGTCGGTCATTACCTGGATAAAGTGGGGATGATCGGCCCAGCGTTCGATCTCTTTGGCCGCGGCTTGCGGATCTTGATGGGCAATGGTAATCGAACCTTTGAAGAGGCCATCGTGGTTGTACTTGGTAAGCCAGGTGTCGGCCAGCCAGTCGTTATAGGCGGCGGCAATCGCCGTGCCAAAGTCCGGGTCCGGGTGGAGATTGCAGAAGGCGCGCGGCAGGAGAATGGCATGGGCAATGCCGTACTTGTCGATCAACTGCTCACGCAAAAAATCCGGGTCAGCGCCGGCAGGCAGACCAGAGGGTGGATTGGCGTCTAGTCGGTTGCCATGCACGGGGTTGCCAAAGAAACCCCGTCCGCCGCCCTTAAAACGATCGCGCCAGGGCATGTCCATATAGGCGCGGATTTCGTCCTGATTGCGGGGAAAGACATGGACATCACAGTCGATAATGCCGGTACGCGCCGGCGGCATTAGTAGCACAGGCCGTTCTTGGGTCAATACGGTCATTGTTCCTCCTTCTTACATCCAGCCCGTATGGCTGCGGTTTTTGTTATTTTCGACAATCTGCGTCAAGACCTCTTCCGCGTTGACGCCCATCATCTGGCAAAGTCCCAGGCAGTAGACCATTAAATCACCGATGGCGTCCGTAATTTCGTCCCGTTGATCAATCTCCGCCGCCGGCAATTTGTTGCTGTTCTTGTAGGCGTGGGCCAGTTCGCCCAACTCTTCGACCATGAGAACAATTTCTTTGCCGATGTCGGTCACGTTCCAGCCCCGGCGCACTTTGTTGTTGTAGATTTCCTGTTGGAGTTCACATAGGTCGATCATGGTTGTTTCTCGGTTCGGTGGTGTAGGGGCGCGGATTCAGGGAGCGCGGATCATAGGCCGCACAAATCCGCGCTCCCTGAATCCGCGCCCCTACATCGCCGAGCCAATGGCGCGCGAGTAGGGTCGTTGCCAACCCTCACG
>JAPKMW010000145.1 GCA_026645575.1 Caldilineaceae bacterium
GTAAAGCCCAGAAAGTCTTTAGACATAAAATTGCATTTTTACTCATGTGAACACAGAATTCTATTTCTAATTACTTTTTGTGTTTTACTTAGTTTCTCTCCTTGCTAAATTTATGGACAGGCGCTGCTGCCGGCTGGGTAGAGCGAAACCGGCACACGCACATGATCGACAAACTCCCCAGCGCGGGGTGAGATTTCCGTTAACACCACCCACCCTCCGGCTGGAAGCCATCGGTTGTGGATCAGGGGTACACCTTCCTTGCCGCAGCTTGCGGCACTAACGGCGCAAAAACTGCCACCTTGTAAACCGGACTAGCCAAAGGATGGCGCTTTCTACCTCATCTGTTGACGATCTGGTAGATACGCCCTCACAGATGAGGGCAAGAGCAAGTGAGGTGGCAATGGGAAGGTAACGTGTCTGGCAAAATGCTCCTAGTCTTCTCAGTATACGGCAATGCTGATCGGTCGTACCCGGACGGTTGGCGAGTTTGTCGGCTGGTCAAATGGCGAGTGTGCCAGGGTTGGCCGTTGCTTACGGCCGTAAACCTATCTTTCTGACCAGGCGGGAAACTCGTCAGAGGGCGGAAGGCAGGCAGTCGCGCTTGTTGTATTGTAGGGGTGAAAATGCCAATCATTGCGGTCTACCGATTGTCAATGGCGCGGCCCATTTGATCACAAACTGGTTCGCTATCATGGTCAGACCCGTATGGAGTATACGCCGACGGGCGGGTGGGTGATCGATGACATCTTTGCCTAGGATGCGCGTCACCTCTGGTTTGCCGGCGCTGGCTATGAGTCTGGTTGGTGGCCAACGGGCAGATCTGGCGGATGTCGTTGCCGGTGGACTTTGTGCTAGCGGTCCAGCCCACGGTCGGGCTATTGACACCTTCACGAACGGGTGACGGTCAGCTTATGATCGGGCGGCAGGAAGGCTATAGCGGCACCGTTACACTGACTATGATGAATCTGCCGGCAGCGATGACAGTGCAGATCGAACCCAATCCCGTTGCCGCGGGGCAAGTTGCTCGCCTGCGTCTGGCGGCAACCTCCGATACACCGCTGGGTACGCATCACGTTGTGATCCAGGGTAATGATCATCGGATCACCCATACGGTCACGCTAACCGTGACGATGGTGCCGTGCTGTAAAATCTCTGGTGGTGGTGGTGGGTGGCTGGCGCCGGTGTTAACGTTGATGTTGCGCTTTCTCGCCCTTTATCTGATCCACCTGGGTTTGATGAAGTCGTCAACCTGCGCGCCCAGAGCCAGGGATAGAGGAGAAGCGGAAAGCAATCATGAATGCAGCACAGTGGTTTGCCAATTTACATCCGGTCATGCAAGCCCTCCTGGCAACCAGTTTTACCTGGTTGGTAACGGCGCTAGGGGCGGCGTTAATTTTCGTCTTTCGCACCGTCAACCGCACCCTCTTCGACAGCATGTTGGGCTTTGCCGCCGGGGTAATGATTGCCGCCAGTTTCTGGTCACTCTTGCTGCCGGCCATCGAAATGGCGCAGACGAATGGCACACCCGGGTGGCTACCGGCCGGGATTGGCTTTCTCGCTGGCGGCGCCTTTCTCTGGAGCATCGATAAGGTATTGCCACACCTGCATCCGGGCTTGGCGCTGCGCGAAGCCGAGGGCGTCAAAACCGGCTGGCAGCGCTCGGTGCTGCTTGTGTTGGCGATCACCTTGCACAATATACCCGAAGGGCTGGCCGTAGGGGTGGCTTTTGGTGCCGTCGCCCATCACCTGCCCGCAGCCTCCCTCGCCGGCGCGGTAGCGTTGGCCGTGGGCATTGGCTTGCAGAACTTCCCAGAAGGATTGGCGGTCTCAGCGCCGCTGCATCGCGAGGGAATGAGTCGCTGGTCGAGCTTTCTCTATGGTCAATCGTCGGCGCTGGTCGAACCGGTGGCAGGCGTACTGGGCGCGGCGGCCGTGCTATATATGCGCGCGCTGCTCCCTTATGCGTTGGCCTTTGCCGCCGGCGCCATGATCTTTGTCGTAGTGGAAGAGCTAATTCCCGAATCGCAATTGGGCAAACATACGGACTTGGCCACGCTGGGGACGATGCTCGGCTTTACCACCATGATGTTGCTCGATGTTGCTTTGGGGTAGCTTATAGACGGTCTCACCGCCAGCAGTGATAGACCCAGCAGAATAGTTCAAGCGGAGTTGCGTCAACGTCAATCGTATCCACTTACTCAAAAATTTCATCAAAAGGTAGTTGCAATCCGATCACAGGATCGACAACTTCACCAACTGTAAAGTTTTGATGGGTATCTAACGCCGAATAGACCGAAACGACCGCCGTCAATGGATCAACCAACCAACAAGATTTGACGCCCAGTGTGAAATAAGCCGC
This sequence comes from Caldilineaceae bacterium, assembly GCA_026645575.1. Next base: position 2,360 of record JAPKMW010000145.1, read on the forward strand.
AAATTTTTCCAGAATTTCATAAGCACTTTGCTTGGGAGAGAGGACCTCAATGGCCAGTAAGGGCATTTCAGACATTTTTAGGATGTCAAAATGTGGGCATCGTTCATCGTGACGGCGTGGCGCCGTTATTGTATGCTAAGGAACGCTCTACCGAACCTGACCACATAACTAGCCTCAAAACTCTCTTAGTGGCCGATGTCAGCCTGCTATAAACCGGTACAATGAAGATACACCTTGATCGCTCTGCCCTGGCGCTGGGAGCGCGTAGGCGCGCTGTTGGCTTGCGAATGACAGGGCGCTTTGTCGATGAACACCCCCAGTCAGTTGGTCCGTTGCGGCGCAGGCTGGGCCGCAGGGCAAGGAGAGGATGCTTATGTTTACCCATTATCACAAAATTCTGATTCCCCTTGATGGCTCACCACTGGCGGAACATGTACTGGACCACATCGATTGGCTGGCGACGCCGGCGCAAACCGAGCTATGTTTGGTGAGTGTCATCGAAAGCTGGCGCTATGCCGCGGCCAGCCCAGAATTTGCTTTGACTGATTTGATCACGCCGGTGCGTTTGGGGATGCAGGAGTATTTGCAAACGCAGCAAACTAAATTACAGTCCGCCGGCTATCAGGTCGCCACGCATGTTATTGAGGGTGACGCCGCTGGCGTCATCCTCAATCTGGTACAAACAGAAGGAATTGATCTGATCGCTATGAGCAGTCATGGCCGTTCCGGCTTTGTGCGCTGGGCCTTGGGCAGCGTAGCTGAGCGGATCATCCACGGCACTCAGATCCCAGTCTTTTTGGTGCGTGAAACGACCAAGCCGCGCCAGGAGAAACTACAGACCATCTTGCTGCCGCTCGATGGTTCAATGACCGCCGAACAAGCCTTACTGGAGGCCCAAGCATTGGCCAAAGCCAACCAGGCGCAAATTCTGTTAGTGCAGGTGATGCAAAAACTGGATGAAGGTAGCCAACGGCTGCTCTTCAAAGATGAAACCGCCGCCAAAGCGACCTTTACCCAATGGCGAAGCCAGGCCGAACAGTATTTGGCCGGGGTGACCGCACGGGTGACCGCCGCCGGCGTCGCCTGCGATTATCGGGTGATGGTCGATGATCCGGATCGCGCCATCTGCGCCATGAGCAACCATGCCGATCTGATTGTCATGGGCACCCATGGGCGCAGTGGTCTCTCCCGCTGGGTCTATGGCAGCGTGGCCAATAAGGTCCTGCGCGGCGCCAGTTGCCCGCTGTTACTGATCCATACTTTGGAGCAAGCCTGATATGTTAACCCACCATAATCGTTGGACGGCGCCGAAGATCGCCCAACGGCTACACTTAATCGAGGCGCGGATCTATCGGCAACAGTACGAACTGCCCCCCTTGCAATGGTTGACCTTGCCTGACCCGGCAACCGCGCCCCCCTTAGGCGACGCTGCATCCGGCCAGGAGTGGCAGACCATTCCCCCCTACAGCTATTGGGGTGGACGGGATCACAACTTCCTGCTGCGCAGTAGCTTCACCGTTCCCCTCCATTGGTCGCACGCGCAGCCAGCCGCCCTCTACCTGCCGCTGGGCGACGCCGGTGATTTTAGCCATCCCGAAGCGCTGGTCTATATTGATGGCGAAGCCTACGCCGCCTGTGACCGCCATCACCAGGAGATCCGGTTGCCGGAGCGCTGGTGCGACGGTCAGCCCCATCGCCTGGAACTTCATGGCTGGACCGGGCTGCTCGGCTTTGGCGCATCGGAGCCGGGCCATCAATTGCTCATGCGACCATGTGCGGTGGTGCAGATCGACACCGCGACGCGTCATTTTGCCGTCACGGCCCGTGTCGCGCTGGGCATTGCCGAACAGCTTGACGCTAATGAACCGGCCAAGGGGCTGTTGCTCAATGCACTGGACGATGCCTTTAAGCGAGTTGATCTGCGGGAACCGTTGGGCGCCGCCTTTTACGACTCCATCGCCGCGGCCCAGGCGCAGCTTGACGAAGGCATTGTCAAAGCCGGGGTTGCGTTGCCGGTGGAAATTGTGGCGACCGGTCATGCCCACATCGACGTGGCCTGGCTGTGGACGTTGGCCCAGACACACCGCAAGGCCGGGCGTACCTTCCACACCGTCCTGCGCTTGATGGAGCAATTCCCCGACTACCATTTCACCCAAAGTCAGCCGCAACTCTATGATTATATTCGGCAAGATTACCCGGCGCTCTTTGCCGACATCAAAGAACGAGTGCAAGCGGGGCGTTGGGAACCGATTGGCGGCATGTGGGTGGAAGCGGATTGCAACCTAAGCGGCTCGGAAGCGCTGGCGCGCCAGTTCGTCTTGGGGCGCAGTTTCTTCCGCCAACACTTTGGCGCCAACGCCGAATCGCCGGTGTTGTGGCTGCCCGATGTCTTTGGCTATGCCTGGAACCTACCCCAGTTGATCAAGCTGGCCGGCTTGGAATACTTCTTCACCATCAAGATCGGCTGGAGTCAATACAACCGGCTGCCCTATGATAGTTTCTGGTGGCAAGGATTGGATGGCACCAAGGTCTTGACCCACTTTAGCACCACGCCGGAGAGCGGCAGCGCCTATGCCAGCACCTACAATGCCAACGCCTCGCCCGAACAAGTGGTTGGCACCTGGACCAACTTCAAACAGAAGGAATTGCAACAGACGCTCTTGATGGCCTTTGGCTATGGCGACGGCGGCGGCGGTCCCACTCGCGAGATGTTGGAGAATATCGACGCGTTGCGGAACTTCCCCGCTGCGCCACAGATGCGCCAGGATTCGGTCGCCAATTTCTTCCGTAAATTGGAAGCCGAGTCCGGGGAGCGGCTGCCGACCTGGAATGGCGAACTCTACCTGGAGCTACACCGTGGCACCTACACGACCCAAAGTCGCAACAAACGGGCCAACCGCAAGAGCGAATTTTTGCTCCACGACGCCGAATTTCTCGCCAGCTTTGCCCATCTGCTCGAACCGGCCTATCGCTACCCCAGTGAAACGCTACGCAAAGCGTGGGAAGTGGTCTGCCTGAACCAGTTTCACGACATTATCCCCGGCAGCAGCATTCACCAGGTCTATGTCGATTCACAGCAGCAATATGCCGAGGTGCGGACGCTGGCCGAGGATGCGCGTGCCGATGCCTTGTACACCATTGCCACCCAGCTTGGGCCGACCGGTCACGCCCTGTTGCTGGTCAACGCCACAGCGTTTACCCGTCACGACCTGGCGTTTTGGCCGAATGCATTGCCGATGAATCAGCAGTTGCGCCGCAGTGATGGTTCACTAGCGCTGACCCAAAGCACAACCGACGGCACCTGGATCGACGCTGGTGCGCTGCCGCCCTATAGTGTGACCACGTTGCAACTCGTGCCGGCCCCCGCGCCGACGACCTTCTCTACGCTCACTGTCACGCCCGAATTGTTGGAGAATCCCTATGTGCGGGTTGAGCTAAACCAGGCCGGCAACATCGTGCGCATCTACGACAAGGTCAACGAGCGGGAAGTCTTGCCGGAACAGACCTTTGCCAATCAATTCCAAGCCTTTGAAGATCGTCCGCTCCATTGGGATGCCTGGGACGTGGATATTTTTTATGAGGATAAGATGTGGGTCGCTGACGCCGCGAGTCGTGTGCTGGTCGTCGAACAGGGGCCGTTGCGCGCCACCCTGGAAATTCACCGGCGCATTTTGCATAGCGATTATGTCCAGCGCGTTAGCTTGCACCACAACAGCCCTCAGTTGGACATTGACACGACCATCGACTGGCGTGAACGGCACATCTTGCTCAAAGTCGCCTTCCCGGTGAAGATCCTGGCGCCGACGGCCACCTATGAAATTCAATGGGGCAATGTGGAGCGGCCAACCCATCGCAACACGAGTTGGGATTGGGCGCGCTTTGAAACCTGCGCCCACAAGTGGGTTGATCTCAGCGAGGGTGACTATGGTGTCAGTCTACTCAACGACTGTAAATATGGGCATGACATCAAAGACAACGTCATGCGCATCAGCCTGTTGCGCAGCCCCACCATGCCCGACCCCGAAGCCGATCAGGGCAAGCAGCGTTTTGCCTACAGCCTCCTGCCGCACGAAGGCCGTTGGGGCGCAGAGACCATCGCCGCTGCCTATGCGCTGAACGACCCGATCCTGGTCTATGAAACCATTGGTCATGGCAAGCAGGCGCGCCCGACTGTTCGCTCGCTGCTGGCTGTGGATCAACCCAACATCGTCATCGAGACGGTCAAAGTGGCCGAGGATGGGCGCGATCTGATCGTGCGGCTCTATGAATGTCAACGTCGCCGCGGGTCGATCACACTGCGCACCGGCTTCCATCTGGCCGCAGCCTGGCGCACCAATCTGCTGGAGGAAAAAGAAGCGGCGCTGCCCTGCACCCAGCGGAGTGTCATCTTGCCGGTGCGGCCGTATGAGATTGTCACATTACGGCTGATGGCAGCCGATGGCGCCTGAGGTAGGAGTTAGGGTGAAGCATGGTGAACAAGCTAGAGGGTACACTGCTGAGCGCACCGATGAAGAAATATATTAGCTGTCAACAACGATGAGGAGAGACGCAATGTCAATCATCACAAAAATTGATGTGAAGATCATCACTGGCGACCGTCCCGGCGCTGAAACGGCTGGCCGTGTCTATCTGGGGATCGGCGGGCGCGAGTTCTGTCTCAGCACGGGGGCGAATGACTTTGCGCGTAACAGCAGATAACGCTTTACCCTGGGGGAAGAGGCCAATGTCAACAACGCCGCCGATAATGACCCGCGCACACCCTATGTCCTCCATACCGAGGAGCTGTCCCATTTTCCCGTTTACATACGCCTCGCCCCCGCCGATCCGAACGATCAATGGAATCTGGAAGCGGTCGAAGTCCATGTAAACCCGGCGCGCATTGCCGGCGAACGGGATTATGATGCCCTTCACGGCGCTGAACACCTCTGGCTGGGGCCATCGTCGGGATTGTATTGCTATCTCCACGGGGGTGTTTGAAGCTAGTAAAGTCTACTTCGCCGGCGCGCCAACACCCGGTTCAGCAACGGGCGGGCGCCAACAGAAAATGGCATCGGCTGACTGTACGCGCAAGCGATACGCAACGAAAGAGACTTTCCATGCAATCCTTCCCGCAAAAGGCAGGGCGCCTCATGTTGATTATCCTTTCTATTGTACTGGCCGGCATCTTGATGTTGGTAGCTGTACTGTTGGTCTGGAGCTACCCTGGAAGACCAAAACCCTTCGTCGATCAAAACGGCGCTCCGCTCCCCAACGCCATTGCCGAAAAGCTTTATCTCACCATCAACGGCGTGGAACAGGGGATGTTTATCAAGGGCAAAGATGTCAACAATCCGCTGCTGCTGTACCTGCATGGCGGTATGCCTGATTACTTCCTGACCGAAACATACCCGACGGGACTTGAGGATCTTTTCACCGTGGTTTGGTGGGAACAGCGCGGTTCCGGCATGTCCTACAGCCCTGCCATTCCGCCAGAGACGATGACGCTTGAGCAAATGATCGCCGACACGCTTACGCTAACGAATTATCTGCGCCAACGCTTCGGGCAAGAAAAGATTTATCTGATGGGCCATTCTGGGGGAACGTTTATTGGCATCCAAGTTGCGGCGCAGGCGCCAGAGTTGTACCACGCGTACATTGGGGTAGCGCAAATGTCGAATCAACGCCAATCGGAAAAGCTGGCCTATGACTATATGCTCCAGCAATTCAAGGCACAGGGCAATGCCAACATGGTGCGCAAACTGGAAGCGGCGCCCGTCACCATGACCGGTGGCGTCCCGGACGCCTACCGGCGCTTGCGAGATCCGGCCATGCACACACTGGGGATTGGCACAACCCATGATATGAAGTCTGTTATCACCGGTATCTTTTTGCCCTCTTGGCAGAGCCGCGATTACACTTTAGGAGAAAAGCTTGATCTGTGGCGTGGTAAAGCCACCTCTGGCATCGCCTCCTTGTGGGATGAGATGTTAGCGACCGACCTGAGCGAACAGGTGACAGCGTTCCGCCTGCCGGTTTATTTCTTTTCCGGCATCTATGATTACACCTGCAACCATTCTCTGGCTCAAGCGTATTTTGCCAAAATCCAGGCGCCGGTCAAAGGCTTTTACACCTTTGCCCATTCCGCGCACAGCCCAATCTTTGAAGAACCGGACAGAACGCGCCAAATTCTGCGGGAGGACGTATTGGTAGGCGCGAATCAGCTTGCCGACCACTGAAGCAAAGTAACTGCTCAGGTGTGTGACACTAGTCAAGCGATGGTAGAATTCATGAACTACCCCTGACCAGTGCCGCGCACCTGGGGCTTAGGCGTTACAAGCAAAGGTTGATCTATGGCGACGCCAACATTAGCCACCAAACTCTATATCCCCCCGCTGCGGCCCAAAGTTGTCCGTCGCCTGCGCCTGGTGGAACGGCTGAATGCGGGTCTTGCCGAAGGTCACAAACTCACCCTCATCTCCGCAGCAGCCGGCTTTGGCAAAACCACCTTGCTCAGCGAATGGATCAATCAAAAGGATGAAGGCGGAAGGATGAAGGATGAAGGGTTTCTTCATCCTTCATCCTTCCGCCTTCATCCTTCCAGCGTTGCCTGGCTATCGTTGGATGAAGGGGATAATGACCCTCGGCGGTTTCTCACATACCTTGTCGCCGCGTTACAGACGATTACGCCCGCCATTGGCGCCGGGGTGTTGGGTGCGCTCCAGGCCCCGCAGCTACCTGCCATGGAACCGCTGCTAACGGGTCTGCTCAATGAAATTGCCGCCCGCCCCGACCCTTTTATCCTTGTCCTTGACGATTACCATCTGATTGATGCCAAAGCCATTGACAATGCCCTCACCTTTCTGATCGAACATCTGCCACCAACGCTGCACCTGGTGATTGCCACGCGGGAAGATCCGTCGTTGCCCCTGGCCCGGTTACGCGCCCGCAACCAATTGACCGAACTGCGCACCACCGACCTGCGCTTTACATCCAGCGAAGCGGCCGGCTTTCTCAACCAGGTGATGGGGCTAAAACTCGCGAACGAAGAGATCACTGCCCTGGAGAGCCGCACCGAAGGCTGGATTGCCGGCCTGCAACTAGCCGCGCTTTCCATGCAAGACGTGCCAGATACGACCAGCTTTATCAAATCGTTCACCGGCAGCCATCATTTCGTGCTGGACTATCTGCTGGAAGAAGTGCTGCAAAAGCAATCGGCCACGATGCAGACCTTCTTGCTCCACACCTCAATTCTGGACCGCATGTGTGGCTCTCTTTGTGATGCAGTTCTGGGCGATTCTGCTGTTGACGGACAGGCGACGCTGGCAACGCTCGAACACAGCAACCTGTTCATCATCCCCCTCGATAATGAACGGCGCTGGTATCGCTATCACCATCTCTTTGGCGATCTGCTGCGCCAGCGGTTGGGACAAAGTCTCGCGGCAGAAAAAATTACCGCGCTGCACATCCGGGCCAGTGAATGGTATGAACAAAACAACCTGCTCTTGGAAGCCTTTCATCATGCCACGGTCGCTAATGACGTAGAACGCGCCGAGCGCCTGATTGAAAGCAAAGGAATGGGCCTCCATCTCCACAGCGTCGCCATGCCCATTCTGGCGTGGCTGGCCGCGCTGCCCAAAACCGTGCTGGATGCCCGACCTCAATTGTGGGTGCGTTCGGCGACGCTGGCGCTCATGGCCGGACAGACCAGCCGGGTGGAGGAGAACTTACAGGCGGCGGAGAATGCCTTGCAAGGGGTCGAACTTGATGAGAAAACGCGCAACTTGATCGGGCAAATGGCCTGCGCACGGGCCACCCTGGCGCTCACCCGCTACGATCCCGAAACCATGCTCACCCAAGCGCACCATGCTTTGGACTATCTACCCGCCAACAATTTTACCTTCCGCTTTACGGCAAACTGGGCGTTGGCCGTTGCCTACAAGAACAAGGGCGACCGCACTGCCGCCCTGCGCGCCTGTCAGGAAAGCATCGCTATCAGCCAGCAATATGGCAGTCTCTTTTCAAAAAATCTGGCTACCACCCTCCTGGGCGAGCTACAAGAGCTGGACAACCAGCTTTACCAGGCGGCGGCGACCTACCGCCAAGTGCTGGAACGCGCCGGTGAACACCCGCAGCCAAGCACCGAGACCGTCTATCTCAGCCTGGCCCGCATCTACTACGAGTGGAACGACCTGGATACCGCCGAGCAGTACGCCCAACAAAGCCTGCGCCTGGCGTGCCTGTATGACCGCGTGATTGATCGCGCCCTTGTCAGTGAACTGTTCCTGGCCCGCTTAAAAGTGACCCGCGGCGATGTTACAGGCGCTGCCGCCATGTTGGCCCAAGCCGAGGGAGTGGCTCGGGAGAAAAACTTCCGCTTACGGCTGCCGGATATTGCTGCTGTCCAGGTCTTGACCCTGCTGCGCCAGGGCCAGGTCGCCGCCGCGGCGCAACTGGCCTGGCAGTATGACCTCCCGCTCACTCAGGCCCACGTCCTCATTGCCCAGAACGACCCCGCCGCGGCCCTGGCGCTTCTCGATCCCTTGCGCCAGGGAGCAGAAGCGCGCGGTTGGGCGGATCAACGGCTCAAGGTGCTGGTTCTACAGGCGCTGGCCCAGCACGTCGCCGGCGCTTTTTCGCTGGCGCTGCAAGTCTTGGGCGAAGCGTTAGCGCTGGCTGAGCCGGGCGGCTTCCTTCGGCTCTTTGTGGATGAAGGGGAGCCGATGGTGCAACTTTTGCAAAGGATGAAGGATGAAGGCGGAAGGATGAAGGCGTATGTCCACAAATTGCTGGCCGCCTTTGGGGAAGAAGCAACGGCTCATCCTTCCGCCTTCACCCCTCATCCTTTGGTAGAGCCATTGACCCAACGCGAGTTGGAAGTGCTACAGCTCATTGCCCAAGGTCTCTCGAATCATGCCATCGGCGAACGCCTCTTCCTCGCTTTGGACACCGTCAAAGGACACAACCGCCGGATTTTTGATAAATTGCAAGTCCAGCGACGCACCGAAGCCATTGCCCGCGCTCGCGCCTTGGGTTTATTATAAGCGCCAACCTTCCCAGTTATAGGTAGACAGGTAAACACGGGGTGCGACCTGTCTACCTGTTTACCTGTCTACCTGTTTACCTGTCTACCTGTCTACCTGTTTACCTGTCTACCTATAACACTTCAAAACAACACTCCGACCCACACCAAGGTGTCTATCGGCGCCCTTCTGACATTGGTATACTGTTTGTAGTGGCACAGATCGTAAACTCTTGTCATTACGGATAGAAATCTATGTCAAACGAACACGAAACCCAATTTGATTGGCCTCAACCCATCATCTATCAGATCAGGCTCAAGGGCCATCTGGACAGTCAATGGACAGAGTGGTTTGAAGGTCTGATCATCACCCTGGAGGACAATGGCGAGACGCTTTTGACCGGACCGGTGATTGACCAGCCCGCCTTACATGGCTTGCTCAAAAAAGTGCGGGATTTGGGCATCCCCTTGGTTTCGGTCAACCAGATTCCTCCACTGGAACCTACAACCAACCTTATAAGGAGTAAAGTATGAACACAACTAACAAACTGATTGAAGTCCAAGACAAGAAGGTTACGCTGTCCTCCCTGTGGGTCTTTGTGATGTTCTGTATCGCCTATGCGGACCTCATCGGTTTCATCGAACCGGGGACGCTGGAGAAGATCATCAATAGGAATGTGGGGTTTGAACTCACCCCTACGATCATCGTAATTGTCAGCCTGTTTCAGGCGATTCCGATTGCGATGATCCTCGTGTCCCGTTGGTTCCGGCGTGATGTGAACCGCTGGTTGAATATCGTTGCCAGCGTGCTGACCTTACTCTATGTGCTTGGCGGTGGCAATTGGGAAAGCGCCAGTTATCCTGTCTTTGCCGCTTTGGAGGTTGTCGCCATGCTGGGGATCATCTGGCTGGCGTGGAACTGGCGCAACGACGAAGCCTAACCCATTGATGAGCAAAGGAGCATGATGGTTATGAAAACCTTACAAAGAGTTGGTGGCGTTTCAGCCCTGATCTGTGCTGCTACTTATATTCAAGCGATGGTCTTGTTGACCACCGTTCTGGCCCCGATGGCGAACGACGCGATGACCTATGACCAGTTTATCGCCTTTTTCCTGCCCAATCAGACGCTCATCTTTATCTGGCATTTCGCCATGTACTTGGTGAATGGCGTCTTCCTGGCCCTCTTGATCCTGGCGCTGACCCAGCGGCTCAAAACCGACACACCGACGCTAGCACGCGTGGCCGCCTGTTTCGGCTTGTTCTGGACCGGGCTGGTCTTTGCCAGTGGCTTCATCACCCTCTATGGCTGGGAAACCATTGGCCGGCTCGCCGCCACGGACCCGGCCCAGGCATCGATGCTTCGGCTGGTGGTAGACACCGTGACCGGCGGTATCGACCACTCTGACCGCTTCCTGGGCTGTCTGTGGGTGTTGCTCACCAGTTGGGCTGCGCTGCGCACTGGGCAATTGGCGAAACCGTTGAATTTCCTGGGCGTTGCCATCGGCATGGCCGGGATCGTGAGTTCGGTTGCCCCGGCCATGAACGCCTTAGGCTATGCCTTTGGGCTGGGTATCATCGTTTGGTGGATCTGGTTGGGCATCGTGCTGTTGCAAAGCAGCCGGAGTACCAGCAGCCAGCCATTGAACTTGGCTGTTGAAGCAAAAGGGTTAAACTCAAATCAGAACGAGATCGCGCCTTTTCCCCTTCCCGGAAGATTGGTCTCATAGATTCGCGTTCTCAATTTGACATGAGTTTAGCATAAAAGCCGCTCCGGCGCGGCGTATGGGATGCGTCAATGCAACGGCTTTCTTAATTTGTGTTCAGCGCGGGCGCCGCGCCGGTTATGCAGAATGTTGAGCGAAGAGAGGAAGATATGAAGATGAACATGATTACAAACAAAGCGATCACAAGAAACCTGCAAGATGTGCGGATCATCCTTGCCATGTTATGGGTCGCCGAGATGTTGAGCAGTTTGAATGGGGATACCTACCGCTTAAGTGATCCGGCTGTGCTAAAGTCTTCACTTGCGAATAGCGGACCTATGGTAGCAACACCCCAATTGTTATTGGGAATGTCATTACTGTTCGTGGGTTCGATTTTTATGAGTGTCTTGACCCTGACGTTGAAGCCTTCGGTGAGTCGTTGGGCAAACCGCAGCGTAGGCATCTTCTATGCGCTGATTACGCTTGCTTTTGAAGTGTTACACCTTTTTGTCTGGCGATCTACTGGGTATGAGATCGTTTGGGCAACAGCCCAATGTGTGTTTGCTTTACTGGTGGTTTGGTACGCCTGGAAATGGACGAACGCTGAAGATTCGCCCTGATCAGCATGAACTTTTGTATCGATTGGAGGGCAGAATATGAACATGAATATGAGTGCCGAGAGAATCGCCGCCATCGTTGCGGGAGTCCTTTACTTCCTGGGGCTTCTCTTTGGCATACTCAGCGTTGCTCCCGTAATCGACCTGTCTGATTATCTGGTGCAGACCTCAGCCCATGCCGGACAGACCATGCGGGGAGCGTTTTTCCAGTTTTTGATGATGGCCGCCTATGTGGGCATGGCGATTACGCTCTATCCCATTTTGCAAAAGCAGAATGCCAGCCTGGCGCTGGGCTATGTCGGCTTCAGGCTGGTGGCGGCAGCTTGTATGGTGATTGGGGCCATCCTTCTGCTCTTGTTATTAACGTTGAGCCAGGAATTTGTCAAAGCCAGTGCGCCAGCAGCCAGTGCGTCAATGTATGCCAAAGCAAGTATCAGTTAAGGAGGTTCACTATGAAAACTGAGAGAAAAACCGCCGTCATGGTTGGGGTGTTGTTCATCGCCGCTACGACTGCCAGCTTATTGGGGAGCGCACTTACCGGATCAATCCTTGCTGCGCCGGATTATCTCGCTGGGGTTGTTGCCAGTAGCAACCGCGTTATCATCGGGGCGCTTTTGATCTTTCTGGCCGCGGCTGGCTCTGCCGGTATTGCCCTTGCGCTCTATCCTGTATTGAAAAAACAGAACGAAGGGTTGGCGATTGGTGCGGTGGGCTTCCGACTGATTGAGGGGGTCTTCTACATTGTCGATGCCCTCTGTTTGGTGTCAGTATTGGTCGTCAGCCAACACGCCCTGAGTGCAGGTGGTCAGAACGTCACTATTTTTCAAACAATCGGCGATCTGTTGCTCACGATCGGTGATTTGGCGGGCTTCGTCTTTGCCGTCTTGGCGTTTTGCCTCGGCGGCCTGATGTACTACTTCATCTTTTACCAAGCAAAACTCGTCCCGCGCTGGCTATCCATCTGGGGGATGATTGCGCTGGTGTTGCTGTTGGCAGCCGTGTTTTTAACGCTGTTCGATGGCGAGCCTTATGCGGTTTCGGGTAACTTGATCTTCCTGGCTTTCCCGATTTTCTTGCAGGAAGTCGTGTTGGCAGTCTGGCTGATTGTGAAGGGATTCGATTTATCGACAGCCGCCTCCGGCTCGGCAAAAACGCCCACAAGCGGGCTTTTGCGCCCCGCATAAACTTGCGCCATACAGTGTTGCTACATGGAATGAAAGGAGACAGATCATGAACACAAAAACGCAAATCCAACAAGTCAAAAAGAGCCTATACGGCTGGTCGCTCATCCTCTTTCCGATCATGCTGCTGGTCGGTTTTTTGCTGCACCCCGACCTGCTCAGTTTTGAACGGACGACAACGGCCCAGCAATTGGCAGCTAACTTCCGGCACAGTGCGATGTTCCACATCGGCCACCTGATCGTAACCCTGGCAGTGCCGCTGATTATCGCGGGACACCTGGGCATCACGGAGCGGCTACTGGGTAAAGGCGCTTGGTACGGCTTTATCGGTGCGGGGGTCGGCATCTTTGGCGCGTTCATCCTGGCGGTGGACAAGGGGTCGCTCTGCCTGGTGCTTTCCGCTTTCGACACTTTGCCAGATGCGCAGTTTGCCCAACTGGTGCCGTTGCTACAGGTGATGGTTGACCGCGCCGGACTGCTCTGGCTCAACTGGCTGCTGGTGCTGTTGCCGCTGGGCGCTATCATCCAGTCAATCGGGCTGATCAAAGAAAAGCAGGTTGCGCGCTGGCAGGGGATCGCCATGATTGTGGGCTTATTGTTGCTCAACAATCCCGATCTTGAACTGATTAGTTCGGTCGGCGCCGTGCTGATGATGCTCGGCTATATTCCACTCGGCATCCGGATCTTGAAAGCTGGCGTTGACAGCGCGACAGGGCAGGCGAAGGGATTCACCATCAGGCATGCAGCGTAAATAGACTCCAGGCGGTCTCTCTAACCGCAAGGAGGTTGAGAAATGCAGATCAAGAGATTACTGGCCGATTTTGTCACTGTGTTTGCTGTGACCTTCGTTGTCTCCGTCGTTGTGATTTTACTTTGGAACCTCATTGTTGATGGAGCAAGCACGATAAACTGGGAGACATCGTTCCGTTTCGCCATCCTGCTTGGCATCCTCTTGCCGTGGCTAGAAACACGAAGAGGTAAAGGAGAAAAACTATGACAGTCCTTGTCGCTGGCGCAAGCGGCGCAACGGGTCGCTTGCTGGTAAAGCAGCTACTCAATCGTGGCCTGCATGTCAAGGCCATTGTGCGCTCGCCCGATAATCTGCCGGAAGAGATTAGGAACCACGATCACCTATCTATCATCCAGGCTGCTGTTCTCGATCTCACTGACGCGGAGATGGCTCACCACGTCCAGGGATGTGACGCGGTGGCGTCCTGTCTGGGCCACAATCTCAATCTCAAGGGCATTTACGGTCCCCCGCGTATGCTTGTAACCGAGGCAACGCGCCGCTTGTGCAATGCCATCAAAGCCAACCAGTCGGACAAGCCAGTCCGCTTTGTGCTGATGAACACAGCCGGCAACAGCAACGGTGACATTCCCGAAAGCGTTTCCTTGGCCCAACGCTGTGTCATCGGGCTGCTTCGTTGGTTGCTGCCCCCGCAGCGCGATAACGAGCAGGCGGCCGACTATCTGCGTGTGCAGATCGGGCCAAACGACGGCGCCATCGAATGGGCGGCAGTGCGCCCAGACACGTTGATCGATGCAAGTGAGGTTACCGCGTACGCGGTCTACGCCTCGCCAATTCGCAGCGCACTCTTTGATCCGGGAAAGACCAGCCGCATCAATGTGGGCTATTTTATGGCTGATTTAATGACGGATGATGCCCTCTGGCACAAGTGGCGGGGGCAAATGCCCGTGATCTACAACAAGTCATCGGCGTAGATAATGACTAACCCATCCCTAACCCTCCTCTGACAAGGGAGGGAACTGTTCCGCCTCTTAGCAGGAGGGGGTTGTAGTTACCGTCAATCGAAGAAAGGATCCCATTTATGAACGAATCACAACTCTTCCAAAACCGCCGCAAGACCGCACGGATCGCTGGGTTTGGCCTCTTTAGCTATGTCTTGGCTTTTCTCGCCGGCATTGGCAGTTGGTTCGATCTGGTGAGATCTTCATCAATGGGGGGAAGTGGGATGATGCTGTCCCTGCCGGTGGCCTTTTGGGAGATCATCCTGATGCCCTTCTGGCTCTTTTCCCGGGGCTTCGCGACAGTGGAAAATTGAAAATGACGCGTGGCGAGTGGCGGATGACGAGTAAAAAACGCCACCCGCCGCCGAACTGACAAAGGAGTCAATTATGGCAACCATGAAAGCTATAATCTGCACAAAATACGGTCCCCCGGAAGTTCTCAGGATCGCCCAATATCCCAAGCCGGTTCCCAAGGATGATGAAATCCTGATCAAGATCTGTGCCACATCCGTCACCAACAGCGATATTTTTATCCGTAGTTCCAAAGTTCCGCTGGGGATGCTCATCCCGTTCCGCCTCATGCTCGGCATCCGCAAACCAAGAAAAGCGATTATTGGCGAAGTCTTTGCAGGTATTGTGGCGCAAATCGGTGCAAAAACGACGCGCTTTCAGGTGGGTGATCAGGTCTATGGCCTAACCGGCTTCTCGCTCGGCGCTTATGCCGAATACAAGTGCATGAAAGACGGCGATTCCAAGCAAGGGTGCGTGGCCATCAAACCACACAATATCAGCTTTGCAGAGGCGACTTCAGCGGCCTATGGTGGCTTGCTGGCCTTGCAGTTTCTTGAACCGGCGAATATTCAGCCCAAGCAAAAAGTGCTGATCTACGGGGCATCGGGGACATCGGGCATTATCGCCGTGCAGTTTGCCAAATCCCGGCAAGCCGAAGTGACAGGTGTGTGCGGGCCAAGCCACATCCCTTTCATTCAACAATTAGGCGCGGACAAAACGCTTGACTACACCCAGGATAGTGAAATCGGCAAGCTGGAAAGCTACGGTGTCGTTCTCGACTGTGCGGGCAAAGCCAGGTCTTCGCCGCTCAAAGCAGCCTGCCAAAAGGCATTGACAACGGGAGGGAAGTACCGCTCGATTGACGATGCGGCCTTGCAATTGGAGTCAGGTCGGCTCGATAGAATCAGGAAGCTCATCGAAACGGAGCAGATCAAAGCGATCAATGATCGCTGTTACTCTCTGGATCAAATTGTCGAAGCGCACCAGTACGTCGAACTTGGTCACAAAACGGGCAATGTTGCCATCACGGTTTAGCCAATTGTAAGGCGGGCGGCATGACAATGAGCCGGCAGCCGCGCTGAATGAAACGACTCGACCTCGGCAGCGGTCAGCGGCAGCATCCCGCCGGGGTGACCGGCATTGATCGTGCCCAGGAAAACATCTTCCTCACCAGGAAGGCCGGCCCTACGATCACCCAGTAGACCGCAAGCGGAAAATGGCCCCAAGCGGTGGCGAGATACCCAATGCCAAAGCCCAGGAAGAGGACGGCCCCGACCCATTCCCAACGCCAGGCAAAGATCAAGCCGATCACCAGGATGCCGACAGGGAGCAGGTGCATCACCAGGGCGAGCAGCGTCGCCCAGAAGCCAGCCCCCGTACCAAAGACATCCAGGGCGAAGATGCTCAAAAAGAGCGCAAAGAGGATGCCCAACACGCTGGGCGTTCAGACAAGGGTTTGTTTTATTGAACGTGTCATCGTCTTTCGCCTTGCTGAGATTGCTCTGCTGTCAAGGTAGCACATCGCCTGCGCCCAGAAGCTATAGGTGTCCCGAAAGATTATCTGAACACCTATAACAGTGCTGGAGTAATCATACCATCCACCTAGAGGCAGATCCCGGATTGGCCAAATGGCTAGTTAGCCAAGCAATCGGGTTGTTCAGTACCCGATTGCAGGTGCGACGCGGGCAGACTAGCCAACCAACTAGGATCGGAACCCGTCGGTTGGCTAGCGGCATGGCGCGGCTTTACGCGTATATTGAGTAATTGAGCGTATGCGTAATTACAAGGAAACATAGGCAGCGATTTATGAAAACAGCAACGGCAGAAGCTTCATCCGTCAAGTTGCCAACCCTTACGCCCCGCGAGCGCTTTGCACAGTTTATTGAGCGCGCAGTCGACACGCGCTTGGGGCGCTTCGGTGTGGGTCTGTACCGGCTGACCGGCGGTCGCATTGCGCGGTTGTATGACAAAGATGTCTTGATCCTGACCACACGTGGCCGCAAATCCGGCAAGGAGCGTACCGTTATCCTCCAATTTTTTCGGGATGGCGCTTATCCGGTCATCGTGGCGGCCAACTTTGGTCTGCCTACTCATCCCGGCTGGTATCACAACCTGAAGGCCACGCCAACAGCGCGGATTGAAGTTCTAGATCGCACCCTGCACGTGCGCACAGAGGAGTTATCGGCGGAAGCGGCCGCCGCCTTCTGGCCACAGATCTTACAACGTTCGCCGGATTATATTCGCTTTCTCAGGCGCACCAACCGCACGATCCCACTTATCCGGCTCATTCCCGTTGAACCAAGGGAAGGGATTGTGCCATGAAAAGGGGATAGCTTGATGAATCGCCGGGGGATACGAATTGCGCTTTTTGTGATTGATCTCTTTGTTGCTTCGACCGCCATTGGCGGCGGCCTGGCGTTGGTTGCGGGCCTTGAGGCCAACCGGTTTCCCCTGGCATGGTTACAGGGAACGCCCTTCACCAGTTATATCATCCCTGGCGTGCTCCTGGCCGTGGTGGTTGGTGGGAGCGCGGCGGTGGCGGCGGTTCTGCTGTTGCGGAACCCAACCAGCGGGGCATGGGCCGCGCTGCTGGCCGGCCTGATCCTGCTGGGGTGGATCGCCGGTGAGGTGGTGATCCTTAACCAGCCTGTCGCGCCGACGGGGATTGAGATCTTCTACTTGACTGTCGGCTTGGCACTGGCGCGGCTTGGCTACTTGGGAGCAAAGAGCCAGTGACGCGCAGGAGGGAAGGGATGAACAGACGCGCCGCGGGTTTAACCATTGTAACGCTGGGTCTCATGTGTTTGCTGATCCATGCGCTTGACTACCTCTTTGGCTACGCGCTCTTGGGCATCCATAGCCCGCCGTTAGCCTTGGCGCCAATCGGGATCGTCTTGGTGGTGATTGGCGCTGGTCTAGCCCGGTTGCCGCCATCAGCCAGGTGAAGAAGCCACGTTGCCTTGTGATGGCGTCATCCTGTGGAGAGAGGAGACGATGTTGTACCATATACAACATCAGTTTTATCTTTTGGGGTGGCCGGCTTGCTGATCGCCGTGGTCATGTGGCGGTGCGAACAGTTCGGCAAACAGGCGAAAAATAGTCCGGCAGCGCCGGTAGAGTTACGGTTTTACTGGCTTGCTAATGGACCGAGACGCTGAAGCTAGGACAGGAAAGGTAGTAACCATGCGAAATGCAACAAAAATCATAACCACAACCTTTGGCGTCATTGCCGCGCTGGGCGGGCTGGAACATGGGATGGGGGAAATGCTTCAGGGGAACGTTGCCCCCACGGGCATCATGATCAGGTCTTGGCCGACAGCAGAGACGATGCGTGTCCTGGCGGGGGAACCAGCGATGACGCTTGTGTCCAATCTGCTTATCTCTGGGGCGCTTACCATCCTCGTTGCGCTTGCTATCCTCGTATGCTCGCTAGCGTTTTTGTCCCGCAGGCACGGCGGCCTGATCTTACTGCTGCTCTCGGCGCTCTTGCTCCTGGTGGGTGGGGGCTTTGGACCGCCCCTTTTTGGCCTCACTGCCGGGCTGGTGGCGACTAGAATCAACGCGTCGTTTACCTGGTGGCGATCCCATCTCTCGGTCAATACACGGCAGCCAACCTGCCTATACCCAGTTTGCAAGCGATTGGTCGTCGAATAACAGCAAAGGTGGAGGTCTCTATGTCAACCCCTTTTCAAAAGATCTTAGTGCCGCTCGATGGCTCTGAACTGGCCAATGCAGCCTTGCCCTATGCCCAGTTACTGGCAACCCAGGCCAGCAATTCAGCCAGCGTGGAATTGGTGCTACTGCGGATTGTGCCGGAGATCACCTTCCGGCGCTATGTGGGTGAACATACTGTTTATGATCGCGAGAAGATGGAAGCAGAGCAGCTCGCCAAAGTCGATGAGGCCGCGTTATGGTTGGAAAGCTTGGTCGCCGATCTGCGCCGCCACCACATCCAGGCCCAGTCCTTGGTCGATGTGGGTGACGCAGCGGAAAAGATTGTCCATTTTGCCAAAGCGAATCCGATTGATCTGATTGTCATGAGTACGCATGGTCACACCGGTCTGCGCAAATTGGTGGCCGGCAGTGTGGCAAGCAAAGTTTCAACGAACGCCCCTTGCCCGGTGTTGCTGGTACGGTCAGCGCTATAAGAACAGTCAGCTGCATGGCCAGAAACCTAGCAAGCCTTGTACGAGATTGCTATAGACGTTCAGAAAAAGATCCGTGGCACACCTGACAGGTTTTGGAAACCTTGTCATCGGGGGAAACCTCGATGACAAGGAAACGAAAGACCCCTTAGGAAAAAGGGGATGATAAACTAGGCTAAGAATCTGTGAAAGACCTAAGTCCACGAGACCGCCTGACAGATTAGATCAAAACAAAGGCGCTTGTTCAAAGAGGCTGTGTAGGATCAAAGTGTGT
>JAPKMW010000014.1 GCA_026645575.1 Caldilineaceae bacterium
GTGTCGTCGTGTCAGCGCGCATGAGTTCGACTTTGCGGCGCACTTGATCCAGATCATGTTGTAACGCTTCCACGGGGTAGTTGCCATTTTTCCCTTGCAGATAATCAATCCACGGATTTTTGTAGACTAGCCGTAGATCCTCAGGGTTCATCGACCAGTAGTAGACCTCTTGCCCGCCCGAATGGAAGGGGTAGGGCTTCCAGTCATACCAATCTTCCGCGCCAAAATAGTCGCCATAGGCATTCGGCCACATGGTCTTGCCGTCGATCTCACGAGCGTTGGCGTTGATGTAGTCGATCACCCCGCGCCAGGTGTCCACATAGCGTTGATCGCCAGTCAGCAGCAGTGCATTGCCAAAACCATAGAGCGAACGCACATGGAAATAGGTGCGGTGGGCTAATTCGCCGGTTTGTGGCACGGTCACGGTAAAGCCCCAACCATAAACGCCGCCATACCAGCGTCCGCCGGCCTCGCCGCCGATGGTGCCATCCAACCCGATGTTGGTGGGGATGATGCCGCCATTGGCCTCTGTCCGCTCGACCCAGGCATCAACATATTCCAATGTCCAGTCGCGATATTTTTGCTCAGCGGTCATGGCATAGGCATTGAGCGACAGCGTGGTGGTGCAGAGGTTAAGCGGCTGATCGCCGACGACATCGTTGTAATCCTCAAAGTGGGCGATCATCTCGGCGTAGGTGCGTTCCCCATGCAGAGGTGAAAAGCGCCCTTCCACCTCAATTGGGTCGCCGGCCCAGTCCTGGCCGGTGGCTTTGCGCAAGAGAGGGCCGCGGCTGCCATTAAACATGCTGCGGATGATCTTGTGTTGGGGATCATAGTTGGGCGCTTGAGGATCTTCGTTCATGTAAAAACCGGCATAGCGCCGGGTGCGCTGCTGGAATTTGCGATCGGTCGGGTCGCACAGCCCCTCTAAATAGAAAGCGGAGAAGCCTTCGCCATTGTGAAACCAGTCAAACATGACCGGAAACTCTTTGTAATACATCCCTTCGCGCGCCAGCGGCACTTCGACGGTTTTTGCCTCGGTGTATTGGCGTAGATGCCCTTCCCAGGCGCGCTTATAAATGTCCAACACACTGGCCGGCGCACCGAGGGCATAGAGCATGGTCCAGTTCAAAAAGTTCTCAGCGGCGTCATCCGGCCCATCATTGCCGCCCCAGCGGGGGACGCAGAGCAAGTAGCCCCGCTCGTCAAAGTAATGCTCGAAAAATTCGTGACAGGCGGTACTCTGCACGGCCAACAATTCACGTTCCAACAGCGCCCAGTAGGGGGGCGACATGGGCGTATCAATGGTAATGGCGGTCTGATTTTTGCTTATTGACACAGGGATGATCCTCTTCTAGCTTTGTTGCAAGAGATGGAAAAATATGGTAGGTGCGGTTTGCAACCGCACGGTCTCCATCGAAGGCCCGTGTGGTTGCAAACCGCACCTACATTCCTAACATTCGTTTGTTAATTTATCCAACCGTTGGCAGCAATGGTTATTACGGACCCCAATCCACAACCTGCTCATTCGTATAGCCGTAATTGAAGATTAAATTGACTGGGAGCGGGCGTTGGTTGCTGCCATCGCCATTCATCACCCACAAGCGCCAAGGGCCGGCTTCGTTGTTCTCCCTGCGGTTGCTCAGGAAGACGATAAACTGACCATTAGGACTCCACGCCGGCGCCACATTGCTGGGCATGGTATCCACCAACGCGGTTGCCGGTCGCGTCAACGCGGCCAGACCACCGCCATCGGGGTTGACGCCAAAGATCTCCCAGTGCGAGCCTTGCTTTTGTTGGAAGACGACTCGCCCTCCCCCTGGTTGCCAGTCAGGGTCCTGGTGATATTGTCGTTGGATCTGGAAAAAGAGCTTGCGATTGGGATCGCCGGCCTGATCTGCCGTAATCTGCAAGCCGCCGGCGGATTGATAGACAATGCCGCTGCTATTCCAGTCCGGGGCCATGGCTTGCTCCAGGGTGGCAATGTCGCGATAGTTGCCGCCGTTGCTGTCAATGCGCGCCAGCTTTGTCACCGGATTTTTGCCTTGGGGATGGTCAAAGGCATTGCCGCCGGGAAAGAGCGGTTCGCGGTAGCAGCGGCCATCTTCATCATCGACAAAGCAGGGTTCAAACTCGTCACCGCGCATAAAGACAATCCACTTGCCGTCGGGACTCCACTTGGGTGAGAGTAGCAGTTCGCGCTCGCCAAAAATTTTGCGTTCGCCGCTGCCGTCGCTGTTAATGACAAAGATGCCATTATCGCCGCCGCCGCGGGTAAAGACCACCTGGCGACCATCGGGGCTGAGGGCAGGGTCAAAGCCGCTGGTCAGTTGCCGCAGGTTGCCGCCGGCTAGTTCATAGAGATAGATCGGCCCGCCAAAGCTTGTCTGGAAGACCAACTTGCCGCTAAGGCCGCTGGCTGGTGCTGTCGCCGGGGCGGCTGGGGCAACGGCTACGCTGCTTTGGGCCGGTGCGCTGCCTGGGGCGTTGGTGACAGCAAGATTTGTCTGGCCGCCAATCGCCAAGTATTGCGCAGTGACCCAGCCAGTCTGCTCCGGTGTGGCTGATAACTGCACTTCCACCCAGCCATCATCTGCGGTGCGACTGACAACCGTGAGTTGTTGCGCCGGCTCGGCCTTGCTGATGACATCGTAGCTTGTGCCGGGGCCGCTACGGATATTCAGGCGGGTGGTGGAACGGACAGTTGCAATGGTGGTTTCGGCTGCTGCCTCGGTTTCAGTCGGCGCGTTCTGTGCAACGGTTGTCGTTGGCGCCGTGGTTTCCGTCATTGTTGCGCTGTTTTCCACAGATGGCGCTGCTTCCGTCGTCGGTGTGACTGGCGTAATGGTGACCGCTTCGGTCAACAACTCAATGCGGTAGAAGACAATCAACGAAGTCGCCGCCGTCCAGCCACTGCTGCCGCTATCGGTGGTGACATAGAGCCATTGGCCATCGACAGAGCGTTTGCTGGCGACCAGCCGTGTCCCCGGCGCCACCTGTTCGACCAGTTCGCCGTTGGCGGCGTTCCATAGTTCAGCGCCATGACCACCAGCGACCGCAATCAACGTATTCGTCGGGGCTAGGGGCATGGGTGTCGGCGCTGTGGACTGGGGGGTGGACTGGGGGGTGGACTGGGAGGTAGCCTGGGCCGAGAGCGTCGCCGGCCAGCCAAGCCAGAGACTCAATGCGAGGGTCAAGCAAAGAGGCCACAAGCGGGTGGCGCTTTGTCTGTGTATCGAGGTGGTTGAAAAAGACCAAAAATTGTTTTGCATGCGCTAGTTTCTATGATTCAATCAGGGTGACAACATTTCGTTTACATGGATAGGAAGGCACACGATTCTGACGAAGTAGAGCCGTGTCCTTCCTATCCATATAAATTTTTTACAATATTATTCTGCTTTTGCCGTTTCGGTAAAGATCGCCGTGGCGGTCATGCCGGGGAGTAGACCGGCCAGTGATTCGTCGGTAAGGCGCAGGGTCACGGGGAAGGTGACCAGGCCGGTGCTGGTGTCGCTGACAGGGACAATTAGATCGACAACGCCGTTGAAAGTGCGGTCGGTGATGCCATAGACCGAAACCGTGGCGCCTTGACCGGTCTGGATCTTGCCGATATCCTTCTGTTCCACATTGACTGTCAGCTTCAATTGGCTTACATCGGCCAAGGTGACAACGACCGTGCCGCCGCCAATGCTTAAGCCTGACTCGACATTGAGGGCGAGTACAGTGCCATCAATGGGCGCCGCAACCGTCGCATTTTCCAGATTCAGGCGGGCCTGCTCCAGGGCAATCAGCGCCTGTTCGACCCCAATTTCGGCTTGGCGCAGATCGTTGGCGTTCGGGCCTTTCTTGAGCTTGGCCAAGGTTGCTTCGGCGCTGGCAAGAGCCGCCTTGGCGCCGGCCAGTTCAGCGGGTGTGGGCTTCTTTTTGAGTTCGTTCAAGGCATCCTGCGCGCTCTGGGCGCCGGCCAGCGACGACTGTAAACTCGATTTTTTCGCCGGCTTCACCATCTCATCGTAGCCGGCTTTGGCCGATTCGTAGGAAATGGTGGCATTTTGCAGGGCTGCCGATTCTGCCATCGTACCGGCTTCGGGCATCCAGGCGATCTTGTCGTAGGCGCGTTGGGCTTCCTGTAAATTAATTTCGGCAAGGCGTAAACTGGCATTGGCCTGGGTCAATTGCGCATCGGTTGGCCCGGCTTGCAGTTCTTCGTAGGCTGCCCAGGCCGCCGCAGCGCTGTTCTCGGCGGCGCTCAGTTGTTCTTTGGTAGGACCGCCCTGGACAACAGCCAGATTCTCTTTGGCCGAGAGAACGTTGGCTTCGGCTTGGGCCACATCGGTCGCTTCGACTGTTTCATTCAATTTCGCCAGTGAGAGCCGGGCATTTTCCAGATTCATCTCGGCCTGTTGGACAGCCCATTCCAACTCCTGGGTATTGAGTTTGACAAGCGCCTGGCCTTTCTTGACGACATCGCCCAGCTCAACGGCGACTTCGTCCACAATGCCGCCAACCAGAATGACAACCTGATGTTTCTTTTGCAGATCAATGCGACCGACGCCGCTGGATTGCTTATTATCCGCTGGCACGGTTTGAGCCAGCGCAGTCGCCGGCGTCAGTTGTAGCAGAGGGATCAAGCTATTGGTCAAGAGAAGTAATGTAATCAACGTGGCCAGGACGATCGTCGATGCTCGCCGTTGGGTGAACAGACGTGGGGTAGATAATTTCATGGTTACTGCTCCTTTTCCTTGCTTCGCGGTTGATAGTTGATTGCTCAAGCACCTCAGACAATTATGAATCATGGTCAACGTGCGGCTGCCGTCGCCGTTACTGACCGATGTGCGCTGTGTGGAGGCGCAGCCGACGCGTCACAAGTCGCCAGCAACGGTTGATTCATTGGTTGGGATGCCGCCTTTTGCTCATGCCATGTGGGAGACGATTGGATAACTCCTATAGTATAGCCGCCGATGCGATTCCATGCAACCAGCGTTTAACCCTGAAAGCCATACATGGCTGGCGCGGATATACGTGGCGATGGTTCAGCGGTTTGAGGCGAAACGTCTTTGGCTAGTTACAAGTGAAGAACGATAGAGGATAGCAACCATGATCAGTAGATCACAACACACCCGCGATCACAATAACCCGACTCCGGACTTTGGACTTCGGACTCTACGACTGTGTATTACCCGATTTTTACCCTTGGCTGTTCAACCCATGTCACCCATGCCAGCAAGGCGACGATCAGTTCCAGCAAAATCAAGCCGCAAAAACCGAAAGTGTACCAAACCGAAGCTTGTTCGGCGTGGAGCGCCGTCAAGAGTGTATTGTGCATGGTGTCAGCCGTCCAGGGTGACGGAACCATTCCTACTTGCGCCAACAGTGGCCACCCAATCCCCACCACCACAACCAATGTTAGCATGGTAGCACAGGCCAATTCAAAGCTATAGAGCCGCAAGTAGTAGCGCAGTGATGGCGAATGGGCAGCCGGTGGCACTGTCTGTGGCGTTGCCTCGACCTGCGTCATGAGTCGGGCGGTGAACGCGGGTGGCAGGGGCGCAACGGGATAGGTGCTTAACGCTGCCTCGATCTGCTTTGTGCGTAAAGTTTCCTGTTCGTTTTGATCTACGTTCATACATCACCTTCATACCCTTCTAGCGCCGTGCGCAAGAGTGCGCGTGCCCGGTGAATGCCGGTTTTGACTGTACCCAAGGGCATTCCCGTCACCTCGACAATCTCATTGTAACTCAATTCTTGTAGGTAGCGCAATGTAATGAGCAGGCGATAATGTTCCGGCAGATCATCAATGGCTTGGTGTAAAAACTGTTGCAACTCCGCCGAGAGTAGACCTGTTTCCACCTCTTGCTGTGGGTCGGCCAGATGTTGTGCGGCGGCATCGGGAATCAGGGTGGTCAACTCCCGTTTTAACTGGGGCAGCCGGTTATAGCAGAGATTGACCACAATGCGGTAGAGCCAGGTTTGGAATTGCGCCGAACGTTGAAAGCCAGGCAACCCACGCCAGGCGCGCACCAAGGCTTCCTGTGCCACCTCCTCCGCCTCTTCCGGTCGACGCAGGACGCGCAACGCTAGATTATAGACATAAGTTGCATGGCGGTCAACCAGCGCGGCAAAGGCCAGCTTGTCACCCTGTTGCGCACGCAGCACAAATGCTTCGTCATCAGTCATCAGTGGGTTCCCTCTCTACTGGATTAGACCGGAGGTATAGGAAAAAAGTTTCAACCAATTGCCATAAGGTTACAATTTTCTGGTTGTTGAAACTTTTTCTGCATTGTCTGGTCAAACCAAGTAGACCCAAAAAAACAGGGAGCGAATCTGTGATAACCAAAAGGAGTATCCAATGCAAAACTTAATCATGGCCGTGATCGTCATGGGTGGCTTCAGCCTGATCTTTATGACCATCTTTGGCTATTTTGCCTATGTGCGTTATTTGAGTCACAAAGAGACAATGGCCTTGGCGGAGAAGGGGTTGTTAAAGCCGGAACAAGTGGTGCAATACAATGGTGGCGGGCATGGTCGTGATCGCAAGCTGCTCAATCGCGCCATTGTGCTGATTGCGATTGGGCTGGCGCTCTGCCTGGGCTTGTTCCCCATTGGCTTTGTCGCCGGCGATGACTTTCCCCTCTTTTTGGGGCCGTGGATGTTGGGTGGCTTTATTCCGCTCTTCTTTGGCATTGCCCTGTTAATTATTTATCTGCTGCCCATGCTGCCCAGTTTGCTCGACCAGGTTTCTACCATTGCCCGTAGTCAAACAGCAAACGCAACGTCGAGTGAACCACAACGAGCGGCAACACAGGCTGAAGCCCATGATCCCCAACCAAAGTAGATAATATATGGGTGGCGTATAAACATCGTATGATTCCCGTATGAATATCGTATGAATATCGTATGGAGATCGTCCAGAATTCCACTGCCAAATCCGTTATAATGAAACCAATCCAGTAACAGCGTGCGGCTAAATACCGCTTCGGGGGAACGCTGTTACTGGATTTTTCTTTTCCTATCACCTATTCTTCCAGTGCCAACGCCTGTTCCAAATCCGCAATTAGATCATCAGGATGTTCCAGCCCCACCGAAACCCGCAATAGATTATCCGGCGTCTTCGTATTTGGCCCTTCCACGCTAAAGCGATGCTCGATCAAACTCTCGACGCCGCCCAGGCTGGTCGCTTGGGTAAAGATTTTGGTCTGGTTGGCGACCCGCAGCGCATTTTCCATCCCGCTATGTTTGTCATCCCCTTTGACCTGAAACGAGAGCATTCCGCCAAAGTCGCGCATCTGTTTAGCCGCCACAGCGTGACCGGGGTGGCTCGTTAACCCAGGATAATGTACAACGGCCACTTGCGGATGTTGGGCCAGGAAACCGGCGACCTGTTTGGCGTTCTCACAGTGGGCGCGCATCCGGTAGGGCAGGGTGCGAATGCCGCGCAGGGTCAGCCAGCAGTCAAAGGGCGATGGCACGGCGCCGCCGGTGCGCTGGATCATGAGCAGTCGCGTCCAAAAATCGCTTTCGGCGTTGGTGATCACGGCGCCGCCCAGCACATCGCTGTGACCACCTAAATATTTGGTCGTGGCATGAATTGCTAGATCGGCGCCAAGTTCGAGGGTGCGTTGGAGCATGGGCGTGGGCCAGGTGCTGTCACAGGCGCAGATCGCGCCGGCGTCATGAGCAATGGCCGCCACCGCTGCCACATCAGTAATCTTGAGCAAGGGATTTGACGGCGTTTCGACCCAAATCAGCTTGGTCTCCGGTAGCACAGCGGCTTGGACAGCGATCAGGTCTGTCATATCGACGGCGCTGTAGTGCAGCCCCCACGGCACAAAGAGTTCACGCACCAGTTTGCCGGTGCCAAAGTAAATGTCATCGGGAATGATCACATGGTCGCCGGTGCGCAAGGATTGGAAGACGGCCATGATCGCCGCCATGCCGGAGCCAAAGGTCGCCGCCGCCACGCCCCCTTCCAGCGCAACCAGCGCTTCCTCCAAGGAGCGTCGGGTTGGGTTATCAGAACGAATATAGGAAAAGCCGCTAGGATAGGAGCCATCGGCGGTGCGCTCAAAGGTGGTGGAAAGATGGATGGGGGGCATGACGGCGCCAGTAGTGGGGTCGATGGTCTTGCCGGCGTGGACGGCGATGGTTTCAATCTTCATGGCTTGGTCTTTCTTGGATTTATGGGACAATCGTTTTGTTGTTTATGGTGATCAAACGAATCTGTTGTTTGGTTTCTGATTTATCGGGGAGGTTACTCTTTTATGATACCTCATCCCGTAGCGATTGGCGTTTAATCGATCATGGTGTATAGCTTATCACCGGATACAAGTTTACAAGTAACTGATATACCCCACATCAAACACCGCCGCCGGCGCGGCGAACCGCCCAGCGAAGACTGTCCAGTCCCAGGTGAGACACGCTATCCCGCCCGCCGTTGGGTCATCACGCCCAATGGGCACCCACCTTAAGTTGGCTTGCCAAACGCAGGAGCATTCGTACCTGTTGGTGCAAGAAAGCCGACAATTGGTTGGCGCTTCTACAGTTCGCCTCGCCGACATTCTTTTCAATAAGCACCATTTCAGCAGCGAGCATAAACCGAGGTGTTGGTGTCGGTATCCAAAAGTGCCCTGTCAATTTGCTCCCAGCGAGTCACGGACTCGCCGGGAGCCGTGAAGCTATTTTTGCTCGTGTCTCTGCTCTGTAGATGGCGTCGCCAGCTCCCACCCCTGTAGATGGTGCAACACAAGCGCGGTCAACGTGGCAATATGATCGGGCCGATCATTCAAGGCGGGGATATAACTGAACGACTGACCGCCGGCTTCCAAAAATGTCTCCCGTCCTTCGCGACCCAGTTCGTCAATCGTCTCCAAACAGTCGCCGGAAAAGCCGGGGGCCAGTACCTGTACGCTGCGCACACCATGTCGCCCCCACTCTTCCAGGGTTTCATCAGTGTAGGGCCGGAGCCATTCTGCCCGCCCGAAACGCGATTGGAAACAGACAGCATAGTCACTTTCCGGCAGCCCCAAACGGTCCGCCAATAGACGCGCAGTCTTTTGGCACTCGCAGTAGTAGGGATCACCCTGCTCAAAATAACTTTTCGGGATGCCATGAAAGGAGAGGAGTAAGCGATCTGCTTTGCCGTGTTCTTGCCAGTGCTCCTCGACACTGTTCGCCAGTGCCGTAATATAGCCAGGGTGGTCGTGATAGTGGGTAATGGTGCGCAATTCGGGCAGCCAGCGCCACCCTTGCAATTCGGTAAAAACACCATCCAGAGAGGTTGCTGTCGTGGTCGCTGAATATTGTGGGTAGAGCGGAAAGACCAGCAGCCGCCGCACATTGGCTTGATCTAGTTGACGCATGGCGTCGCGAATCGATGGCGCGCCATAGCGCATTCCCACCGCCACCGGCACAGCCACGCCTGTCTCGGCTTGCAGTTGCTGGCGTAAGGCCGCGCCTTGGCGTTGCAAATTGAGCCGTAGGGGCGAACCTTCCGCCGTCCAAATCTTGCTGTATAAGCGGGCCGACCGTTTGGGGCGAACATTCAAAATAATCCCATTCAAGATCAACCACCAGAGCCAACGGGGATACTCGATCACCCGTGGATCGCCCAGAAACTGGCGCAAATAGGGACGCACGGCCTTGGCGGTGGGGGCCGTTGGCGTGCCGACGTTGGTCAGTAAGATGCCGGTTAAGGCGGGGGCGCTGTGGTCATAGCTGCTGCGGCCATAGTAACGCATGGGTAATACCGATCCTCTTCTGATGATGCACACTAATCATACACAACTGCTGCTGCCTCAATGATAACAGATGGTTGTGAAATTTGGAACAATCCGATCTTGTAGAATTTCATAGAATTGGGTAGAATTATAAGGAACGCTTGTCATTCAATCAACTATTGTAACGGCCAAGCCGCTGCCAGCTCATAGCCGGTCCGTGACCGGCGTCCATAATGCCGGTCACGGACCGGCTACGAGCTGGCTTAGTAGTTACCAACGATTAGAAAGCTTGTGGTGCAACGATGACGCAACCGCTGCTCAACCCATTCACTGCCGTTGCCACCCCACCCCCTGTTCCTGCCGACGCAACGGCTGATCAACCACTGAAGAACCACGTACTCGTCGTCGGCGGCGGCATTGCCGGCTTGAGCGCGGCCTGGCAATTGCAACAACTGGGCGTTCCTTACACCTTGACCGAGGCGGCGACCCGTCTGGGGGGCATGATCCAAACCGCCGCCTTCGATGGCTTTGTTGCTGAAGGGGGGCCGGAAACCTTTATCACCCGCAAACCAGAACTATGGAACCTCGCCCTGCAATTGGGTCTTCAAGAACAGATGGAGCCAATCACCAGCGAGACCAGCGGCGCCGCCGTCTTGCACAACGGCAAGGTCATGCGCGTGCCGCTGAGTCCATATCTCTTTTTGACCACCCCGCTGCTCAGTTGGCGTGGCAAACTGCGGATGATGGCCGAACCCTTCATTCCCCCACGGCGCGACGACGAAGACGAGACGCTGGCGAACTTTGCTCGGCGCCGGCTGGGCGCGGAAGCAGCAGAACGGTTGATTGCGCCGATTCTCTCCGGCATCTACAATAGCGACGCCGAACGGCAGAGCATTCTCACCACGGCTTCCGTCATGCGCGATCTGGAAAAGCATGGCAGCTTGATCCGCGGAACGCTGGCGACCATGCGCAAACGGCGCGCCCAACAAAAATCTGGCGTCACGCTGCCGCCTCGCTCGGTGAGCTTTGCCAATGGCGCCCAGGCACTGGTCGATGCCATCGCACAACGGCTGACCGGCGCTGTACACCTCAATACCTATATAACGACGCTTGCCGCCAACCCAGAAGGGTATACGGCAACCCTAGCCGATGGGGTGTGCGTGCAGGCGACGGCGCTCATCATTGCCATTCCGGCCAAGGCGGCAACGCGGTTATTGCAAGCGGTGGCGCCAACCGCTGCGACCTTGTTGGCGCAAATTCGCTTTGCCAGTATCGGCGTTGCCGCCCTTGGTTTTCGTACCGAAGCCATGCGCACGGCGCCGTCCGTCACTAGCTTGATGATCCCCCGGCACGCCCGTCGTCAAATTGACGCCGTGTTATGGCGACCCCAGCGCGCCCCAGCCGGCTATACCTTGTTGCGCGTCTTCTTTGGCGGCGGCGCCCCAGAGATGCTCTACCTGGATGACAATGCCTTGATCGCCGCCATTCGCACTGAACTGCGTGATCTGCTCACCATCACCGATGAACCAGTAGCGCGGCGTATCTTCCGCTGGCCCGACGGCTTCCCCCAAGCCGATGTTGGGCATCTGCAACTGGTAGATCGCATTGAAGCCGCCCTCCCCTCCACCATCGCCCTGGCCGGCAACTCCTACCGCGGCATCGGCGTCCCCGACTGTGTGCGCCAGGGAACCCAAGCCGCCGAACGGATTGCCAACGTCATCTAACAAGCCAAATACGCTTGGCAAACAGGAGATAAAGAGATTGAGAGATTCAGAGATTAAGCAATTCTTCGACCTCTCAATCACCTAATCTCCCAGTTACCAAATCTCTTTATCTCTTTATCTCTCAATCTCTAGCCTATGAACACCTTCACCCGCATTCTTCACATCATCCGCCTGGCCGGCTATCCGCTCGGCTATGGCTTGACCGGCGCATTGGTCGGCGGCGCGCTCAATCGCATTATGGTCGCCGAGTTGGGTTTTTCGATTGCATTGGTTGGACTGCTCTTTGCCATGCCGCAATTAGTCTCACCGCTACGCGTGTGGCTGGGCTACCGCTCTGACGGCTTCCCGCTTTGGGGCAAACGGCGGGAGCCTTACATGTTGGCCGGGACGCTCCTGGGCGCAACGGGCGTTGTGCTGGCGGTGCTGTTGGCGGTCAATGATGCGGCCGGCAATGGACTGCTGACCCTCGGTGTGCTGTTGGCCTTTGTCCTCTATGGGATTGGTCGCAACCTGGCCCACAACTCCTACGAAGCCTTTCTGGCCGAACGCTTTACCGGCGAAGCCAGACCGCGCGCCATGACCCTCTTTGAAGTGGTGACGTTGGTCGGCAGTGTCATGAGCGCCGGCGCCTTGGGGGCCGCCCTGCGTGACTTTGACCCGGCGCGGTTGACCAGCATTGCGCTGGTGACGATGCTGGTGGTGTTGACGTTGACGGTGCTGGCAACAGTCGGACAAGAGGCCAATCTCAAAACCACAGTAGCGGCGGTCAATCGAGCCAGAGCCATGCCCTTTCGGCAAGCCTTGCGCGAGTTGGTATTGGCTGATGCTCAGGTGCGCACCTTCTTTACGCTGATCCTCTTTGCCTTTATCGGCACGCTGGCGCAGGATGTCTTGCTGGAACCCTTTGGCGGCCTGGTGTTGGGCATGTCCCCCAGCGCCACGACACGGCTGACGGCCTTTTGGGGCGTTGGTGTACTGCTGGCGATGTTGCTCTCCGGCACGCTCCTGTTGCGTTTTTTGCCTTTTCTGACTGTTCTGCGTATTGGGTTGGTCGCTAGCGCGGTAGCCTTTGGCAGCGTAGTGGGGCTGGCCGTCAGCGGCAACGCCGATCTCTTTCGCTATTTTGTCTTTGCCATGGGCTTTGGCACCGGCATTGCCGGCGCCGGCATGTTGACCGGTCTCGCCCATTTCACCACTACCGTGCGCGCCGGAATGCTGATGGGGGTATGGGGCATGGCGAATCTGCTGGGGCGCGCTGCCGGTAGCATTATCGGGGGCGTGGTGGTGGAGAGCTTGCAATGGGCTACCGGCAGCGCGGCTATTGGATACACGACGGTCTTTGCCATTGAGGTGGTAATGCTGTTGGTGGCGCTACGCTTGTCGTTCCGCCTACAGATTGACCAGTCGGCGGCGCGGCGGGAAGAGCAAGCGGTATTGCAAACAGCATAGCGCCGATAGGTGCTGATAAAAAGTAGCGCCGATAGGTGCTGAGAAAAAGTTAAGCTCCCGGCTGCCACAGCGGTTCCGGCACGCCCCGTTCATGGTTCTCAAAGCGCGCCATGACAAAGAGGGCGTCGGAGAGGCGGTTGAGATAGCTGAGGACATGTTCGCCCACCCCTTGTTCCCGCGCCAGCGTACTGGCCTCCCGCTCGGCACGCCGACAGACCGTGCGCGCAACGTGCAATTGGGCGGCGCCCAACGAGCCACCCGGCAGGATAAAGTTTTCCAGCGGGCCGACGACGGCGGTCATCTCGTCGATCAACTGTTCCAGCTTCTCCACATGGCGCGCCTCGATCTGCGGGATCGACCACTTGCCTTTGTCCTCTTCCAGAAAACAGAGATCGGAGCCGAGGTCAAACAATTCATTCTGGACCTGGGCTAATGCTGAATCCAGTCGTTCACAAAGCCCCATCGCCCGCGCCACGCCGATCTGCGAATTAAGTTCGTCCACCGTGCCATAGACCGCCACCCGTAAATCGTCCTTGGGGACGCGCTGCCCGCCGCCAAGCGCCGTTGTCCCCTTGTCGCCGCCTTTGGTATAAATTTTAGTTAATCGAGGCATCGTCTAACCCTTTCTTGTACCTGTAGGGGCGTACCCTTGCGGTCGCCCCGTGTTCCCCGGTGAGCATTGGGCGACCGCAAGGGTACGCCCCTACGATTGCCCAACCGCTGCCTCATCGGCAATGACGGTGACGTTGGCGGCCTGTTGTAAATAGGCCGCCGGCACTTCCGGTGTAATCGGTCCATACAGACTCTGGTGTAAGATTTCTCGCTTGTGCGCCCCAGCGACGATCAGCAACTTCTGGCGCGCCGCTACCAGGAGATCCATGCCGATGGTCAACGCCTGCGGCAACAGCCTCTCACGCCCGCCCCATTCGCGCGCGCAGGTTGCCAGGCTGGATTCGCTCAAGTTGAGAACGCGCGTCGTGGATGTGGCGTCCGCCGGCGGGTCGTTGTAGCCGATATGACCATTCGGTCCTAAGCCCAGAATTGCCAGGTCAATACCACCGGCGGCGACCAGCGCTTGATGATAATCACGGCAAGCCGCCACCGGATCAGCCGCATCACCGGGGAGGGGTGTCACCTGCGCCGGTTGAATGTCTAATGGGTCGAACAGGGTGCGGCGTAACCAGCCGTAGAGTGAACGGTCATCATCTTGAGTAACGCCCAGATACTCATCCAACACAAAGACACGCAACGCGCTGGGGTCAAAGGCCCCTTGGCGGTGCCGGGCAATCAATTCATGATACAACCCTTCCGGCGATTTGCCGGTGGGAAAGACAATCACGCTATCCGGTTTGGCGTTGATGGCGGCGATAACCCAGTCAGCGGCGGCCCGACTCATGGCGGCGTAATCTTTGGTGACAATCAACTGCACAGTCGTTTCTCCTTTATCGTTACGCTTACGTAACCAGCGTATGGCGAATTTTCAATGGCCTGATTGTAGCCTGTAACGTGGCAACCTACAAAACCTCTGGATGGAACAACCGCGCTAGTTGCTCCACGCCATCCACCACTCTGGGCGCTGGGCGCGAGCAATAGCTGTTGGCATCCACTGCATAGACGCGCCCCTGTTGCACTGCCGGCAAACGTTCCCACCCCGCCGGTTTGGGCAGGGCATCCCATTCCCGTTGCGCAGCTTCCTGGGAATAGCCACAGGGCATGAGGAGAATAACTTCCGGCTGGGCGGCAATGACTTGCTCCCAAGTCACCCGAAACGATTTCTCGCCGGCGCGCCCCAGCACCTCTTCGCCCCCGGCCAACGCGATCATCTGTGGCACCCAGTGACCGGCGGCAAAGGGTGGGTCGAGCCACTCCAGCCCAAAGACGCGTGGCCGGGGACGACCGGCCACAGCCTGTTCAACCGTGGTCAACCGTCTTTGCAACTGGTCAACCAACCGGCTACCGCGTTCCGCGACACCAGTAGCGGTGGCAATGGTGGTGACATCGGCAAAGATGCCCGGCAAATCGGGCGGCGTCAACGAGATGACTTGTGGCTTGTTGGGCAACCAACGGGCCAGATTGCACACATCGTTGTAAGAGACGGCGCAGACATCGCACAACTCCTGGGTGATAAGCAGGTCGGGCTGCAATGCCTGGATTATCTCGCCTTCGAGCAGGTAAAGACTTTCGCCCCGGCGTAACCGCTCTGAAACGTCCGCGTCAATTTCCGCGCTGCTCAGCCCGTGTGGGATGGCCGAACCGGTCAACTTGGGCAGGTCGGTCACCACATCCGCCGGATAATCACATTCGTGAGAGACGCCGACCAGACAATCGGCCAATCCCAAGGCACAGACAATTTCTGTCGCCGAGGGGAGTAAGGACGCAATTCGCATAGCTCTTCTCCATCAATAGCCATTTACTCCAGATGTTGAATTACATCGGTGAGTGATTTATACTCCGTATCACCACTGGGCTTGATGACATGCCAGCGTGTTGAGCCATTGCTGCCGGCAATATGAACCTGAACCGGCATCGAGAGATTATCTTTCACGACCTCATAGCCCAGCCGTTCCAATGCGCGGGCTGTCCACAACGCTGCTGCGCCGTGACCGGTCAACCCAATCGGGCCACAGGGATGGCGTTGGACCTTGAAGGCGCCTTGTTCATTATCAAACTCAACCCCTTCACTGCGAAAGGCATGGGCCAATGCCCCATTCAAGGCTAACTCTTCCGGCAACCCAACGGTTAATGGGCCGCCGGTGGGCATCAGCCAGAGCCGATCGGCCATCCGTAGCGCCAGATCCAGATCATGTGTGGAGAGCAGGATGGCTCGGTTGCTCTCACGCGCCAGGGTGTGCAACAATTGCATAATCTCCACCCGTCGCGGCAGATCGAGAAAGGCGGTCGGCTCGTCGAGAATCAACACTGCTGGTTCCTGGGCCAGGGCGCGGGCGATCATCACCTTTTGGCGTTCGCCATCGCTCAGGTGGCTGAGGGGCCGCGCCGCCAGATGCGCGGCCCCCACGGTTGTCAAAGCCTGGCGCACAACCTGTTCATCTTGTTCGCGTAGTCGCCCGCGCCAATCGGTGTAGGGATGACGCCCCAACGCAACCAGGGCATAGGCCGACAGATTGCCCACGTCAACCCGCTCGGTCAACACCACGGCCAACTGTTTCGCCACTTGGGCCGGCGGCAAGCGATGCAATGTGTCCTTGCCCAAGGTCACACGACCAGCCAGCGGCGTCTGCATCCCGGCCAACGTGCGCATGAGGGTAGACTTGCCGGCGCCATTCGGACCAATGAGACAGGTTAATTCGCCGGGATGCAGTGTGACATTAATTCTGTCAAGCACCGTGGCGGTGGTCTGTCCGGCGTTTTTATAGCCGATTGTTAGTTGATGGGTTGCCAGTAGACTAGACATAAATTGTGATCCTGAGCATACACTGTACAAAGCGGGCTGTCAGCGGCTACCCCGCAAACGAAGCGCGCAACTGCTGTTGGCGCAACAACATCCAAATGATGACCGGCACGCCGAAGAGCGATGTCACCACATTGACCGGCAACACCGTCTGACTGCCGGGCAGTTGCGCAATCATATCGGCCAGCAAGGCAATCGTGCCGCCTAACAACATGGTGGTGGGAACAAGCACCCGATGGTCGGCGGTATTAAACAAAGTACGACAGAGATGGGGCACCGCCACCCCTAGAAAGCCAATCGGTCCACAAAACGCCGTCGCTGTCCCTGCCAGGAGCGAAGCGCACAGGATGATCCAGCGCCGAGTCTGCACCACATTCACGCCCAAGCTTCGAGCATAGGTATCGCCCAGCAGCAAAGCATTGAGCGATTTCGGTAGCAGGTGTGCGACCAGGAGACCAGCCCCAATCACCGGCGCAAAAACCCATTGTTGACTCCAGGTGACGCTGCCAAAGCTACCCGCAGACCAGAGACTAAAGACCTGTACCCGCTCCGGCAAGCTAAAATAGACCAACAGGCTGACCAGCGCGCTGGTGAGATAGCCAAACATCAGCCCCAGGATCAACAAAGTTAACGTACTTTGCACCCGCTGCGCGACCAGTAGCACCAACCCCAGCACCAGGGCCGCTCCCAAACTGGCTGCTAGCACCAACCCTAGATCACCATATAGGCCCAGGCTGCCGACTACTTTGGTTGCCGTTGCGCCGGCCCCCAGCAACACCAGCGCTACCCCCAAGCTTGCCCCGGAACTAACCCCCAAAATATAAGGGTCAGCAAGCGGGTTGCGAAAGAGCGTCTGCATCTGCAAGCCGCTCACTGCCAACGCCGCACCGGCGAACAACGCCGTCAATGCCTTGGGCAAGCGAAACTTCCACAAAATATCCGCCCACGTCGCCTTGTCCGGCGTCCCGCCCAGCAGAATGCGCACCACATTGTCCAATGGGATCGCCACCGATCCCAACGCCAGGCTCAGCAAAAATGCCAGCACTAGCGCCCCGACCAACATCACCAACACTACCCCCCGTAAGCCCAGCCGCGGCCAAGAGGTCTCTACCGCTGTTGTCATCGTCACCACCTATATGAAGGGGTGACAGGGTGACAGGGTGATTTGCGTTGTCACCTTGTCACCCTGTCACCTTGTCACCTTGTCACCTTATCATTGCAGCCGTTGGAAATACACAGTCTCATGATCCGGCATCAACTCCGGGTGGAAGATGGCAATCAGGTCAGCCAGGACGGCGTCGGGTTGGGCGACGGCGCTTTCGTAGTAGTCGTTGCCGCCGTTGGCATTCTGGCGCTTGTTGTTATTCCAAACATTGCCGTTTTGGAAGGCGGCGAAGTCAGTATAGCGTTCATCGGCGGCCTGCAACTCGGCCAGGGAGTTGACAAAGCCCACATTGAGCCAGAAATCAGCGTCGGCGGCCTTATCAAAGACCGCTTCAAAGGCGACGGGGATGCTGGCGGTCGATTCATCATCGGCCCACAAATAGGCGGCGCCGGCATCGGCCAGAAGTTGGGCGGTGAAACTGCGTCCACCGGCGACATACCAGGAGCCTTGATACTCGCTATCGGTTAACACTGTCGGCTTCTCGGCGACCGCCGCCGCCTGAGCTTTGAGTTCTTCATAGCGCGCCACCGTATCGGCAAAATAGCTTTCGGCGACCGCTTCTTGGTTGAAGAACAGCGCAATAAACTTGCCCCACTCGGCTCGCCCAAGCGGCGACGTTTCCAACCACTCTGCATTCACTGCCACCTTGAGACCGGCATTGATTAGCACTGGATGGGCATCATACTCCGGCGAACCGGAGCCATAGGTCATCACCAGATCCGGCGCTAGATCCAAGAGTTGTTCGACATTGACGCCAGCCCCATAGCCGATCTGCATCAGGTCGCCGGCCTCCGCCATTGCCAGCACGGTGGGATTGTTGACATAGGTGACATCATCCACCGCCACCAGCCGATCCAACAGCCCATAGGCGTCCAAAAAGGGTAGGTAGGAGGTGGACATGGTGGCAATTTGCTGCACCGGCACTTCAATGAGTTGGGCGGCGTCAAAGCCGGTTGGTTGCGGCGCGCCACATTGCACCAGCACATACTGCTGCGCATCCTCGGCGCCGGGCCAAGGGGTCGCAACGGTAATGACCTTATAACTGTTGTGGTATTCCACGGTAAACCCTTCGGTATGGGTCAGCGTGGTCTTCTCGGGGAAATAATCCACATTCGGGTCAAACGCCTCTACACAACCGTCGGTCAGGTTGGTGGTCGGCGCGCCGGTCGCAGCGTTGCTTTCGGCGACCGGCGCTGGTGTGGCAACGGGTGCACTGGCGGGGGCAATACAA
Organism: Caldilineaceae bacterium; assembly: GCA_026645575.1. The sequence goes on from JAPKMW010000014.1 coordinate 18,698, forward strand.
GCCGAAAGCAGCACAAGCGCAAGGGCAAACAATAAGAAGAAGTGCGTATAACGACGCATAAAATTTTGTTCCTTATCACTTTTTATGACTACTACAGAACCGCTGAAGTAGGTCAGTGAATCAGTAAGACAGTTTATTAGTAACTGGATAACTGTCTTACTGATTCACTGACTCACTGTCATACTATTTCAGCCAGGGGCCTATCACAAGCCAACACCGGATTTTCGTCCAGCCGGTGAAAAATAAACTCTGCCACCGGTCGGCCATCGATCAAGTGTTCTTGAATGATGCGATCCAGCAGCGCCTCATCCACATGGTGATACCAGATGCCATCGGGATAGACCACCAGCAGTGGCCCGTTGTAGCAAACGCCAAGACAGGGGGTCAGTCCCCGTTTCACCCGCACTGGGTTGTCATAGCGCCCCAACTCGCCCAACTTGCGTGCCAGGCTATGATAGAGCGCCACCGCCTTGCCACTGGGGTCGCAATATTGGCCGGCACAGATAAAGATATGTTTTGCATACGGCGCCTGACTCGGCGCATCCTGTGGATTCCGATTCATCCCTCACCCACTAACTAAGGGCCATCAACGAATCAAGTTACCGCTGTGAGCGAGTCCGTGACTCGATCAAGTCAGTTGCGAGTCACGGACTCGCTCAGAGCAATATCTCAACTCATGGTTTTATGAACCCTAAAAACAAACTAACAAACCGCCGGAAAAACAAAAAACCCGCCAAAAGGCGGGCAGTAGCACAAGTTCAATTAGAATAACCTGGGCGCCTGACCTCCTTTGACCACGAAGGAGTACAACAGCAACAACCCAGGCGGGTAATCGGACTTGCTAATAATTAATGGTCAATAATTAATTACTAATTGTTAATGCTGGTACGATATACGCACGACCATTAACAATTAATCCTTTTCCATTAACAATTAATTATTACTTACCGTTGCGGGACAGTGCCGGACTGGTCTTGACGACGTCACCGGTCTTCCCCCATTATGCGCCTTGCATCCGGGCAATCGGCGCACCTGGTTTGATCCATATTTAGTTTGCTGGTGAAAAGCATAGCGCTCGCGCCATTTCTTGTCAAATTGGCGCAACGCTGTTCTTACTGCTGCTCCCACCAAATCTGGACACCACCGAGGCCGGTATCACTGTAGTACTCCACCGTAATCGTATGGGTCTCGCCACCAACGCCCCAGAAGGTATTGCTAATCTCCTTGCTGCCACTGCTCCAGCCATCCAGCACCAGATATTCGTTCAAGTAGACCCGCACACCACCCTGCGCACGGGCATGAAAGACATAGTCGCCATAGGTAAAGGGGAAGCGCCCCCACCAACGCGCCGACCAGATCGACGGATCCGCGACGACGCCCAAGGGCTGGCGGCGATCTAGAGGATAGCTGCCGATTGCTGGCTCGGCTTGGGCTAACCAAGGTGTGACATTCAACGCTGTCCCGTGGAAATAGGTAGCTTCCCACGCCTGGCCGGTGTTGATTACTTCATTGGTAAAACGCAGAAACGCGTTGCCATTACCTTCAAAGTATTCCAGCCGAAAGTTGGTGGCGCCGGTCAACATCTGCTCAACCGTATAGGTTGTGCCGGTCGCCCCATGCCACTCGTTGAGTACCAGGCTATCGTTGATAAACAGACGCACCCCATCATCGGCCTGGATCTGAAAGCGGTAATAGCCGCTGGGCAAATCCAGCGTACGTTCAAAACGCACCGAAAAGACATCCATCGGCAGCATGGGATGGGGCGCACCACCCTGCCAATCCAAATTCAACGTCATCAGATCCTCTACATAAACCGGCTCGCCGGCCAGCTCCATGTTGGCAAAGTAGCTGGTTTTCCAGAAATAAAATAGCGTCGGGGCTGGGGTCGGCACCGGTGTTGGGGTTGGCGTTGGTGTGGGGTCAACCGTCGGCGTGATCGCCACCCCACGCACAATGGTCACCTGAGTCGTTTCCACCCAGCCGACGGCGCCATTGGCGCAACAGAGCTGCACCCAGCCGTCGTCGATGCTGTACCCGCCAACAGTGAATTGACTGTTGCTGTCGATCTGGCTCACCACTGGGTAATCCTGACCGGGACCTGACCGCAACACAACGAGATCACCCTGGATGATGGCAAGCGGATAAAAATCGGTCGTATTGCTCTGGCGAATATTGCTGTTGCCACTGGCGGCCAGCGCCACGGTTTCGGATAAGGCACCAATGAATAGTACCAGCAGAAGCGCCGTAGCGCCCTGGCAAAACCAGCGTATAAACCCGTGTCGCTTGACGACTGTTTCACTGTGCAGCGCTGTACTTTTTAGTAATACACCATATAATAACTGGCTCGACATGGGGGATCTCCTTTCTGCTATCATGATGGCGTTGCTACAATGTATCGAGACCTGCCTTATGTTTGTGATCCACAAAGAGCATAAACGCTGAATCACAAAAACATTCTACCGTCCTTGGCTGCGAATTGTCTGATAAAAGCGTCTCGATATGCTGACAAGAAGCTGGTTGACACACCCTGTTTTGTGACAAATTTATGACAAGCTGCCCAACCAGGTGTGATGGCGCCAGCATAGCAAACATGGTGTACAGGACAAGAGCCAGATCTGTACCATTCGCAGTAATCTGCAGTTGCGTAGTCTGGACAATTGTCAACCTTGACAGCCAAAGCCTTGCTCTTTCCTGCTTTGCGCGTTACAATTTGCGCCATAGCAATCATTCGCTGTTGGTCAGACTGCCTTTCGCTTACGGTCATCATTTCTGGTGGTGCGGCCAACTACACAGGCAGATAGAAGTATGTATCAACCGAATCGGCGCGCCTTTTTGCGCCATACGTTCCAAATGGCTGCTGGCGCCTTCCTCAGTGGTTGCACTGTGTTGCCGATGGTAGGAGCCGCCAATGCGCGTGTCGCTGGCATTACTGATCACCGGAATGCGGCTGTGGCGCCGCCGTTGCTGACTGGCCGTTTACAACCAGAGGTGCCGGCGCCGGATCTCCCGCTCTCGGCCAAAATCGGGCAGATGATCATGATTGGCTTTGGTGGTCGCTATGTTGATGAAAACAGCACTGTCGTCCGGCAAATCGCCGATGGTCTGGTCGGCAGCGTTGTTCTCTTTGGGCGCAATGTAGAATCACCCGATCAGTTACAAGCGCTCACGGCAACGTTGCGTGGCTATAGCCCCATTCCGCTCCTAGTTTCGGTGGATCAAGAGGGGGGCTGGGTGGCGCGGCTACAGCGCGGCTTTGGCATTACCAGCAACTATTCGGCCCAATATCTCGGCGCCCAAAGTGGGTTTGACCTTACCCGCACCCAGGCTGATAGCACGGGCAAGCGGTTGGCGGAGTTGGGCATCAATCTCAATCTAGCGCCGGTGGTCGATCTCAACACCAATCCCACCAACCCGATCATTGGCCGTTATGAGCGCAGCTATTCCGCCGACCCAACGGTGGTGTCCGATCATGCGCGTACCGTGATTGAAGCGCATCGCACCCACAATGTCTTTTGCACCCTGAAACATTTCCCCGGTCACGGCAGTTCGCGTAGCGACACGCACTATGGCTTTGTCGATGTGACCGATTCCTGGAATATTACCGAACTGGCGCCCTACGCTGCGCTCATCGGCAGCCAAAACTGTGACGTAATCATGACGGCGCACATCTTCAACTCGACCCTGGATCCCGATTATCCCGCCACCCTTTCGGCCAACATCATCACGGGACTCTTGCGCCAGAAACTGGGCTTTGATGGCGTGGTGATCTCGGATGATATGCAGATGGGCGCAATTAGTAAGCAATACAATTTAGAAACGGCTGTGCGGCTGGCAATCACGGCCGGTGTTGACATTATTGCCTTTTCCAATAACATTCCCTTAAGTCGCGGCGCCAGCGCCCAACGGCTCCATGACATGATCCTGGGATTGGTAGACGCCGGTACGATCACGCTGCAACGGATCGATGAGTCGTATCAACGCATTATGCGTTTGAAGCGGCGGCTGGCAGGGTGATTGTAAGGTGAGAAGACAGAAGTCAGAAGACAGAAGACGGAAGTCAGAAGCTAGAAAACAGAAGTCAGAAGATAGAAGATAATGACGAAACCAAGTGTTGTTCCCAAAAATCCGAATTTTTCGTCCGGGCCGTGCGCAAAACGACCGGGTTGGACAGTGGATGTGTTACAAAGCGCACTGGTGGGGCGGTCGCATCGCTCGAAGCCGGGGAAGGCGCGCTTGCAAGAAGTAATTGAACGCAGCAAGGCTGTGTTGGGGATGCCGGCCGACTACTTATGTGGCATTGTGCCGGCCTCTGACACAGGCGCCATTGAAATGGCGTTATGGTCACTCCTGGGACCACGGGGCGTTGATCTGCTGGGCTGGGAAAGCTTCGGCAAAGGCTGGATCACCGATGTGCAAAAACAGTTGCGCCTGACCGACACCCGCGCCTTTGCGGCTGACTACGGCCAATTGCCCGATCTCACCCAAGTTGATTGGCAGCGCGACGTCGTCTTCACCTGGAACGGCACCACCTCCGGCGTCCGTGTTCCCGATGGGGACTGGATCGCCGCTGATCGCGCCGGTCTCTCTATCTGTGATGCCACCTCCGCTGTCTTTGCCATGCCCATGCCCTGGGACAAACTGGATGTCGTCACCTGGTCATGGCAAAAGGTACTGGGCGGCGAAGCGGCGCATGGCATGATCGCGCTGAGTCCGCGCGCTGTGGAACGATTGGAAAGTTACAAGCCCACCTGGCCCATGCCCAAGATTTTCCAGATGACCAAAAGTGGCAAGGTCGATCCCAGCATCTTTGAAGGCTCCACCATCAACACCCCCTCCATGATCGCCGTCGAAGATGCGCTCGATGGTCTCAGGTGGGCCGAAGCCATCGGCGGTCTACCGGCGCTACTGGCGCGTTCCAATGCCAATCTGGCGGCCCTTGCCGACTGGGTGGCCCAAAGCACATGGGCCGCGTTCCTGGCCGAACGCCCGGAAACTCGCTCCAATACCTCCATTTGCTTAAAAATCGTTGACCCAGCCTACACCGCGCTGTCTGAGACCGATCAAGCTGCCAAAGCCAAACGCCAGGCCGATCTACTGGAAAAAGAAGGCGCTGCCTACGACATCGCCGCCTATCGCGATGCCCCACCGGGGCTACGCATTTGGGGCGGCGCCACCGTGGAAACCAGCGACATTCAAGCGCTGTTGCCTTGGTTGGATTGGGCTTATGAACAGGTCATGTCGTAAATCTGTTGCTACCTAAATCCGTTGTAGTGTTTGGCGCTAACTTGATTTAACCAGGAGACCACCATGACCACCACACCTGCATCCTATACCGACGAATGGCTCGTTAACGCCCCCCTCATGCGCGACTTTATTAACGAAGTCAACGCCATCCGCCGCACGGCGCCTGACCCGCGCACCGCCGTCGCCGCCATCCGTCCCCACTTCGCGAAATTGTTGGCCGATCAGACGTGGCTACCGGCCCAATACCAGGAACCCGCCGTTGGCGAAAGTGGCATGGGCAGCAAGATCGGTATGTGGCTGCTCTATCGCGCCGGCGATGGCGGGCTGGCCTTTTCGGCCCTTGTCCTCCCTTCCGGCGGCCAAACGCCCGTCCATGATCATCTGGCTTGGGGCTTGGTCGGTCTCTACAAAGGCGAACAGGCCGAAGAAGTCTTCGCCCGTCACGACCACGGCAACCAAGAAGGTCACGCCGAATTGGTGGTCAGCGAACGCAACCTGCTCAAACCAGGCGACTTCTACGAATTGTTGCCTGAAAACGACATTCACCGTGTGCGTACCACCTCCGACGTAACTTCCGTCTCGCTCCATCTCCTGGGCAACGACAATGGCTGCATCTGGCGCCACCGCTTTGATCCTGAAGCCCAACAGGTGCTGCCCTTCAAATCCGGCTGGCTGAATGTCGAGTGCCGCGACTACTAATCGCCCTTAACGAACAAAGCAGGCTTTTGCCAAAAGCCTGCTTTGTTCCAGCCACTATCGACAGCCTGCCATGTAACCGCACTGGCAATAGACCGACTCTGGACTCAGGACTACGCGACTCAGGACTACGCGACTCAGGACTACTGACTATCCACCCCTCAAAAACTCGCATTCCCCAACACTCTATGGTAATATTGCCGTAATTGACTATGACTTATTACTCACGAGCAGCACAGGAACCCTGGCGCTCGTTGATGTAGCTTCCGGGGCGGGGAGGGACTGTGCTGCGGGTAAAAATTGTCTGTACGATTGGACCATCAAGTCGCGAAATTCCGGTTTTGCGGCAATTAGTGGAAGCCGGCATGAATGTTGTGCGGCTGAACATGAGTCACGGCACTCATGCGTATCATAGTGAAACCATCGATCGCGTTCGTATGATCGCCGAGCAAATGGGCAAACCAATCGCCATTTTGGCCGATTTGCAAGGCCCCAAATTGCGTGTTGGCAAGATGCAAGCCGAGGGTGTGCCTTTACAAGAAGGCGAAGAGTTAATCCTCACCATTGACGATGTGGTGGGGCAACCGGGACGCGTACCGATTCAATACAAGGAATTGCCCCACAATGTCAAGCGGGGGGAACCGATTCTGCTCGATGACGGCCTGCTCGAACTAGAAGTGCTTGACGCCAATGACACAGAAATTCGGACGCGTGTTGTCATTGGCGGCGTGTTGAAAGACAACAAGGGCATGAATCTGCCCCACGCTTCGCTCGACATTGGCGCCCTAACCGACAAAGATCGCGAGGATGTCAAATTCGCCCTGGATCGTCAGGTGGACTGGGTCGCGTTGAGCTTTGTCCGTCGCGCATCGGATGTGCAAGAATTAAAAGAGATTATCCGCCGCGACTCCACCTTTGGTCGCGCGACGCCGGTCATCTCCAAGATTGAGAAGCCGGAAGCGGTGCGTAATATCGATGAGATTATCGCCATCTCCGATGCCATTATGGTGGCGCGTGGCGACTTGGGCATTGAAACCAGCCCGGAAGCTGTGCCCATGGTGCAGAAGAAGATCATCTCCAAATGTCTGGCCGCGGCCAAACCGGTCATCACGGCCACGCAGATGTTAGACTCGATGATTCGCAACCCACGCCCCACGCGCGCCGAAGCGAGTGATGTGGCGAATGCTGTATTAGACGGCAGCGACGCCATTATGTTATCCGGTGAAACAGCCAGCGGCAGCTATCCGGTGCAGTCAGTACGCACGATGGTCAAGATTGCCGAAGAGGCGGAACGGGTGCGCGCTGGTTTAAATGTGCGCATCATCTATGAGCAGCCGGCGATCTTTACGGCATCGGGCGCCATCTGTCATTCGGCCAAACAGACGGCGGAAGATGTCAAAGCCAAAGCGATTGTCGCTCCTACGGTGAGCGGCAATACGGCCAAATTGATCGCCGGCTTCCGCCCCAACGTGCCGGTTATCGCCGTGACGCCCAGCCCGATGGTGCAGCGTCAACTCTGCTTACACTGGGGCACCTACCCGCTGTTGACCCGTCGCCTCAATACGACCGATGAAGTGGTCGCTGATGCTGTACGTGTGGCCCAACAAGCCGGCCATGTGACGGAAGGGGATACCATTGTCCTCACCGCTGGCATGGTGGGCGGTGTGCGCAGCGCGACCAACTTGATGATGGTGCGTACCATTGAGCGGGTCGTCGCTCGTGGCATTGGTCTGGGCCAACGGGAAGTGGCCGGGCGCATTGTCCGCTTGCAACTGCCGCTCAACGGCGAAACGCCCTTAATTGGACCACAGGATATTCTCTACGCCGATCGCATTGACCGTTCCTGTATGCCGCTCCTTCAGCGCGCCGGCGGCCTGATCACACGGGAAACTGGGCTGGATAGTCTAGGCGCCGTATTAGCCGTCGAACTGGGGCTGCCGGCCGTCATTGGCGTGGATGGGCATATCAACGAGTTGGTCGATGGCGCGCCCGTCGTGCTGGACACAGCCAACGGTCAGGTTTGCCAATGGAAAAAATCCATGCCGCTGACCCGTCTGGGGGGGTGAATGGTTGGTTCGTTGGTTGAGCGGGTGTCCTTTGGGCGCGAAACCAACGAACCAACGAACGCCAGACAACATCCAGGGAATGATCCAACCCATTACTGACAGCAATTGAGTGAACCCATGAAATCTATTCGTATTGGCGCAAGCATCCTCTACCTGGCCGCTATTCTGCCGATCTATCTGCAATGGGGCCGGCAACAGGCGGAAGGCCAGATTGATAAGATGCAAGACGCGGTCTTTAATTCGCCCGGCGCCGAATCCACCGTGACACCGGCGATGGTGGTTGGCGGTGTTGCTGTGCTGGGTAGCCACTTTGTCATCGCCCGCAAAGGGTTGGAACTGGACAATGGCGAGACGCTGGCGACGATGTTGCTGGGTGGGGTGCTGGGCTTCCTCACCTTTTATTGGCTCTTACCCAAGGAGACGCGATGATTGTTCGTGAAATGGCGAACGGCCAGCTCCTGTGTATGCACCAAACGACCCATGCGTTAATGGCGGAACAGTTCTGCCGCCACTGGGGCAATGCGGACTTTGCGCCCCCCCTGCCTTATGCCGCTACGATGCTGGCCATTGCCCAACATGACAACGGCTGGTATGAATGGGAACTGCGCCCTCGGCTGCGCCGCGACGGCTACCCCATGGACTTTATGCACGACGATGATCCGGTTGCGAAAGTGGCGCTTTGGCGGCGGGGCGTTGATCGCGTCTTTGAGCAACATCCCTATGCCGCACTTCTGGTTGGACGCCATGCCGCGTTACTTTATGAAAGTGATCTGCCGAACCTGACCGGTCCAGAGAACAAACAAGTGGCTGAACAGGTGGCCGCTTTCATTGCTGATCAACAGATGTTGGTGGAGGTGGTGCGCCACGCCTATGCCGAAGACGATCGTTATTGCGATCTACTCAAGCCGGCAGTGGTGGATGCCAATACCCGTTTGCTCCAATTTGGCGATCACACCAGCCTGCAAGTGATCATTCCCTGGGGCGCCCAATCTGAATTGCGCAATTGTCCCTTGAACACACAGGAGCGCATCACCATCACCATGCGCCACAGCGCGCAGACCATTACCTTTTCCCCCTGGCCCTTTAGTGTGGACAACTTTGCTGTAGAAATTCATGGCAAACTGCTGTCCGAACGCCATTTTGTTAATGAAGAAAGCTATCATGCCGCGCTGGCCGAAGCGCCCCTGCGGCGATTAAGTTGGCAGGTGGTGAAGGAATAGTATGTACCCATTTTATATCGCCCCGACAACCCTGGCGGAAGCTTTAGCCTTGAAAGCCGAACATGGCGCTTATGCCCGTATCATTGCCGGCGGTACAGATCTGCTCATCGAACTAGATCGGGAAGTGCGCAAAGCGCCCGATGGTCGCGCCCCTGGTCTCATCGACTTGACCCGCGTTCCTAGCTTGGCTGAAATTCGCGAAAATAATGGTTGGATCGAACTGGGGCCGCTGGTGACCCATAATCAATGTGTCGCCAGTCCGTTGATTGTCGCCAAAGCCTTTCCGCTGGCCCGCGCCTGTTGGGAAGTAGGCGCACCGCAGATTCGCAATCGCGCTACGCTCGCCGGTAACCTCATCACCGCCAGTCCGGCCAACGATGCGATTGTGCCGCTGCTGGCGCTGGATGCCCAGATCACCGTGCAAAGCGCCGCCCGTGGTGAACGCACCATGCCCCTGCGCGCTTTCCTGACCGGCTTCCGTAAGGTGGATCTGGCCGAGGATGAAATCCTGACTCGCATTGCTTTCCCTGCGTTGACGCCAAGCCAACACGGCGTCTTTATCAAGTTAGGCTTGCGTCAGGCGCAAGCCATTAGCGTTATCAGCGTGGCGGTCATTGTGGAGACCGAAGGCGATCCAGCGCAGACGCCTGTGCGGCAGGCCAGCATTAGCTTGGGGGCCGTTGCACCTGTCATTGTGCGCGCCGAGGCTGCCGAAGCCTATTTGGGGGGCAAAGTGCTGCGTGATGACGTGCTGCGGGAAGCAAGCCGCTTGGCGTTGACAGCGGCTGCGCCGATTGATGATGTGCGCAGCACAGCGACCTATCGGCTGGGCATGGTCGAAACCTTAGTTGTTCGCGCTTTACGGCAAATTCGCGACGGCCAGGCGCGCACTGGTTGGTCAGAACAGCCCATCTTGTTGTGGGGCGAAACCGACGGGAAATGGCCGGTTGCATCGACAGAGCCGAGCGCTGTCGCCACGGTAAATGGGCAGCCGGTGCAATTAGCCAGTGGCATGACCTTGCTGGATAGCCTGCGCACCGCCGGCTTTGTTGGCGTCAAAGAAGGGTGCGCCGAGGGGGAATGTGGTGCCTGTACGGTTTTCCTGGATGGCATGGCCGTGATGGCCTGTCTTGTGCCGTCCGAACGAGCCGCCGGTAGCCATGTTGTCACCGTCGAGGGACTGGCGAATGCGGAACAGTTGCACCCGGTACAAGCGGCTTTTGTCCAAAGCGGCGGCGTCCAATGCGGTTACTGTACCCCTGGTTTTATTATGAGCGCCGCTAAATTGCTCGAAGAACGCCCCCACCCCACCCGCGAAGAGGCGCAACAGGCGCTCACCGGCAACCTCTGTCGCTGTACCGGCTATCGCAAAATTTTAGATGCCGTCGTACTGGCAGGAGAAACGGTATAATTCTGATCAACCACCATTCTTCTCCCATCGCTGCCTACGGTTGACAAGGGATACAGACGCGGATTTAGGAAATACGGATTACTCTTATGATTATCTGTGTTTCCTGAATCCGCGTCTGTACCATACCCAACCCTGTGTTGTAGCGCATAGACAAACGCCCAACTGCATCGTAGCATCAACGTCACCGTCCGTCCGAAACCTTTGTCGAACGAAAGGAATTGCTGCGTCGATGACCGAGAAGAAGCAACCACTGCGCACCGTCACCTTTTTTGAACAAGTCAAGGCCGCCCTGGCCCACTATACCGACCCGCAATGGTTGGGTGAGCATTCACCCTTGGCCGCGCCTTATTTCCTGGGCAGTGCGTTGCATGGCGCGCCACCCTCGCCACAAGAGCGGGGGCTGGTGTTGATCGATGTTCTGGAAAAGACCCTGGAATCGCTTTGGGGCGGCGCCTTGCCAACCAATGGGCAAACCATGTTGGCCGATGTGGCGGCTGAAGCTACGGCGCAGGGGCAGGGGGATCGCTACTATTGTTTGATTCTGGAATTGAATTACCGGCGCCGTTGCTATAAACCTACGCCCAAAAATCAGGCTGAAATCTACAACGATATTCTCCACATCTCCCGCCCCAGCCATGATCGCCACCTGGCGCAGGCAGTGGAGCGGCTAGGTGGGCTGCTCTTGCAACGGCTGCGCCCGACCATCCGCCCCGAACAGCCGACGTTGCAGGCTACCCTCATCGGGCGTGACGATCTGCTAGACCAATTGCTCCATGACTTACAGGCCGGCAAGTGCATCAGCCTAACCGGCCCCGGCGGTATGGGCAAAACGTCCCTGGGTGCAGCCGTCAGCGAACAGTGGGTTTCGCCAGCGACCTTTTGGTTTACCTTTCGCCCGACCTTTAATGATCAACTGGACAGCCTGCTCTTTGCCTTGGGCCACTTTCTCTATGAACAGGGCGCCTCTACCCTCTGGCACCAGTTGATCGCCGATGGCGGGCGGCTGAAGGATGTCAACCTGGCCTTGGGGCTAGCGCGCAGCGATTTGGCCGCCTTGAGCCACCAGCCCCTGCTCTGTTTTGATGAGTTGGATTTTCTACGCCCGCTTACCCTGGATCAGCCCAATCCGAAGCATGTCCAGTTACTCGAATTTATCGACAGCCTGCGCGGTTATACGCCCTTGCTGTTGATCGGCCAGCGCGTCTTTTGGGAGAGCGACGGCGTTTACTCCGTTGAAGGCTTAACGCAGACCCAACTGGCGATGCTGCTCCACCAGCTTGCCATTCCGGCGACCGGCGAGGATGTCGCCCGGCTCCATGTCTACACTGGCGGCAACCCACGCCTGGCGGAACTGTGTGGCGCGCTCCATCTGGTCAATCCCACGCAATCATTTCGTACCACTTTGGATGAGTTGCCCCAATCATCGGCCCTCTTGCCGCTCTGGCATCGCTTGGAGCGGCGGTTGCCGGCTAGTGAACGACAGTTGTTGCAAGCGTTGGCTGTTTTCCGCACACCGGCGCCGGTGGATGCTTGGCGCCTGGATGAATCAGCCGCGACTGATGCGCTGCCACAGTTGTTACAGCGTCGCCTTGTGCGCCAAGATGAGCAAGGCGGCGTGAGCCTGTTACCGGCGCTGCGTCAGGTGATCTATGACGAACTGCCAGTCGAAGTGCGGGAACAGTATCACCTGCAAGCGGCGGCGATTCGCACGGCGCGGGGTGAATACACGTCTGCCGCTTATCACTTACAGCAGGCGGATCAACCGGAAGCGGCGGTAGCGCTCTGGTATCCCCAGCGCAAGAGCGAGATCAACCGAGGGCTGGGCGGCGCGGCGTTGGCGCTCTTTGAACAGATCTCACAACGGCGGCTGTCAAAAGCGCGTGCCCAGGAACTGGCCTTATTGCGCAGCGAACTGTATGAGCGCACCGGCCAACCGGGCAAAGTGATTGAAACGATGACCGCCCAAACGTGGCCGACCGATGAGCCACGCACCATTGACGCCCAGATCCTGTGGGGCAATGCGTTGCGTCAGCAAGGGCAAACCGATGCGGCGCTCGATAAATATGCTGAAGGAGTGGCGCACCAACGGCGACTTGCGAGTCAGGCCATTCACTTGCATACCTTGCGCAGCCGCGCCTACCTCCATCAACGGGCAATGGCGCAGGCCCGCCAAGAGGTCGATCTGGCCCGGTTTCAGGTAGAAAGTTTACAAGGATCCTTCTATGATCTGAGCGGCAACTATGAGCTAGCCTATGCCCACTACCAGACGGCCTTAACCATCGCCCAAACGCTCAATGATGTGAGCGCAATGGCCCATATTCATCACCATATCGCCTTGTTGGTCGGGCGCCAAACCGGTATGGCCGATGCGGCTACCCATTATGAACAGGCAATGACGCTCTATCAACAGAGCGGAGATCGATACCGAGTCGAAGTGGTGCGGAGTAACCTGGCCAGCACCCAGATTCAGGCGCGTGACTTTGCCGCTGCATCTGTGTCGGCGCGCACCGCCTTGCGCTTTTTTGAAGCAATGGGGGATTCGGTGCGCATTGCCCAAAATGCGTCGAATGTGGCAGAAGCCTTGGTGGAGCTCGATCAACTGGCAGACGCGGAACAGTATGCCCAACAGGTGTTAGCACAAGAGGAGCCACACAGCCACCCCTATGCACTCTATACGCTGGGAACGATCCGTCGCAAGGCCCATAACCTGGCTGAGGCTGAACTCTACTATAGCCAAGCGCGCCATATTGCGGCACTGAATGAAGACGGCTATCTGTTGGCCTATGCCTGGGAGGCGCTGGCGGAAGTGTACCGTGCCGCCGGCAACCGCGCCGCTGCTCAGCAGGCTGTTGCCCAGGCGGATGCCGGTTTTCGGAAGCTGGGCATCGGTGAGAAGATCGCCCAGATCGCCGCGCTCCAAGCGGCGATTGATGCATTGGGTAATGATTTTGATGCACAGTAGCCCTCCAACCCGTGCTAAACTGAACTCGGCCAATCCGCCGCTGAATCGGATAACGCGGCAAGGCTGACGCCAATCGTGATGCCAATCCGGCTTGAATTATTTTGTATCTCATAAGGAGCATTTCCAATGCAGACAGTCACACTATTGCACCGGGTTTGTCGTTTTTGCGCCGTTTTTGCGCTTGTTGCGTTGCTCATGCCGACGCTGCCTTTGCCCGTACAGGCATCGCCGGGCTATGCCTATCACTGGCGTGTACAGTTCGATTTTGAGACCAACTTCAACGGCCAATTGATTGTGGATGTCGGCTATAACGAGAATGGTGCCGTTCAACAGCCCCCCTTGCACAGCCGTACCTTTGTCGTGGGTTGTCAGCGTGTCGGGGCCGTGGGTCTAAGTGGCGGCGTTGCCAAATTTGGCGGCGGCTATATAGCATGTGATCTGGATGTCAAAAGCGCCGTTGAGCAGACCTTTGCCGCATGTGACGAGATCCATCCAGGCTGTAAGCTGGCGATCGGCAATGTGGAACAGTACCGCAGCTTAGCGCTGGCCGCAGATCTATCCGCCGCCGCGACTGGAGTTGCACCCATTCTTGGTCATCCAAGCGTCGCCTACGCCGTCAACGTCTCCACAAGTATGCACACCGTGCAAACAGCGCTAGATCCCATCGGTACGGTCAACTCATCGGGGTGGGGTGTGGCGCCGGCACTGAATAAGAGTTACCAGTCCAGTGTTCGATATGTCTGTTCGCTGGCCGGTGACTGTGGCGCCCATTTCAATGTCGCCGGCAATCCCGAGTATGTCAATACGGCGGATGCGCCGGTTAACTTTCTCATGACCCCAAGCACACTAACGATTGGTCATGACCTCAGCGGCGCAACTCTCTTCGCCGGCAGCACGATCGATAATATCCTGATCGATCCGGGCAATGGTCTGCCGGAGTAGTGTGATGAAAGCTCACCCACAGCCTGCCCAGATTGGTGATCTCTGTTTGCTCATTCAATCCAGCCAACCGGCTGCGGCCGGCGACTTGTACAACCGCCAACGGGCTTTGCATACCCGTTATGGCGGTACAATCATTGAGCCGGTTCATCTCACTTGTCAACGCTTTGCCGGTGACGATGCGCGCCAATGGCAACCGTTGCTGCCCCACCTGCGCCAGGGGATGAGGGCGATCATGCCCTTTCCCCTGACCGCTGATCAGCAGTCCCGTCCATACCAGGAGGAAACCAATGACCTTTGACCAAGCTGAGTTTGACATCCGTTGTGAATGGGGGTTGCAAGGCGTCATGACGTTGGCGCCGATTAGCGATGTGGTGATTATCGTCGATGTTTTTTCGTTTACTACCTGTGTCGAGATCGCCACCAACCAGGGCGCACTGATCTACCCCTATCGTGGTGACGATGCCGCCGGTTTTGCCCAATCCGTTGGCGCCGAACTGGCGGCGAAATGGGGCGGGACAGGCTACTCGCTCTCGCCACATTCGCTCGTCTCCTTGCCGCCGGCGCTACGGCTGGTCCTGCCCTCGCCCAACGGCTCGACCCTGAGCATGAGCACCGGCCAGACGCCAACCATTGCCGGCTGTTTGCGAAACTTTGAGGCAGTGGCCGCGGCGGCGATGACCTATGGCAAGCACATCGCGGTGATTCCCGCCAGTGAACGGTGGCGGGCCGATGGTTCGTTGCGTCCGGCTTATGAAGATTGGCTGGGCGCTGGCGCGATTATCAGTCAACTTCGTGGGCGGCTCTCTGTGGAAGCACGGGCGGCGCGGGCGGCCTTTCTGGATGCCCAAGGCGAACTTACCCAATTGCTGAGTGTATGTGGCTCGGCCAAAGAGCATAGTGAACAGGGCATGGCAGAAAATGTAGCGCTGGCGGGGGCGGTGAATGTGAGCGATTGCGTGCCGTTGTTGGTGGAGGGCGCGTATCGTCGGCGATGACAGTGGCTCGATTCCCTGCTCATCTTCCGCTATGCCCAATCGCTATGGCGCGTGATTGTGGCGCATCGTTTGAATGATTCTCTGGCGAGTTTCCTGTTCAAAACGTTGGCGTGAGCATGGCTGCATCGTGTCAACCAGACGCAGTGGCTTTGCAGGGTGGTTTACCCGTATACAGCGGGTAAACCACCCTGCAAAGGCTACCGCGCCACCATCGGTAAGTAGAGACGGGTGGCCGGCGCCCCTGGTTCGGTGACGGTTAAGAAGACGGTCACATCCTCACGTTCACCAGCAGCGTTTTGGATTTGTAAGGCGCCAGTGTAGGTGCCGGGCGCCAGATCCCAGTTCAAGCTTTGGATGGTGAGGCTCTCCGGGCCGGCGCCAGTGCGGGTGGCAGATAACCAAGCGACATCGCTGTTGATCTGCCACTGCCCGCCATTGGGCAGATGCAAGGCCAACGGCTCGCTGTCACTGTTGCGCAGATACAACCGGCGTAAGTCGGCCTGTGGTGCGCCCTGTCCACCCAGGCGAAGATTGTCCACCCAGAAGACGCCGCTGCCCGTATTGTATTCAAAGACCACTTCAAAACCGGTCAGGTTGGCAAGGTTCACCCCTTGCGCCGCAAACGCGCTCACCGGAATCTGCACCAGTTGCCAGCTATCGCGCAGGGTGGCATAGTCGGCCACGGCGACGCCGGCCCGTTTGACGCCGTCGGTCAGATAGAAGCGAGGGGGGACGCTTTGCGCGCCACCCTTCACCCAAGCGGTGAGAATGGCATTCGCCGGCAAGCTGACATTATTGAGGTTGCTATGCCAGATGGCATAGCCGCCGGCGCTAATGGTATAGTCGAGTTGCAGGGCGCTGCCGCCGTTCTTAGTGGCATCACCGGGGACGATGGTTGGCGTCAGTTGGCTATTGGGGGCAGTTGTCCAATAGCTGTTGCCCTGCCCATTGCTTTCTAAATTGCCATCATCAAAGCTGTCGATCACCGTCGGTGTTGCCAACCCCGTCAGGCGAATTTCACGGATGTAAAGCCGTCCACTGGCGGGGGCGTAGCTTTGGAAGAAGCTAAAGCTCAAGGTGGTGATGGCGCTGCGATCCAACTTGGCGCTAAAGGAGGCCAGTGGGATCTGCACCCATTGCCACGTTGTCGTTAGACCGCCGGGGAGCAGATCGCCAACGCTGACGCGCGGTTCATAGCCGTTGGCATCGCGCAGGCCAACCAGGAGTTGTTCGCCGCCCGTTTCGCCCCGTATCAACAGGTTCAGGGTAGTGTACCCTCGCAGATCGCTTTGGGGCAGTTGGGTGAAGTAGCCGGCAAATTGCCCGCTCTCAGCCACATTGTAGTCGAGCAGCAGTTGTTGCTGGAAGCGATAGGCGCGCAGTTGACCGCCACTGGTCGGGTTGTTGAAAAGACCGCTGCCGCCGCCCAGCCGGTTTTTCAGTTGGTTGCCGCCAAAGTCGTTGATTAGCAAACTGGTGCGATCATCGACGCGGTAGCGGTAGAAGCTGTGGGGCGCATCGACCGGGCTTTGGCTGACATAGCCGTTGGCATGGGTGGCAGTTACATAGTAGCGAAGGTCGCTGCCCAACGCCTGGCCGGGGAGTTCGCCTTGGAAGGCTTGGGTAACATTCGCCCCCTGCACGCTATTCATCGGCGCCGTCGCAAAGGTGCGTCCGCCATCGACACTGTAATGGAGGGTCATGCTGCTGACCGCGGCGCCATCGGCCACATTCACCTGGACGGTGCGCGGCGCTGTATCGCTACTGCTTTGGGGCAGGGCATTGGCTTGCATCAATCCATTGTTAGTAAAGCTTACCTGATCCAGCGCTAGATCGAGGGGGCGGCCATTCGCTTCGGCATTGACCCAGACCACCGCTTTGACATCGGTTCCGGTCCAGGCCACAGCTTTGCCAAAGCCCCGCTGTTGGAACTGCGTCAGCGGGATGATGTATTGGCGCCAGGTGGCATCGGGCGTAAAGGTGGCTTGGTAATGATCGCCATCGGTAATGCTGGCGCTCTCCAACAGAACGCGCACAGGCGCACCATCACCACGCGCCCAGAAGCGCAACGCCTGATAGGGACTGACATCGACGGGGCGACCATTGGGGTTTAGGGTGCGCCCCAGCCCGACCTCATCCGTTTGGGCGGTCGGCTCACTCTTCGCCTCAGCACAGCCAGCCAGGATCAGATCGACGGGATCAATTTCGGCCAGCGGACGGCAATCCCCTAGTGTTAAGGTGGTCCGCTCGCTATTGTTGCGCGCAACCTTGAACCACAAACCGCCGCCGCTGTAGACCTTATCGGTAAAGCCGTTGCTGGCGACATAAATGGTGGCGTCCAACACACCGGGAAAGTTCAACGGCACGACGCTTTCGCCGCTTTCCGCCGTCATCTGTAGCTCAAAGGGTTGCAAATTTTGGCGATCCAGATGGCTGCGCCAGGAGCCGTAAACGCGCACTGGTTGAGCGCTCGTTGCCAGCGATTGCAGGTCAAGATAGATGGTGTCGGCACTATAGCGCGCCTGCTGGACAAAGAGGGTCGGTTCGGCTGGGGCGCTTTCGTTGTGATAAACGACTTGCCAGGCACCTTCTTCAAAGGTGTTAAGGCGCACCAAGAGCGCTTGTAATAATTGCTGGCTGGTAACAAGATTATTGCTCCAGACCTGCATCGTAAAGACATAGTCATAGGCAAAGGGGAAATTGTTGCCATAGTCGTCTTGTGTCCAGCGACTGTCAATGTGGAATGTTTTTTCCGCTTCATTAACAAAGATATGAAAGAGCAGCGCATCCTCACGGATCGTATCGCCTTTGTTGCTATCGGCGTGCCAGAACCAGCCCTCGTTGTCCGGAGGCACGGTCATGGCAATGGGGGCAATCTGTTCAAATTCATAGCCCTTGAAACGATTGCAGACGCCATAATCGTGCATGTAGGGGCGGTCCATGGAGAGAATGCCCAATACCACGGCATGAACGGCGCCGCTACTATCGACAAAGTCCACCGCTTTGGCATCGGGCGAAGTTGTTATAGCCAACACCTCGACGGGAACAGCCGGCTTGGGGGTTGTGCCATTCGGCCCTTCAGCAGGCATCAAGTCGTCTAATTTAAGAACAATATTGGTTAAGAGGCGCGCTTTATGCCAGGCGCGTGTTGCTTCATCCGCTGCTGCTGCTGCGTTGGTTGTGCTGCCAATACTACCAATAAAAGCGCTCGGATCGCCGGGTAGGGGGCCGGATTCAAGCCCGCCATCCCTACCACTACCGACCCCGGTCTTCGGGTTAGCGTTCAGGTCGCGCCAATAGGTTTCGCTGCCACTATTGGGGTAGCTGCTTAGGGTATTGGCCACCTTACCCTGCACCGGCCCCCAACGTTCAGCATTAGGATCCGCACCATTATCTAGCCCATCCTTGTCTTTGTCGTTGCCGGTGAGCTTCACATCAGCTTCAACCGTGTCAGGGTAGGCGTCTTTGTCGCTATCACTATCGAGATAGTCGGGTGTGCCATCCTTATTGGTATCGACCGGCTTGAAACCGGCGCCAAAGGCTTTGTCAACACCGGTGTCGGTGAAGGCGTTGGTCGGGGCGATGTAGGTCGTGGTTGGCTGCGCCTCAACCACATCGGGAATACCGTCGCCGTCGCTATCGAGATCAAGGAAATCGGCTAACCCATCGCCATCAGTGTCCGGCACGGAACCGGCCTTGCCCAGATCAGCGGCATTATCAACCTGACCATCATCGTTGGCATCTTGCAAACCGGCTTCGATAATATCCAGAATGCCGTCGTTGTCGCTGTCCAAATCAAGCGAGTTGACAATGCCGTCGCCATCAGTGTCAATGGTGCAAGGGGCAACTGTATAAAATTGAATATCATCTAGGAAGTTGCCCGTGGTGTTACTGCCATTAGCCGTGCGCACTGCCTGGTAGAAAAAGCGGGTTTGGGTTTGGCCGGCCGGCACCACATATTGTCCTTGATAAACGCTCCAAGCGTTTGTGCCGGTGGAAAATTCGCCAAGCTTTGTATAGGGTCCGTTGAGTGGCCCCACCAGCAGCGCAATGGTGTCAACACCAGTACGCCCACGGTGCGCAAAAGACCAGAACATGGTGCTGCCTGGCGTGGTTGTTAGATCTTGGTAGAGCGCAGCCGTTTGATTGGCATTGATTTCGGCAAATTGTTGACCGCGATGGGCAGGAACCCCGCTAAAGCCATTTTGCCAGATCTCAATTTCTTTGTCAGTGGCAGTCGTAGACCAGCCTTCGACCAAAGAAGATTTGTAGGCCACGGCAACGATAGGAAAGGCGCCCCAGTGCCTGCTGGTCAGGTTAAAGGTGGTGTCAATGTCAGGTGATTCAAAAGAGCCGTTGACCACCGCCACCGGCATCCGTCCGACAAAGCCAAGGCATTCAACACCATTCGGGATGCCGTCTTTGTCGTCATCAGCGATCTCGGTGATGAGCGCCGACGGTACATGGGCCAAGGCGACAGGTTGCCACCCTTGTCCAAGGGTGAAAAACAGGGTCAGAAGTGAGAGGTAATGAACCATTTTAGTGGGTGATAAGTAGCAGCGCTGCATACAAATCCTTTTTATTGATTGAATGAATATTAATTTGTGTTTATGCCCTCAGCATAGCAGAGAACAGGAACCTTGACATTTGACAAATGTCGGAAAGCAATCAACGCAAAAATGCCACGCGAAGGTAAAGTCATTCAGCCTGCGCTGAACAACTTTGCCTGCACGTAGAAGAAATGGGTTAGCATCGTTTAGCTAACGGAAAATTGACGGTTGCCTTTTTGAACAAAGGTGCTGGCACTGATATTCAACACCGCCTGTAAAGCGGCATAAATGCTTGTGCGGATCGCATCAAGGCCGACATTAATATGTTGCCAATCCGGCGTCATTTCATGTTGCGGCAGGCGCAGAGATTGCTCCGGCATTGAATGACGATGAAGGTCAACAATTTCAAAAATATGGTCGAAGCGGGTCAGGCGGAGAATGCGGCGTGCTGCCGGTGACATTGTTTGACCAATTTTCATGCTGCCGCCTACGGCGCGGCACTGTTTATATAAAGAAACAAGCACAGCCATACCGGCGCTATCCATCGTGGGCGTCTGTGACAGGTCGATGACAAAATGGATAATATTGCGTGCCAGAAGCGCATCACAAAGGCGGCGAAAATTGGCCACGGTTGATGCGGTCACCCCTTCCTTGACCACAAGGTGGGCATTCTGTTGGTTTTCGTATACATCGATTCCAATCATGACACGTTATCCTAAATTAATTTATTGTTTAATGACTATTTTGGTGTTCGTTAGAACAACCTGATTGTACCTGAATTTTTCGTCCAATTTTGTTACAGAATAATAACAAGTTGTCGGACCCTTTAATTACAATGCTAAAGGCCATAAGTTTTTAACTTATGGCCTTTAGCATGCTGTTAGTTATAAAGCTTTTCAGGGTCGAAGTTTCATACAATGAGAAGCCCGACTTTTGCTAAAAGTCGGGCTTCTCTGAAACGGTGACGTCGACCGCAGTTTGCGACCCTTACCGTATCAGGAATGGCAGGAAGAGGCGCGTTGCCGGCGCGCCGGTCTGGGTGACCGTCAGTTGGGCGGTAATTGTTTCCGTTTGACCGGCGGTGCGGATGGTCACTTTGCCGGTGTAAACGCCCGGCGCCAGCTCCCAGTTGACGCTGCGAACAGTCAGGCTGGTCGCGCCGGCGCCGCTGGTGGATGTAAAGAGCCACGGCGCATCGCTTTCCGCTTGCCAGGCGCCACCATAAGGGAGGTGGAGGGCGACCGCAGCCGCGTCAACATCGCGCAAGTAGAGCAAGCGCTGGTTGGCTTGGGGGGCGCCTGGGGCGCCGATCTGGATCTGATCCAGCCAAAGTGTACCCCTACCCTGGGCAAATTCAAAGACCACCTGGAGGCCGGTCAGCCCATTCAGGTCGAAACCCTGCCCGCTAAAGGCACTTACCGGGATCTCCACCCGTTGCCATTGGTTGTTCCAAGAAACATAATCCTTTAAAGCAACACGGGCGCGCCCGTTACCGCTGGTCAGGTAGAGACTGGCCGGCACTGCTTGTGCTTCGCCTTTCACCCAAAAGGTTAGCAGACTCTCCGGTTGTACAGCGGGTTGTTTCAGGCTGCTGTTCCAGACGGCATAGCCATTGGCGCCGATGGTGTATTGCAGTTGGAGCGCCTTCCCGGTCGCCTTTTGGGCATCGCCGGCCACCAGCGTGGCATTGAGCGTACTGTTGGGCGCCGATGTCCAATAGCCCATCAGTTGACCGTTGCTTTCCAAGCTGGCGTCATCAAAGTTGTCGATCACCAGCGGTGCACCCAGCGTAGTAAAGCGCATCTCCTTGACATAGAGGCGGCCCTGACTGTTGCCGTCGCTATTGGCAAAGAAGAGATTCAGGCTGGTTAGCGCGCTGAGATCCATCTGCGGCGCGAAATTGCGCAACGGGATCTGCACCCACTGCCATTCATCGGTGATACCGCCGGGCAGGAGAGCGCCGACGCTAACATACTTTTCCACATTCTGGCTATTGCGCAGCCCGATCCGCATCTGTTCACCACCAGCGGCGCCCTTCACCAATAGATCGAGCGTGGTGTAAGAGCGGGCGTCGAGCGACGACAGATTGGTAAAGTAGCCGGCAAATTGGTTAGCCGAACGTACATCGTAGTCGAGGATCAACGCATGATTGGCCCGGTAGGTCGATAAGCGCCCACCCGTCGTCGTATGATTAAAAACGCCATTGGCACCATTGAGCCGATTACGCAGCGCAACGCCGGCAAAGTCATCGATCAACAACCCGGCGCGATCATCAACCCGGTAGCGATAGTAGCTGGCTGGCGCGTCGAGCGGGCTGCGGCTGACATAGCCATTGGTATAGGTGGTCTCCAGATAGTAGATCACGTCGGCGCCTAGCGCTTGACCGGGCAGTTCGCCCTGGAAGCTGACCTGCTCCGGGTCATTTTGCGCCTGTTGATTGAGCGCCACACTCTGGAAGGTTGCGCCACCATCCACGCTATAGTGGGCTGTGACTTGGGCAATGCCATTGGGGCCGCTCACCTGAAGGGGTTGAGCCGCCGTGGTGGTCGTCGCGGCCGGCAGCGCCACTTCGGTCAATAAGCCTTGGTTAGTAAAGCTCACCTGGTCGATGGACAATTCCAGTGGGCGCCCACCCGTTTCAGCATTCATCCAAATCACCGCTTTCACGTCGGTGCCGGTCAGGGCGGCGGTGGCAGCGCTTTGAGCAAACTCGGCCAAAGGCAACATGTATTGGCGCCACTGGCTATCGGGGGTAAAAACGGTTTGGAAGTAATCGTTGTTGGTCACACCAGCGGTTTCTAAGATCACCCGCACGGGTACACCATTACCTTTGGCCCAGAAGCGTAGCGCCTTATAGGGGCTGACATCCACCGTGCGACCATTCGGATTTAAGGTACGGCCAATGCCGGCTTGCTCATTGGGGCCAAGCGGCGCTGAGGTAAGGTCCGCACAACCAGCCAGCAGCAGGTCTTGGTTGTCAATCTCATCTAGTTGGCGACACTGCCCCAGGCTCATGGTTGGTGCGTTGCTCTGTTGGCCCTTGACCGGGAACCAGAGGCCGCCACCTTGATAGATTTTGTCGGTAAAGCCGTTGCTTTCCACATAGATCGTTGCATCCAACAAGCCGGGGAAGACGAGATTCAGATCGCTCTGATCAGCCGGCAATTCTAAAGTGTACTCGAACGGTTGTAACGTGTTGCGGTCGATCTGACTACGCCAGGAGCCGTATAAGCGGACGGCTTGGGTATTCGTGGTGCGATTCCAGAGCGAGAGTTGTACGGCGTCGGCCTGGTAGGTGGTTTGTCGGACAAAGAGCGATGCTGCCGTCGGCGTGGTCTGATTATGATAGGTCAGTTGCCAGGCGCCATTGTCGAGTTGCCCCAGCTTCATCAGGATCCCATTCAAAAGCTCCTGTGTTTTGGCAAAGTCATTGCTCCACAACTGGACGGTGAAAACATAGTCAAAGTGGAAGTCAAAGGTCAAGGGGTAGTGATCCTTAATCCAACGGCTATCGATATGAAATTGCTTGTTGGTTTCGTCAACAAAGATGGTGAACAGCAAAGCGTTCTCTTGGTTGTTATCGTTCTTGGCCGCGTGGACATACCAAAACCAGCCGTTTTGCTGGTTCGGTAGCGTCAACTGACGCGGTTCCACGGTCTCAAACAGATACTCTTTGAAACGATTACAGACGCCATAATCATGTTCATAGGGACCGCCCAGGGAGAGAATTCCCAAGGCGACGGCTTGCACTTGGCCTGCGCTATCGACAAAATCGACCGCTTTGGCGTCGGGCGCGTTGGTGACAGCCAACACATCCACCGGCACAGCGGCTTGGGGTGTGGTGCCGGCTGGCCCTTGGGTGGGAATAAAATCTTCCAAGCGGATCTGCATTTCCTGTAAGAGGCGCGCCTTGTGCATGGTTTGCGCAACCGTGTTGCCCCCGGCTGCATCTGCGCCATCACCAGCCACACCGACAGCGCCGACAAATGTGCTTGGCTCACTTGGTAATGGCCCGGATTCAAGACCGCCATCCTTGCCACTCTGCACGCCGGAATCGATCGTCGCAGTCGGTGTGGGCGTCGGCGTGGGCGTTGGGGAAGGGGTGGGGGTTGGCATCACGGGACAGTTCAAACGGGCATCGGCACTGAGCAAGCTTTGGGCGTTCAGCAAACCAAGTGCGGCTCTACTGTTAACACACTGGTTGGTGACGGCATTGACCACAACATCATAGGTGACCTGTTGCATCGCCGTAGTAAGTGGTTCATTGAGCAGCCAACGGAGATGAGTAATGGTTGACAATGTCGTTGGTTCCGCTTGAAGCCAAGATTGACCACTATCGGTGCTATACTCCACAACGGCCGATGCCGAAGCCGTGGCGCTCTTGCTGACATAGCTGCTATTGGGGGGCAGGGCAACCGTTACTACCGCCGGTGAGTCATTGCTCGGTACGCCAAATTGGCCGGTGGATGTGGCAAAATTGGCTTGAAAACGCACCTGTTCGCCAACAGCGGCCACCGCTTTATCAGCCGTCAATGCTAATTGCAAGCCAAGGTTGCTGCTGCACGTCACATTGATCAATGAAAGATTGGACGCATAGTCATCGTTATATTTTTCCTGGGTGCCGCTCGCTGCTTCTTGATACGGCCGGATGGCAGTGGTACAACTGCGTAAGGCAACAAAGCTATATTCAACGTAATCTCTTAGATCATGGCGATAGTTGCGCAAGTTGGTAAAATAAAGATGATCCACAAAGGGCGTGGCGCTAATGCTATGCAATTTCACTTCACTATGGGCAAAGCGCAGACAACTGGGATCGAAATCAGGGTTGCCGACGGGTTGTAACCAGGCATCATAGGTTGAGTTGGGTCCCTGTCCAACGGTGCCAAGGGTAAAGCCAATAATTTTGACCTTTACCACCGAACCTGGCGTGACCACATTCGGCGAAACCACCATCATGCTCCCCGTCGGCAGCAATTTGTTGGCGCTGGCGCTAATTTGCCGTTCGGTTTTGATCTGGCTATTTTTGCTAGTTTGACAACCGGCATTATCGGTGAGCCAAACGGTGTATGGATAGCCAACATTCATGGTCGGCGGATAGGTGACGGCCCAATAGTAGGTTTCGGTTTCCCCCACCCCCAAACGAATAATGCGCTGAGTCGCAGATTGGCCGGTTTTGAGGGTTAAGCTGCCTCCGGCGCTTTGGGCAAACTTCCCCGGCGTCGTACCATCACCTAGGTGTAGATAAAAATTTTGGATAGGGGATGCCGCGTGATTGGTAATGCGCGCGCCCAACATTGCTACCTGCGGGCCTTGAACGCCCGGCATATTGCTGTCCACCACGGCATAAGGGGCGGCGATGATCTCAATGGTCAGGTTACAGGTATCGACATCCTGTTCATCGGCGACGGCATAAAGCGTATGTCCCGGCAGCAAGGGGACTGCAAACAAAAGCAGCCAGAGTGCAATTAGCAGGGGATAAAAAGTCTTTTTTCTTGTGTCAGGCGGTAAATAAGTCAATACATGGCGAGTAAACATACCAATTCTCCATTTTATTGGTGCTTTTTGTAGGTATTTTTAATGATTCATTGGCATTCACACTAATCAGCAAAAGGTGATTTAGAAAGTGCCTCCTCTTTTTTCCATTGGCGCGCAAAAGATGCCATCCTCTTCAAGTTTAAGACAGTCCAGCAATTATGTCTTCGGATAAAGGGTGGATGTTGAACAGGTCAATTAGTGGTTTCTCTTCTGCCAATCATTCAATTCTGGCGTTAGTTTGCTGCAATAGCCACGTAACATCAGTCGCTAGCCGTGCGTCTACTCCAATGCGTTATACAACTTATCGATAAGAATAAAGATTTTTGCAACCAATTAATTCATTAACCTTACAAAGACAGCGTTCATTCTAGCAAGAATTGTTTGATCTGCTTCTGTCGCCATTGTTACAACTTGGTTGGTACTGAATACTATCCAGGGTTGAATTCTGCACATCCTCTGTTTTTTGGATATACTAAGGATGTAAGTAAAAATTTAGGATATAAGATGTTTTATGCTACATCAAAGTAAGTACTTACCGGCTGACTCACCAGAAGGCGCCGTTGCACTTCCCAGCAGCGCGCCCGTGCGACAGCCAACTTGGTCGCTGGATATACGCCTAGTCGTTGCAGTGCTGGGGGCGCTGCTCTATCATGGCGCGCTCAGCATCTTCGGCACCTACCGCAACACGTATGACGCGTATGTTCATATCTTTTTTGCCGATCATTGGACGCGCGGCTGGTTTGATCACTGGGACCCGCGCTGGTACACCGGCTTTACCCTGACCAGTTATCCACCACTTTCACAACAATCAGTGGCCGCCGTCTCCTTTTTGACCGGCGATCTGCGGCTGGCCTTTGCCATCGTCCAGACCAGCGCGATGGTACTCATGACCATTGGCATGTATCGCTTTGCCCAGTTGTGGGTAAGCAAAGAAGCCGCGGGGTGGGCGGCGATCTGGCTGGTCTTCTCCTCCGCCATGGCGGAAACGATCCATGTCTTTGGGCAGTTGCCCACCACCTATTCGCTTTCGATGTTGCTCAATGCCCTGCCCTTTACCTATGCCTGGATTGTGCGCGGGAAACCATCGGATCTGGCAAAGTGTTGGGCCTTAACAGCCGCCACCACCGGCGCCCACCATGTCACCACCCTCTTTGGCTCGGTCTTTATCACCGCGCCGGTGCTGGTGTTGGCACTCGTGGAGCGCTTCCGCACTGAACAGCCGGATGAACCGGGGCTGCACCCCCGCTTTGTCACGCGCGCCAACTGGCGACCGCTGGTCATGCGGCGATTGCGCCGGGTACTTGGGCCGGTGATCCGCGCCGGCATCTTTGGGGTGGGGACGATTTCGCTGCTTTTGTTGGTTGTCTTTCCCTACTGGGCGTGGAGCCGCGCTGATCCCATTACCCAGGTCTCGATTCCCCACGCCAGTCGCGATAACTTTCTGGTCAATCTCAATGCCGGCTTGGTCTTCTGGCTGATTCCTTATGGTATGTTGCTCTTTGCCATGCCCTATGTGTTTTACAAAGGCTTTACGACCAAAGCCTGGCCCTTGATCAGCTCGATTGCACTGTTAGCGTTCCTTGGCACGGGCGGCACCACCCCCTTTCCCAAGATGCTATTAGGCGGCGCCTTTGATATTCTCACGCTGGATCGCTTTACGCTCTGGGCTTCGATCTTGATGTTGCCGTTGGTGGGCGAATATGTGGTCAGTTTGTTACATGGCAACCTGGCGCGCTGGCTGCAAGAGCAATTTGGCCGGTTGGTGCAACGCGGCGCCGTCGCCTTCACCATTCTCGGCCTGATCGCCTGTTCGATCTTTGTGGTCAACCTGACCCAATTTCGCCGCTTTCAGCCGGCGGCAATCGATGTGCAACCAATTGTGAACTTTCTGCAGAAGGATGAGCATTGGCGGTGGCGTTATATGACGCTGGGTTTTGGTGATCAGATGGCCTGGCTTTCCGCCCAAACGACAGCGGCGCAGATCGACGGCAACTATCACTCGGCGCGGCGGCTGCCGGAGATGACCACTACGCCGGTGGAGCGGCTGGAAGGGGCAAAGTTTAGCGGGGTGCCGGGGCTGGGGTCACTGCAACAATTTCTCAATGTTCCCGATAAGTATAATTTGAAATATATCTTTTCCAATGACCAATTCTATGACCCGTTGCTCTTTTTCTATGGCTGGCACAAGATTCAATTGTTGGAAAATGGCATTGCCGTCTGGGAGCGCGAAGATATTCCCATCTTGCCGGCCAACCTGCCGCGCAAAGAGATTCCGCTCTATCAACGGTTGATGTTTGGTATCTTGCCGCCGGGCGCGTTGCTGGCGTCGCTCATTGCGGTCAGCGCCGGGCATTGGCGGCTCCCCTTTTTGCTACTTGGCGAGGCGCTGGGGATGCGCCCCCGCTTTGAAGGCTTCTATGATCGGCTCTCCTGGCCCTTTCGCACCTTCTGGCAACGGGTGGATCGCCGGTTGTTGAGCGCTTCGGTGCTGCCGGCCAACGGTCATGGTCGCCCCCCACGCTGGCAACTCTTTATCCACCTCTGTCTGCGCCGCTTTCGCCGGTGGTCCAAGCCCCCTTCGCCGACGGCGCGCCAGGTGCGCACCGCCTTGGTGGGAGCCATCGTTTGCTTGCTATTGGTGCTGATCGGCGTGCGCATTGCCGCCTATTTTCGCGACCCGCTCACCTTGATCACGAGTTACTATGATGACTTGGATTTCCGCCGTTTTGAGGAGGCGTATCAACAGTTGAATCCGGCGACCCGCCCGCCTTTTGATCAATACCTGCTCAATCTGTCGGTGCAGGGTGGGTTGGTGGCCTCGTACAGCAAGTTGGACACGATAGCGACCAAAGTCTTACGCGCCGATGCCGATCAGATGCGGGTGCAGGTGGCGGCCCGCTATATTACGGCCTTCTCCTATTATACCGACACCCAAACCTTACTTTTGACCAATCATCCAGAGGAAGGGTGGCGGATTGAACCAGCCGCCATTGACATTCGGACGCCGCCGGATCAATTTTTGCGTCGCCCTAGTTTGGCCTGGCTTTCCCAGGGACGGCGACGCGTCGGGGCCACCGTCACCGATGTCGCCGATGTATTGGATCGACCCCAATTGCAAGTTCTATCAAGCAACATGGTGCAGCGCGCTAACGGGAGCTACAGTATTGTCGGCGAATTAATCAACCGCGATGCCAACCCGGCTGATGTCACTGTCACCGGGCTGATCTATGATGAAGACAATAGCTTATTGACCTGGTACAATGCCGGCGCCGGTATGATGCACAAGCTCTTGCCATTGGAGATCACCCCCTTTCGCATTGATTTTGAGGGAGTGGCCGGCCTCACTCTGGCGGATACCGAGCAGCCGCTCGCCTTTACACCCAATGCGGCCTGGAGCTATCAATTGCCCCCCAATAAGACTATCGGGCGCTTTGATCTCTATGCCAAAGCTGTCGTAACCCAGCGTGATCTCGACCGCGATGTGGGCGTTCAGCAGGTTGAAATCGAAAAGCAGCACATTGACGGGCAGGAGCAATGGTTGTTGAAGGGAAATCTCATTAATGCTGGGGTCAAAGAAGCGGTCATCCCCCATCTTTTGGTCACCTTCTATGATACCGACCATCAGGTGGTGTGGGTGGATCACTTCTTTTTACCCCAATCCTTACGCCCACAACGCGCCATGGCCTTTGCCGTGACGCTTACGCCCCGGCAGGCAATTGCGCCCTTGCCGATCCCTGGCAACAGTTTCGCCAATGCCCTCACCACACTCACCACGCTCACCGGGCCAAGAGCCGATTGGCTAACCTTGCCGGCCGATACCGGCTATGCCTCCTTGCGCGTGAGCGTTCATTATTTTACAGGAAGCAGTAACTGACAATGCAAGCCGCAGACGCGCTGCAAGGGTTGTACACTGTTGCCAGGCGACTCACCATGACCCTATTTACGCGTTGGCAGCTTTGTCTAGCCCTGCTCTTTCTGTTACTGGCCTGTACCGCCACGCAATCCACGGCGCCAACGGTTGCCAGTGAACCGCTACGCGCCCTCCGCATTGAAGCGCCGCCCCTCCTTCGCGCCGGTGCGCCCCTACAGGTGCTGGTTCATGTCACGCCGACCACCGCAACGCCCCCCATTTTGCTGACAGCCCAAGGCTCCTTTGGTTTCCTGCCCCAGGAGCAGCGACCAGTGGACGGCGTGGCGCGCTTTGCCTTTATGCTAGTCCACACCCGTTTTGCCGGCGCCGTTCATTTGCGCGCAAGCAGCGAAGGCATTGCCGCCCATAGCGAAGTAGTGATCACACCTGGCCCAGCCGTTGACCCGATCTTGCCATTGGTTGGGCCACGCGCCATCGTGGCCGGCGGGGAACAGTGGACGATGGTCGTCGCCACCCCGCGTGATGCGTTAGACAATCCGGTGGCCGAGGGCAGCCGCGTGACCGTTCACGCCCAGCACCCGGTTGCACCGGACGCAGCGCTGGTCACGGGGGTGGAAACGATGATCGTTCCCACCCAAAACCTGATCGCCTGGACACGGATCCACAGCCGTAACGACGCTGGCCCCTTGCACATTGCCGTCAACGCGGACTTTGGTCATAGCCCGGAGCGGGTGGTGCTTGTCACGCCGAGCCTGCCCATGCCGTTTCAATTGCTGGCCGACAAAACAAGCGCACCCGCCGACGGTCGCCAACTGGTACACATTAGCAGTAGCCAAATTCGCGACCGCTTTGGCAATGTCCTACCGGATGGCACAAGCACCCTCTTGCTGGCAACCATGACGGCGCAAGATCGGCGCTCACTGCCGGCGATGACCATTGACGGGCGCATCTATACCACCATCCAGGCGCCCAGCCAACCGGGAGTGATGCAACTTCAGGGTTGGATTGCCGGCGTCGCCAGTGAACCGTTGACCCTCACCTTTGGGGCTGGTCCGGCGGTGCAACCCATTGGGGTGGTGACAAAAAAAATAGCCGAAGGGATGCAGGTAATTGCCGGCCCGCTAGTGGGCGATCTGGGCCAGTTCATCCCCGATGGCGCCGATGTAACCTTTACCATTACGGCTCCAGACGGGCAACTTGAAGAAGTGATTGCGCCCGCCGATTATGGTTATGCTCAAATCCTTTTACGGCGGGCCGCGCT
The DNA here is from genome assembly GCA_026645575.1 of Caldilineaceae bacterium. The sequence goes on from JAPKMW010000014.1 coordinate 49,451, forward strand.
TGTCGATGGCGATTACCAAATAACCGTGACAGCCGGTACAGGACAAGGCGCCATCACTTTTCCCGTCACGGTTGCGGCATGGTCGCCATGATCAAAGCGCGGCTTAAGGTGATCATCGCCTTGTTACTGCTCATTGGCGCCCTTTTGACGGCGCTAGGTGCTGTCGCCGGCATTGGGCAGTTGCTGCTCTATTTTTCCAGCGGTGCTGACCCGGCGACGATTTTTCAATCTGTTCCGCCAGTGCCGGTCGATCTCAGAGATCGTGTTACCTGGCTACCGGATCGGCCTTCGGCAGCCGCCAGTCGCGTGTTGGAGCCATATATGCGCGAACGCATTGCCGGCGCCTATCTTTATGGGTGGGCGCAATGGAACATCTCCTATGATCTCAAACAACCCTATAATTTAAAAACCTACTTTGCGCGACCAGCCCTCGACGCTGTCACCCAAGCGGTGACAGCCACCGTCGCCGCCGGTTGGCAGGTGCGCCAGAGCAACTTACACCACACGCTGGAACTGGCTTTTTATGCCGATGATGGCTCGTTGGTCGCCTTTACCGATCACAATGCTCATTTAGTGCAGCAAGTCGTGAATGCTGACGGGTCACAGGTGGAAGTGCAAGAGAGTACTAATGTTTATGACGTGGTGATGCGGCTGGATGACGGTGAATGGCGCATTCGCGATCTGGTACGACGCGGTGATGGCCCGCCGCTCACCGCAGCCGCCGATCTCACCACAACCATGGACGTGACGACCTCCCTACCGGCTGACTTTGTTCAGGTACAGGGAACGCAATTGGTATTGGCCGGCAAGCCTTTTCCTATTGCCGGCATCAACTATTACCCTCAAGCCTCGCCTTGGACCGAGTTCTGGCCGGAATATCAAACTGGGCAGACGATTACCGACTTGAACCTGATCCGCCAACTGGGGTTGAACACAGTGCGCATCTTCATCTCCTACCAGGATTTTGGCGCCGACAACGTGTCGTTGACTGAAATTACCAAGCTACGCCACTTTCTTGATGTAGCGTACGCTCGTCATCTCAAGGTGATCGTTACCCTCTTTGACCATCACACGGATCACCATGTCAGCACCTGGGCGGCGGATGGACGCCATCTGGCCGGCTTGATCCCCCGCGTGGCCGATCATCCGGCGATTCTGGCTTGGGATATTAAAAATGAGCCGGATCGCGACTATGGGTTCAATACGCAGCCATTGGTCGATAGCTGGCTACGCTATGTGGCGCGCACGGTACGGCGCTATGATCCCCATCACCTGATCACTATCGGCTGGTCGCGCCCGGAAGCGGCAGCCGGATTGGTCGATCTGGTCGATTTTGTTTCATTCCACTACTTTGAGGAGTTGGCCGATTATAGCCCTCGGCTGGAACGCTTGTTGGCGGCGGCAGAGGGCAAACCGGTCGTGTTGCAAGAATTTGTCATGTCCACCTGGAACTCCTTCTGGCCCCACGGTCACACCGAGTTGGAACAGGCGCACTACTACGCCGATCTCTTGCGCCAACATCGCCAATACCCCACCGCCGGTTACATGGTCTGGACGCTGCATGATTTTGACCATGTGCCGCTGGCCGAGTTTAACACCCCCTGGCAACGGGCCAGCCAGGCCAACATGGGTCTCCAACGGCGGGACGGCTCTTGGAAACCTGCGGCGGCCATCATTCGCCCCGACGCCAACTTAGATCTTCCGCCGCTATCCCCCTGGAACCGCTGGACAAAACCATTCTGGTTGCTGGTGATGACAATGGGCGTCTTGAGCCTGAGCCTGATTGTAATTGGCCTTTACTGGCGACGGCAGCGTACCAGGTAAAAAACTAAACCTTTTGGCAATCCATAAACTGAGGGGTATCATCATCCTTGTACATACAGTCGTGTGTACATTCAAAATCCAGAGTTGTCATCGGAAAGGAGGTTTCTCGTGGCTGATGACAGGGAGAATCTAATCAACCGGGTGACTGGAAACCATTGCCGCCCAAACTGGCATTTCCCACCAAGATGTCCTACGGTTGGCCTTACGCCGATTGGTTGAGAGCACAACGGTTCGTGCCGGGTAACAACCAGCGCATGAGTATCAAGGGTTCATTGGTGGTTTACGCTACCGATAGCGAATGCGGTATTGCAACAACATCTCGCCGCCGACCATAACAAAGAGGATGACGCCCTGGAGCATTTGGGCAATGCCGGCAGGTTGGATCTCATCGCCGCCAACCAGCAAGCCGCCAAAGAGGTAGGCGACGAGGACAATTGCCAGCGGATTGAGTTTCGCCAGCCAAGCAATGATGATGGCTGTAAAGCCATAGCCGGGGGAAAAGCGCTCTTGCAAGCGATGAACGACACCGGCCACCTCACTCATACCGGCCAACCCAGCCAACCCGCCGCTGACCGCCATGACAGCAATGATATTAGAGGCTAGCGGAATGCCGGCGTAGCGCGCCGCCCGTGGGTTGTCTCCAATCACCGTTAAAGCAAAACCCCATTTGGTATAACGCCAGAGCAACCAGAAGAGCAACGCCAGCACAAGCGCCAGCAGAATTCCCAGGTGAGCCGTCAACCCACGCAAGAACGGAAAGTCAGCGGCAAAATCAGTCAGCCGGGGCAGCCAGGCGCTCTTGGGATATTGAGGCGTCAACCCGAAGCCCCGTTCACTCCAGGGGCCGTAGATAAAGTAATTATTCCACAAAACGGCCACATAGTTGAGCATCAGCGAGGTGATAATCTCATTGACATTGAGCCGCGCCTTGAGCAGACCGGGGATCAGTCCCCAGAGTGCGCCGCCGACAAAACCAGCCAGCGCCATAGCCGTCAACATAAGAGGCTTTGGTGTCTCTGCCGGTAGCAGATGGAGAGCTACACCGGTCGCCATAAAGGCGCCGAGAAAGAGTTGCCCCTCCGCACCAATGTTCCAAAGGCGCAAGCGAAAGGCAAAGGCCACCCCTAGCCCAGCCAGGATCAGCGGTGTCGCTTTGATCGTCGTGTCCGACCAGCCGTAGGCGCTGCCAAAGGCGGTGGTTGCCATCCGTTGGTAGAGCTGCCAGGGATTAGCGCCGGTAAAGGCCAGGAGCAGCGCGCCGATCAGCAGCGCCAACACCATCAAGACAAAGGGCGAGATCACTGCCAACCAGCGCGGTTGTTCCAATCGCCGTTCCACTTGCCAGCGCCGGCGGGGTGTACCACCGATGGACGCGCTTCCCGTTGTCATGCCGCCACCTTTTCCTGTCGCTGACCGCCGGCCATCAACAAGCCGATGGTTTCCCGGTCGGCCTGGTCCGCAGCCATTTCACCCATGATCTGTCCTTCGTATAAAACGACAATCCGATCAGCCATTGCAAAAAGCTCATCCAAATCTTCGGAAATCAGCAGCACCGCCATGCCCTGGTCGCGCCCTTGCAAAAGCAGGCGACGTACATTCTCAATGGCGCCAACATCCAGACCGCGCGTCGGGTAAGCGGCGACCAGTACAGCCGGATTGCCGCCAATTTCACGAGCCAGGATTACCTTTTGTAAATTGCCGCCGCTCAATTTACGGGCGGGGGTGGCAACCGTCGGGGTGGCAATGGCATAGTCACGCACCAGTCGCGTCGCCGCCTGTATCATGGCCCGACGGTTCAACCAAATCCCCTGCCCCAGTGTCGGCGCCCGGTATTGCTTTAGCGCCAGATTTTCGGCCACGGACAGGTTGGGCGCGCTGCCGGTGGCGCTGCGATCTTCCGGCACATAGGCCACCCCCGCCGCGATCATCGCCTGCGGGGGCGCGTTGGTGAGGAGTTGGCCGGCGATCTGCACTTCACCGGCAGTAATTGGGCGCAACCCGCCGATCACCTCAGCCAGTTCACGCTGCCCATTGCCCGCTACCCCGGCCACGCCGATAATCTCGCCGGCATGCACGGTCAGGGAAAGGCCACGCAAAGCCGGCAGCTTTTTATCATCAACGGCTGATACACACTGCAAGCGCAGCCGCACTTCACCCGGTTGCGCTGCTGTTTTTGCCACCTGAAAAAGCACTTCGCGTCCGACCATCAAGCGCGCCAGCTCCGCTTTGGTCATCCCCTTGGCCGCCACGGTTGCCACCGATTTGCCCTGGCGCAAAACGGTCACGTGATCAGCAATTGCCAGCACCTCGTCTAATTTATGGCTGATAAAGATGATACTCTTGCCGGCTCTGGTCATTGCGCGCAGGGTTTGGAACAACCCGATGGTCTCCTGTGGCGTCAGCACAGCGGTCGGCTCATCCAGAATCAAAATCTCGGCGCCCCGGTAGAGCATTTTGAGGATTTCCACCCGCTGCTGTTCACCCACCGAAAGCTGCCAGACGCTGGCGTGTGGGTCAATCGGCAAACCATATTGCGCACTGAGCCGGCGCATGGTGGTTTCAATCTGCGCCATGTTGGGCACGAGCGCAATTCCGCGTTGCCCCAAAATGATATTTTCCGCCACTGTCTGCGAAGGCACCAACATAAAGTGCTGGTGAACCATGCCAATGCCGGCCTGAATGGCATCGCGCGGCGACTGAAAGGTGACGCGCCGACCATGCACAAAAATTTCCCCTTCATCCGGCTGGTACAACCCCGACAGCACATTCATCAAGGTCGATTTGCCGGCGCCATTTTCGCCCAGCAAGGCATGAACCTCACCCGGCATAGCCGTAAAGGTCACCCGGTCGTTGGCAACAACCCCCGGAAAGCGTTTGGTAATGCCCCGCAATTCAAAGGCGGGCGTGGGTGTGGTCATAAATTGGTGTGAGATTGCGGAATCACGAATTACGAGTTACGAATTACGAAAAGATCGGTCGCGACGTAACTCGTAACTCGTAACTCGTAACTGGTAACTCGTAACTGGTAACTCGTAACTCGTAACCCCTGGTCTTACTGCGGGATCTCCGCATCTGCGACAACCCCCTCGGCCAGCCAGGTCATACAGATGGTGCAGCCTTCGCGGCCCAGGGTGGCGCCTAGTTCGGCGTCGATGCCTTCCAGGTCGGATTGGGTGAGGCTTTGACCTTCCGGGATGACCACTTCGCCTTTGTTGTTGTTGATCGGGCCGGTGAAGACATCGAAGCGATCAAAGTCGCCGGCCACCATTTGGGCCAGTAATTCCTGTACTTGTGGGACCACTTCAGTGGGAACGCCGGGCGCGGGGGTCTGCCCTTCCATAAAGCCGAGCAAGCCCAGGCCGCCACTGTCCACATCAAAGTAGATGTCGGCGCCGGTGAAGGAACCATCCATCATCGATTGGGTGAGCGCAACATATTGGGGACCCCACTCCCAATAGGGGGTAGTCAGACAGTGTTCAGGATCGACATCGCAAGCGTTGCGGCTATCGTAGCCAATGCCATAGTTGCCTTGTTCGCCGGCCACTTGCACCGGGCCAGGTGTGTCGGCGCCGGTGATGACGACGGTGGCGCCAGCTTGCATGAGCGAGGCGGCGGCTTCGCGCTCAACCGTGGGGTCAAACCAGGTGAAGATCCAGCGAATGTCCATCTGGCAGTCGGGGCAGGTCTGGCGCATCCCCAGGGCAACGGCGTTGAAGTGGCGGATCACTTCGGCAATGGGGAAGGGGGCAATATAACCGATGCGGTTGCTGCCGTCGGCAGCAGCACGTGCGCCGGCGATCATACCGACCAGATACTTCATGGTTTCCATGCCACCAAAGAGGTTGGCAAAATTGGTCGCATTTTTCTTAAAACCGGAGACGTGAATAAAGTAGACATCGGGGAACTCTTCGGCCACGGTTGCCGTTGGATCCATAAAACCAAACGAAGTTGTAAAGATAGCATTGAAGCCTTTGCGAGCCAGGTTGCGAATTACCCGTTCAGCGTCAGCGCCTTCGGGTACACTTTCCAGATAGGCAGTGTGCACGGCGTCAGCCATCTCTTCTTCGAGGTAGCGGCGCCCTTCATCGTGGGCATAGGTCCAACCGCCATCGCCGATGGGGCCGACATAGACAAAGGCGACATTGAACTTGCCTTCTTCGATCTCCGGGATTTGGATGTTGCCGTCGGTCGGCTCTGATTGGCTTTCGGCCGGGTTGGCTGGTGGGGCCGCTTCTTGACCGGCAGCGGGCGCTTCAGCGGCGGGCGCCGCCTCGCCGCCGCTCTGGCTAGGCGCCGCGGCAGGGGCGCAAGCCGTAAGAGTCAGCGTCAGGAGTAGCAAAAAGGTGAGCAGGGTAGAAAACTTTCTCGGCATGAGGATTTTCTCCTTTTCTTTGAGCAAGGAATCAGTAATTGTGTTAAGCATCAACGGCGCGCTACAACTTGGTTGACGTGCGTTGACGGCACAGAAGCAGTTGGTTGTATAGCGGTGACTATACACCAACCGCAAGAGAAAGTCCAACACAAAAGTGCATGACGAACATCGATGTAAGTTGTTCATTTCACCCAAAAATCTCTAGCCCACAACATAGCCGCGACGCCACCAACCTCTGAACTCAGGACTACGCGACTCAGAGCTACGCGACTCAGGACTACGCGACTCAGGACTACGCGACTCAGGACTACGCGACTCAGGACTACGCGACTCAGGACTACGGACTAATGACAATAATCAATTTGAAGTGCAGCCGAGTTTGACAGGGAAAAAACAGTATGATATTCTATCACTCCAGGTTCACGGTATGGCAAGCCGCAGTGGCGGAACTGGCAGACGCGCTACGTTCAGGGCGTAGTGAGCTTACGCTCGTGATGGTTCAAATCCATTCTGCGGCACCTGACTAAGGAGACTCCGCCGAGGGGTCTCCTTTTTCTTTATCAGCATTGGGTGCTTTGTGCAGCCCAGTGCATTGGGCTATACAATTCGCTCCCGTCCATTCAAGTTAACCGAACGTTGAGTCATTTGCCTATGACCGCACCAAAACGCAACCCACGTCTGCTTTGGGCCATTGTGCTTTTCCTCACCCTGCTCTTTGTTGTCACCTATGGCGAACGGTTGGCGACAAAGAGCCAACTAGAAGCGGCGTTGGCGGCCCAAAATGCACGCCTTGTCGAAGCCCGCCAGCGCCAACAGCACTTACAACAACAACTGCTCTATGTGCGCAGCGATGCTTATATCGAAGAAGCAGCGCGCAATGATCTGGGCATGGTGCAACCAGGTGATGAGTTGTTGATTGTGCTGGAAGGGAAAAGCACTACAGCCACTGCAGCGGATGCGCTAGCGCCTGCCACCACGAATGAATTACCGCTTTGGCAAATCTGGCTGGAACAACTCGGCTTCTAAACCATTCATTGCGCATCCAACCGTAAATGCGCTATACTTACACATACCTCCCAGCACACAATTGAGTTGACCTATACCGCCGTGATCAGGCTAGCGCTTGATCACGGCGCCAATTTGCCTTGGTACAGAGCGGGACAGGCGCATCATCCTGTCACCTTGTCATCCTGTCACCTTGTCATCTTATCATTCGCAGAGGAGTCTCCAGTGAAGATTACCAATATCACCACCGAAGCATACCGCTGGCCGCGCCACAAGCCAATCACCAATGGCAAGCACACCTATACTCACGCCGGGGTTGGTCTGGTGAAGATCGAAACCGATGAAGGCATTAGCGGTATTGGTCTGGGCGCCGGCGGGTCGATCATCGATGCCACGATCAAACACCTGACGCCCTTGCTGATCGGCCAGGACCCGCTGGATGTGGAGCGGCTTTGGCAGCAGATGTGGGTGCCGAAGTTGATTGGTCGCCGCGGTATGACGACGCGGGCGATTAGCGCCATCGACATTGGTCTGTGGGATCTGCGGGCCAAGGTGGCCGGGATGCCGCTTTATAAATTGCTGGGCGGCTATCAGGATCGCGTGCCCACGTATATTGCCGGCGGCTACTATGAAGAGGGCAAAGGCTTGCCGGAACTGGCGCAGGAGATGGCAGAGAATGTGGCAATGGGCGCCAAGGCGATCAAGATGAAAGTGGGGGCGCTCTCAATTCGGGAGGATGCCGAGCGGGTCAAGGTAGTGCGGGAGGCGATTGGCCCCGATATCAAGTTGATGGTTGACGCCAACTGCGCCTACAAAGTGCGCGAGGCCTTGCAACTTGCCAAACGCATGGAGGAGGTTGACCCCTTCTGGTTTGAAGAGCCGATTGCCCCGGATGACTACGAAGGCCACCGCCGCTTGGCCGAGGCAACCACCATTCCCATTGCCACCGGTGAAAATGAGTACACCCGCTACGGCTTCCGTGACCTCATCTTGCGCGGCAATGTCCCCATTCTCAATGCGGATGCCATCATCTGCGGCGGCGTTACTGAATTTATGAAGATCGCCGCCCTGGCCCAAGCTTTTGATGTGGAGATCGCCCCGCATGGCCCCCAAGAGATCCACATCCACCTTGTCGCCGCCCTGAGCAATGGCTTGATCCTGGAATTTTACCGCGACACGGTCGATCCCATGTGGGGCAAGGTCTACCATCACACCCTCCGGCTCAACGCCGACGGCACGGTCAGCCCGCCAGATGTCCCCGGTATCGGCATCGATCCAAATTACGAGGCGTTGGCGCCCTATCGGGTGGCGTGAGAGAACGCTTGCTCGGTAGTAAAGGCTTTAGTCTTTCACCTGGCGGGACAAAACTAAAGCCTTTACTACGGACTTATCCAGCAAAGTTAATTTATAAAATTCATAATTGGTTTAGGATAAACTCATGACACAGCAACCCAAATTAATGCTCCCCGGCCCGGTCGATGTATGGGATGAAACGCTGGTGGCGTTGGGCCAGAAGGTGCGTTCCAACTTCACCGACGACTGGCGACCAATTCAGGATGAGACGATTGGTTATTTGAAGCAAATTTTTCAGACGCAAAATGACATTTTTATCTTGACTGCCGCCGGTTCCGGCGCTGTGGAGATGGGGGTGGCGAGTCTCTTTAGTCGCGGCGAGAAGGTAGCGGCGATCAACAATGGCCCCTTTGCCGGGCGCGCCATTGAGATTTTGCGCGCCTATGATTGCGAGATCGTTGAGATTGAAAATGGCTGGGGCTGTGGCGCCGATCTGGATCAGGTTGAAGCGACGTTGAAGCAACATCCCGATGTGGCCGGTCTGGTTGTGGTGGCGAACGAGACAGGTACAGGGGTGCGCAACCCGGTGCAAGAACTGGCGGCGCTGGCCCATGTGCGCAACCTGCCGATTCTGGTCGATGCTGTCTCCGGCATGGGGGGCTATGATCTGCCGGTGGACAAGTGGGGGCTGGATCTGGTCTGCACGTCGTCCAACAAGGCGTTGGAGGTGCCGCCGGGATTGGGCTTCGTGTCGGTTAGCGAACGCGCCTGGGCGTTGATCGACGCTAAGCAGGCCAAGGGGGGGCGCGGTTGGTACTATAACCTGTCGAACTGGAAACAATATCGCGGTCAAGGGCGCTATGCCCCGACCACAATGGCGACCAGCATGATCATGGCGCTCCATGCCAGCTTGAAACGGATCATTGAGGTGGAGACGTTACAGGGCCATTGGGCGCGCTATGCCTGGGCGCAAAAGGCGGTGCGCACAGGGTTGCGCAATATTGGCTTTGCCATGCTCGCCCCGGATGAGGTCGCCTCCTTCACCGTCACCGCTGTCTGTAAACACCCCAGCATGGCGCATGAACAGGAGGTGCGCGACTTCCTGGCCGCCAAGCATAATTTCACCGTCTCCGGCACTTGGGGCAAGACGATTGGTCAAGCTTTCCGTGTTAGCCATATGGGGCGCGCCAGCAGCAAAGAGTATCTGTTACCTTTCTTGTTAGGCATTGAAGATTTCCTGCGCACCGAAAAAGGGATCGACGTGCCAGTAGGCGCCAGTCTCGTCGGGATGACGTTACCGGGGTACTAAAGGTCTGTAAAAGAATACGACGCTGCTCTTTGCGAGTCTGTGACTCGCCGCAGACCATGAGGCGTTACGGTTTTGCAATGAGTGATAAGCCGAGATGCTACGCGGCTTATGCAACCCGATGACTTCTCCTGCCTTATTGAGAAACAAGCCCCATGCTGATTATCATAATCAGCATGGGGCTTGTTTGGCTTACCGTGCGCCAGGATAATGGGCTGGCGGGTGCTTACGCAATTCATCCTCCAGGAGATCGGCGCCCAAGCCAGGGCGGGAGCTGAGCTTGAGATAGCCCTGTTCAATCTCCAGGGGGTGGCTCAAAATGTCATTGCGCCAGGGCGCGTCATCGACATCGTACTCCAAGATGTAAAAGTTGGGGACAGTTGCTGCCACCGCCGCAGAGATCAAGGTGTTCAGCGGGCTATGACAGGCGTGCGGCGCAATGAGGACATCGTAGGCGTGGGCCAGGTCACAGATCTTTTTGCCCATTGTTATGCCGTTCCAGGCAAAATCGGGCATGATCACATCCTGGGCATGTAATTCTAAAAATGGTTTGTATTCGTGCTGCCCAAAAAGACTCTCCCCGGTACAGATGGTAGTGCTGGTCGCCTCGCGGATGAGCCGGAGCGCCTGCGGGTCCAGCGTTTCGGTCTCCAGCCACATGAGGTTGTATGGCTCCATGGCGCGCGCCAACTTGATCGCCCCGCCCAGGCGATAGGTAAAGGCCACATCCAGTGCAATTCCCACATCCGGCCCCAAAGCGTCGCGAAAAGTTCCCACGACTGCTTCCGCACTGCGCAAAATGGCCGGGGACGCATCGCCCGTGTGATGGGTTAACCGGCTCATCAACGGGTTGGCATCCGGTCGATCCTTGAGGGCAAAGAGATTGGTCTTGATCGCCGTATAGCCCTGTTGCAGCACCTCTTCCGCCAGGCGCCGAATATCGTCGGTGCTTTCCACCCTGGGCAGGCCCAAACGCTCGGCCCAACGCGCCCGCACCGTACCGCAGTGCGACCAGTAGAGACGCAACCGATCACGCATCTGCCCGCCCAGTAGTTGCCAGACCGGCGCCCCCAATGCCTTGCCGCGAATATCCCATAGCGCCGAATCGATCCCGGACATGGCTTTCCAGGCAATGCCGCCGGTATGGCGCGCTGAGGCGGCGGCCAAATCCCACCAGATCGCTTCCACCTGCATCGGGTCGCGACCGATGACCCATTCGGCATAGCGTTCTACCGTCGCCACCACCGGGCCGGGCGATCCCCAGTCGGTGCAATCGCCCCAGCCGACCAGCCCCGGCTCATTCGTTTCCACTTTGACAAAGGTCCACGGTCGAAAGCCGCCGTCGACGATAAAGGTTTTAATGGCTGTGATTTTCATAATGGACTTTCTGTTGGTTGGTCGTTACTTATATTACCGCAGCCTTGAACTTATGAGGATTCCTCAGGTGATTGGGAAACCATGCCTACGGGAAATACCGAAAAATGTAATTAGTTCAAGGCGTTTTTGCATAAGATAGGGTAGTTACAGTGCTTGGTAAGTTATTTTCGCTGAAGTTGGCAGGAAATGCAATTGTGTTTTGGGGAGTGCGGCTTGCATTTTTGCCCTAATCGAAGTATGCTTACCGGCAAGGTAAGCAAGGAGAGCCAATGAAGCAGCAAGTCGAGCGGGCGCCGGCGTTGGTGATTGCCAGTTTACAAAATGCCCGGATCAAAGAATTGGTGAAATTGGGGAAACGGCGTGATCGCGATGAGCGCCGTGTCACCATTGTTGAGGGAGTGCGCGAGATCGATCACGCCCTACGCGCCGGCATTGTCCCGTTGGAAGTCTATCTGTGTCCTGAATTGGCGAGTGGCGCAGCGCATCAGGCGCTGATTGCCCGCTGTGAAGATCTGGCGCGCCGACGCTTAACCACACTTATCACCGTAACGCCGGCGGTCTTTGCTAAAATCGCCTATCGCGAAGAGAGTGGCGGCTTGTTACTGGTCATTCCTTATATTACCCAACCATTGGCGCAACTGTCGGTCGCTACTACGCCTTTTTTCGCCATCATTGAAGGGGTGGAAAAACCTGGTAACCTGGGCGCCATTCTGCGGACTGCCGACGCCGCCGGCGTTGACGGGGTGATTGTCTGTGCCGGCGCCACTGATGTCCATAACCCGAATGTAGTACGCGCCAGTCTCGGCGCGCTCTTTACCGTGCCTCTGGCCGAAGCCGACACTGCCGCTGTCATCGGTTGGCTGCACCAACAGCGGATCCGGATTGTGGCGGCCAGCCCGGAAGGGACGCAAGATTACACCGCGCCCGATTACACGGGGCCGGTGGCCGTTGTTATGGGCAGTGAAGCCTATGGGCTGGCGCCGGCGTGGCTGGCCGCCGCACACGCCGTTGTGCGTATTCCCATGCGCGGTGTTGTCGATAGCTTAAATCTATCGGCTGCCACGGCCATTCTGCTCTATGAGGTGGTAAGGCAGCGGCTGAAGTAGATATCTGAAGTAGACAGAAGAGCAGATGACAGTGGGGTAATTGAGGCCATACCAAGAAAATAATAATCCGTGACAACGTGCTGCGTGTTGCGTGAATTGTTTAACGGTTGTCGTACGATTGATTTCCTGGACTACGGACTCTGGACTACGGACTAAAACTGACTGGATTTGTGGGAAGCGCCCCTACTGCAATTGACCGATGACCGCACTACGCTATGGTGTATAATGGGTAGTCCGCAGTCGTGTAGTCTACAGTCAATCGATTGCCAGCTCGGCCACGATGCGGTGTTGTAGATGCGGTGTTGTAGATGCGGTGTTGTATAGGTGCAGTGTTTGGTACGGTGTATTGATAGTGAATCGATCAAAGCAAAGTGTAATTTGATTTTCAAAGGTTGTTGACGTGACCGCCACCCTATGATAAACTGAATGATAAACTAGTTGTACATCACCTGTATGGTTACTGTGCAGTAACAGACCTTGTCCCTGTTACTCTATACAGCGATGGGCGATCAGAGAATAAACAGGAATCCACATGAATTCTATTAATTTCCGTAGCGGCATCGTTTATGTACTGATCATCGTTGCCTTAGGCGCCTTCCTCTATACCTCCATTGTGCGGCGCTCCACCTCCCAACCGGAAACTATTCCGATTGCTGAAGTGGCCAGGATGGTGCGCGATGGCGATGTCGAACGCATTGCAATTAAAGAAGACCGTATTACCGTTACAACATCCACCAATGCCAGCTTTCAATCACGCAAGGAGCTGGATACCGGTTTGGTCGAAACTTTACGTAATCTGGGGGTGACGACTGAGCAGTTGCGCGTTGTGGAGGTTACGGTCGAAGCGCCGAGATTTTGGGAAAACTGGAGCGGCATTCTTTTAGCGCTCCTCCCGCTGATCTTGTTAGGCGCCTTCTTCTTTTTTATCCTGCGGCAAGCACAGGGCGCCGGCAACCAGGCGTTCAGCTTTGGCAAGAGTCGGGCGCGGATGTTTACCGGCGACCGCCCCACTGTCACTTTTGCCGATGTCGCCGGCAACGATGAGGCTAAACAAGAGTTACAGGAAGTGGTTGAATTTTTGAAGGAGCCGGAAAAATTTGCCGCATTGGGCGCACGGATTCCCAAGGGCGTCCTGTTGGTCGGCCCCCCCGGCACCGGTAAGACCTTGATGGCGAAAGCTGTCTCCGGCGAAGCAGGCGTGCCCTTCTTTAGCATCTCCGGTTCCGAATTTGTCGAAATGTTTGTCGGCGTCGGCGCCAGTCGAGTGCGCGACCTCTTTGAACAGGCCAAGAAAAATTCACCCTGCATCATCTTTGTTGATGAAATTGACGCCGTGGGTCGCCACCGTGGCGCTGGGTTGGGCGGTTCGCATGATGAGCGCGAACAGACGCTCAATCAGATCCTGGTCGAGATGGATGGCTTTGACACCGACACTAATGTGATCCTGGTCGCCGCCACCAACCGTCCCGATATTCTCGACCCGGCGTTGCTTCGCCCTGGTCGCTTTGATCGACGGGTGACGATGGATGCGCCCGACCTGCGCGGTCGCCGCGCCATTTTGGATGTCCATGTCCGGGGCAAGCCATTGGCCGCGGATGTCGATCTCGATATTATTGCCAAGCAAACCCCTGGTTTTGCCGGCGCCGACATTGAGAATCTGGTTAATGAAGCGGCCATTCTCGCTGCCCGTCGCAACCGCCGCTCGATTAGCACGGATGAGTTGCAGGAAGCCATTGAACGGGTGATTGCCGGCCCGGAACGACGCAGCCGCTTAATCACCCCTAAAGAAAAAGAGATTGTCGCTTATCACGAAGCCGGTCATGGCGTCGCCATGCACTTCTTGCCCGACCATGATCCGGTTCACAAGATCACGATTGTGCCTCGTGGCATGGCCGGAGGCTACACCATGCCGCTGCCTGATGAGGAGACCCTGTTGCGCACCCGTAACAAATTTCGCGACCAATTGGTTGGCTTGTTGGGCGGACGTGTTGCTGAAGAGATTCGCTATAAAGATGTCACTACCGGCGCCAGCAACGACCTGGAACGGGTCTCCGGTCTGGCGCGGGCGATGGTCACACAGTGGGGCATGAGCGAGAAACTTGGCCCCATTCGCTATGGCGAGCGGGAAGAATTGGTCTTCTTGGGGCGCCAACTGAGCGAACACCGCAATTACAGCGACAAAGTCGCCCAGGACATTGACGAAGAGGTACATCGCCTGGTGGAAGAAGCACACCAGCGGTGTCATGAAATCTTGCGTGCCAACTGGGATAAGCTGGAAGTATTGGTCAAACGGCTGCTGGAGATCGAAACGGTCAATGCACCGGAGTTTGAAGCCATCATGCGCGGGGAGACGCCCAAAGAATATTTGGAAAAAGGCGCAGAAACCCGTCGCACCTTGCGTGGCGCCACCGCTGATGAACAACGCAGCGGCGGTGAAAAGCGCAACGATAGCGGCCTAGACATCGGCGGCCGTGTACCGGCGCCGGCATAAACAAGCCTGACCAGGTGACAAGGTGAAGGGGTGACAGGGAAATCAACCTTGTCATCCCTTCACCTTGTCACCTAGTCACCCTTTCAAAATCAGGTATAACAAGTATCTACACTTAACCAGAGGCCGTGCGGTGAAATTTATCCAAACGCCCCCTTCACTTAATGGGAAATACGAGGCCCCGCCCCAAAAAAGTGGGGCCTCTACTATTCCCGCCCAAAACACAACCTTTCCCGAAGATCCGCCGCAACCATCCCTGCGTACGTTTCTCTACAATGCAGGCCGCTATCACTGGGGAAGCGCCTCGTTACTGCGCTGGCTCTGCTTTTTGCTGGTTGGCGCTGCCGTAGTTTGGCTTGTGGGCTGGTTGCCGGGCCGGTGGGTGGTTGCCGGCGGCGCTTTGGCAATGATCGTGGCGCTGTTAGCGCTCTTCCGTTACTGGCGGCAACGCGATTTTGTCTACTTTGTGCCAGGCGTCCCTCCCGTGATTGCCGGTGAACCCCTCGCGCCCGCCCAAAAAGCGCCGGTGATGGTGACTGGTTTTTTGGGTGTTGAGCAGAAACAGCAACGCTTTACCTGGCTTCCCGGCTTCTACCGCACCTTCGCCACCCGTGAACATGCCCTGCTCTGCCAGGTGGCGCAACGACGCTGGGGAGTGCTTGGCCAATGGCCGGAAGAGGAAGTCGGCCTCTGGTATATCTTCTTTACGCCAGCCAACATTATCCAGGTTGAGTGGGGTGAACTCTATTTTGGCGCTGGCGCACGTTCGGCTATTGCCGTCACCCATCGGCTTACTATCCCCAAGCAACGTCGCTGGCGCAGGGAAGAGGTGCGTTCGGAGACGGTTTATATTGCCTTTACCACGCTCGCTGTCGGCGAGAGCATTTGGGCTGATCTTCATCACGATTTTCCCCAAAATATCCCCACCCCCTCTTAACACCTTATGCTTGTTGGCCTTCTACGCCTGCTGCGGTTGAGCAATTCATTACCGGCCAGTCTACTCGTTTTGATTGGCGCTCGGTTGGCGGATGCGTCTCTTCTCAACCCGCGGCTTTGGCTGGCTGTCGGCGCCATGTGGGCCATTACAGCATTTGGCTATGTCAGTAATGATTTGAGCGACCAGTTGGAGGACAGGATCAATAAGCCGGATCGTCCCCTCCCGACTGGTGTGATTACGAGTCGACAGGCGCGCATCGTTGCTGTCGTGCTATTTACCTTGGCCCTGTTCTTTAGCAGCCAATTAGGTTTTGCGCCCTTCCTGGTCGCGTTGCTTGTGCTTGGGTTGTTAGCGCTCTATAACCAACACCTCAAAGGTGCAGCCGGTGTGGGCAATCTGCTGATTGCCGGACTGGCCGCTAGTGCGCTCTTACCGGGGGTGATTGCTGTCTATGGTTGGCATTGGCTGCGTCTACTAAACTTACTGCCGGCGGTGCTGGGGTTATTCTTCTTCATCCTGGCGCGCGAAGCGCTGAAAACGTTAGAGGATATAGCCGGTGATCTGGCTGTCGGCAAGCGCACCTTTGCCTTGACTTGGGGGAGCCAAGAGACGCTTTACAGTATCGGCGGCTTGACGATTCTGCTCTTTGGGACGGTAATCGTACTTTTTCCCTGGTGGCGCTACTCATGGCTCACCACAACACTGATGCTCTTCGGCGTTGTGTTGCCGCTGGCGTGGAGTGTCTACACGCTTGTACCATCTCTCTCTCTGCGGCAAATACGCCAACGTCTGGCGCTACTCAAAGGCGCCTACTTTGTAGGGTTGGTTGCTCTCTGGCTGGCTTAAGGGCATTCGTGACAAATTAAGGATTTTCCAAGCTTGTCAACTGTGGGGAACGCAAAGTAGAGGGTTTGTCTGAGTGAATCGCTTTAACGCGGTTGAGGCGTTTGACATTGCGCGATAAGGGAGAGAGCGGGTGTGTCACCTCACCCACAGTTACACCTTGCGCGTCTGTGAATGGTGCACTGGCTACGTACCAATCGTTTGCGACAAGTCCCATTACTGACGCGCCTTAAAGTAGTACCAATAATCGATTAAAGGCCGTACCAGCCATTGAAGGCGCGCTGTCCAACAACGGGTTGCCGCGGACGCCGCTTCGCGTCGATCGAGATCGGGGCAATTTTGAAAGCGAGCATTGGCTCGACTGCCTTCCCGATCTAGTGGTGCGGCGCCGCTGAACCCTAGCCGTTTGGGCGGTGCCGCCATGTCACGGGGTAAACAAACAATGGTGCAGCAATTGAGGGGTTGTTCGCTACACTCTGGTTGCTGAAATCCTCAAAAGTCGTTATACTTCGGTAAGTGAAACGGTATGAAAAAGGCGTTAAGCTAATGTCACTGACCGAGTTATATCCGAATGTCAAAGATCTGACGCGTGCAGACAAACTGCGGCTGATCCAGTTTCTCGTCTTTGCGTTAGCACAATGAGGAAGTAATTTCTCTACTCACTGCAGGTGAAGAGTATCCCGTTTGGACACCGCTCTATGCTTTTGGTGTGGCGGACACCTTTTTGGGGGCTTTCTTCCTCTACATAGACGCCAGAGCAGTGGCGCGCAAAGGCGATGCGTTTTGCGATTTGATTCCGACTCTGTTCATTCCGTTTCATATTGTTATCCTCCACAGATAACAATACTCAACTTGTCAAATGTCAACAGAACCTAGAAAAGGAAGATTGACGCGCTTATGACTCAGTCACGCCCGCAATTGCTGATTGCCTGTAATGAACAGGTTCGGAATCGTTACCTTCCGCCGGCAGCGCTCCAACGATTGGAGACTTTTGCTGATTGGCAGTGGTTTCCCTGTGAAGGCGGCGGCATTTATGACACCAACGCCAACCCGGAAGCAGCCGCACAACTGGCGGCCCGGCTCCATGATATTGACGGCCTCGTCGTCTGTCACGGTGCGCCGACGATTACTGCCGAGGTATTAGCCGATGCGCCGAAGCTGCGCATCATCGGTGAATTGGAAGGCGACCGCTTTGCCAGCCGGCTGGATCTCGATGCCATCTGGGCGCGGGGGATTCGCACGGTGGACACCACCAACGGTTCTTCTTACCCCGTAGCCGAGTGGGCGCTGGGGTTGATTCTAGTGGCGACGCGTAACGCCGGCGCCCAATTCCGCCGCCTGATCGCCGGTGAAGATGGCTGGCACCGAGGCGATCTGGAAATTGCGCCGGGGCTGTTAACCGGCAAACGGGTCGGCTTGATCGGCGGCGGCCACATGGGGCGACGCCTTATCAAGTTTCTACGCCCCTTCGAGGTGGAGATCTGGGTGCATGACCCCTATCTGCCGCGCGAACTGGCCGAAGCCGTCGGCTTTGTGCAGACCTCGCTCGACAATGTCATGAGTCAGTGCGATGTGATTGTCTGCCTGGCCCCCCTCACGCCACGTACACGTGGCATGATCGGCGCCCGTGAATTGGGCATGATTCGGCCCCGATCCGTGTTGGTGAGCGTTTCACGCGGCCCAATTATCGATTCCGCTGCGTTGGTGGCGCGCGCCAAACAGGGGGACATCTTTGTCGGGTTGGATGTCTTTGACCCCGAACCAATCCCCGCCGGCCATGAAATCACCCAATTACCCAATGTCTTTCTCAGCCCGCACATCGGCTGGTACTCGGGTGATCCATACCCCCATTTCTTTGCGTTAATGGTAGATGAGCTTGATCGCTTCTTTCATGGTCACGAAACCTGGTTTGACCTGACGCCCCGCTCGGCCGCCAATCGACTCGGCAGCACCCCAGCATAAGGGTCAAGCACGGTAAAACTACAAGGCGCAGGACTCCCCTAGGCAGATTTTGGACTACGCTACCACTTGACTGTGGACAACTAATTTTCTAACCTTTCAGCACAGGTTGTTGGATGACACCGCAGATTGAAGCATTAGAAAGCACATTACAAAGCGCGACGATGCCGGCGCAGCGGATCGCCATTATGCATGAATTGATCTGGGCGCTTGGATATGTGAACTTGCCGCGCGCCACCCTGCTCTTTGACCAGGTCGAGCAATTACTGGCCAAGGCCGGCGATATTCACGAGCGACTGCTGTGGGCGGATCATCAGATGACCCAAGCATTTTTACACTATCATCAGGGGCGTTATGAGGATGCGTTGCAACTTGCGCAAACTGTGATGCGACTGGATGGGGTGGGAAAGGAGAGTCTGCTTCGTTGTAAAGCATTAGAAGTAGCGTCGATCTGTTTGGTGCGCCTGGGCAATCCGTCGCAAGCACTGGCGCACCTGGTAGAAGCTCTTCCGATTGCGAAACAGATCGGTGATATAGCGCATGAATCAACCCTCTATAACCTCTTTGCCATCCTCTATGTAAATCTGGGCGACCATGCCAAAGGGGCGCATTATTTTGAGAAAAGTTTAGCGCTCGCACGCAAAACCGGGGACGTGTACAGCGAAACCAGGGCATTAAGTAATCTATGTATGAGCTATAAAGATTTGGGCCGCTACGCCGAATCGTTGACTGTGGGCTGCACCAGCGTGGCGCTTGCCCGTCAGTATGGTCTACGCACCGCAGAGATGTGGGGACTGAATAATTTAGCGAATACCTATACCGCGCTTGGCGATCTAGAACATGCCTTTGACTACTTTAAACAAGCGGCGCAACTGGCAACCGCGATTGGCAACAACTTTGATCAAGCATCAACGTTGCTGAGTATGGCGCGTGCGTTCTATCAGGAGCAAAAACAGGATCTGGCTCAATCATATGCGCAGTTGGTCTTAGAGATTGCCCAAAGCAGCAAACAGCAAGGCTTTCAATTTGAAGCGCATGAACTGTTGGCCGCCAGTTACAAAGCCGAGGGCAACTACAAGCAAGCGCTGACCCACTATGAAGAATTTCACCGTCTGAAAGAGGCGATCTTCAACAAAGAGGCCGAGGAGATGCGCAACCAACTGGAAGTGGCTTATCAGACGGAAGCCGCTCAACGGGAGGTGGAGATCTATCAACTGCGTTATGTCGAATTGCAACATGAGATTGCCGAACGGGAACACACGCAAAAAGCGCTCGTACAGGCGCAAAAGCTGGAAAGTCTGGGGATTCTGGCTGGTGGCGTGGCGCATGACTTTAACAACCTGTTGGTGGCAATATTAGGACAGACCGAATTAGCGCTACGTAAACTCCCCCTAGACCATCCGTCGCGCAAAAACCTGATCAAAGTGAATGAGGCGGCAGAACGCGCCGCCACGCTTTCTTTGAAAATGTTGGCTTACTCCGGCAGGGGGCGCTTTGAGCTTGTCCGTTGCCGCCTGAGTGAGCTATTAACCGCCAACTATCAACTTTGGGTCAGCGCCATTGGCAGCCACTGTCACCTCTGCTTTGATGTGGCGTCTGGTGATCCGTTGATCGAAATTGACAAAGGGCAGATCGAGCAACTCCTCACCAATCTCATCATGAATGCCGCGGAAGCCGAAGCGCAATCGATTAGCATACACACCGCTTGTTATGTCATCGCTGATACCCCCGATGCTGCCAATGTCCAATTCTGGCAATATACCGCCCAACCGCTGTCCCCTGGTCCTTATCTGCTCATCACCATCACCGATGATGGTAGCGGTATTGCGCCGGAGGCGCTGGAACGGATCTTTGATCCCTTTTTTACTACCAAATTTACGGGACGCGGTCTCGGTCTGGCGGCCAGTTTGGGCATTGTGCGTGGTCATCAAGGGGGTATTCGTGTGCAAAGCATGGTGGGGGTCGGCACGACCTTTCAGGTGCTGTTACCACGCCTGACCGAACAAATTGCACTATCCCCATCGCTGCTTGATGACGCTCCAATCGGGGAGACAATCACTTTGGACAAACCCCGCATCGTCTTAGTGATCGATGATCAGCCGGAGATTCGCGAAACTGTGGCCGAAACCCTAGCTGCGCATGAAATTAAGGTTATTCCCTTTGCTGATGGGCTGGCTGGTGTCAATTATTATGCGGATCATGCCGATGACATCGATCTGATCTTGCTTGATCTGACCATGCCGGGCATGAATGGTCTCCAAACGTGGCAACAACTGCGCGCCATCAACCCCAATGTCAAAGTCGTACTCTCATCCGGTTTCAACACCACCGATGTATTAGAGCGGGTGGCGGAACCGATTTCTGTTCTACAAAAACCCTACTCCCCTGAGGTGTTACTCAAAATACTCCGGCAACAACTCAACTAGAAGTGAGACGAGGATAGAACCCATGACCAAAATTACTGCAATTGAAACCATTCGCACGCGCGTCAACGGCACCTGGCTCTTTGTCAAAGTGCTGACCGACCAGCCCGGCCTCTATGGCATCGGCTCGGCCAGCGACCACTATCGCGCCAAGACCGTGCAGACCGCCATTGAAACCATCGCCCCCATGCTCATTGGGCGCGACGCCAGCCAAATCGAAGACATCTGGCAATCGATCTATACCAGCGGTTACTGGCGCAATGACTCGATCATCAACACCGTGCAAGCGGGCATTGACATGGCGCTTTGGGACATCAAAGGCAAAGAGGCCAAGATGCCGGTCTATCAACTGCTGGGCGGCGCCACGCGCAGCGCCGTCATGTGCTATGCCCACGCCGCCGGTGATACCTTGCCGGAGCTGGTTGATGATGTGCGCCGCTATGTTGAAGAGGGTTACCAGGTGATCCGTTGCCAGATGGGGCCGTATGGCGGCGGCGGCTTTCTGGATGGGCAAAATGCCCGTCTTGCCAAGAACAATCTCTGGGGCCAAACTCGCGCCTTTGACGACGAATCCTATCTGGAAAATATTCCCAAGATGTTCGAGCATCTGCGTAACGAACTGGGCTTTGGTCCCAAGCTGACCCACGATGTGCATGAACACCTCCACCCGACCAACGCCGTCATCCTGGCGAAATTGCTCGAACCCTATCGCCTCTTCTTCCTGGAAGATCTGCTCTCGCCCGAACAGGTGCATTGGTATCGCCTGGTGCGTCAGCAATGCACAACGCCCCAGGCCATGGGTGAACTCTTTATCAATCCCCATGAATGGGTGCCGCTGATCACCGAGCGGTTGATCGACTATGTGCGTGTGCGCGTCTCCAAAGGCGGCGGCATCACCAACTGTCGCAAGATCGCCCATCTTTGTGAATGGTTCGGCGTGCGCACCGCCTGGCAGGAAGGCGGCGACAACGACCCGGTCAACCAGATGGCGGCGGTGCATGTCGATCTCAGCATCTCCAGCTTTGGCGTGCAAGAAGAAAATCACTTCCGCCCCGAAGAGTATGATCTCTTCCCCGGTCACGCCCTGTTGGAAGGCGGTTATCTCTATGCCAACGACACCCCTGGCTTGGGCCTGGACATTGATGAAGCCAAAGCCAAAGCGCTGCTCGATCCGGCACGCGCCGCCAAATCCTTCTACATGGCCGAAGATCGCCGCACTGATGGCTCTATCGTAAGACCATAAGCGCTTTTCTTGCGTGATGCGTGACCTGAGCCTGTCGAAGGTCACGCATCACGTTTGGAGAAATCCATGCAAACCGATCAGCTTTTTCAAGAGTATTTCCAAGTCGCTCCGGGTGCGTTCTTTGACTTGTTGCAAATCGACCCACCCTGCGCCTACCGTTTTACCAGCCCGGTCTTCAAGACCAGTGAACGGCGCATGGATGGTTTTTTCGCACCCGTGGAAGCCGGCCAGCCCTACTAACCTGAGTTCGGGGTTAGCCAAAGACCTCCGCGCCCGATGGGCACCCGTGGGCAGAGAATACGCGTTAGCTGTAGCTTCGTGTGCCCACCTCCCGGAGGTCTTTGGCGGGTATACCCACGAAACGTCGAATTCACGTTACTACTTTGTCGAGTTTCAGGGTTATCGTGACAGGTATATCTACTGGCGGGCGCTCTACCCGGTTGTTCGTCATCATGAAACTGCCGCCGATTTAAAACAGCAGCAGTGGAAGTGCGTTATACTTTTTCTCGATGACTCCCCTGCTCCTGGCCTAGAGACACTGGGGCCACTGGCGCATGATGCCAAACGATGGCTGATTACCGGCGTCATCCCCAAATTGTTGGCCGATGTGCCGAATGCCTCACCGCTGTTGACGGTGCTGCGCCCGTTGATTGCCACTGACATCGAAGAAGTCGAACGCGAAGGGCCGCAGTGGGTGGCGTCGATTCAGCAAATGCCACAACTTGACTCTGGTCAACATGGCGTTTTGGTCAATTTGTTGGTAAAATTTATTATGCAGAAGTTTGTCGAGCTTCTGTATAAGGAGTTAGAACGTATGTTAAAACTCACACCGCTAGAGCAGACGCGTGCTGGTCGAGAATTGATGGAATTGGGCAAAGTGGAAGGGCGCGCTGAAGGGCGCAAAGAAGGCTTGTACAATGCGATCCGTATAGTTCTTCTGACACGTTTCCCTTATGCATCCCAAGAAGCAATCACGCGCCTGGTCGCGATTCTGGGTTACGTACAGGATGTTGAAACGCTTGAATTGTTGTTGCAATTGGCGACACAAACAGATTCATTTGAGGATTTTGAACAAAAGGTACTGACGACAGCCGTCAAGTCTGCTGTGCATCATCCGGTCAATGGCACGTCGTCAGCAAAAGAAGAAACACCATGAAGCAAGAGGTTGTCGTCAATCACGACTTTCGCAATTGGTTACATACTGTGCTGCTCTTGGGCAGCATGTTGGCGCTATTGGCGCTGCTGGGCTGGCTGGTGGCCGACCGGATGGGGATCATCTGGGCGGTGATCCTGGGCGGGATTTTGGTTCTCTTTGGGCAACAGGTGTCGCCACAACTGGTGCTGCGCATGTATCGCGCCCGGCCCTTAACCGCCGCCGAGGCGCCACAACTGTATCAGATCATGGGAGAGTTGGCGCGCCGAGCGCAACTGCCTTTTGTGCCGACCCTTTACTATGTGCCAAGCCGGATGTTGAACGCCTTTGCTGTCGGCAACCGACGCAATGCGGCTATTGGGCTGACTGACGGCATTCTGCGTGGGCTGAACCTGCGCGAGTTGACAGGCGTCCTGGCCCATGAAATGAGCCACATTCGCAACAATGACATGCGCTCTATGAATGTGGCCGATGTGATCAGCCGCATTACGAGCCTTTTCTCCACCTTTGGCAAGTTCCTGCTGCTCTTCAACTTGCCGCTCATCTTTATGGGCAGCGCGCCAATCTCCTGGTGGGCGATTTTGCTGCTGATTGTCGCGCCCTTTATCAGTGGCCTGCTGCAACTGGCGCTCTCGCGCACCCGCGAATTTGACGCCGACCTGGACGCCATCCAGTTGACTCGCGACCCCGTCGGCTTGATGAATGCCCTGCAAAAACTAGAATATTACTCGACTAATATCTGGCAACAGGTTCTCTTTCCAGGGCGCGGCGTTCCCGATCCATCGATCTTCCGCACCCATCCGCATACGAAAGATCGCATTGCTCGTTTGCAAGAGTTGAACCCGCAACAGTATCAACCCATTGCTATGCCGGCCCAAGCGCCCTTTGCCCTACCAAGCAACTACAGCCAAATCACTCGCCGGCCTGGTTGGCGTATGATGAACTTGTGGTATTAACCTGAGTTCGGCGTTAGCCAAAGACCTCCGCGCCCGATGGGCACCCGTGGGCAGAGAATACGCGTTAGCCGTAGCTTCGTGTGCCCACCCCCCAGAGGTCTTTGGCTGGTATACCCACGAAACGTCGAATTCACGGTATTAGGCTAAGGTTTTTTAGGGAACGCCAGCGGATTGTCAGTCATTCTGAAAGAAGCTCTAGTGTATTGTAGCCTAGAGCTTCTTTCAGAATGACTGACGACTTCTCCAGTTTACCAGGGACCCCTAGCCTTTGCTACGCTTCGCGCACCATTCGTTGAAAAACGGGCGCTTCGCCGGGGATGGCCGAGTTGCTCAAGCCCCGTTGCAATACCGCTTCTTCACCACCAAATTCGTCTAATTTTGCTTGTTGATCCGCCTTCGCCTGCGCATCAATCACTACCGGATCGACAATGGTGCGCAAACGACTCTCGTAGTCGGCAAGCGTGGCTTGATACGCCGGATTGCCGGCTAGATTTTGCTCTTCCGCTGGATCGTTGAGCAGGTCAAACAATTGCGCTGGTTCATGCAAATAGTGAATGTATTTATAACGCCCATCGCACACCATGTAGATGCCATTGCGCGTCCCAGCAGCGTGATATTCGCTGAAGATGGTGCGTTCCCGATCAGGCGCCTGGGCAATCGCCCACAGCGATTCGCCGGGTAATGCGCCATCTGCCGCCGATGGTCGCGCGCCGACCGCCTCCAGAATCGTGGGGAAGCAATCGACCAGCGAAATCGGTGTCTTGACCACCTTGCCCTGTGGTACATCCGGCCCTGCCATCAGGAAAGGAATGGCAGCGGCTTCCTCATACATGGTAAATTTGCCCCATAGCCCCTTGGCCCCCATCATTGCGCCGTGATCACTGGTGTAGATGATGCGGGTGCGCTCGGTTAAACCCTGTTCTTCCAGCGCGGTCAACACTTGCCCAATCTTCTGATCGACATAGGTACACATGGCATAGTAGGTGGCAATGGCGTTACGGATTTCCTCAGCAGAAAAGCCACCCTCCCAGCCAAAGTAGCGTCGTAGAAAGTCGAGCGCCGGTTGGTTGGGCCACTCGTCTTGCCGCCACTGTGATGGCAACGGCATTTCGTTAACCGGATAAAGATCGTAGAGTTCTGACGGCGCAACAAATGGCGGGTGGGGGGTGACAAAGGAGGTGAAGAGCGCCCACGGCTTTTCATCTTGCGCATGATCGGCCAGCCAGTCACACGCCTGGTTGGCAATACGGGCATCATAGCGCAGGTAGGAGGATTCACCCGGACCGGCGTTGAGAATGCCGCCGCGCCCTCTGCGCAAGGGTGGGTTCTCCCGAATGCAACTGATCAACTCGCCAATACCCTCGGCCACATACATGGTGTCATGTTTTTGGGTGAAGCCGTCATCATCTTCGGCACGACGGTAGTGCAGTTTGCCAATCGAATCGGCGCGCAGCCCCTGTTCTTGCAGCCGATGACCCCACGCCGGTACAGCGCCAACGTAGGGAAAGGCGTTGTCCCAGTGGCCGATCTGGTGGACGTAGCGGCCAGTCGCCAGCGAGGCGCGGCAAGGAACACAGATTGGGCAGTTCGTATAAGCATGAGTCAAGCGCGTCCCTCGCGCCGCCAACCGATCCAGGTTCGGCGTTTGCACAATGGGGTGGCCGTAACAGCCGGTGACATTGCGCTGATGCTCGTCGGACATGATAAAGAGCAGGTTCATGGGTTGCATGAGCGATCCTTTGAGTGGTTGAGAGAATGAAAGGTGATTGTTCTATTATCGATTGGGTACTCGTCTGTGTCAACGTGGAAAATTGTGGTATAATCAGCCCATCGTTATGTAGACGGCGGGCTAGGCTCACTACGCTTTATGAGGTTTTCCTATGTCAACATCAACCCCACCAACCGATCCCATGCGTCTGGCACAACCGCTGGTGATCGACGACCGAACGAAGCGAATGATTGCCGGCGCCGTTGCTGAAATTGATCTTGCCCAGAGTGCGCTTTCGCGCACAATGACACCAGCGCAACGCGTTTGGCAAGCTTTATCGATGATGCGAACAGCGGAACGGGTTAGCGCCGCTCGTTTACGCCAAAAGCAGCCGGAGTTGAGCGAAGGCGAGGCTTTATTGGCTGTGCGCGAACGTGGGCTGGCCTTTCGCGCCAAAGTGGAGGAACGATGGCGCACCAACAAATAGAATTTGATGAATTTGCCCGCCTTGTCTTAGATGCGTTGGAAGCAGCCCAGATCGACTACCTGATTGGCGGCGCGGTTGCCGTGTGGGCTTGGGGTGAAGCGCGCACGACCCAGGATTTCGATGTAGTGGTGGACTTGCCGATTAGCCACATTACACGGTTGTCTGAGGAGCTTGCCAAACGGGGGATGTTGGTGCCGCCGGAGATTCTACTTGACTTGCTGCTCGAAACGCGGGGGGATCTACCTGTAAACGCACTTCATCTGCATAGCAAATTTAAGGCTGAACTATTTCTGTTGCGCCCTTGGGATGAGTACCGACGGGCCTCTTTTACAAGACGGCGCCTTGTCAACTTGGAGTTAGCCTTTGGTGAAGTCTATGTCCATTCGCCAGAGGATCTCATTCTTAACAAAGTTCACTACTTCGGTCTGAGCCGGCAGACCAAGCACATTCGCGATATTGCCAGCATTATTACGCACATGGCCGATGAACTTGACTGGGCCTACATCGAAGAATGGGCGCAAAAACTCAACCTGACCGCCGCCTGGTACGAATTGCTCGGCGAGGTGGATAAACTGCTGGGAACCGACCAATAAAAATACGGACACGCAACCGTGTCCGTATTTTTATGTAATACAGCTAATCAACCAGCGCTAGTTAGGCCGGATCGCGGTCTAACACTTCTTGGCAAAGGGCCAAGGTCGTCTCAACGCCTTCGTCAAAGCCAACCTGATCCGTCCAGATCGCTTGCAGGTTGTTGAGCAGCACATCATGGAATTCCGCCGTGCGCGCATTGGCCGGGAAGCGCCAGACCTGTGGCCCTTCAGGGAAGGCTTTGCGCAGAGTGCCGTAGATGTGGTTAAAGCCATTGAGCTTCTCATCATCCCACACATCATCGCGGGTGCCAGGGCTGCCGGCGCCGCCAAAGACATGCTCGACGCCATCTTCCTTGGTCGAGAAGAAGTCCAATACCTTGAAGGCTTCCGTCGCGTGTTTTTCCGCAGCCGGCGGCGTCATGCAGAAGCCGGCGCCGGAGACTTGCGAACCACGCACGCCGGTTGGACCAATGGGCGCAGCCGTCACATCCCACGTAAAGGGCCAATCGGTGACTTTGCTAAATTCGGCCACTAGACCAGGCGTGGTATTGAAGGAGCCAACCTTGCCGGCCACAAAGTTTTCGCGGATTTGATCACCACAGATGCAGGGATCAACTTGGTGAGTGGCCTTAAGATCATAGAGCCAGCGTAGCGCTGCAATCGATTCTTCCGAACCGAGCATACATTGCTTGCCATCTTCACTCAACAACTCACCGCCAAACATACGCAGATAGGAAGGGGTATGTTCCGAACCTTGTACGGCGCGGAAGCCCCAGGTTTCCGGTGCCGCCGTGGTCTTCATCGCACCAGCGGTCAGATCATCACTGGTCCAATCGACATTGGGTAAATCAGCGCCGGCGGCTTCGTAGAGATCCTTGTTGAAGTAGTAGACGACGGTGCCAAAGTGCCCATGATTGGGAATGCCGTAGATTTTGCCATCGACGCTTAAGGCTTGCATAATCGCCGGCCAGAAGACCGACGTGTCAAAGCCAGTGGCCGCAATCACATCATCATGAGGAGCAACTACTCCCTTTTGCAAGTGTTCGGTCACCGTGTTCAGGTAAGTCCAAACAATGTCGCCCAGGTTGCCGCCGGCGGCCATGGCGTAGATTTTCGGATACATTTCCGCCCCATCCAGTTCATCGATCTGGAGCTTGAGGCCGGGATTTTGCTCCTCAAAGAGGGCAACGCGCGACTTGTGCCAATCGGCATGGGAGCCTAAGCGTGAATGAAAGACAAGGGTGGTGCCTTCTGTGCTCGGCGCCGCTTCGCCACCGGACGTTTGCGCACCGGGCTGGGCAGCCGGCACAGCACAGGCTGCCAACAGCGCCCCCGTTGCGGCCGCTGATGAGCCAATCAAAAAGCGACGGCGACTTAACGTTTGGTTCAACATGAATTGATTCCTCCTTAGGTAAAACTAGAAATAGAGATGGGCTGATTCGTAATTCGTAATTCGTAATTCGTGATTCGTAACACCCTTAGCGTCGGTCACGGTTCACGCAACACAGTTCACGCAACACGCATCACCCCTTAATTCCCGACATCACAATGCCCCGCACAAAATAGCGTTGGGCCGTGAAGAACAACACAATGATCGGCGCTGTCATCATCAGGCTGGCGGCCATGAGTAGATTCTCGCGCGGTTCCATCGAGTCGATGTTACTGGCGATGGTCTGGAAATACTTGATACCAATGCCGATAGTGAATTTCGCCTTGTCATTTAGAATGATATACGGAAAGAGAAAGGCGTTCCAATCGGCAATAAAGGTGATAACCGCCGCCGTTGCCAAAACAGGGCCGGAGAGCGGTAGCAAAATCTGCCAGAAGATGCGGAGATAGCCGGCGCCGTCAATGCGCGCCGCTTCATCTAGATCCATGGGTATCGTCATAAAGAATTGGCGCATCATAAAGATCAAGAACGCGCCGCCGCCAAAAAAGGAGGGAACAATCAGCGGCAGGTAAGTGTCCAACCACCTAATTTTGTTAAACAACAAGTAGAGTGGGATGAGCGTCACTTCGGACGGCAGCATCAGCGTACTCAAGGTCAACATAAAAATCAAGTCGCGCCCTGGATAGCGGAAACGGGCAAAGGAATAACCGGTTAGCGCTGCTGAAAAAACCGCACCAAAGGTTGCCAGCACAGCAACCACCACCGTATTCCACAGCCAGCGTCCAAAGGGGGCAACTGCAAAGACTTCCGGGTAATTTTCAAAACGGGGCGTCGCCGGCAGCCAACGCGGTGGGAACAAGTAGAGTTCACTGGGCGACTTGAGCGATGAAAAGACCGTCCAGGCAAAGGGCAACATAAAGAGCAGCGACGCGCCAATCGCCACGGCATATAAGACCACACGTCCGGCTACCTGTTGCCGTTTCACGGCGCGGGCGGTGGTCAGCGCTCCTAAGGTCGGGGTCGTTGAGCGGGTTAGTGCTTCCTGTGCCATTAGTCATTCGCCTCCCCAGCATAGTAGACCCAGCGGCGCGAGGCGCGGAACTGGATAAAGGTAAAGACAAACATAATAAAGAAGAAGATCCAGGCCAACGCCGAGGCATAGCCCATCTCAAAATATTTAAAGGCTCGTGTGTAGATATGCAAGGCATAGAACCAGGTGGCGTAGGCCGGTCCGCCGGCAGTGGCGACAAAGGCGGCGGTAAAGACACGTAGGGCACCGATGATCCCTAAAACCATGTTGAAGAAAATCGTCGGTGTGAGTAGGGGGATGGTCACATTGCGAAACTTCGCCCAGGAGCCGGCGCCATCAATGGCGGCGGCTTCGTACAACTCCTGCGGAATCCCTTGGAGGCCGGCAAGGAAGATCAACATGGTGTTGCCGCCAATCGCGCCCCACAACGCCATAATGATCAAACCGCTCATGGCCCACTGCGGGTCGCGAAACCAACCAGGGGCATTTTCGATGCCTAGGTTGTTGCGCAGAAAGTAATTGATTGGCCCCACGTCCGGGTTAAAAAGCCAGGCCCACAACACCGCCGACGCGGCAATTGGTGTGAGATGGGGCATAAAAAAGAGGGTGCGAAAGATGGCTGTCCCCTTCAGTGCCTGGTTCAATAACATGGCGGCCAAGAGCGAACCAACCAAGGCCAACGGCACCACGATGATCGCATAGCGGAAGGTCAACATCATCGAAGGCCAGAAGAGGCGGTCTTTGGTAAAGATCTCCTGGAAATTTTTTAGCCCAATAAACTCCGGGCTGTTGACCACATCATACTTGGTGAAACTAAAGTAGGCCGAAGCAATCATCGGCCCGGCAACAAAACAGATCAGACCAATCAGCCAGGGGATCAGGAACAAATACCCTGCGATCGCCTCACGCATCCGTAGATTCATACCGGGTCTAGCCGTGATTGTTCTGGCGGTCATTGGCGTACACCTTTCTTTGTAGTAAAGGCTTCAGTCCTTCTCCAGGATGCCTAAAGACTAAAGTCTTTACTACCGTCAAATGATAGTATCGTAACCGGCGCTATCCCATCATCAGGGGCAGTGGTTGTGATAGATTGCGAAACTGGAACGCTTTTTTTGCTGCTTATCGATGGACAACGATGATTTTTATTTGAACACAGGGAGAGGTCAATCCTATCGTTGTCTACAGTATACCATCATTAAAAAAGACCGTCAACTTGCTTTTGCAATGAAGATAACCCTTACGCAAGTTCAGCAAGCGTAACGGCGTCTCCATTCCGTTGGGCCGAACGGTAGGCGGCATCGAGCAACTCGACCACCCGCCCGCCGACTCTGCCTGGTGATTCGTTGCTCGCCTGTCCTAAGACAATGCCGATTAAGTTATGTGCCGGTGCATAATGACGGTAATCCCGCTCGCCCACCACCGGCTCAATTGGTTCTGGCGCCTGATCCCTGCGGTAGATCGTGGCTGCGCCGCTGACAATGTCAATGTCAATGGAACCATGTTCGCAGTAGATTTGCACCGTCTGCTTGCGGCCATTGCCGCCACCCAGGTTACCGGTGCCACCAATGGTGCCTAGCGCGCCCCCTTCAAATTCCGCCGTGATGGCTCCCACCAGATCGACGGCTAGACCGTGGTGGTGCATCAACGCATGAACGCGTTTGACGCGCAAATCGGTGATAAAAAAGAGAACACCCAGCGGATGGGTCAACTGGAGATGGCCGAGTCCGCCGCCGGAGAGCGCCGGGTCGCTGTACACTTTGCCGGGGCCATGCACCACGCCGGTGACATTATGCTCACCACGCAGGAGATCAAAGATATGGGTAGCAAAAACACAGTTGACATACTGCACCTTGCCCAACGCCCCCGACTGAATCACTTCACGACTGCGAATGGCATATGGCGTGTAATTGTACGGATAACCCACCAGCAACTCTCGCCCTTGCGCCTGCGCCAGCTCAACCAGCGCCTTTGCTTCCCACGCGTAAAGGGTCATCGGCTTGTCGATCACCACATGCAACCCCGCTTCCAGACAGCGTCGGGCAACAGCATAATGGCTGGCATGATTGGTGACCACAATCGCGCCATCTAGTGGCTCCTGGGCGAGCATCTGGTCAAGGTCAGTATAGCTTTGGGGAATCGAATAAGCTGTGGCGGCGGCTTGTAACTTCTGGGCGTCACGGTCGCAGAGCGCAACCAACTCGGCTTGCGGATGATTAATCACGGCGGGAATATGGGCTGTCGTTGCCCACCAGCCGGCGCCAATAATGGCAATCTGGGCTTTCTCAGGCATAGCGGTTCTTTCTTAGGAACTCTGGAGCGTTGGATCGTTACATCATAAAAGTGTCTTGCTTATGCAGAAAAAAGCTTCTTTTTCTGCAATCATTGCGTGACCTGTTTAGTATAATGAAAGACAATGGCAATAGCAAACAGGCAGAAAACATGACTTTAGTAGATAAAACCCATAGAAGTCGCACAAATACTCGGTTTTTCTCCACTGTACGAATGGGCGACTTTTATATGGTTTGTCCATAAGGAGCTTTTCTCCTTCACCCTTCACAATACTTTCACCCTTCACAATACTTTCACCCTTCACAATACTTTCACCCTTCACAATAGAGGTAAGTTTTCTTCATAACCTCTTCATGTTTGGCTGATACGCTAAGTCCAGAAGTGAATAATTACCGCTTGTGCTCGTCAGATGAAATGGTCCTAACATAAGGGGTTGCCGCTGGTGGTAACACGAGCATGCCCGATTTCCTTTGATGAGCCACCATTTTTCTAGCAGATGAAGGGGAAGATGATGAAACACGATGCGCCCATTTTCATACGGTTTGGCATTTTGATCAACATCCTGATGATCGTTGCGTTGTTCGTTCTGGTCATTCGCGCATTTCAACCGGCCTTTGCCGGTGTGATGAACCCAGATCCGCTTGGGATGCAAGGGAATAGAGCCACAGGCAGGGGGATGGGAAGAGGTATAGGTATGGGCATGGGGGGGAACAGCACACTGATGACCTTCCACCGGGCTGAAATTCCGGCAGAATATGCCAGCTTGACTAATCCCATCGCAGCCGACGAAGCCTCGCTGGCCCGTGGTGAGGCAACCTATACCCTCTACTGCACCAGTTGTCACGGAGAAAGCGGCATGGGCGATGGGATCGCCGCGCCGGCCCTAGCACCAGCGCCGGCGCCGATTGCCCAGACAAGCCGGATGCTGAGTGACGGCTATCTCTTCTGGCGCATTAGTGAAGGCGGCGCGCACTTTGCCACGGCCATGCCAGCTTGGGAGGTGGCCCTGGATGAGCCGACGCGCTGGGACCTGATCAACTACATACGTGACCTTGGCTCCGATCTGACTGCCGGTGGCTTGGGGCAGCGGAATGGCCGGGCGGTTGACCCGGCTGCCGAAGCCGCGCTGCATGAAGAAATGGTGGGGACTGGGATTGAACAGGGGTTGATTACCCAAGCCGAGGGCGACACCTTCCTAAGCGTCCACAGCGCACTGGATGCCTACATGGCAACGAACAGTACCCCCACCGGTTCCGGCCCTATGATGAATCAACAAGAAGCAATGCTGACAGCGCTCGTGGAGGCGGAGACAATCACCCAAGCCGCGGCAGATACTTTCCTCTATGTGCGGGATCAATTGTTGGCCGCCGGTCTTATGCCGTGAAATAGATACCTCTTCCACAATACGTGACCGGCATCTGGGAGATGCCGGTCACGTTGCCGACAGAATCTCATCCCTGCTTCGCGAAAAAAAATCGCGCGGCGCCTTCGGCGCCATTCCTGTTGGGGGTTCCCCCCAAGCCCCCAGAGAGAACAGAGCAAAAACCAGAGATCAGAGAGCCAGAGTTTTCAGAGGTCAAAAGCCGGGGGACGACTCAACCACCCGAAACCCAAGCGTATCGAGGCCGTTTGGGTTGTAGAAGTTGCGAGCCGCGCAGCGCACATCGAGCTCGAGGTTGAGCCACGAACCGCCACGCAACGTGCGGGCGCCATCGCCCACTCTATCTTCACGCCCATCATTCCCTTCGTACGGATAGGCTCGATATTTGCTGCTTGTCCACTCCCACACGTTGCCCGCCATGTCATAGAGTCCATTCGCCCCTGGTGGATAGCTGCCTACCATTGTTGTGCCGTTTTCATTTCCCCTAAAATTGCAACGTTCTCTGTTCGGCGGTTCATTGCCCCACGGATAGATGCGACCGTCGGCGCCACGCGCAGCTTTTTCCCATTCTGCTTCCGTGGGCAAACGCACACCAGCCCATTGACAAAATGCCATCGCATCGCGCCAAGTGACATGGACCACAGGGTGGTTTTCCTTGCCGTTGGGAATTCGACCATCCGCCCAGTAGGACGGTGCCCTGTGATTGGTTGCATCAACAAACCGTTTATATTGAGCATTCGTCACCGGAACACGTGCGATGTGATACTCCAACAAGTATAGGGTGTGTTGTGGCAACTCGTCGTCGCGGGCCATGTTATCTCTGATCTTGTCACTACCCATCAGAATGGCGCCCGCTGGAATACGAACCCATTCAAATTCTACCATAGATCCGCTCATTCTACTGAGTGACCCGCGCGGGGCTTCAGGCGTTGCCGTTTTCTTTGGCGCTGCGATTTCCTCGGCAGGGGTGGGTACAGGCTCAGGAGATGGCTGCGCAAGGGCAGTATCTGGAGCAGCAGGCATAGCTTTTGTTAGGACTAGATAGAGCCAGGGCAGAGTGGCATAAATGGCGGATGAAAGTATGTTTAGCCCTATTGATTCAACCCTGTCGCTTAATTTTCTCTGTTGCGCCTGGCATTCCACTTGCAGCGCTTTTATCTGCTGTTCCAGTGTTTCTGCCTGGTGACGAAGGCTGCTGACAACGTTGTACTCAACTGACACTAAACGCCACACGTTCTCTGCTTGCAGCCGCTGTTGTCGTCGTTGCAAGTCAGCCGATAGTTTGGTGACCTGCCGCGCGTGATTGGCTAGTTCTGCTTCCCGTTCTGCCATCCTGGCTCCCAGCCTATCAACTTGAGTCAGACTATCACGAAGAACTTCATCATCAGGTGGTGGGTCTTTGCGCCATCTCTTCAATTGTTGGTCAAGCATCTCCAACTCGGCCGCATCATCCTTGTTAGCCCCTTCGAGAACTTCAACCTGTTCTCTGATATTCACCAACTCTTGATACCCGGCGGTCTCAGATGCGATGATCCGCACAACTTGACCGGCTAGCCGTGGAAGCTGCTGCCATAAATTTCGTCTGCCTGAATCACTGGGTCCCATATCGTTGCTTCCCGATCAAAAACACTCTTATCTTTAGCTGCTAAGGATGCAGTATTGCAGTGTGTTGTGGGTGGCGTTTCACAACTTCACTGCTGGCGCGCCCGTTCCTGGCTGACATCGTAGCGGTTGCGCACCTCGCCGGTAATGAGCAGATCGAAGAGGTCGCGGCCAAAGGTCTGGACAGTCTCTTCTTCGGGCAGCAACCCCCGGCGCGCCCCGCCCGAACTCAGGAGGGCAATCTGTAAATCTTTCAGCCGATTTTCCAGCGCCAAGGCATCCAAGGGGAAGCGTATGGTGACCTGGGCTTCCCCGGCGGGTGAGCGCACCGTTACCGGATAGACGCGACCTTGGCCCGGTCCAATGGCTAGATTGAAGTCGAGATACTCCATGGTGGTGATCCTGGCGGCTCTTGCTCTCGCGGGTTTGTCACGCGACAAGCGTGACCTACGGTTTGCCCGCCACTTTGTCCGGCGTACGTTGTTATGCGGCCATTGCAATGAATAAGCTGTCAGGCTATTGTAGCGCAGCAGAGAGCTTTGGGCAATTGTGGCGCTAGAAAGTGAGATGCTTGAGGAGGATGCAGTGTCACTCAGCCATACCCAAACGGCCCAATCCAGTCCGCCCGAATCTCCAGCCCAAACCCTGGCGCGTCCGACGGGGTGATGTACCCATCCTCGGGCATGGCCATGCCGGGAATGGGGCAGACTTCTGCCAGCGGAACACCGGGATCGGTGCCCAGCCAGAACTCGGCCATTGGTGATTCGGGGAAGGTGAGGGCGAAGTGTTGACCAAAGGGGTTGTTGGCGCCGCCGTGGGGAATGGTGGGCAGACCGGCGGCTTCGCCCAGGGTGTAAATTTTGACCGCCTCCGACAAGCCGCCGCACCAGTTGATGTCGGGCTGAAGCACATCAACACAGCGCTGCTCCACCAGTTGACGGAAGGCATGGCGCCCGTGGTGATCCTCACCGGTGGCAATCGGCAGCCAGGGGACGGCTTTTTTCAGCGCGATATGGCCCTCCAAATCGGGCGGGATGAGCGGTTCTTCCAGCCAGTGCAGGCGGTAGGGGCGCAAGCGTTCGGCCACCTGGACGGCATAGGTCAGGTTGTAGGACATGACGGCGTTGAGCATCAGTTCAGCGTTGGGACCGACGGTCTCCCGTGCCTTGGCAATCTTCTCTTCCAGCAGATTCAACCCCGCTTCGCCCAGGGCATAGTGGGCCGGGTTGGTCACCTTGAAGGCGGTAAAGCCCAACTCCTGCGCCCAATCGAGATCATCACCAGTGGCATAGAGCTTGATTTTGTCGCGACAGGGGCCGCCCAAGAGCCGGTAGACTGGTTGGCCCAACAGCTTGCCCTTGAGGTCCCAAAGCGCCAGATCGATGCCACTCTGCGCCACCGCCGCATGGCCGGCCGACCCCAACCGTTGCATGGCGCGCCACATGAGGTCATTGAGGAATTCGGTGGCAAAACAGTCGCGCCCTTCCAGCAATGGCGCAAAAAGATCATCCACCACCGCGGCCACAGGGCGACCAAAGCTGCACTGGCCCAAGCCCCACGTGCCATCTTCGGCAATCACCTGCACCCAGACCGGTCCGCCGCCCAAGCCGGGAAGCGCACCCGGCAGGCGCGAAAACTCAGGGTACTTGTTCAGCGGTAGGGCGCGCTGCGCACTTTGGTTCCAACTGGGGCGACGGGGTGGCGTTTGGGGCTGGGGACGAGGCAGGTTGAGTTGGACGGCGCGAATGGTTTTAATTTTCATGATGAAGAGTCCCTTGCGATTGTGCGTCGTTCCGTCTCCACTTCCTCGAACCAACTTTCTAGTGCTGTCATCATCCGGGCCACGCGCGCCGGCTCTTGCGCGGCCAGATTCTCCTGCTCCAGCGCATCGGTGGCGATGTTATACAATTCTGGCGGGGGTGGATCGGGGATGATCTGTTGGGGAATCAAATTGGTGACAATGGCCGGCACCTGTTCAGGATGATACTTATAGGCAATGTCGAGTTCGGTGTAGCGCGCCGCCATCTGTTCATCTTGTGGGGTAGCAAAGCGGATGCCCTGGATCTGGGGGCGCACCAGCTTCCACGGGCCGTCGCGCATGGCGGCGTTGGTTGTGCCGATGGGATAGTAGCCGTTGAACTGCCAGAAGCGACGCGGCTCCACGGCGGGCGCCTCGCCCCGCAACAGGGGCAGGATGTTGCCGCCATCGAGTGGTCGCCCCTGAGGCAGCAGGTCAACCCCGGCCATGGCCGTCAACGTTGGCAGCCAATCGGTAAAGTGGATGAGGTGGTCAATGGTTTGACCACCAGCCAATCCCGCTGGCCAACGGATGAGCATAGGGACGCGAATGCCCCCTTCATAGACCGAGCCTTTGGCGCCATTAAAGCCGCAGTTGTAGCGGTGGGTGTCACGGCTCATGCCCGGCGGCACCTGATCGGCGCGCAGCATAAAAGCCGGCCCGTTGTCACTGGAGAACAGGACAATGGTGTTCTCGGTCAATCCCTGTCGCTCCACCTCTTCCAAGATCAGGCGGATGCCCCGGTCCATCACCTCGATCATGGCATAGGTCGTGGCGACGCCGGGGCTGAGGCCCATATCGAGATAAGGTTGCACGACTGCATCGGGCGCTTGCAAGGGGGAGTGGGGTGCATTGTACATGACACAGAGCAGGAACGGCTCGTCTCGGTGGCGGCGCACAAAACTTACCGCTTCGTCGGAGAGGACATCCGTCAGGTAGCGGCCATCGGTGGGGCGAAAGGAACCATTGACATCGAGCCGCCACTGGTAGTAGTCGGCCCACCCGCCACGAAACCCGACAAATTCGGCAAAGCCGCGGGCGTTGGGATGATAGCGCGGGTCGAGCGCACCATTGTGCCACTTGCCGATGAGACCGGTGGCATAGCCCGCTGCTTGGAAGGTATCGCCCAGAGTGACTTCGTGTAGCGCAAGGCGATCCAGCCCCAGCGTCTCCTGTGGCGTAATCGCACCGGTGCGGATGGGGTAGCGTCCGGTCAACAACGCCGCCCGCGCCGGTGAACAGACCGGTGAGCCGGCATAGTGCTGCGTCAGGCAGAGGCTTTCGCGCACCAACTGGTCAAGTGTCGGTGTCCGCACGTAGCCGTTGTTAAAGACGCCAAAATCGCCATAGCCCATATCGTCGGCCAGGATGAGGATGATGTTGGGTTTGGTGCGCATAGGGCCTTCCCTCCAGTTGACAAGCTTTTGCTTCCTGTTTATTATCTCTGTCTAGACAGACGCTGTCAAACTTCCCGCGTCTACCAACTGATACTACCATCAAAGGAGAAACGATGTCCACGCGCTCTTATGCTCCCGTTCATGTCTCGCAGGCGATCCTGGATCGCTTTAAGAAACTCCCCGTCGCTACCATCTGGAATCATGTAATGAAGGATGCCGGCGTGCCATTGCCCTTTATGGAAGGGGTGCGCTGCTATACGCCCGGCAAGCGCTTGGCCGCCCGTGCCCGCACGCTACGTTTTCTGCCGCCGCGCCCTGATCTGATGGCCGAGGTGCGTCAGGGCGAAAATTCCCCTGAATATCGCGCTATGGCCCGTTGCGGCCCTGGCGATGTACTGGTCGCCGACATTATGGGCCATCCGCGCGCCTGTATTTTTGGCGATGTCAAGGCGGTGCAATTGGTCATGAATAAGGCCGACGGCATTGTCACCGACGGCGCCATTCGCGACCTGGAGGTGATGGAAGCCGAAAATTATGGGCTGATCATCTATGCCAAGGACCGTACCCCCTACGGCTCTTCGCCCTGGGCGGAGCCGGCGGAAGAGAATGGCGATATTCAATGTGGCGGCGCCCTGGTCCGCCCTGGTGACGTGCTGGTCGGCGATGGCGACGGCGTGGTGGTGGTGCCGTCCTGGTTTGC
Organism: Caldilineaceae bacterium; assembly: GCA_026645575.1. The sequence goes on from JAPKMW010000014.1 coordinate 88,111, forward strand.
CGAGGAGTGCGTCGCCATTGTCGAAGAGCATGAAGCGGTGGAAGCCTATATCAAACAAAAAATTCGCGACGAAGGGGTGCGACCCGGCAAATATTATCCGCCCACCCCGGAGATGTACGCCGAGTTACGCGCCAAACATCAACAAAGCCAGCGATGAGCGGGCCGGTTGTCATTGATGGCTGGCGAGCATGGGCGCGCCGGATCAAGCGGGATCTGTTTGCGCTCTATCTCGCCTATCGCGACCCACGCACGCCCTGGTATGCTCGCTTTGTCGCCGCTTGTGTGGTGGCGTATGCTTTTAGCCCCATCGATCTGATTCCTGACCCGATTCCCATCCTCGGCTACCTGGATGATCTGCTGCTGGTGCCATTAGGCATTCTTCTGGCGATCCGACTGATTCCACCGGCGGTGATGGCGGCGTGCCGCGCTGAAGCACAAGTGCGTATGGAAGATGGTAAGCCAGTCAATTGGATCGCCGCCGGGGTGATTGTAGTCATTTGGTTGCTGCTGGCGGTGTGGGCATGGTTGCTCCTGGTGCGTTGGTTCGGTTGGTCATAGCATTGCAAAGAGGAGTGCGCACGCCCTCGTGCGCACTCTTCAATATTCATTTCACAAAACAGCCCTTGACCGACAAGATTGCCAGCACACAGAGGCTGCGTCCCATGCAAAATGCACGGTAGCGCGATTGGTGCTTTACCGTTATAATTCTATTTTGTTCGTACAATAACCCAAGCTACCATCGCTAGGAAATGAACTTGTTTATGTCCACTGCTTTGCTTGCTCACAAAGAAGTCGCTGCGAACCTGGAACTCTTCTGCGCCTGGGTGGAGGCCCAACTGGCGCAGCGCGAACAGCCGGGCATCGCCGTCGGCTTGATCTATGACCAGACGTTGATCTGGAGCCGCGGCTTTGGCTATGCCAACGTGGCGAAGCGTATCCCGATGACGGCGCAGACCATTTTCCGCATTGCCTCGATCACCAAACTTTTTACCAGCACCGCCATCATGCAACTGCGCGACGAAGGGCGGTTGCAACTTGACGACCCGGTGAAAAAACATCTCCCCTGGTTTCAATTGCGCAATCCCCACCCCGACACCCCCGTGATTACCATTCGCCATCTGTTGGCCCATGCCGGCGGCTTGCCACGTGAGGCGGCTTTTCCCTACTGGAGTACCAATGAGTTTCCCAGTGTAGAAGAGGTGCAAGCCGCCTTACCCGATCAGGAATTTGCCATTCCTACCGGCTCTGATTGGAAATATTCAAACTTGGGCTTGATGCTGGCCGGTGAAATTGTGGCGACAGTTGCTAACATGCCCTACACCACTTATGTCACGGAACATATCTTACAACCGCTGGGCATGACCAACACCTTTGTCGATGCCATTCCGCCCGATCATCCCTTGTTAGCCACGGGCTATGGCCGCCGGTTGCCCAATGCCGGGCGGACGTCTGGCCTCCACACCGACTGTCGCGGGATCGGGCCGGCGGCGAATATGGCGTCCAACATCGAAGACCTGGCAAAATTTGCCATGCTACAATTCCGTAGCGGCCCACGGCAGGGGCAACAGGTGCTGGCCGGCCCCTCCTTGCGCGAAATGCACCGGGTGCAGTGGCTCAACGATGACTGGTCAGCGGGGCGGGGGATTGGCTTTTATGTCTGGCGGCTTCATGGCCGCACCTTGGTAGGGCATGGCGGTTCGTTACCCGGCTATCGCACCGATCTCCAGTGCGCGCCGGCGGACAAAGTGGGCGTGGTTGTGTTGACCAACGCCGATGATGGGATGCCTTTGATCTACATGGATAAAGCCTTTCAGTGGCTGGTGCCAGCGCTGCTCAAAGCGGCTGCGCCCAAAGCCGCTGTTAGCCCGGTGACTGAAGCGTGGCAACCCTATCTCGGTCGTTATCGCAACCCGTGGAATGATGCACAAGTGTTGATCTACCAAGATGAACTGGTGATGATTTTCCCTACCGAGCCAGACCCGTTGGCCGGTATGATCAAATTAAAACCGATCAGCCCCCAAGTTTTTCGCATAGAAACCAAAGAGCACTTTGGCTCTAACGGCGAATTGGCGACCTTTGAACTGGACGACGCCGGCAAGGTGATGCGTCTGAAACTCGGCAACATTTATACCTACCCGGTTGCCGCTTGGTAAGTATTGAATGACATGCCCTCCCCCCGCTTGTTTCTTTGTTCTTCTCAAAAAGGAAGGCATCTCATGAAAAGACAACATCTGGTTTTCGCATTGGTTTTATTGTTGCTGCTGGCGGCCTGTGTACCGGCTGCACCTGGCGGCTTGGCACCGGCGGGGGACGCCGCGCCGGTCGCCGCTGGTGAGCCAACCCCCGGCGGCTATATTATGAGCGCCACGATTGAAGACCCCGATTCGCTCGATCCCCACAAGACCATTATGGCGACGGCGTCGAGCATTCAGGCGTGGCTCTACGATGAACTCTTTTATATCGGCCCTGATGGTCTGCCCAAAGGTTTACTGGCCGAATCGTGGACCGTCAGCGAGGATAGCAAGATCCTCACGATCACCCTCCGTGAAGGGCGCAAGTTCCATGACGGCACGCCAGTGGACGCCAAAGCGGTCGAATTTACCTTTAACCGGATGCTCGACCCGGCCACCGCCGCCCCCGCCAAAGACCAGGCCGGCCCGTTGACCAAGGTGACAGCCGTCGATGATAAGACGGTCACCTTTGAATTTTCCGAGCCGTATGCCCCCTTCTACTTTGCCGCCAGCACCTCCTATTTTGGCATTATCTCGCCAACCGCCGTCGAAACGTTGGGTGATGATTTTGGGCGCCAGCCGGTGGGTAGCGGCCCCTTTATGTTCAAGGAGTGGAAGGCCGGCCAGGAGATCACCCTGGTGCGCAACCCCGATTATGTGAATGTGCGCGAAGATCGCACCAACAAGGGCGCGCCCTATGTCGAGGGCATCATCTTTAAGAACGTGCCCGAAGAAGGCACTCGCATTGCGGCCATGGAGACCGGCGAACTAAACATATTGGGCCTGTCGCGCGAATCAGTCTCCCGCTTTCAAGATGACCCGGAATTTAAGGTAATCTCGGCGGAGCAGACGGCCAGCATCAACTTTGTCGAGTTCAACTACAAACGCGCCCCCTTTGATAATCCACAATTCCGCCGCGCCTTTGGGATTGCCATTGACAAAGAGGCGATTCTGGCAGGCGCCTATGGCGGCTTTGGCACGCTCAACTATAACCCCTATCCCAATGGCAACCCTGGCTACGATCCGGCCATCGGCGAAGAATTTGGCATGAAGTATGACCCGGAAGCGGCCAAAACGCTCTTTGACGAACTGGGCTGGCGCGATGAAGATGGCGACGGCACCCGTGAAGCGCATGGCGTGGCTGGCGTCGAAGATGGCGCCCCGGCGGCCTGGACTTGCTGGACCTACCCCTTTGAGATCAAGCAGCGCGAGTGCGAGATCATCCAGGCCAATATGAAGGACATCGGCATTCAGATCGAGGTCAAGCTGACCGACTTTGGCACCATGTCCGCCGAAATGCCCAAAGCCGAATTTGACTTTGATGTGATGCGCTGGACTTGGAATGAGCCGGTGATCCTCTCCTTGCTGCTCAAATGCCCCGGCTGGAAAGAACTCTTCTGCGACGAGACCTTAGACGAAATGCTCATCGCCGCCGAAACTGATATGGACCCCGCTTCCCGTGTGGAAAAGGTCAAAGCGATCCAGCAATACATCCTGGAACAAGCGATCATCATCCCCTTTGTCAGCGACTGGTACATCACCGCCTCCGCCGCCAGCGTCAACGACCTCCGCTATGACGCCACCTTCGGGCTGAATTATGAGGATGTGTGGATCAGTCAGTAGTTTGATAGAAGACAGAGGACAGAAGACAGAAGTCAGCGGATAGACGAGACCTTCTGACTTCCGACTTCTGTCTTCTGCTCTCATGGAGTCACAACGTGCTACTCTACTTCATCCGTCGTCTCCTCTTCGTTATCCCGGTGGTGATCGGGGTGTTGACGCTGGTCTTTTTTATGCGGGCGTTGGTGCCAGGGGACCCGATTGAGATTATGTTTTTGGGCCAGCCGCCACCTGACCCCGATACGGTGGCGGCGATTCGGCGCGAATTGGGGCTGGACAAGCCGCTGCCCATACAATATCTTCAGTATATCGTAGGTGTTACCCAGGGTGATTTGGGCACTTCTGTGCGGACCCGCCGTGCCGTGCTGGATGAAATCTGGGACCGCTACCCCAATACCTTGATCCTGACCTTTGCCAGCCTCTTGGTGGCGTTGGTCGTAGGCTTGACAACCGGGGTGTTGGCCGCGGTTTATAAAGATAGCTGGATTGATACCATCACCATGTTCCTGGCGCTCTTTGGTCTCTCTATGCCGGCCTTCTGGTTTGGCTTGATGATGATCCAATATTTTGGCGTCTACCTGCGGTGGTTCCCGGTGATGGGGTCGGGGTCCTTTCGTCATTTGGTGCTGCCGGCCTTGACGCTGGGGTTAATCGCCTCGACCGTGCAGGCGCGTGTGGCGCGGTCCAGTATGCTGGAAGTGTTGACTTCCGACTATGTCCGCACGGCGCACGCGAAAGGGTTGAACAGAGCAACAGTCATCCTACGGCATGGCCTGAAAAACGCCTTGATCCCGACTATGACCATTTTGGGTTTGCAGGTGGGCGGCTTATTGGGCGGCGCCTTTATCATTGAAGCTGTCTTTGCCTGGCATGGTGTTGGTGAGCTGGCCGTGAAGGCGATTTCGCAACGGGACTTTCCGCTGATTCAGGGTATTATCGTCGTCGTCGCCACCACCTATGTGCTGGTCAATGTGATGATCGACATGAGCTACCGGCTCTTAGATCCGAGAATCGACTATGAGTAAAGTATCGACAAGCCGCACCATGCCTATGCCGCTCGCCACTGCCATTCGTGGTGAAGCGCTGCCCATCGCCGACCGCACCGGTCTCTGGTGGACGCTATGTGACCTCTTTCGACGCCGTTCGGCGCAACTTGGCGGGTTGATTGTGCTGCTGTTGATATTGCTGGCAATCTTTGCTCCACTGATCGCCCCCTATGATCCCTATGCCATCAATGTCAAAGATCGCCTGCAGCCGCCCAGCCTGACCTATCCCTTTGGCACCGACGACTTGGGGCGTGATCTCTTTAGTCGCATTGTCTATGGCGCCCGCACGACGATCCAGACTGGCGTGGTGGTTGTCTTCATTGCCGCTTCGCTGGGGTCACTGATTGGGCTAATCTCCGGCTATTACGGCGGCGCGGTCGATCTGGTGATCATGCGGGTGATCGACATCATGTTGGCTTTTCCCTACATCCTGCTGGCGTTGGCGATTGTCGCCACCCTGGGGCCAAGTTTGCAAAATGCGCTGATTGCCATTGGGTTGGCCTATGTGCCCGGCTGGGCGCGCTTTGTGCGCGGCAATGTCTTGACCGTCGGCAAACAGGAATATGTCACCGCTGCGCTGGCAACCGGCACCCGCCCTCGCCGCATTATCCGCCGGCATGTGTTGCCCAATGTGCTCTCCTCGATTATCGTCCTCGCCAGCCTCGATTTTCCGGCGGCAGTGCTTTCGACGGCGGCGCTCAGTTATGTCGGTCTTGGCGCACAACCACCCACCGCCGAATGGGGCGCCTTGCTCACCGGCGCCCGCAGCTATATGCGCACCGCGCCCTGGCTGGTCAACTTTCCCGGCCTGGCGATCTTTATCACCATGTTGGGCTTTAATCTCCTCGGCAATGCCCTGCGCGACACCCTCGACCCCAAACTACGCAATCGATAGCACAGACTTGAACTAAAGTTCAGGCTGAAAACATAAGTCCACTCAAGTGGACTGGTTCGTAATAAGCAGTCGGCTTGAGCCGACTTAAGCTTTTAGCCTGAACTTTAGTTCAAGGCGTTTCCCAAAAATAAGTCAAATGATGGATTGTTATGCACCCCTTCCTACTCTACACTGAATACAGCATTTAATGGTATACAGCAGTCGTAGAAGGAGCAACAACATGATATTCCCCAGACTCTATTTTTTACAGGAAGATGAACAACTCTTTGTGCGTGCCTTTACCCGCCGCTGGGTGGTCAATGGGCCGCGGCGTTATGTGACCCAGCCGCTATGGCGCGTAGTGCGCCGCAAAGCGCTGACCCTAGGCCCAACCCAGTATTTGGTGGTGCGCAACACATTGACCGGCGAACTGCGCAACGAAGTTGGCCCCAAGCTCTTTTTTCTTGGCGCTGAGGATGAAGTTGTCCAGCAACAGGAGGCGTTGGCGCTCAAACATAACCAGTATGCCCGTCTCTTTGATCAAAACAGCGGCAAGATCCGGGTTGAGCGGGGCGAAAAGACGGTTTATCTAGCACCCACCGAAAAGCTCGTAGGCGATGTGCAGAACGGCATCAACTTGGATGAGCAGACTGCCGTGCTCGTGCGCGACACCAGCACTGGTCAATTAGCGCTGGTTCGCGACCAACAGGTCTTTGTCCCCACCGCCCATCAGGAGATTGTCGAGGTGCGCAAGCGCATTCGTCTGGAAGACAATGAGGCGCTGATCATCAAAGACATCAACGGTAAGTATCTCATCCGGCGCGGCGCCGATGCCGAACGTGCCTTCTTCCTCGGGCCGTATGATGAACTGCTGGAACTGCGTTGGTCCACCGGCATCCACAAAGATCGCATGGATCTGCGGATCAGCAAGTTTGATCTGCGCCCCAAGTTTATGTGGTACGAGTTCGAGGCGCGCACCCAGGACAATGTCGAGCTGGTGATCGGCATCACCTTCTTTTGGGAAATTGTTGACCTGGAGCGGATGATCAACACCACCAATGACACCCCCGGCGACCTCTGTTCCCACGCCCGCAGCGCCATTCTGCAAGCGATCTCCAAAGTGTCGCTGGAACAGTTCCTGGCCGGCTTCAACCAGATCATTCACGGCGCCATCTTTGGCGATGCCACTAACTTTTACAGTGAACGGGGGGTCAAACTCCATGCCGTTGAAGTGCGCTCGGTCGCCAGCAAAGATGTGCGCACCCAGCAGGTCTTGCAGGAGATCATCAACGAGACGACCAACCGCATTAACCGCCTGCAAAAACAGGAGAGCGAGAACGAAGTCAAGCTGAAACAACTGCACGGCGAGATCGAAACCGAACAACGGCGCGGCCAGTTGCTCGAACTGCGCCGGCAACATGCCCAGACCGAAGGCACCATTGCCGGTGAGGCGGAAGCGCTACGGATCAATGCCTTTCTTGGTGGTCTGGGTGATGGCCTCGCCAACGAGCAGAAGCTGGCAATTTTCAACACCTTGCGCAAACAAGACGCCCTTACTGCGCTGAGCCACGGCAAGGCGCAACTCTACTTTACCCCTGCCGATGTTGATCTGACGATCCGCTCCGGTTAATCAGTAGTCTTTCAATGATCGGTAGTAAAGACTTTAGTCTTTGTACAGGCTGGGGAAAGACTAAAGTCTTTACTACCGCTTGCAACGGCTAAACAGCAGATTGCTCTTTCCGCTAAAAGCCAGTATGATCACGCGACTTTTGTGTCTCTATCAACCGATGCAACCCGAAGGAGCAATCTCAATGAACATTCAAGCCATGATCGACGCCCTCTGCACGGTCGTCGCCATTCCCGTCACACCCTTTGTGCGTCGCGGTTCCACTATTACCGCCGATTTCCAAGCCTATGCCTACCTGCTCGACAAAATGGTCAGCGCCGGCATCACGGTTGTCACACCCAACGGCAACACCGGCGAATTTTATTCATTAACCCAAGCGGAAATGCGCCTTTCATTGGAAGCCACCGTCGCTGGCGCCCGTGGGCGCGCCTTGATTCTGGCCGGCGTCGGCTTTGACACGGCCACCGCCATCGACATGGCCCAATTCGCCGCCAGCCAAGGCGCACAGGCGGTTATGGTGCATCAACCCGTCCACCCTTACCGCTCTGATGAAGGCTGGGTGGCCTATCACAAAGCAATTGCCGACGCCGTTCCGGGTTTGGGCATTGTCCCCTATGTGCGCGACGCCTCGATTGGGGCCAGTGCATTGCGGCGGCTGGCCGAAGAATGCCCTAGCCTGGTGGGTGTCAAGTATGCCGTAGGCAACCCACCCCTCTTTGCCGAAATTGTGCAGGCTGTGGGGCCGGATCGCCTGGCCTGGATCTGCGGCATTGCCGAATCGTGGGCGCCCTTCTTCCGCGTCGGCGGCGCCAGGGGCTTTACTTCCGGCCTGGTCAATGTGGCGCCGGCCATCTCGCTGGCAATGCAACACGCTCTCGAACAAGACGATTACGGCACGGCTATGCAACTGTGGCATCAGATCAAGCCCTTTGAAGACCTCCGCGCCCGGCGCAACAATGCCAATAATGTCTCTGCTGTGAAAGAAGCGATGGCCCAACTGGGCCTCTGTGAAGCAGCCGTGCGTCCGCCCATCTCTGAATTGGCAGACAATGAACGCGCCGAAGTGCGTCAAATTTTGGCGCGACTTGGCATTGCTGCATAACAAAGTTCCTATAGTCACTACTGCTTTGGCCTGTAGGGATACCTGCGTTTCGGGATGGGTTGGTCTTTTCCGCGCCTAACCTCAGGTGCCCCTATGGGACAGGTTGAGCTATCCTCCTCTTTTGGCAAAATTCTCCTATCATTTTGCCCTTATACCTCATCTATATCTGCTTTGTATAACTGCCTCTATCGAGATTGATTGCACCAGCAACTATTCTTTTGTGGCGATAATTGTGTGTACATGATGACTAGTCATGTATCAAACCTGTCGTTGTCTCGGTGAATAGTTGCGGTGAATAGTTGCGGTGAACGGCATGTCCATCCAACAACGGCAGCAAGAGCTTTAGATCAAAGGAGATAACCATGATCAAACATTGGTTGAAAGGGTTGATTGCTGTGGCGCTGTTGAGCTTGCTCTTCGCCACCATTCCACCTGTGCCACTGGCAGCGGCGACTGGGTATGGCGTCGGCGTTGAACAGGACGACGGTCAAGGTGATGATGGCCAGGGTGACGACGAGCAGGGTGATGACGAGCAGGGTGATGACGAGCAGGGTGATGACGAGCAGGATGACGGTAGTCAAGATGACAACGGTCAAGACGGCAACACCCAAAATCAGGGTCAGCAAGGGCAACAAGGACAGCAGGGGCAGACCGGCCAGCAGGGTCAACAGCAAGGCGCCGGGCAGGATGCCTGTGCCAACCTAGTGGTTTTCAATAGCCAGAGCATGGGCCAGCAAAGCCAAGGCCAACAAGGTCAGGGCCAGCAGGGTCAATTGACTCAGCAAGGCCAGGGTCAACAGCAAAGTGACATGTTGATGGTCGGTGCCAGTCGTCGTACCGCCGGTTTCCCCACCAATTGTTGGGTGTCGCTGGGGCCGGATGAAACACACTGGTATCAGTTCCGCTACCAGGGGCTTGTTGATGAAGATGACGGTATCAGTACGGCGGAAGAAGGTGATGATGAAGAGAGTACGCCCCAGACTTCCCAGTCGCCGACCGTCAATGCGCGCTTGCGTATGGACACGGCGGGCTGTGTTGATTTCATTGTGACAACGCCCCGCCGCCTACAAAATCCTGACCCTGATGATGATGGCATTAACGAACCGGTGGGCGCCGGCACACCGGCCTTTATCATCGAAGAAGACGGGGATAATCGCGACGAGAGTGTGCTGAATTGGCAAGGTCGCGCCGAAGCGAATGTCAATTTCTACATCATTGTGTCGAATAACCGCGACTTCAACTGCGCTTACAACCTTTCCTTGACCGGTTCCGCCGTTCCGGTGCAAGGCCAACAACAAGGGCTGCAAGGACAAGGCCAGCAGGTCCAACAGAGCCAGCCACAAAATCAGCAACAAGGCCAGCAACAGAATCAGCAACAGAATCAGCAACAGCAGCAGAATCAACAGAATCAGTTGTCAGCCTGTGGCATTGGGAGCGATACCAGCACGGCAGGTTTCCCCACCGGTTGTTGGGTCGCCTTGAATCCAAATGAAACCCACTGGTATCAATTCCGCTACCAGGGCCTGAATATCGGCGCGAATGCTGATGACGATGAAGACGATGACAGTACAACCACGGATACCCAACCCGATACGGTGACGGCGCGCTTGCAAATGGATACCGCCGGCTGTGTCGCCTTTCAGGTGATGACGCCCCGTCTCTTACAGAACCCTGACCCCGACGATGACGATATTAACGAACCGGTCGGCGTCGGTTCACCGGTCGTGATCCAGAATGATGATGACGATAGCGATAACCGCGACCGAACTGAACTCGTCTGGCAAGGTAGCGGTGATACCAATACGTCCTTCTACATCATCGTCAGAAACACGCGCGACTTCAGTTGTACCTATAGTCTTTCTCTTGAAGGCGCCGGCGTGCCGGCGCCCGGCCAGCAGGGGCAGCAGAGTCAACAGGATCAACTGAACCAGCAAAATCAAGGTCAGCAAAATCAAGGTCAGCAAAATCAGCAAGATGATCAACCCGTTGATGACCAAAATGATGATCAAGATGGGGAAGATGGTTAAGAGGAGCAAGGATAAGGTACGCGCTTAACGCTTCCTTTGGTAGGAGTGTAACGTCCGTGGCGGTCTGTTGATAACCTTCGCGATAACCTAGCCGGCGTATGTAGACTACACATACGCCGGCTAGGTTTTTTTGTGGAGTATATACCCTTGTTGGGCGCTTCTGCTTGTTGAAACGCATGAGGGTGTGCTACACTATGAGCGCCCTACCTGATGGCATACTAACCGCTTGGAGCAACGATTGCCTCCATTCACTAGAAGCGAGACCAGGCGTGGACTACAGAACTCTAGGCCGCACCGGTGTGAAAGTCGCACCAATCGCGCTGGGTACAGATAACTTTGCCAATCCTGTGCCGGAAGCCGACGCAATCAAAATTCTCACCCGCGCCTTGGATGCGGGCATCAACCTGATCGATACCAGTAATAACTATGCCGGCGGCGAAAGTGAACGAATCCTTGGGCGCGCCTTGGCGCAGACCGGCCGCCGCCATGCGATGATCCTGGCCACCAAAGCCCACTACCCCACCGGCCCCGGCCCCAATGATCGGGGCAACACCCGGTTGCATCTGATGCGCGCTTGTGAAGAATCGTTGCGCCGCTTGCAAACCGACTGTATCGACCTCTACCAACTGCACCGTCCTGTCTTTGATATGCCGATTGACGAAACGCTGGGCGCCCTCACCGATTTGGTGCGCCAAGGCAAAGTGCGCTACATCGGCAGTTCCACGGCGCCCGCTTGGAAGGTGCTGGAAGGGGTGCTGATCAGTGAACTCAAGGGCTATGCCCGCTTTGTCAGCGAACAGCCGCCCTATAATCTGCTTGATCGCCGCATTGAAAACGAACTTGTTCCCATGTGTCAGCAATACGGTTTAGGGGTGCTCACCTGGGCGCCGCTGGCGATGGGCATGTTGGCCGGCCGTTACACGGATGCGGCCCACTATCCGACTGATTCGCGCGCCCAATTGCGCGGCGGCATCTATGCCGAACGGGTGACCGCCAGCGCCATCACTGCCGGCCAGCGTTTCGTCCAGTTGGCGCACGACCACGGTCGCGACCCGGCGCAACTCGCCCTCCTCTGGACCAAAGATCAACCCGGCATCACCGCCCCGTTGATTGGCGTACGGTCGCTGGCGCAACTCGAACATCTGCTCCCCGTGCTGGAGATGAAGCTACCCGACGATCTGCGCACCGCCTGTGATGCCATTGTGCCGCCCGGCAGCGCCGTCGCCAATTTCCACAACACATCTGGATGGATGAAAATGAAAGTCTAAAAACGGTTCACAGAGAACACAGAGGTTACACAGGGATCCGCAGAGGGTTCGACACGTTTCCTCGGATAGATCTCTGTGAATCTCTGTGTTACCGCATTAATGATCAAAGAAATCGAGAATGGTTATGAAAATCCAACGTGTCCAACTCTTCCCTATCGCTACGCCCCGGCAGACCGGCATCGCTAATCAACATGTGATCGTCAAAGTCGAGGCGGGTGATAGCGCCGTCGGCTGGGGCGAGATGAGCGATCTCTCCCATGTGCCTATGTACCAGTTTGACATGGGGGAGCTAGAGCGAATGCTGAATCAATTGCTGCAAGGCAAAGATGCGCGCAATGTGGTGAAAATTGAAGATGATCTGATTCGCTTCTTCCCGGACGAAGGGCACATGTACAGCCGGTCGGGGCTGGTGCGCCAGGGCATCGACCTGGCCCTGCACGACCTGATCGCGCGCTATGAAGGCGTCCCGGTTTACGACCTGCTTGGTGGCAAGCTGCGCGATCGCATGCGTGTTTGTTATCCTATTTTCCGTATGCGTTCGGTCGAAGAGGTGGAGCCGAACCTGGAACGGGTGGCCGAGAAGTTGACGCAAGGCTTTGACCTGATTCGGGTCTACGTTGGCTCAAACCTGGAAGCGGATCTGCTCTTCCTGGGTAAATTTGCCGATCGCTTTGGCAACAAGGTGGAGATCAAGTCGCTCGACTTTTCCAACTTGCTCGACTGGCGGCGGGCAATCATGGCGCTTGAACGCTACCAAGAGGTGGTCGATTTCATGCTGGTGGAAAGCCCCGCCCCACGCAATGACATTGACGGTCTGGCCGAATTCCGCCGCCGCTGCCGCCGTCCGGTGTCAGAACATGTGCTGCATATCCATCACGGCTGGCAACTCCTGAGCAACGGTTGCGTCGATATTCTTAATGTCTCGCCCTATCTGCTGGGTGGCTTGCAGGCCAGTCTACGGCTCGTCGCTCTGGCCGAGGCGGCGCGCGCCAGTGTTCTCATCGGCACAACGCAGGAATTGAACCTGGGTACTGCCGCCGTCGCCCATCTCGCCGCTGCCGCCCGCGTTCTCGACTACCCCGGTGACAGCACCGGCCCCCATCTCTATACGGATGATGCGGTGAAGGAACCCGTGCGCTATGAAAAGAGCCATCTGCTTGTTCCCGAAACCTCTGGCATGGGCGTTGAAATTGACGAAGCCAAACTGCAACAGATGACCGCCAACGCCGAGTGGACCTTTGGCGTTGATCTGGCCGGTGTGCTGGATCGCACGGCGGCAAATCGGCCTTCAGCGAAGAGTGGATGAGAGACGCGGATTTTCTTTGAGAGAATCAAAAACCCGCACCACCCTAATCCGCGTCTTTAAACCTGCGCCCTCATTTACCGCTTAACTACCGGCAGGAAAAGCTGCTGTTTTACCTCGCCACTCTGACTATCGAGATAATCTGGAATGCCATCCTGGTCGCTATCGACTGGTTGCACCGGATTATTCCCCACTTCATCTTTATCCAGTTTCCCATCCCCATCGGCATCGGCATCAAGGAAATTGGGAATGTTGTCGCCATCAATATCACCAGCTTTCTCCTGATTATCGGGAATGGTGTCGCCGTCGCTGTCATCGGTGGGGCCGGCAATGCGGACGGTGGCGGCAGTACGGGCAACATTGGTGGTCGGCGCTGCCAATGTCTGTGCAGCGCTGCTTGCGACTGTCCAGGTGGCGATGTTGGTGGTGCTAATCGTTAGCGTTTGGGTAAAGGTAACGGAGAAGGCTGTTCCCGGCGCCACTGGATGGACATGGTTGGTGAGCAACTGCCCCAGGTGACTATCGACCAATGAATGGCTCGTCAACGGCGTGTCGCCGATGTTGCGTAGCGTATAACAGTAAACAATTGTCGTGCCGACCGGCGCATGGATTTCACCCACTGGCGTACAGAGCGGCTTGATCCCCGCCATGCCGACCGTCTTGTGAAAGGTGAACGGATTGACGGCAACCGTCACCGTGGCGACGGCGGAAGCACCCAGATTGTCGGTGACCTGATAGGTGAAGCTGTCACTTGTTGCAGCGTCGCCACCGTGGGTGTAGGTGAAGGCGCCATTGGCGTTAATGGTCACGCTGCCGTGAACCGGCCCGGTTTTGAGCGTGGCTGTCAGCACGCTGCTGTCCGGATCGCTGTCGTTGGCGAGTAGACTCTTTGCCCCCGAATCTAACATGGTCACACTTTGTCCACGGCTAACGGTTGCGCTATCGTTAGCGGCAACCGGCGGATCATTGACCGGTTGAATGGTGATCATTACTCTGCCAATGTTCGATTGTTGGCTCCCATCACTCACTCTATAAGTGAAAAAGTCATTGGTGGCTTCGTCACCGTTATGTGTGTAGCTGAAAGTTCCGTCTGAGTTCAAGTTCAAGAGACCATGATTAGGCATTGCCACGACCGTAGCCTGTAAGGGGCCGGCTTCCGAGCGATCATTATCGAGTACCCGATTAAAGCCGGAGGCAAGAAGATTGGCGGTTGCTCCTTCTTCGACAACAATCTCGTCATCCTGGGCAAAAGGCGGCCAGAGCAAGGGATTCGCTGGTAATTGCATGTTGATCTCTGTCACCGTTATCTCAGGCGTCACGCTGATGGTGGCGGCATTTTCAAGGTAACCGACTTGAGAATAATACCCTGCATGATAGGTGTTGCTATAGTCTTGGAAGCCAACTCGGTATAAACCTGATCCTAAGCCTGGGCTGCTATAGACGCCGTTGAAGTCAGTCTGCGCTGAGCCAGCAGGGTACCACTGTGCGTTGTTGGAATCGTTTGGAAGATAGAGGTAAAAGCTAACGGCAATATTAGTAAGTGGCTCCCCATTTGCATTTGTAACGCGTCCACTCAGTCGGCCAGGGCGACCCAATTCTGCATCAATGTGTAAAGTGGCCTCACCTTCACGAACAACAATATCAGTTGCGTCGTCAATCATTGCTGCATTATCATAGAACTCTCCGGCAAATGCCTCTGGCGGATGCATAACAGCAAAACCAACGCGATAGGTCTCTGGTGTGAGCCCGCTGAGGCTATAATCCCCACGCTGATCGGTACGGGTGTTAGCAATTTGTTGCCATGAAGATTGTTGCTGCGAAGGGAATAGCCGCCAAGCACTGACCATAATATTGGGAATTGCAGCGCCATTGCGATCGGTCACGCGACCATCAATGCGCGCTTTATCAGCCAGCACGGCGGTGACAGTAACGGTCGCCTCTTCGGTAACGGTAATATTTGTAGCTGTAGTAAGGTCAGGGGCATTGTCGTAAAATTCACCAACATAGCGGTCTGGGTCGCGCCCGTCCTCAAATTGAATTCGATAACGACCGGGTCTTACACCCATGACATAGGCGTCTTGAATTCTGTCGGGATAGATGTAGGTGTTATACCACGCGCCGTTACCCACCGGGGAATAGCGGTAGAGGGTTACGCTAAGGTCAGCAATGGGCTGATTCTGCTGGTTCGTTACGCGACTAATCAACGTACTGGGGCGGCTAAGTTGTGCATCAATCCCGGTCGTGGTTAGCTCGGCTGTGACTGTCACCAGAGTAACGTCATCAAGGGATGATTTGTAATCATAGTAAATATTGTTGTAATACTCACCCAGATACCGATTTTGCGTATCATTGAAACGCAAACGATAACTATCCGCGTCTAAACAACAGAGCGTATATTCACCGTTGACGTTAGAGCGGGTAAAACGCACCACCTCCCAGCGATTGACGGGCAGGCTGATGTCACGCATCTCGGCCGTGACTTCAACCTGATTGAGCGGTTCACCCTGGCGGTTGGTGATCCTGCCCGCAATCCCGCCCCGTAAAGCAAGTTGTGCATTGATGTTGGTCGTGGTTGTGTTGAGGGTAACGGTGAGGAGGGTAGCAGCCTTCGGGTCAAACGTATTGTTGTAATATTCTCTGCTGTATTTCCGTTCTTGTGTATCACTGAAGCGAACGCGATAGGTTCCTTCCATTAAACCACCTAAAATGTAATTCCCCGCAATGTCTGTCACGGCGAAAGCGCGATCATGCCACACCTCGCCGATTTCCTCAATGCTGCTTTGTTGCGCAGTCAACTGAATACTGGCAAGTGGGTGATTCTGAGCATCAGTGACTTTGCCTGTGATAAAACCTAGGTGATTCAACTGCATGTTGATGTTATTAATAATCTGATCAGTTGCAACCATAATCAAGGTCGCATTTTCCCGTTCGAGGGCGTTGTTGAAGTATCCTGTACGATAGATGGGTGGTTGACGTGTATCTTCAAAGGCAATCCGGTAGTTACCCGCCATTAAGTTGCGGATCTCATAATTGCCACTGGCATCCGTTTCAAAGGTAGTTTGAAAACTATTGTTGTTATCGAACGCAAAGACCCTAATATTGGACAGTGCTTTCCCTTGCAAATCCGTCACTTTCCCCTGAATATGGGCGCCGGAAGAAAGTCTGGCATTAATATTGCTGATGGTTGCGCCTGCTGCTAAAGGAATATCGGTTGCGCTGAATTGGTCGGCGGCGTTGTTATAGAATTCAGCAAAATAGCCTGGTACAGGGAAAACTTCGTTAAAACTAATGTGGTAGGTGCCAGCATTGAGGTTGGGGATTGTGTAGTTCCCTGTGTCATCGGTTGTTGCCTGTCCGGCATAGGTCCACACGATGATACCGGTAATATCTTCTTTGTAATAGGCGCGTACTGTCACATTTGCCAGCGCCGTATTGCCGTCGCCAGTGACTTTGCCGAGGATAATGCCGGTGCTTTGGGCCGTGGCAACCCAGCCATAGCCAAACAGAATGGCGAAAATGACAACAGTGCTGATACTGCACCAAACCAATACCCGTCGCATGGGCAATCCCTCCGTTGCATAGAATGTAAAAGTAGAAGAAACGCATTGAGTGAAGTGGGTCAACAACGTCGCAAGGAAAACAGGCCTGACGGTCGCAGGCCCTATGGTGCTTCCCTTGATTGAGCAACTGCAAACCACAGTGGCTAGATAGCGATGAAGGTTGATGTGACCGGTGGATGTGAACAGTTAACAACTTTATCTATGATAACGAGCTTGTAAGCTTTTGTCAAATAGGACAAGGTAATTGTAATTGAAATTACCAATTTCGGCGTAGTATATACTGGACGCGGTTGGCTCTTGTCCGTTCTTTACCTCCCTGACTCCACAGTTGGGCGAAATCTGTCCCTTCCTAGTATAATAAATTGTAGACAACTGCAATTCTTGTAAGCCCAGCCGACATGGCAAGTGAGGATCGACCCGTGAGTGGAAACCAAGCGATTTTGCAAACCCTGCGCGATGCCGTTGCTGTCTCGCCGGAGAATATACCCCTGCGCCAGCATCTGGCCGACATGTTGTTGCAGGCCGACCAATATACGGAGGCCGAAAGCGAGTATCGCGCTGCCCTTGATCTCATGGCGCGCCAGGGGGATAGACGCAATGTGAACAAGTTGCGCGCCGGCTTGGTCGAAGCACTCACCGGGCAGGGCAAAAGCCGGGAGGCAATGACGCTGCTCACCGCCTTGTTCCACAGCATCACCCCGATTCCTGGGGATCTCTACCTGTTACATGCACGGTTGCTGCTGCAAATCGGCGAGAAGGCGCGCGCCATCGGCGAGTATCTGCGGGCGCTAGATAGTGATCCCGGCCTGACTGATGGCGAACTAGCGGCGCAACTGGGCTTGCAACCGGACAGCGCCGACCCGGACTTTGTTCCCCCGCCGGCGCCACCGGCAGTGCCGACCCAACCTGACTCTGTGCCGGTCGTACCCCCGCCGCCCCCGACCGAAACTCCCAAAACGCCCGCTGGCAGCATTGTCGATGATGTTGAATCGTGGATGAAGATGACTGCCGACGGTGATGTGGTTGGTCCCCAAGCTGATAGCGACGAAGCGTTGCCTGTCAATATGGAGCGACCCCAGATCAACTTCACGCATGTGGGTGGCATGGAAGGGGTCAAAGAGGAGATCGACATCAAGATCATCCAACCGCTGCTTCACCCCGATTTATACAAAGCCTATGGCAAGAGCGCCGGCGGCGGCATCCTCATGTATGGTCCGCCGGGGTGCGGCAAAACCCACCTGGCGCGGGCAACCGCCGGGCAGGTGCGCGCCAAGTTCCTTTCCGTAGGCATCCATGATATTTTGGATATGTACTTTGGCAATAGTGAACAAAAGCTCCACCAACTCTTTGAAATGGCGCGGCGCAACCGCCCCTGCGTCCTCTTTTTTGACGAAGTCGATGCCCTGGGCGCCAGCCGCCGCGATATGCGCACCAGCACCGGTCGTCACCTGATCAACCAATTCCTGGCCGAACTGGACGGCGCCAATACCTCCAATGACGGCATCCTGATCCTGGCTGCCACCAACGCCCCCTGGCATCTTGACGCCGCCTTCCGCCGCCCTGGCCGCTTTGACCGCATTGTCTTTGTGCCGCCGCCCGACGCCCCCGCCCGCGCCGAGATTTTGCGCATCCTTCTGAGCGACAAACCAACGCAGAGCATCGACTATGGCAAAATCGGCGAGAAGCTCCCGGAAATGTCCGGCGCTGACATCAAAGCAGTGATTGACGCTGCCGTCGAAAGCAAACTCCGCGAAGCGATGAAGAGTGGGCGCCCTAGCCCAATCACGGCGCAAGATTTACAGCAGGCCGCCAAAACGATCAAGCCGACGACCAAAGAGTGGTTTCTCACCGCGCGCAACTACGCCCTCTACGCCAACGAAGGCGGTCTCTATGATGACATCCTCACCTATTTGGGAATCAAAAAACCATGACCGAACGACCCTTTGGCGGCGGGATGGAGCGGGCGCTCCTCCTCTTGCAACAACGCCGTTTTGACCTAGCCGAGAAGGAACTGCGCCAGGTGCTGGCAACGGCGCCCGATCATTTTCCTGCTCATGCCTGGCTCAGTCTCACCTTGATGGAGATGGGACGCTATGCCGAGGCGGAAAGCGAAGCCGGACAGGCCATTCATCTGGCGCCCGACCATCCCTACGGCTACTTTGTCTTGAGCCGAGTTTTTCATCAGCAGGACAAATTGAGTCAGGCGGAAAAGGCCATTGGCGAAGCGATTCGGCTGAATCCGCAGGAGGCCGATTACTATGCCGTGCTGGCCGGTATCTTTGCCAGTCAACAGCAGTGGGCCAAAGTGTTACAGGCTGCCGAACAGGGGCTGGCACTGGATGCCGAACATGTGGGCGTCGGCAACCTACGGGCGATGGCGCTCAACAAGTTGGGACGTCGCCAGGAGTCGGTCGGTGCGCTCGATGCAGCCTTGGTGCGCGATCCGGAGAACGCGCTCACCCACGCCAACCAGGGCTGGATCGCCCTGGAACAGCGCGACCACCAAAAAGCCATGACGCACTTCCGCGAAGCGTTGCGGCTCAACCCGGAGTTGAACTGGGCGCGTTCCGGTATTCTTGAAGCGTTGAAAGCACGCAACCCCATCTACCGCTGGCTGCTCCAATACTTTTTCTGGATGTCGCGCATGGGGCCGCGGCTGCAGTGGGTGGTTATTTTGGGCGCCTATTTTGGCTATCAGGTTGTCCGCGGCGTTGCCAACAACAATCCGCAACTCTCTCCATTTTTGACGCCACTGCTGATGCTCTATGCGCTCTTTGTCTACCTGACCTGGACGGGCAAAACGCTCTTTAACCTGTTGTTGCGGCTTGACCCCTTTGGCCGGCTGGTCTTGTCTCCCCAACAGATGCGTGTCTCGAACATCGTTGGCGTCATGTTGCTGGTGGCGCTGCTTTGCGTCGCCTATGGCTGGACAACACCGTTCTTCCCCGCTTCTGCCGCCGGTTATGTGTTGGCGCTCATGGTTATCCCTGTGGCGCATACACTGGAACGGGAAGCGGGGCGCAATCGCACCATTTTGTTCGCCTATACCGCCGGATTGGCTGTAGTGGCCATCCTTGGTCTGGGCGCGTTGCTGGTCAATGCGCCGGTGGTTGTCACGTTGGCGCAACTTTTTTTCTTTGGCATCTTTGCCTTCGGCTGGATCGGCAACATTTTACGGTGACAACGATGACGATGGTTCGCATAGACAATCAATCTATCTATTATACCTACCACCAAGCCCGTAGCGGCCAAAGCCAACGACCACCGCTGCTGCTGGTGCATGGCGCCGGCGGCCACCACCTCCATTGGCCGCCCCGCTTGCGTCGTCTACCGACAACCGATCTCTATGCCCTGGACTTGCCGGGACATGGGCAATCGCCGGGGCCGGGGCGCACGACCATTGCCGGTTACGCCAAGGTGATCGGCGCCTTTGCCGACGCTCTCGCACTGCCCTCGTTTATTCTAGCCGGCCATTCGATGGGTGGCGCTATTGCCCTGGAATTTGCCCTTACTGCCGGCGAACATTTAGCAGGGTTGATTCTGGTTGGCGCTGGGGCGCGCTTACGCGTCAATGCGGCGATTCTCACGGGGCTACAGAACGCCTTTGACGCCACCACGGCTCAGTTGATCGAGTGGATGTACACGCCAGGGTTCCCGACCAAGCAACGGGAACAAGCGCTGGCCCAATTGCGCACCAATGATCCGCAAACGCTCCATGATGACTTTGCCGCTTGCGACGCCTTTGACGTGCGCAGCGCCCTGGCTTCCCTCACGCTGCCGGCCTTGATCATCTGTGGTACGGCGGATATAATGACCCCCGTCAGGTTGAGCGAATCGCTCCAGCAGGCGATTGCCGGCAGCCAGTTACATCTGATCGAAGGGGCCGGTCATATGGCTATGATCGAGCAGCCAGCGGTGGTGACGGGGGTGATTGGTGAGTTTGTGACGCAACTTGTGACAAGATGACAAGGTGACAAGATCACAAGGTGAAGACGTAACGGTGATGACTGTGTCATCCTGTCATCCTGTCATCTTACATTTAATGAAAATACCAATTTAACACAACTATGGCAGAAACATTACGACTATTTGTCAGTGCAACAAAAGATTTAGAGGCGGAACGCGCCATTATTGGGCGGGCGGTGGCCGAGTTGCCGGTGAAGATCGGCATTGAGATTCGGCGCACACCGGTGGATGGCGCCACCTATGAAAGCATGTATGAGTTGATCGGCAACTGTGATCGGCTCTATTTTTTAATGGGGCGCGACATCACTGCGCCCGCCGGCGCCGAATGGTTGATCGCCTGGAAGTTGGAGCGCTCCGTTATGCCGCTCCGGTTGGCCGGCCTGCCGACCCCGGCGGGGCAGGATTTTATGCGTCTACTGCCCGCCTCCGGTTGGCAACGCTTTGCCAACGGCGCCGAACTGGCGCGCCTGGTGACGCTCGATCTGGTTGATCTGCTCAAGCATCCCAAGAATCGCTACGGTCTGAGCGTCACCGAATTGGAATTGCTCAACCTGCATGGCCGGCGCATCAAACAGGCGCGCATCAAAACATACGGCGAGCCGGGCGGCGCCGAGGGGGGCGGCGTCCTGCTGGATGAAGGCCACCGTGAGCCGATCATGGGCGTCGCCCTTGATGAAAGATAGCTTCTTCGCTCCGCGCCAGTCACGAACCGGCGCGGAGCGATTATTATGTAGGTACAAGGAAAGGATTCAGAACCAATGGCAATTGCTGATTTGTTGATGAAGCCCATTGTGAATTTGATGGTAGAGCGGCCTGGACGGAAATTGCCGCTAGCCGCCTGGTCGCAAAAACTGGCCGAAAGTGGGGAGGCGATCAACCGACGTGTTGCTGATAAAGAGACGCCGCAGGCCGCTGCCACCCTGCGCCACATCACCGGCATTGAACGTTGGGGGCAACGGCGCTTACAGGTGGCGCTGGGCGAACCCTTTGTCCAAGATGAATATGACAACTATCAACCCCCTGCTGCTGATCCGGCGACCCTGCGCGAGGAATTTCGCACCACCCGGCAGGCGACGGTGGCCTTGGCGCAAAAACTCGCCGCCGCCGGGATCAGTGATCAGGTGACAATTCGTCATAATCAATTCGGCCCTGTCACTGTGCGCGGCTGGCTCAGTTATCTGCATACCCACGCCGATTGGGAAAGTAAACGGATTCGGTAGGGTAAATGTCTAATAACTGTTATCACCCCCTTGCTTATTTGCAAAGTGGGTTGTACCCCATGCTATAATTTTGGAATGAAGCTTCCACAGCATTCGTCGTTTTCGCAGGTGTCGTCGCGCATGGGGTTTTGGGTTCTGTTATTGCTCAGTGTTTTTGCCTGGGCGCCCGCAACCTACCCTGGGTATTGGGAGGCATTGGAAGGGTTTGCGCCGGCCTTTAATGTCGATCAACCCGGCAGCCTGGCGAGTGTGGCGATGGCCCCGGATCTCTGGCGGGGCAGTGGACGGGCGACCTTTCTATTAACTCGTCCTTTGTTGTTGCTTGGCCTGGATGCTGTTACGGCGGTGCGTAGCACCTTTATCCTCGCCTTTCTCCTGGGTGGGTTGGGCATCTATGCCTGGTTGCGCACCCATTTTGGTGATCGTGCTGCTGGTTTCGCCGGCTTGCTCTACCTGTTGGCTCCCCCATCGCTGGCGACGGTCTATGTCCGGGGAAGTTTGAGCGATGCCTTGATCATCGGCTTGTTGCCGATTGCGCTGGCCGGTCTGACCATTTACAGTGAAACCAGAGTGATTAGCGCTGCCGGCATTACCTTGGTGGCAATTGGATGGATGTGGCAGACACAGGCCGGATTGGCGCTCTGTTGTTCATTACTCTTGCTACTCTACGCGCTAGTGGTGGAACGCAACTGGATGGCGGCTTTGGTAGTGCTGGTGAGTAGCAGCGCTGCGCTGGCAACTTTATTCCCCCTGCTTAACATGACCGTGCCAACCTCCGTGAACTTTAGCGAGCATTTTGTCGCCTTCTTTCAGTTCTTTCGTCCTGGTTGGCAGGTGGCGCCTAGTATCCCCGGCTGGCAAGATAGCTATCCCTTTCAGTTGGGCCTGGCGCTTGTCCTGTGTAGTCTGGCTACGCTGTGGCTTTGGTGGGTGCAACGACCAACCCAGCTTTCCCCGTTGGTTACCCGTCTCTTCGGTTTGGGCTGGCTTGTTACCCTGGGTTCTATTTTCTTGGCGACGGCAGGTAGTGCGCTCTTTTGGCAAGTGACTCAGGCTGATCGCTTGTTGACCTATCCGTGGCAGATCTTGTTACCGGCGCTCCCTTTTTTGACGATGATCGCAGCCCTACTGCCGGTCATTCAGCCACAATTGCAACAGCCACCGTATTGGCCGGTTTTGCTCCTGCTGGCGGTGTTGAGCAGTTATCCGTATTTGACAACAACTTATACGCGCTATCAACCGCCGGCCGCGCCGCAGGCCGTCTTGGGTAAGTACGAGATTGTGGTGCTTTCGGCAAAGGTGACAGAAGATCGTCAGCAAAAAACGGCGACCCTTGCGGTAGCATGGCAACCAATCGCTGTGTTGCCGACCGATTACAATCTCTTTTTTCAGGCATTAGCCGGTGACGAACAGGCGTTGACGGTGGCGGCCCAACTCGATACCCAACCCCTTGGCAATGAGCGACCGGCCACTACCTGGCGCCCCGGTGAGATTTTGACCAATACCTATCAACTGGATCTCGCAGCCGTCGTCCCGCAGGTACAATCGGGGCGATTGCAGTACCACTTTGGCTATTATGATTGGCGTACAGGTACGCGCCTCCTGGTTGATGGGGGGATCGACGATAAATTGGTATTTTATGGCAACTGACGTTTTTCGTAGCTTGCGACCGATAGCGCCAACGGCAATGACGCCGGCCACCGAAGATCCGGCGGTCAGCACGCCTTTCTGGCATGAGCGCACCTTCTGGTTGACCCTGGTGCTGACGATCTTTGCCGTGGCGCCTTTTCTCCTGCCCGGTTATTTCTGGAGCGCCAATGATGCGCGCCATCATGTCTATTTCCTCTTTCAATATGACCGTTCAGTGCAGGATGGCATCTGGTGGCCCCGCTGGAGTCCTGACTTTGCCTTTGGCTATGGCTACCCCTTCTTTAATATCTATGGCCTCTTTAGCCATTTTCTGGCCGAAGTGCTGCACCATTTTCTCGGTTTTTCCCACACCGCTGCCGTAGAGAGCATCTTTGTGTTGAGCATCGTCGGCAGCGCAGTCGCCATGTATCTCTACGTGCGTTCGTGGCAGGGGGCGGCGGCAGCGATGGTGGCCGCGTTGGTTTATGTTTACATCCCCTATCATCTGCTCAATCTCTATGTGCGAGCTAACCTGGCCGAGAGCATGGCCTTTGTCTGGCTGCCGCTCTGTCTGTGGACGGTACGCCAGAGTATTCTCTACCGGAGCTATGGCTGGTTTGTCGGCGTGGCGCTCTGTTATACCGGCCTGTTGTTGACCAGTAATCTGGTCTTTGTCCTCTTTACACCTTGGCTGGGTCTCTATTTACTGTTGGTAGCTTTGGTATACAGTAGACCAAAATCAGCAGGGCAATCAACCGTTCAGTGGGTGTTCACGACCTGGTTGCGCACGGCCCTCACGCCGCTGCTAGGGTTGGCAACCGGGCTGGCGCTGGGCGCTAATTTCCTCTTGCCGCTTATCCTAGAACGCAATGATGTGCGCACCGACCAATGGTTTGATGGGCGTTACGATGCCGGTGGTCACTTTGTCTATTTCTACCAACTCTTTCGTCCCTACTGGGGCTTTGGCGTCAGCAAGATCGGCCCCGACGACACCATGAGTTTTCAACTGGGCATCGCCCCCTTGACATTGGTGACGGTAGGGTTGCTCTTCAGTTGGCCGCTGCTTAGGCGCCAACGGTGGGAAGTGGTCGCCTTTCTCGGCGCTGGCGTCATTGCCACCTTCTTGGGCTTGCAATGGGGGGCGCCGCTCTGGCGTTTGCCTGTGATTGGGGGCGTGCTGGGCTTTGCCCAATTCCCCTGGCGTTGGTTTGGCATCACGGCGCTTTGTTTAAGTATTCTTAGTGGCCTGGTTGTGCATCATCGCCTCATTGCGTCGACAAAACCCTTGAATCTCGCCTTATTTGCCACCGTCGCCCTTATTTTGTTAAGCAGCTATCCCTACTTACAAATGCAAATTACGGAACCGGTGGAAGGCCCGGTCAGCCTAGCGGCGTTGATGCGTTTTCAACAATCCTCTGACGAAATGACCGGTAGCACCCGTTGGGTAAGTGAGATTCCCACCTGGAGTCCGATGGCTGATGATTACATCAACCAGGAACAGGCTGGCGGGCCGGTGAAGCCGGTCAATACCAAGGTGGACTACACGGCTGTTGACTACGACCAGTTGATCGTCGGCTCGGTGGCGCACAACACGGTAATGGAAAAGGTTTACTTCTGCACCGACCTGGATAAAGAGCAAAAGCTTTGCCGTCCCCGTGATGACCAACGCATTATTTTTAATCAATTTTACTATCCCGGCTGGCGCGCCTATCTCCTGAAAGAAGAGCATGGCGAACCGGTCCAGGAATTACCGATTGTGCCGGAGTCGCCTGCGGAGAGTACGCTAGGGCGCATGACAGTCGCTGTGCCGCCAGTGGGCGAGGGCTACATTCTGCTGCGCTTTGAAGAGACGCCGCCACGCACCATTGGTCGCTATCTTTCCCTGGCAACCCTTCTGTTACTGCTTGTCGGCGCCCTTTGGTCAATTTGGCAGAGCGGACACTCTAGCGTCGTTGCATAAACAGTTACTGTAATGGTATAGCTATGCCCCAAAGGGGAAACGTTTTTCGTAAACAGGATAGTCTCATTTTACATGTTTGCTATCCTACTATTGTATTATCCGGCTAATTTATTGTATACATGTTGTATTATCATCCGTGCCTTTGCCGCCCTCATCCAACCATACCTTAATCCTGTACAGCTAGTTAGGAGTCGTGCTTATGTCTGGTTCGTTCTCTCCAACGGTTCTTACCCCTCACCGGCCCATGATTTGTGAGGAAGAGGTCAGCGATCTGATGCAACGCTACGGTCGACCGGTGCGACGAACTTTTCATATTCAGGCGGATGAGTACATTCGCGCCTACCGTTGGCGACGCGATAGTGATCGCCGTGCCGAGGTGGTCTTTGCAATTCAGACGCCTGACGGTAAAATATGGATGCACAACAAAGCCCATTACCCAGCCCATTTGTGTCGTCTGCCGTCAGGCGGGGTTGGCTGGGAGGAAAGTATCCACCAGGCCCTCTTGCGAGAGGTGATGGAAGAGACGGGGCTGACTGTGCGCATCTGCTCATTTGTTGGGTTACTGGACTATCGTTTTCATCATGATGGCTCGACCGTTGCCTTTGCCAGCTATCTCTTTCATCTCTATGGCGGCAACCAACGACCAACGCCCTCGGAAAACGAAGGCATTTATGCGTTTCGCACTATCCTACCGGCGCAACTCTCGCAGTTGACCGTGGATATGCGCAACATGATTGGTGAGCGCCGCGGCTGGGGGACCTGGCGCGCCCTTGCCCACGATGTCATGCATGAATATTTTTGCCCACAGCCGAACAAGATTGAGCAGCGAACATTAATTGGTGCAAATGATTAAGTCTGTAGTTCAGAGTCAGTTAGTCCGCAGTCTAGAGTCCAGAGCCGTAAGGACTGACTGTTAAAATTTTGCAATGCACTAAATAAAGTAAAAGTGTTCGGCTAGCGTCCAAACGACAACAGACTTCGGACTTTGGACTAAACGACTACGCGACCATCAAAGACCATTGGAGACCTTGCATGCTTGTTCCGATTTCGTGGCTGAAAGACTATGTTGACTTGACTGTATCGACGGCGGAGTTAGTGCAACGGCTAACGCTGGCCGGTTTGGAAATTGCCACTGTCCACCAGGTGGGCGATTGGTGGGACCCGGCCACCTTGACCGTGGGGCAGGTGTGCGCTGTGTTGCCTCACCCCGATGCCGACCGGCTGGTATTGGTCGATGTCGATTATGGCGGCGCTGAACCACAACGAGTAGTGACGGGCGCCCCCAATCTCTATGCCTATCGGGAGGCGGCTAGCCTGCCGATCCTCAAGGTGGCCTTTGCCCGTGAGGGTGCAGTGCTGCTGGATGCCTACAGCGACCAACGCCCGCGCCCCAAAAAGCAGTTGAAAGCCAGCAAAATCCGCGGCGTCCGCTCGGCCGGTATGGTCTGCTCGGAACGGGAGTTGGGCCTGAGCGAAGAGCATGAGGGCATTATCATCCTGCCGGAAGACGCGCCGGTGGGGACGCCGCTGCGTGACTACCTGGGCGACGAGGTGTTGGAGGTCGAGTTGACGCCTGACATGGCGCGCTGTCTCAGCGTGATCGGCATTGCGCGTGAGGTGGCGGCGTTGACCGATGCGCCGCTCCATCTGCCGGCGGATCCCCCTGCCGTCGCGGCCACGGGCGAACAGGCGGGCGACTACGCCAAGGTCGAAATTGCCGACCCCGATCTCTGTAACCGCTACACGGCCCTGATCATCAAGGATGTGCAAGTTGGCCCCTCGCCCCGCTGGTTGCAGGAACGGCTGACCAAGGCCGGGATGCGCCCCATCAATAACATTGTCGATATTACCAACTATGTCATGTTGGCATGGGGCCAGCCGCTCCACGCCTTTGACTATGACATTCTCCTCCAGCGGGCGCAACGGGTGGGCGATGCTATTCCCACCATCATCGTCAAACGGGCGCAGGCCGGGGAAAAGTTTACTACCCTGGACGATGTGCAACGCACCCTGGATGACTCGATGCTTATGATCACCGACACCGCCGGTTCGATTGCCATTGCCGGCGTCATGGGTGGACAGGAGAGCGAAGTCAGTGACAACACGCGCAATATTTTGCTGGAATCAGCCACCTTTGAAGGCATCAACAACCGGCGTACTGCCAGTCAGCTACGTCTGCCCAGCGAGGCCAGCTATCGCTTTGCCCGTGGCGTGCCGGCGACGCTCAACCCCATTGCCGCCCGTCATGCTGCTGCGTTGATGCGTCAATATGCCGGGGGGCAAATCGTGACGGGCATGGTCGATGCCTATCCGGTTCCCCAGCCGGTGCGTACAGTCTACACCACAGTGAGCGACATGCGTCGGTTACTTGGCATGGCGGTGAGCCAGGAGGCGATTCTCAATGCCCTGCACCGGCTCGATTTCCAGGCCAACGTCGTTCATGCGGTTGCGGCAAACGCGGCGGCAGAGGCAACCTTTGCCCTTCATCGCCTGCCCGACGAAGCCTTGATCGAAGCTGTCGCCCCCTGGCATCGCCTCGACATTGCCATTCCCGCCGACCTGACCGAAGAAGTGGCGCGCATTATCGGCTATGAACATGTGGGCGCCACCTTGATCAATGATGTGTTGCCGACCCAACAGCGCAATGACCTTTTCCTGACTGAAGAGTTGGTGCGCAGTGTTCTCTCCGGCATCGGCTTGCAGGAGATCATCAACCACCCGCTGACCAACCCGGAGAATCATGAGAAGCTCCAAGCGCCGACGATCACCAAAACCGGCAACGGTGAAGCGGCGCCTTATGTTACGCTGCTCAACCCAATCATGCCCGAACGCCGCGCCATGCGTCGGTCACTGATTGTCAGCACGCTAGAGAACTTGGCGCGTAACCTGCGTCACACGGCCCGGCTGACCACCTTTGAGGTAGGCCGCGTCTACCTGCCCGAAAAGGGGGAGGGCGTCCTGCCGCTGGAAGATCGCCGCATCGCTATCGCCCTGACCGGCCCCCGCCGGCTGACCAACTTCCACCCCGATCCGGGCGCCAACGAAGAAATGGATTTCTTCGACCTCAAAGGGGTGGTGGAACTGCTCTTGCACCGGCTGGGCTACAACGCCAACCGCACCGAATATCGGGCGCAACCAGACACAGGAGTCTTTGGCCCGCGCTGCGCCGAGATCTTTGTTGACGGACGCAGCATCGGTCAATTAGGCGAGATCCACCCACAGGTGCGCGCCGCCTTTGATCTGGGGGACGGTCGGATCAACGTGGCCGAATTGCGCTTGCAACCTTTGCTGAAACCGCACTGGGAGCTGCAACCGATGCAACCGATCAGCGCCTACCCGCCGGTGGTGGAAGACCTGGCCTTTGAGGTGGCCGAAGAGGTGACGGCGCACCAGGTGCAACAAGCCATCCGCCAGGGGGGGGATGAACGGCTGGCCGTTGTCGAACTCTTTGACATCTACCGCGGCGACCCACTGCCCGCCGGTCATAAGTCAATGGCCTACCGCCTGACCTATCAAAGCCTGCAACGGGGGCTTAACGAGAAAGAAGTGAGCCATCTGCGCCAACGCATTATCAAGACCGTAGAGGGCGCCACCGGCGCCAAATTGCGTGGGTAAGGTCCGTAGCAATATAACCACCGCTTAACGCGAGTCTGTGACTCGCAACTCGCTGGGGCGAGTCACGGACTCGCGTTAAGCGGTGGTTCAAGTTAGATTTTCCCATACCCTTAGTCGTCACCATGTGACTGTTTTCTTGTTATACCTGTGACCTATCGACTACTTCTGCCCATTACGCTCCTTGGGGCGCTCATTGCCTTTGCGGTCTATCTGTTCATTCCCCAACCTACTGCTTTGGCGCATCCGCCGGACGGGTTGGCCCAACCGGCGCCGGTTACACCCGCTGCAACCTCGACAACAATTCCGGTAACCGTTACGACGCCAACCACACCGGTCGCGACGCCGACCACCATTCGCTGGCTTATGCGTTGGGATGAAACGCGGGTAACACAGATCGCCCAACCGTTGATCGCCGCCTTTGAAGCGCAACACCCGAACATTCGGGTGGAGCTGCAAAACATCCCCAAGAGCAGCGACTATTACCGCACCCTTGACCTCGCCTTTACCCAAGGCGACCCGCCGGATCTCTTTTACCCTTCCACGGCAGTGGCCTATGCGTCGGCATTGCAAGGGATGCTCCTGCCGCTGGATGATTTGGTAGCAGCGGATCAACTCCATCTGGCGGCCTATGACCCTGATACCCTGGCCCTCTACCGCACCGCGGCGCAAGGCTACCATTGCCTACCGTTGGATCGGGCGACGCTGGCGATTGTCTATAACAAAGCGCTCTTTGACGCCGCCGGGGTGGCCTATCCGCAGGCGCCGTGGACGTGGGACGATCTATTGATCACGGCTCAACAACTCACCCGCGCTGCGGATGGCGATGGTCAGCCGCAGCAGTATGGCATCGACCGCTTTGACGCCTACTGGCCGTTGTCGGTTTGGACAGCGACGGGGCAAAATGTTTTTGATGACCCCTTTGCCCCCACAACCTTTTTGCTGGAAGAAAAAGCGGCAATGGCCGCTCTGCAATGGCAGGCCGATCTGAGTCTGGTGCAGGGCGTGATGCCGCCGGTGGCTGACGAGGAAAGCCGCGGCGAGACGGTGGATCGCTTTCTTATCGGCCAGGTCGCCATGCAGATCATCGGTCACTGGCGCGTTCCGGCCCTGTTGGCCCAGCCTGATCTATCTTTTGACTTTGTTGCCTTGCCCAGTGGGAAATTTAGCGCCAATCGCAGCGACGGCAGTTGTGTTGCCATTGCCCGCAATACGGCGCACCCAGAGGCGGCTTGGGCCTTTGCCAAATTCTTGGCCGGGCCGGAAGGCGCCGGCGCCGCGCTGTTGACCGAAAGGCAGCAGATGACGCCGGCCTTGCTTGCCTTGCAACAAGCCCCCGCTTTTCTGCATCCCACGGCGTTGCCGCCTTACAATCTCGCCGCCTTTCTCCCGCCGACTGACGTGCGTTTCTCGCTCTATGACCCGCTGCATCCGATCTATAGCCGTTGGGAAGCGGTGGCTGATCAAGCATTGGATGAGCTTTGGCGCGGGGAGCGCAACGCCCAAAAAGTGGTGGCGACCATGGCCGACGAAGCCGAAGAGATGTTGAATAACTTACAACCAGCGGCAGAGACCGCGGCGATAGAAGCCGCAACAGCCGTGAGTGCGACACTTTTGGTCGCTCCAACGCTGACGCCAACGATTGTTATCACGACGGCGCCGTCAGTGGCTCTCCGGTTGACCCCGCTGCGTCAGTATTATGTTGCCCCGAATGGTGATGATGATGCAACCGGCGCCACCCCCTTGACCGCCTTTGCCACCCTGCAACATGCGCTCGGCCAGGTACAGCCGGGGGACACCATTCATCTCCTCCCCGGCGACTATCGCGAAAATGTGATTTCGATGGTGGATGGGCGCGCAGAGGCGCCGATCACCATCATGGGGCCGGCGGATGCTATTGTGCGCGGGGCCGGCGCGGCTAGCGCGGCCTTTTATCTGACCCATAACCATTACACCCTGGTTGGTTTTACCATCGACGGCCTCTATGGCGACCCGGCGCAGAAAGAGGGCTATACCCAGAAGTTGCTCTATGTGCAAGGAACGCAGCCCAAGACCGGCGTGACCGGGTTGCGTGTCCTCAACATGACCTTCCGCAATGCCGGTGGCGAATGTCTACGGCTGCGCTACTTTGCCCAGCAAAACGAGATTGCCTACTCTACCTTTACCACTTGTGGTCTGCTCGATTTTGCCTTTGGGGAGGGGGGCAAAAATGGCGAAGCGATCTACATCGGCACCTCCAGCACCCAGTGGGCCGATGGCAAAAATCCGACCCCCGATCCCGATGAGAGCCGCGATAACTGGATTCATCATAATGTGATGAACACCCAGGGCAATGAGTGTGTTGAGATGAAAGAGGGCGCCACGGCCAATCTGGTGGAGCAGAATAGCTGCACTGGTCAGCTTGACCCGGATTCAGGCGGCATTGGGGTGCGCGGCAACGGGAACATTATTCGCTACAATGTGGTCTATGGCAATGTCGGCGCTGGTGTACGATTGGGCGGTCACGAAGTTGATGGCATTCAATATGGCGTGGCGAATGAGATCTATGGCAACCAGCTTTTCAATAATGTCGCCGGGGGCGTAAATGTGGCGATTGGGCCGCAAACCAAAATCTGTGGCAATCAACTGGCTCACAATCTCGGCAAAGCAATTTTTGGTGATGCCGGCAAAGCCTATGATGCTGATGCGGCGTGCTAAAGTAAACAGGCGGATGTCACTAATAGGCCGATTGCCGGCTGGGGTGCAGCGCCTTCATCAAGGTGAGCGCTTGAGGCGCTGTCACGTAATGGGTTTGTTTGACGTAGGATGGCCACTTCCGCCAGAATGGTATGAGTCAATCGTTCAGCAAATGCCGGCGGTAAATCAGCAATTGGCAGGCGGGAACGAAACAGGTGATGTAACTCTTGATCTTTCCACATAAGATAGACTCTGGTCGGCGAATCGTCGGACCAATTCCTTCTTCCCAATAATTGATCGTGGTTATTGATTGAGCTGACTGAGCGCGATTATTGATCGAGCGTCATCGCCAACTTTAACTCGGCCCGCGCTCGGCTTAACAGCGACTCTGCCCCACGATAGGTCTTTCCCAACACGCTGGCGATCTCATCGACGCCCAGGCCGATATGATAGCGCATGAGCAAGACTTGTCGGTGTTCTTCTTTCAAACGCTGCAATACTTCAATAAACTCGATACTTTCCTGGTTCACCCCAGGGGCGATCATCGTATCGGAAAGTTCAGCCGTATCTGGGCGTCGCCGCCAGAAATCTGCTAGTTTGTGTTGCGCCAAAGAGAATAGAAAGGTTGACAATTTAACTCTTCCATCAAAATTTGGAATCGCCCGCACGACCGCCGAAAATGTGTCATGGACAACATCTTCCACATCTTGCGGCGTTGGCAACTTATGGCGTAAATAATTATAAAGCCGAGTACTAAGTTCACCCGTCACTAATTCAACCCAAGCTTCTTCATCACCTTTTTGTAGACGAAGGAGAAACTCTTCCTCGGAGAAACTACCTTTTGGTGTGACCACTGTTCTGATAGTCTCCTATACTATTAATCGTCAAATGGGGATAAATCCTTCGCGTCATTTCTGTCATTACCATTATAAAAGACCATTTCTCAGCAAAAGGTAAGTGATTCGTAAGTTTTGCTGAGAATACCTATTGCGATTCTTGCTTCGACGCGGTAGTTGAACCAAATTACGCCCAAGAGCTATTGATATGAAAGTTTGATGATTACACAATCAGTAAGAATATTGTAATAGACTTCGTTTCCCCGTACAATCTGAATGCTGTTTTGTTGAAAGAATTAGTCGTTTGCAGTCATGAAGTCGCATAGTCCACCGTCTTCTGGTGAAATTTCGACTAGGTTGCGCTTTACCGAGAACAGATGGTTTGCCTGTTACCGCTGTATTTGCCAGGCCAACACGGCGCGCAACGGCAGATGATCGGATTTGCCGTAGGTTGAACCAACGGCGCTTTGTAGGGCAACAAAGGCTGGACTGTAGAGGATTAGATCGATGCGCACCAAGCGGGGTAGAACCGGCGGCTTGCGGAAGAGCGCTGTGCCGGCGGGAAAGGTATGCCCAAAGCCCCAACCAGCCGTGCGATGAGCATCGCTGAGGACGGTTGTCAAATGATGATAGGCATCACTTTGGTCGGTCGTATTAAAATCACCCAACACAATGGTCGCTTCGCGGTGACGCTGAATCTCGGCAGCCAGCCGCTGACCGAGGAGGGCGCGCAGCCGAAAACTCTCTTCAACTTGATGGGCCAACGCTGCCCAACCGCCGGTAGGGTAGTCAACATGAGTGCTGTAGGGGTGACAGTTGTAGAGCCGAAATTGATGGGTTGGATCGACCGTCACCCGGTATTGACTGCAAAATAGATCAATGAGTAGGTCAGAGGAGAGCCGTTGCAACGGATAACGGCTCAACACCGCCAGCCCGCCGCGGCCACTGTAATCAAAATCTCGATAGGGGAAATAATTGCCGACGCCCCTTTCCAGTGTGCGTTGCATCCGATAACTAACTTCTTGCAGCGCGACAAGGTCGGGCAACCCCTTGTCGACGATGATGCGGGCTGTGTTTGTCCCGTGCGAACCTGTCCACATATTGAAGGTCATCAGTCGTAGCGGACGCGGTTCCGTTTGATGGGCCGGGGGAAAATTAGGTAGAAAGAAAGCGCCGTAGAGATAAAAAAAGAGGAGGGTGGGGACAGCTAAGAACAGCCGTTCGCGCTGGCGCCCTGACCAGAGGGCAAACGGCCAGAGCAGAAGGAGGGGCCAAAAGAAGTGTGGCGTAAACGAACTGAGCAAGGCCAGCCACCAAAGCTGATCGCCTGTCCATTGGCGCCATAACCAAAGCGCAGGGGCCAGGCCACAGTAGAGCCAGAGACAACCGCTCATCCCGACCTGAAATCGGCTGCTCACCATCAGGCCAAACTGCCGCAATTGTTGCCTTACTGACCGCGCCGCCGGCACGCTTGCTACCGTAGCCTGGGACATGTGATCCCCTAGCGGCTGTGGGTGGGGTTGACCGTTCTGTAAAAATTTTTCCATAATCAGCAAGAGGAGTCATTGTCTTGGAGAAACAAGCCAAAGCGCAAGAAAGCTACCAGCGCTTAAACCGCTTCTTTGGTGAGCCAATCTGGGCGCCCTGCCCGGATGCCGTGGATGAGTTGATCGCAACCATTTTAAGCGCAAATACCAATGATATCAACAGTGGGCGAGCCTTTGCGCAACTCAAAGCCCGCTTCGGCGATGATTGGGACGCTGTCCGGTTAGCCCCCTTAGATGACATTAAGGCGGCGATTCGTCCGGCCGGTATGTATCATCAAAAGGCGGCCCATCTGGTCGCCACCCTGGAACAGATCAAACGCGAGCAGGGCGACTATACGCTCACCCACCTGGCGACCTTGCCGGTGCAGGAGGCGTTGACCTACTTAACCCGTCTTCCTGGCGTCGGTCACAAAACCGCCAGTATTGTTCTGCTCTTCTGTTTTAACTTGGGTGCGTTTCCGGTGGATACCCACATTCAACGCATTAGCCAACGCCTGGGGTTGGCTAGCCGCCGCGCCAGCCCGGAAAAGATCAAAGCCACTTGGGAAGCGCTCCTGCCCCCAAGTCGCTTCTATGCCCTCCATCTCAACTTGATCCGTCATGGCCGGCAAATCTGCCTGGCCCGCCTCCCTAAATGCGCCCTCTGTCCGCTCCAAAGTGTTTGTGATTATTACAACAATACGGGAGAGTGGCAGGGGTGACGAAGTTGGTTGTTTCGTTGATTTCGCACCCGCAACGACTAACCCGCTCACAGCCGGTCCGTGACCGGCGTCCCTAACGCCGGTCACGGACCGGCTGTGAGCGGGTTAGCAACTTGGTGACTACCTCACCGTTTCACCAACGGCAAATAGGCATTGAACGCTGGGTTGGAGACAGCACGACTGACGACGGCGGCGCTGCCACCGCCACTATTCCAGGTGATGCGCGCCCCATCGTTGACGATGACAACGCCATCGCCATAGAGCGGCGGTAAGCCATCGACTAGGGTGACGGCGGTAGTGCGACCGCGCGCGGTTGGCCCTTCCTGGCTTGTCACCCGGTAGTCATAGTTGACCAGGCTTTGGCCGGCGCGGACCACCAACTCCACCGTGGTCTTACTATCAGCCGTCAGGGTTGGGATTGACCAGCGGGCAATATTGTTAACCGGCGCACTGTCGCTGCCACTCACATAAATTGCTCCATAGGGAAGGGTGTTGGTGACGACAAGGTTGGAGAGCGTGGTGGGTGCATTGTTGGTAATGGTAAAGCGATAGGTCGCCTGGCTGCCCTTGCTGACCGCCGCCGGCGCTTCAATGTCAATGGTCAAGGCGGGGGGGACGGCGGGCGTCGGCGGCAAGGGCCGACGGGCGCGGTAGGCAACTTCGCCGCTGGCCCCAGCGCCTACTGCACCCACTTGCCAGGAGATGAGATCGCCGGCTTTGTTGCCGGTGGTGCTAAAGCTACCCTGGCTGGTGCGTACACTGCCTTCCACCAATTCAACGAAGTTGGGGATGCGGTTTGTGATGATCACATTGGCAAGCTGGGTGGGCGCTTGATTTTGATAAGTAATGGTATAAGCAACTTCGCCGTCCGGTGCAACCCAGTGCTGCGGCAGATTTTGGATGGCAATGACCAACCCTGGCGTTGGTGTGGGCGTCGGCGTGACCGTCGGGGTGGGGGTTGGCGTCGGCGGTGGGGGGGCGGCCGAATGGTAGACGGCGCTCTCATACTCGTTTTCACTACGTAGCCCCGCGGCGACAAAGATATACTCTGCATCAAAGCGATTGACCGTGACTGCGGTCATGCGGTAGATCGACGCCGGCAGCGCCGGCCCCGGTTGCCACTGGCCCAGCGCGCCATTGGCGTCAAGCGCTGCGGTGTAGACTTGATTGAAGACCTGATCATTGTTGCGACCACCTAGGATGACCAACTGCTGATCATGGATCAACGCTGCGTGATAGAAGAGCGGCGTCGGCAAGGTATAGCTTTGCCAAGCCGTCAAAGTGCCGTCACCATTGGCGCCGGCCACATAGACCACACCGGAGGTAGTCTCATTGCCGCTGAAGCCGCCGGTGACATAGAGTCGCTGGCCGTCGGTGGTGATGGCTAACCGGTAAAGGGCCTGGGGTAGATCGCCTACCCGTTGCCAGGGGCCGAGGCCACTGCCCTGCAACGACGCTGCGTAGACCGCCTGCTGCGCCTGTGTACCATTCCAGCCGCCGGCCACATAGATCCGCCCATTGAAGACGACGGCATCATGCAGGTCGAGCGTTGTTGGGTAAGGGGGCATTGCTGCCCAGCCGCCGATGCGGCCATCGCTCAAAATCGGCGCACGCCAGACTTCGGCGCGTGTACCCTGGCCATCCCAGCCGCCGATGACAAAGAGCGCATCCCCAGCGACCACGGTGGCATGGAGGTAGAGCGGCAGGGGCAATTGGCCGACAACTGTCCAATTTTCCAGCCCGCCGTCTGTTTTGAGACGCGCCCCGTAAATCGCGGCAATGCCGGCTTCGCTGTTATTCTTGCCGCCGACGGCATAGATAAAGTCGCCATAGGTCACAGCGTCGGTGCTCGCCAGCCCTTCCGGCAGGGCTGTGGTGCTGTTCCATTGCGTAATCGGCACGGCGCGCGAAGGAAACCAGTCCCATTGGGTTGCCAGCAGCGCCAGCGTTAGGCTGGTCAGCGCCAGCCAAAAGGGTAAGCGTTGGGAGAGAGATGATGGTTGCTTGCTCATTATTCACCTGATGATTGTCCACCCGAACCGGAATCACCGCCGCCGCGATAGTAGGTAAAGCGATAGCCGCCCCCCAAATATTGCATGCGTTCGTAGCTTGGCGTGGTTCGGACAAGTAAAACGCCCCAAAGGTATTCCCCGGTGTCAAATGTTCCGCCCAATTGCTCATCTAGCCGTGGCAGATCGAGAGTGACATTGAGGTTCGTCGTTGGCGCCGCCAGGCCAAAGCTTTGGCGGAGCGGATCCTGACCAGCTTTCCAGAAGACAAGCTCAAAGGCATAGCCCTCGCTGGGGGTAAAGTTGGCCGTCCAGCTAAAGGTCTGTTGCCTTTCCCCGCTGTTACCGTCACCAGGCGCAACCGGTTCAATCGAGCCGGTGACGGCGGTTGGGGTCGGCACAGGCGTATCGGTGACCGTGGGGAGCGGGGTGTTGGTGGGCCGCGGCGTGTTTGTCGGCGGCACGGGCGTATTGGTGGCCGTGGGGAGCGGAGTATCGGTCGCCGTCGGCGGCACGGGCGTATTGGTGGGCCGTGGCGTATTCGTCGGCGGCACCGGTGTGTTGGTGGCGGTTGGCCGCGGCGTATTGGTGGCAGTTGGTCGTCGTGTACTCGTCGCTGTAGGTCGCCGTGTGTTGGTGGCTGTTGCGGTAGGCGGCACAGTATTCGTGGGCGTCGCCGTTGGTTGCACTGTATCGGTCGCCGTTGGACGCAATGTCGCCGTTTTCGTTGCCGTTGGCACAGCCGTATTGGTGTTGGTGGGCCGCGGCGTATTCGTCGGCGGCACAGGTGTATTGGTCGCCGTGGGTATGGGCGTCAGCGTATTGGTTGCGGTCGGCGCCGGCGTCGCGGTATTGGTGGCTGTTGGCGGCTGTGTATTGGTAGCCGTCGGCGCTACCGTGGCCGTGGCTGTTGGTAAAGCCGTATCGGTCGCTGTTGCCGTTGGTTGCGGCGTATTCGTTGCCGTCACTTCTGGTGTGGGGGTATCGGTTGGCTGCAAGATCGGCGTTGCCGTCGGCTGCACCGTATTCGTGTTGGTGGCCGTAGCCGGCGGTTGGGGCGTGTTCGTTGCCGTTGCCGTGGCTGTCGGTAAGGCTGTAGGGGTGGCTGTCCGTGACGGTGTGTGGGTGGTCGTCGCTGATGGTCTTTGGGTCACTGTTGGCGCTGGGGTATGGGTCGCCGTTGGCGCGCCAAGGGTTGGCGTCAAGGTGGTTGGCAGCGTCGCGGTGATAGCTGCCAATGTGTTTGTAATGCTTGGCGTGGCCTCGTCTGCCACAACGGTCACGACCCGTTGTGCGGTGGCAACTACATTGCCGTTTTCGTCCAGCACGGCTGCGATAATATCATACGCGCCCGGCTGGTTTAAATCTGTAATGAACGACCAGGTGCCGGAGACTTTGGTTGCGGTGCTACCCAGCGGTTTTCCATTGACCTGCACCTGTACGGCTACCCCCGGTTCAGCCGCGCCATTGATGATTACCTCGCCGGCGGCAACCGAGCCGGCCAGCAACCCTAATGGATCAATAACCAGCATGGAAGCTGTCGCCGTAGTTGTAGTCGTGATCCCGCGGAGTGATGCCACTGGAGTTATGCGGTCAGTTAATGGTACGCCAGTTGTTGGTGTCGTCTGTGTCATGACCGCTGCGCCGGCGGGCAAAGCCGTCGTTGTGAGCAGTGCGGGCGACGTGACCGTGGTGGTGGGTACATTGGCGACAATAATGACAGCCGGTGTTACCGTAGTTGTCGCTATTTCACTCACCGCCGGCGCCACCGTTGGCAGTGACGTGGTGGCTGTCACCAGCACAACGGGGGTCAGCATCAGCGGTTCGGCGGTTAACTGCGCCACTACCCCATCCGATCCCAGTAGACCGCGCAGTTGGCTGACAAGAGCGCCCCCTTGTGTTGTCGACAAAAAAGCAAAGCGTTCGCCAAACCAGCCCAAACCGGCGCCGGTGAGAAGGACGAAGCAGAGAAGGGCAGCCAGCGGCAGCAGAATCAGCGTTGCCAATCCGCGGCGTTGGTAGGCAACCGTGCGCTCTGTGACCGGTAACGCCGTCCGCCACTGTGTGCTTTGGAGAAAGGCATTGGCAAACTCGCCGGCGCTGGCATAGCGTACATTCGGGTCTTTGGCCAGAACCAGCTTCAGCACATAGATCATGGCGGGCGGCAAGGTGGGGTTGATCGATTCAGGGGGAATGGGCGGCTCTTCAACAATGGCATGAAGCAGTTGCTGCGTGGTTTCACCGGCAAAAGGTGGCGTGCCTAACAGCATGGCATAGAGAACAGCTCCCAGGCTATAGATGTCGGCGCGAAAATCGATTGCTTCGCCGGCTTTGGCCTGTTCCGGCGCCATAAAGGGAGAAACAAAAGCAACCGGATTGTTAGCCGTGTTTTCGGCTGTGGTGGAAGACGCGGCGCTACCAACATGGATCGCTTGGGCAAAGCCATCCAACAAGACCTCATTGTCGTTCGTAATCAAGATTTGGTCCGCGGTAATATGACCGTGGATGAAGCCCTGCTGATGGGCATAGTCAAGTGCAGCGGTCAGCGCATTGAGGATATACGCAGCCGCTTCGTGATTGACGACACTATTGGCCCACCGTAGGCGTTCTGCCAGCGACTGCCCCTCTACCCACTGTGTGGCAATGTAGAAAAAGCCTTGGCTCTCCCCAACATCGACTGTCGCTACCAACCCAGGGTGCTGCAAGCGCATCGCCTGGCTACCGATCTTTAGGAAATGTTCAACCAAAGTCGGCTGTTGCGCCGCTTCAGGCGTTAGGATGTGTAAAGCAACGGGTTGCCCACTGCGCTGATCCGTTGCTTGAAACCGATTGGTAATCGGGGAGCGGCCTGTTTGACTGTGAAGTTGAAACGGACCAACATGTTGTTGAAAATCAGTCATAATTTTTTCTGGAAAATTTCGTCATTATATAGTGATTGATCGTGATTTGATTCGTTGTAACGACTTAACCCGCTCGTAGCCAGTCCGTGACTGGCGGTCCATCGCCAGTCACGGACTGGCTACGAGCGGAGTCGTTACGACTCGTCTAAGTCAATTGAATTATACAATAGGTATTCATTCCCCATACTCTATATAATCGTTTTGGCGGATAAAATCCTTCCGAAAGTAAGCAATTTGTCAGGAAGTGAGGGGTAACAGGCGCCAACCAAGATCGCAAGTGGTCATGCGGTGGTAACTTTACCTGTTTCTTACTCTCCTAAGTTATACTCACAAGCAGCACAAGAAGTAACCCATTACTCGTGTAAAAAGTGTTACTTCTGGCGCTTATGGGTATATCTATACATGATACTGCTCTCACTGTACACTACTTGTCCTAGAAAAGGTAGGCAAAATGTAATACTTTCTATGAAGGATTCCAGGTAAGATGACGATTAAGTATTAAAAAAATAACGGTAATCATTGACCCTCCGCTTGATCACAACTTGAACACAAGCAACTACTCAGCCTCAGGGGCGCAGCACTGGTCAGACGATG
The DNA here is from genome assembly GCA_026645575.1 of Caldilineaceae bacterium. The sequence continues at coordinate 128,419 of JAPKMW010000014.1, forward strand.
GTAGGATGAAAAACTATGCCTGACCAGTGCCACGCACCTGAGCAGTTACGAACACAACTTGAACACAAGTGGCTCTGATCAACGGGCGCTTGCAAATTGGAGAGAAACAAGATGGCTTTACACTCATGGCATGATTTAGTAAGACGATATAGTTACCTGACGGTCTGCCTGGCGTTTGTGCTGGTTGGCAGCATTTTCGCTACTGACACACCGGCAACGGGCGGGACAATCCCTGTGGGGACGATAGTTGTTCGTAAGGTTTTGCAATCCTTCCCTAATGATACAACTGCCTTTGCCTTTCGCGCGAATAGCGCCTTAGGCGGCAGTCAATTTGTGCTTACCCATAATGGCGTCAAACAGTTTAGCGATGTGCCGGCGGCGAATGGCTATCGCGTGACGGAGACCGTTCCCGACGGTTGGGTGCAGGCCGGCGCAACCTGTGATAACGGGGATGACCCGACAAGCAATATTGTAGTCAAGGATAAAGAAACGGTAACTTGCACCTTTACCAACTATAATACGGCCCTCGGTCTGATGCTGATTATGAGCGAAGGTGATGTTACTGTGCGACCTGGCAATCTCCTCACCTATACATTAACCTACGCAAACTACGGCCTCTTTGATACAGCCAATGTGCTGTTAACAACGCAAGTGCCTGAGCATACAACCTATGCCGGTAATACCTGGAGTTGCTTGCCCAGCGGTCTGGCCGGCAGCACCTGCACCTTTGCCGTGGGCAAGGTCAACAAAAACGCAAGCGGGCAAATTCGCTTTGTGGTGCGGGTTCATCCCACGGTTCCCGCCGGTGTCGCTGAAATTCGCAACCGTTCGGCGATTGGTACGGCGCTCGTTGCAGAAGTCGATGTAGATACGGAGACGACCCCACTCGATGCTGCGCCTGATCTCCAACTGATCAAAAGTGATGAGAGCAATAGCGCCATACCAGGCAACACGTTGCGCTATCGATTGAACTATAAAAATCAGGGCAACCAAGGGGCGACCGCTCTCGTACTGACCGAGACGCTGCCAGAGCATACCACCTTTGATGGCGGAAATAGCAGTAACGGCTGGCAATGTGTGGCCTCTACTTGTCGTCTCTTGCTCCCTGATCTGGCGGCAGGCGCCCAGGGCGTCACCAATTTTGCCGTCTTGGTGAATAATCCATTGCCGACCGGCGTCACCACGATTCGCAACAGCGCCGGCATTGCCGACGATGGCAGCAATGGCAGTGACCCGACCCCGAACGATAACCGGGCCACGGTGCAAACGCCGGTCAATCGCACCGTGCGCATGGTCGCGACCAAAAGTGACACCCTGCTTGTTGACGCCGACGGTGATAGCGTGCCATCCCCCGGTGATACGTTGGAGTATGTTGTCACCATTCGCAACCATAGCGATGTCGGGGTGGCGAACGTCCTCTTCCGTGATACGCCCGATCCCCACACCCCCTTGTTGCCCACGGTCGAAAGCAGCCAAGGCAGTGTCATCACCGGTAATGGCGCCAATGACACCGACGTTGTCGTCGCTTTGGGGGATCTAGCCGGTAACGGCGCCAGCGCCACCATTCGTTTCCGGGTTCAAGTGCAAAACCCACTGCCGCTCAATGTCACTGCCGTGCAAAACCAGGGCGTTGTCAGCAGCAGCGACTTTGGCGAGCTGGTGACTGACGATCCGGATACGACCGAAAGCAACGACGCCACCCGCACGCCATTGCGCGCCTTTGCCCAACTGCGCGCCACGTTGACCGACTATCTCTTTGTTGATCACGATGGCAATGAAGTCGCTTCTGTTGGCGACACGCTGATCTATCGGCTTGCCATTCAAAATACCGGCAACGGGGTCGCCGGTGGCGTGCAGATCGCTGTCGCGCCAACCCCTGGGTTGGCTCTAGTGGCCGGCGCTGTCGCCACTAGCTTGGGCACAGTGGGGCAGGGGAATAGCGTTGGTGATGGCGCCCTGCGCATTGACATTGCCGAATTGCCTGTGGGCGTCAATGTGCTGATCAGCTATCAGATGCGCATTACCGAGAGCGCGCAAGGGGTGGTGCAAAATCAAGCGACCATTACCGTGACGAACGGCCTTGTCAACGGCGCCGGTGAACTGGTGAGTGACGATCCTGATGTCAACGGCGCAGCGGATGTGACACAGACCTTGCTGGGCGAGAGCGTGGCAACCTTGCAAGAGTTTTATTTGCCGCTGGCCGCGCGGCGGTAGTCTTGCACCCGCTCGTAGCCGGTCACGGACCGGCTACGAGCAGCGTTAGCAAAAGAAAAGAGGGAACTGTGCGACACAGTTCCCTCTTTTCTTTTGGGTCGTCTGCTTATGTCCGTTTAGGCCGCGACGGCATTCAACTTGTTGAGCGCCTGCATCAAGCGGCTCTTGCGGCGAGCGGCATTGTTCGGGTGAATAACCCCCTTGGCCGCCGCGCGATCCAGCGTTTGGATCGCGGCTTGCACCGCCTCGACGGAGGTGGCGTCGTTCCCCTCCATCGCGCTGCGGGCGCGCTTGACGGCGGTGCGGGCGCCACTGCGCAGGGTGCGGTTGCGGGCTGCCCGCTTGGGGGCCTGCCGGTTACGCTTCTCGGCGGACTTAATGTTTGCCATGTGCTAAAACTCCTTGTTTGCTCTAGTTTAATCGATAGTACTGATCTACGGCCACAGTTTTTTGTTTTTTGTTTACAGTTTTTTGTTTACAGTTCAACAATTGCATTCAACTCATCTATTGATCAACCGCAGCGGCGGTTTGGTGCTATCCACAAGCGGATAGTATACCGCGACTTCGGCGGTTTGTCGAATTTGGGGAAAGAAGAATTCTTTATGACCGAATAAACTCCTATCAATTCGCTGCTAACAGTTCGTTTACCTCGACTGCGGCTTCACCGGCGAGTACTATGCCCAGGAAACCGGCATGTGGCACCTACGGGCGCGCGACCTGCACCCGTCGCTGGGCCGCTTCCTGAGCGCCGACCCGGTGCAACCCAACGTACCCGGCACGCAAGGTTACAGCTATATTCTACCTACCGCTGCGGCGTTGCCAACACCTCTTGCATCGCATCATCCACATACGGATAGGCCAACCAGACTGCCGCTGCCCCAAAAAGGGCGCCGGTCAACGTGCGTAATTCCCAATTGCTTTCGCGTAGTCCCACCAGTTGTGTTAACCCATCCACTCCAATCGGCACCAGGAAGATGAGAAAGAGCCAAAGCGGCAACTGGCGTACCTGTCGGCGCACCAGCGCATAGAGCAACCCGGCGGCCAACACAGCGCCATAGATCGCCAGATCGCGTTGACAGAGGGCGGTCTTGTAGCCCAGTTCCGGGTTGCCGACAAATTGGCGGCGTTGCAAGAGATCCAAGCCTTCCCGCATCCCATTGGCTTCCAGGTCGGGAATCAATGGCGTAGGGTTAGAACCAAAGAGGAAATAGCTGTGGTCGGGCAGTTGATGACAGGTGAAGGAGTAGAGACCATAGATCACCCGCGCCGGCGTCAACCACCCCGCTTGCATAAAAACCGGCGCGGCTAGCGGCAAGAGAAAGTAGAGCGCCCAGGCGGTATTAAAGATCGCCAACCAATGCCGGGCAATGCCATTGATCAGTCGATCCACCCCATCGGCAAAGGCGCTGCGCGGCAACGGCTCCGGTCGTTGCCGTGGTGGTGACGAGGGCGCATCGGGCGGGGGCAATGCAGAACCGGCCATCAGCGGCGCCCTTTCTGGCGGTTGTTCGCAACCAGCGCTTGGGACTGCCGTTCCTGCGCTATCTCTTTGGCGGTGCGCAGTGCACTGTAGAGACTTTGCCAGGTGTGGGGCGGGTAGAGCAGCGGATGTTCCTCAATATCGACCACCGGGATCAGATAGCGAAAACGGGCAAAGAGTTCCGGATCTTCTTCAATATTCCGTTCAAAGAGCGCAAAGCCAAATTGATCCTGCACCGATAACAGATCGGCTTTGACTTCTTCGCAGAGTTGGCATTCGGGTTTGCTGTAGAGTGTGATTTGCATGAGTTGGATATTGAATATTGGATATTGGATATTGGGTATTCAATCCAATATCCAATATCCAATATCTATTTGTTACTGCCACTCAACGCCGCCCCACTCAAATAGCCAAGATAGGCCGGTACGAGCGGGAGGACGCAGGGGCTGATAAAGCTGATGACGCCGGCGATAAAGGCCAAGGGCGCCGCGGCGAGAAAGTTCAGACTGATGATGTCGCCGCCGGTGCCGGAAGCTACGGCCACCTGATCTTCCAGGGCAAAGACCCATTCGTTAAGAAAGAAGAAGCGGGTGGTCAAGAGCGCCAGACTATCGGTCCAGAGCAGATAGGCGACATAGAGCAGGAAGATGCCGCTGACAATACTTACCACGTTGGCGCGGCGATTGAGCCGTCGCAAGAAGCGGGTCGCACTGCTAAAAGCGGCGCCGGTGATCAGGAAGGGAATACCCAGCCCCAGGCTGTAAATGGCTAATAACCCGGCGCCTTGACCGGCGGTTGCGCTATCTTGCGCCAGAAAAAAGATGCTGGCCAGAATTGGCCCGACACAGGGCAACCAGCCGGCGCTAAAGCTTACCCCCAACAAAGCGCTGCTCAAATAACCCCACCCCCGATTGACGGTGTGCATCTCGGCAACGCGGCGCTCGGTGTAGAGTAGGGTGTTGAAAAAATCCAAAATGCCGGCCAACGCCACCGCCGCTGGATTGGTTTGCAGATCCGGTCGTTGTTGGATCTGTTGCACCAGCCAACGAAAGACCCCCATGGTCACCAGGGCAAAGATGACCAACAGGATCGCGCCAAAGCGCTGGATCGGGGCCAAATAGCTGTTGAGACTCTGCCCCAGCAACCCCGCTGCTGACCCGATCAGGGTAAAGACAGCGCCAAAGCCGATCACAAAAGCCAGCGCATGAAGAAAGATCACCAGTCGGTTGCTTTGGCTCCGCTGGGGCAAGCTGACAGGCTGGGGTTGCACTAATTCACTCATAACACACTCCTCTGACCATACGGCAACAATGGCTGGTAAGTGCAGTTTGTAACCCATAGGCGGCAAGCTACGGGGGTTCCCCGGTGTGGGAAGGGTCGTCCGTCACCTTGAAAGCTCGCTAGGCCATAATACCCCAGAGACCCTTTCCGGGTGACAGACGAGTCACTAGGGTTCCCTCAAATCCTTGCGGTTACAAACCACACCTACCGCATAGGGCGTTCGCGCACTTGCTCTTCGAGCGAACGCAATTCCTGTTCCAATTGCCCCTGGCGCTGGCCCAGATACACGATATAAAGCGTCACCAATAACCAGAGACCGATAAACGCGGCGGCTAAGTAAACCATAATTATTCAACCTCCTCGCGTAGGGCGTCAACCCGATCCTGCAACCGCAACTGACGCCAGCGGAAAATGAGTAGTGCACTAAACAAGAAACAGTAACCAATCGTCGCTACCCAAAGCGTCTGCGTCATCGTCTCGCCGATATTAAAACCGCCTTGGGCCTCTGGGTTGGCGCCGTTAAAAACGACGGGATGGATGGAGCGAAACCAGCGGGCGCTGTAGTAGGTCAGCGGGACGCTCAAAAAGGCAAAGAGCGCATAGATGCTGCTAAACCGGGCGCGCGTCTGCCGGTTGTCAATGCCATTGCGGAAAAGCAGATAGGCAATGTAAATCAGCAGCGTGAGCGTCACCGTGGTCAAGCGGGGATCCCAAGTCCAATAGGTGTTCCAGGTTGGCTTGGACCAGATCGAGCCGGCCAGTGTAGTGCTAAGGCCAAAGAGAATGCCAATCTCGACGCTCGCCTGTGCCACCCGATCCCAGTCCAAATCGCGCTTGACTAAATAAACAACACTGCCAATAACCGACATGAGAAAGGCGACCAGCGCGCCAATGACTGACCCCATGTGCATGTAAAAGATGCGTTGCGCCGCCTGTTCATCGCCGGTCAAGTTGACCGCCGGTTTGGCATAGACGAGCGATGCCCACACGACCGCGCCCATAGCAATGACGGTCAATAGGCTGAGAATCAGCCAGCCGATGTGGTTGCTGCGCCGGGGAGTGCTGGTTGTTGTAGAAGTTGTCGAAAAAGTTGTTGTACTCATTGGTTGCTCTATGCTTCCTCCCAAATCAGATCAAAGACCAGGAACGCCGCCGTCAAAAAGATGAGATCAAAGCCGGTTAACATCCCCAGCCAGTTTTGAAAGTCGCTCCAATCCCGCCCGTCCAACACCTGTTCCGTTACCTTGATGCCGGCCATAAAGACGGGCGCCAGCACCGGCAACAACAGAATGGGCAACATACTTTCCCGCGCCCGAATCGTCGCTGTCAACGCGGCAAAGAGGGTGCCGACCCCCACATAGCCAATGATGCCCAACGCCAGCGCCACTAGAATCCAGAAGCGAAAGAGGTTGACATCAAAGATAAAGAGAATGACGGGTAACAAAACCAATGTCATCAGCAGCAAAAAGATCAAGTTGGCAAAAAACTTACCCAGATAGAGCGCCGTGCGATCGACCGGCGCCAGCAGCAGGGCCATGAGCGTCTGCCGGTCGGCCTCGGCGCTAAAGCTGCGGTTCAAGCCCAGGGTGCCGCTAAAGAGCAACACCCCCCACAGCACCCCCGGTACGACCATTGTCGGCTTTTCGATCCGCAAGTCAAACGCCATGCCAAAGATAATCACTGCCAGGGCGCTAAAGGAAGCCATGACGACAATGATCTCTTTGGCGCGCATCTCGATCCGCAAATCTTTCGCCAGAATCTGCCAGACTTTATGCCAGTAGCCGCCAAAGCTGCGCCCGGTGCGCATGACGACCGGGGCGGTCACCAACTGCTGCATTGTCACCCCACCCGGCGCGGCGCCTACCCGTGGTTGGTTGTTCGATTCGGCTTTCGATTCGACTGCTGAAGAAACCTGTACTGAAAGACTCATGCCGTTACCGCCGGATTGCTTTCTACCATCTGAATCTGTTGCAAGGTCGCCTCATCCAGGTCGGCGACCGCACCATGATAGCTAATTGTACCACGAAGCAGCAGGGCGACCGAATTGGCCCACCCCAGCGCTCGGTCCAGGTTGTGAGTGGAAAAGAGAATGGCCCGCCGCTTGTCGCTCAGTTGTTGCAGCAAGGTCTGTAACATGAGCGCACTCTGCTGATCAAGCCCTGTATCCGGCTCATCAAGCAGCAGCACCGGCGGATCGTGCAAAATCGCGCGCGCGATCGCCAGCCGTTGCTGCATCCCACGACTATAGGTGCGCACCAGGTCATGACGTCGGCGCCACAGATCCACGGCCCGGAGAATCGCCTCTATCCGCGCCTTGCTCTCCTGCAAATCATAGAGGTTGGCAAAAAAGGTCAGATTTTCCAACCCGCTCAGGTGATCATAGAGCAAGGGGGCATGGCTCACTAGACCGACATAGCGGCGCAACTCGGCGCCCGCCTTCGCCATTGGCACACCCCCCAGCACAATCTCGCCGCGGTCGGCTTTAAGCAAGCCGGCGATGATGCGCAACAGCGTGCTTTTGCCGGCGCCATTCGCCCCCAGCAACGCCACCACTTCGCCCTCGCCAACCGCCAGATTGACTCCTTTCAGGATCGGTTTGGTGGCGTAGCGCTTATAAAGACTATCGACATGAATCAACGGCGGATGAGCATTTGTCACAGAACGATTATTTTTCCCTCGCTAAAAGTGACCAGTTGCGCTCAATCGCTCTGCGACCGGCGCCCTACACGCCGGTCGCAGAGCGATTGAGCGCAAGCGTGGCCGTTGCCAAAAGTTCGCTACGAAAAAACAAACCGGGTGCAAGCTGCTCTCCCGGTTTGTCAGAAATTCAAAAACAGCACACCTTGCGTCGTGAATTAACGAACGGCTTCCACAAAAACCTCTTCCGGCTCTTCCTCGTAGCGGCTAGGACATTTGAGTAGCAACGTTTGCGCTGCAAAGGTGCCGTCGGGCTTCAATTCACCCTCAATAATGGCCGAGGCCGCCTGCTGAAAATTATCCGGTCGCGGCCCATAGAAAACAATCGGCAAGGTTTGGTCGCCGCTTTCATCTTGGATGGAGAACTTGAGCGTAATCTGCTCGGCGTTCCAATCCTCGCTGCCGCCTACCACATTGCCGTTGACCCGCACTCGTTGGCCTTCAATCTGTGGGCGTTCGGCATAGAGTTCGGCCACCGTCATGTAATAGGCGCCGGTCGTCTGTGTGGCGCGCACAATCTGGAAGCCCAAATACCCGACAAAGAACAGCAACAACACCCCGCCAATAATAAATTTTTGGTTGTAGCCAACCACCCGTTTCTGCGCCAACTCTGTGGGAATGGTTGGGCGATAAACATCTTGCGCCATAGCTCATTCTCTCCTTTACCTTATTCGGCCTGACCTGCTTCCCCAGCATCCAGGCTCTCATCGCTCTGCAAAAGCGCCTCGGCTTTCTCCGCCAACGCCGCCGGCACCAGGACAGCACTTTCGGCCAGGGTGCCGGTTGTCAAGCCAAAGATCGCGCCCAAGACTTCGCCCCGAATAATGGCGGGAATGCCGGCGCTCTCCAGCCGCCCCTTGACAATCTGCGCCTCCATCTGGTTGGGCGCTATCCAGACAACAACCGGTTCCTGATCAACCGAACCACCTGTCGTCGCTGTTGTTCCCGTTTGCGTCGTCGCTTCGTTGGCATTCCCCGGTCGCGACCGAAACCAGCCACCAAACCCTTCGGAAAGAACTGACATCATAAGTTATATGTGAAATTCTTCTCAATGTCAAGTTTGCCCTTCAACGCTTACCCTTTACTAGCAAGATAGATAAGTAAATACCTGTCTACCTGTCTACCTGTCTACCTTCGCTAGTAACTAAACGGCAAAAAATCCCCGTTCGGATTGCGTGGAAAGGCAATGACATCCACAATGGCTGCCCGGTCGATGGGTCCGAAGACGTGCGGAAAGCGATGTCCATCCGCCGCCTCCCAGCGCACATCGACGGTCAGCCGTTCCGTTTCGACACACAAAATCAAAAATGGCTCGGAGATCTGCCGGTAAAACGCATTCCCCACCATCACCAACCGTTCCGGTTCACCTGTACAGTGGATAAAGCCTTCCGTCGCCAATGAGTCGGCGTGGTAGGCTCTGTCCCCTAGTTGCGCGTGCCAAGCCGCCGCCGGCAACATATGAAAAATAATCATCGACTTAGGGTCCGTAAAAATATAACTTGAGACAGCGCTCTCTGCGAGTCCGTGACTCGCAACCGGTCAGAGCGAGTCACGGACTCGCAGAGAGCCACAACGACCCTTAAGCGCCCATCGCTTCCACACCGACAAAGGGGTTCGATTCCCGCTCTTCGCCAATGGTCGTTGCCGGCCCATGACCGGGGTAGACCACATAATCATCGGGCAGGGTGAACAACTGCTCACGAATGCTTTTCAACAGGGTCGGCCCGTCGGCCAGCGGGAGATCGAAGCGGCCAATGCTGCCCTGAAAGAGCGTATCGCCACCGAAAAGTTGTTGCCCCTTGTGATCGATAAAGACGACATGGCCCGGTGCATGACCGGGCGTAAAGCGCACTGCCAGCACCTCTTCACCAAAGCGAATTTCTTGCCCATGTTCCAAAAATTCATCGGGGTCGGCAATGGGATCCACTTCCGAATCGAGCCAAAGCCGCACCCGTTCCGGTACATCACGCAGGATCGGCAGATCCGCCGGGTGCAGACAAAAGGGCGCTTTGGTCGCTGTGCGCAGTGCATTCACGGCCAATACATGGTCAAAGTGGGCATGGGTGTTGATGATCCGCTCAATCGTCAACCCCTCCTGCTGCACCAACCGCAGGATGCCACGCGCATTGTCACCGGGGTCAATAATAACACCTTTCAACGTCCTTTCACAGCCTAAAATATAACAATTTTCTTGCAATAACCCGACGGTGAGTCCTTTGACAATCATGATCCTTCTACCTGCTTATTACTGCGTTGTAATGATTCCGTTCATTGATGCAGCTTCACAAAGGGCGCCAGAGAATGTACAGAGGAAAGATTCTTGTAAATTCTCTGTGACCTCTGTGGCTCTTGTTACTCGTCATCGTCTTCGCAACACTCGTGTAACCGTTCCGGTGTGCAAAGCCAGGACTGGCTCCATTTGGCGATCTCGCGAATGACGCATTGGAGTTGGCTGCCCATCTCGGTCAAGCTGTATTCAACGTGGGGTGGAATGGCGCTGATCTGTACACGGCGGATCATGCCCTCATCCTCCAACATCTTGAGTCGGCTGCTGAGTGTGCTGGGGTTGACGCCACCCAGCGCATCCTGCAATTCACAAAAGCGGCGCGACCGGTTATCGAGCAGCGTCTTCACAATCTGCAACGTCCACTTCTGGCCGATAATGCGCGCCGCCACCTCTACCGGGCAGAGCAACGGATCGACCTCTGGGCGCGTCAGGGTGGCCTCGCCATATGCTTGATAGTCGCCTGCCGGTTCCCGCCGTACTCGTTCCAAAACGTCCATATGCAATCCTCACTGCGTCTCTGCCACCTGCACAGGTTCTTTTGTCTCAGCTACTTTGGTGAGACAGCGATAGATAGACGCAAAACTCATCCATTTCGTTATGCTATAACAAACATAGTACTATGTCAAGCTGACTAAAGTAAGTAATTGGGATAGGACTTTGCCAGCGACTGTATCGATTGGTGATACCTAAGTGCCGCTTACGACCGTACACCTTCAATCGCACGTAGGTTAGTAACCCATCAACACTATACCGCTCACTGCGCGTCCGTGACTCGCCCAGGCTGATTGCGAGCCACGGACGCGCAGTGAGCGTTTTAACTTATATTTTTACGCACCCTTAGACTTTTGGGGTTGTAAATCGTACCGACAATCCCTGTTTTAATCCCCTGACCACCAAGAGCCGCCAGGTAAACGGGGTAACGAAAGCGTTTCCGTGCCAATCGTAAGCTGTGGACGACGGCCCTGTCCGGTATACAGCAACTCCGCTTTGCTGCGCACAATTTCCCCCGCTTGCCACTGTCCCGTTGGGTAGCCGTCACCGGCTACCGGGATGGTGACGGTTTGATCGCCCACTGTGATGGTAACGGTCAGGTCGTCCGGCCACTTCGCCGGCAAGGGGGTGGGCGCTTGCCAGAAGAAAGTAAATTCAATGGTGTCGCCGGCAACGACCGGCGTTTCCGGGGCATGAGCCATCCCTTTGCGGTGGGCGCTATAGCCGACCAGTTGAAGCGGCTCCAACTGTTGTTCAATAAAATGTTGCAATGGCAACAATGGGGCTGGTAGTGGCTGAGCTGGACGCACCACCGCTAGTTCACCAAGGGTCAATGCATCATGGTTGTCGGGCAGCCGTAACCGTTCACCTGAATTCTGGTCATAGAGTGCAACAATTAAGCGATAAGCGCCGGGTGGCGTCCCTGGCGGAATAAAAATACCGTGATTGTCCACCACTGTCTTGCCCACTGGCCATTGATCCGTGGGCAAGGAGCCGCCGACCGGTTCGCTATCGCGTTGGGCGATGACCTGGTTGCGGCGGTCAAGCACCTGGACCGTTACTTTATAGCGTTGAGAGAGGGCTGCTCCGCTCTGCCATTGTAAACCAACCAGCGCTACCTCTCCAGCGGCAACCGTTTGCGGAACGGTTGGTTGACACAGCGCTGTCAGTCGTATCGCTTCGCCAAAGCGGGGTAGCGACGGCATTTCTTTACACACAAGGTTGGGCGGTTGGACGTAGGTCACAAAACGTAGATTGCCTTGCCAGCTTTCCAAGCCCTTGAACGCATGTTGATCCAGCCAACGCTCGACCAGCCCTGCTGGGTCGGCTTCATCGGTGGCCCAGAAGAGAGCATAGATGGTTGACCGATTGGCGACGGCGCCCTCTAGTGTGGCTACTGTCGCCGTGGGATCAGGCGGGCGTTGTCGAGGCAGCGCCAGGGTGGTGACGCTCAACTGATATAACTGCGCATAGTACTGCCAAACTTCCTGTTGGCCGGGAGCGTTGAGGAGGACCAATGCTGTCGGTGGTGCGGTCGCTTGTAGATAACGGACAATGCCGGCATAGTTGTCGCGCACCGTAGGCGAAGTGTAGTAGGGGGGCAAGGTCAGCGCCGCCACGGCTAGCACGCCGGCTACGGCAAGTGGGGCGCTCGTGCGCGGTTTCGGTAAACCGTATATCCCGACCGCCGTCAACAAAGCCCAAGCTGGTGACGCCGTCAATAAAAATTTGAGAAAAGCATCGCTAAAGAGACCCAGGCTAAACATCAACCCGATCGGCGCCAGCAACCAGAGCGCCAGCGGCCAGAGGCTGATCTGGCGCCACCGTCGCACCAGCGCCCAGAGGGGTAACAGCCCCGCGACTAGAAGCCAGGGCCACGGAAGATGGGGGGCTTCTCGCAACGGGCCAAAGAGCAGGGTGCGTAGCGTCAATTGCAACCCGTCGGCCAGGGTGATCGGTTCGCCCCCCTGCGGCCAGTTCAACACGCGCACAACGGCGGTTGGCAACCAGGGGAGATAGGCCAGGAGAATCAGGGCGTTGAGGCCGATGAAGCGCCAGAAAGCGACCCGCTTCGTGCTTCGTGCTTCGTGTTGCGTGTTGCGTGAACGGCTGAAGTAAATGATGAGAAAAGCGAGACTGGCGGCGGCTAAAATAATGGGAAAGGAGTAATGCGTCCACAAGCCGACAATGCCACTTACGCCGTAGCCGACCATTGCCCCCGTTGACAACCGCTTTGCTGGCGACAACAACCCATAGAGCGACCAGAAGAGTGTCGCACTCACCAGTGCCAGCAGCAAATACATGCGCGCTTCCTGGCTGTAGTAGATCTGGAAAGGGTTCAGGGCCGCAATAAATGCCGCCAGCAGCGCCACCCCCTGCAACGACGGCTGTGCGCGTTCCAGCAAACAACCCAGCCGGTAGATGACATAGATCAGCAAGACGCCCGCCAGCGCCGAAAAGCTGCGCATCCCCCAGGCGCTTGTGCCGGTGACCAGGCTCCACAACTTGAGCAGCCAATAATAGCCCGGCGGGTGAATATCGGCGGCGGCATCTCGCGCGATCTGGGCAAAGGAGCGCCCCAACAAGGCCCACGTGTTCCCTTCATCGCTCCAAAGGCTGGAGCCGTCGAGCCGATAGAAACGCACTCCCGCTGCCAGCAATAAGATGAATAGGAGCAGCCAATTTGCTAGATGTCTCTTTCTCTGCCGCTGCGTTTGGGGCGCTTGACCCTCACTCATGGTTTGGCGTTCCCGTCTGACGATACTCTTTCATCGCGTCGTAAGCCGGCAGCGGGGTAAAATCGGGAAGGAGCAGACGGAAGTAAGCTTCGGGGCGTTGCGCCGCTTCCCACTCATCGGTGGCCCGTTTGAGATACCAAACGTTGGCGACGCCGATCCAGGGCCATTCCCGGCGAATGCGCTCATAGGCCAGCGGCAGGTAGCGCGCCTGTTGCGCTTCGGTCACTTTGCCATAGATCGGATTAACCCCATCGGGCGCTACATTCCAGTTCATCTCAGCCAGCCAGATCGGTTTCTGCGCATCGCCATTCTTCACCATCAGATCACGCACAAATTCATGATGGGCCAGGTTGAGGACACGCGGGTGCATTCGTCGATCGGTCGGCCCGCTCCACAGGCCGTACCCTTGCAATGCTACAATGTCAAAATAGGGTGCGGCGCCAGCATTGTACATACGCTGGAGAAAGAGCAGATCGCTAAAATTGTTGAGTGGGGCCGCAGCGTTGGGGGAAAGTTCAATGGTGGCGGCCAGCGCGCCGGCAATGATGACCGCATCGGGATCGGCGGCGCGCACAGCCCTTGCCCCTGCTTTCAGTAACTCGGTGTATTGCTCCGGGCTGATGGGGTAGACGCCCCACTCTGGGTGAATATTGGGTTCGTTCCAGAGTTGATAGTAGCGAATGCGCCCCCGGTACCGTTCAGCCACGGCGCCGGCAAAATCGGCAAAATCTTGAAAATTATCGGGCGGGGCATAGGTGCCGACGGTGGCGGTCAGCGCACGCGTCCACTCCGGCGGGTTACTCAGGCGAGCAATGATCTGCATGTCATACTGTTCGGCCAACGCCACAATCTGATCATACTTCGCCCAAGCCGAACGGTAAGGTTCGTGGCGGCGATCTTCAAAATCACTCTTGCCGTGGATCTCAATATCTTCCCAAGTGAACTCCTGGCGCAACCAATGAAAACCGGCTTCTGCGGCCATGCGCACTGCCTGCTCTCGCTTGGCCGTTTCCACCTCTTGTTCCAGAAAGACATTCACGCCAAAGGGATTTAGCTTTTCAGGCTGGATGACCTGAGTCGGTTGTAAATCCAACTGTGGGCGCAGCCACCCCGCCGCCAAATCGCTCACCCCTTTGAGTTGCGCCAGCAACTGCTCTTCCCCGGTCTGTTGCCAGAGCCAAACGCGCACTGGGGCTAGTTGTACGATCAAAAAAGTCAGCCCACCCAGAATGAGCAGACTGAACCAGAGCATGAGCGTTTGGCGGAGCGCGATGGTGAAACGGTGCATAGATGACAACAAACGATGTGGGTAGTGGATATTAGATATTGGATATTGTAACGCAATATGGTTACTGCTATTATCCAATACCCAATATCTAGTATCCACTAATCTTTGCTTGTAAAGGTAATCCCCGAACAGATCTCTTTGCCCTTCACCGTATACGTCCATTTGGGGGAAAGGGGCGTCAGGTTGACAAAGTCGGTATTTTGTCCACCGGGTGGGATGCCGGCGGTTGGGCAGTTGACCACATACAGTTCGACCAGCGTATCGGTGGGCGGATTTTCGCCAAAGGGAGCAAAGCTCCAGCGCCCTTGTTCGGCTTCGTCACAACCGCTGCATTTGGTCTGGCGTGGCCCCCAGAAGGCAATATGGACACAGACATTGTTGCGTTCCGAGCCGCTGTTATAGCGCACCACCCCTTGATACTGGGGCAACCCAGTGGTCGCCTCACATTTGCCCATATCTTTCAAGATATAATCATACTGCGGCACCGGCGTATTGGTCGCGGCGGGTGTATTGGTTGCCACGGGCGTTGCTGTCGCCGGTGGCGGCGGTGGCGGCACCGTGGGCGGGGGGGGCGGCGCCGTTGGAATGCTGACCGCAACGGCCACTGTCTCGATGTTCTGCGCTTCGACTAATTCACCAAAAAGCCAACCAGTCTGCCCATTATAGTCGATCTGCCACCAGGCGCCATCATGGCTCTTGGCCGTGACGGTAAAGCTTTCGCCTGGTTGCGCCGATCCCATGAGCAGATGCAGGGTTGACGGGCCGACGCGAATATTGACCGGACTTTTCACCACGACTTTGGCAACGGCAACGGTGGGCGTCGGCGTCACTGTTGGTGTCTCAGTGTTAGTCGGCGTTGGCGTAATGGTGGGCGCACTGGCCGTGGCTGTAGCGATGGCGGCGTCGGCTACCATTGTCGCCAAGACATCATAGGTCGGCGACGGCGTAAAGGTCGGGATCGGTGTGCGGGTTGGGGGCGGGCCGGCATTTACGCGCGTACAACCGGTAAAGATCAATGTTAAGAATAGGAGGACAAGCCACTGTAATGCCCGATGCGGCGTCCAGGAAAGTTGCTTCAAAGTTGCCATAGATTTCACCTTGCTACTAAAGCTGCTCTCGTTACGGTTCTGTAAGTGCTGCGTTATTTCAATTGTAGCATTGAAATAACGCAGAAAGACTTACAGAACTATAACGGTTCTTACGGCTAGCTTATAGGTAAGTGATTCTATGGTCTTCCTACCATACGGCGTTCGTAACTACCATGCCCTGCTCGTAGCCGGTCACCGGTGGCCTTTTAGGCGCGGCTACGAGTGGGGCATAGCAGTTACCGGCTGTCGAAATCGACCACGGCCTGATTGCATGCTTCGCCCGGCCCAGTGCTGGTCCATTTGGCAATCTCGGAAATGCGCACACCGGCGTCATCGACAATCCAGACATACCAATCGCCGGCTTTGGGGCCGTTGGCATTGATAATGTGGCTGTAATAGCCGGTCTGCCACCCTGGATAACCGGGGTGCGGCCCGGAGATCACCGGCGCGGTGATGGGCGGTGCATCGGGGGCGTAGCTAAAGACCACCTTATAGCCATTGGCTGGTTGACCGCCGATATAGGTTCGTCCTTCAAACCAATTCCCGGCCGGTTGTCGTTCACATTTGCCAACCACGGCAACGTTAAACTTATAGTTGGTGGAAGGCGCCGGCGGTTGCGTCGGCTGGGCGGCTGGTGGCTGGGTTGGTTGGGCCGGCGGTTGCGTTGGCGCCGGAATTGGCGTTGCCGTGGGGGGCGGTGGCGCCGGAATATCCTGTGCTACGGCGACGGCGGCGGTATTTTGGGCGTTGACCAACTGACCAAAGAGCCAGCCATTACGCCCTTGATAGTCCACCTGCCACCAGGCGCCGGTTGGGTCTTTGCCCTTGATGGTAAAGACGGTGCCGGGTTGGGCCGCGCCAATGATTGGGTAGTTCGTGCCGGGACCGCCACGAACATTGATCGCCTGGCTGGTCGTCGCCGATGCTACGTCCGGCGTTGGGGTGGCCGCCGGTTGGGTGGGCGTGGGTGGTTCAGCCGATGTGTTGGTCGGGGCTGGCGTCGGTGGTACGGCTGCCGCATCTGCGGTGGCGGCAGCATCAGTGGCCGCTACATCTACCTGCGGACCTTGCGGTGTTGGTGTAAAGGTTGGCAGCGGTGTACGGGTTGGCTGGATGGGCGCTGGTTCTTCGGCGGTTGCAGGACAACCGGCCAGCAGCAACATCACCACCAGACAGCCGACCACGCGCCAACCGAAAAGTCGGTGCAAATGCTTCATTGATCCTTTTCCCTCTCGTCATCTCTGTATGTCAGAAAATGGGTATCTACTTTTATTTTCTAGACGAGTTAAGTTTACTCTGTGTTCCTAAAGTTGCCAACTTTAGAGGTGGCGGGTAGACAGGGAGACTGGTGCATAAGTCCTATTTCCCTGTGTACCTGGTTGCCCGCCTCAAATTGCGGGATGTAGCCCCCTATTTCCCTGTACACCTGTCTCCCTGCCCGCCTAAAAACTACGTGTGCGGTCATTGCGGGAGGCTTTGGGGGGAGGTGTCGAACGCTGTGGTTGCGCCGGGCGACTGCTACGGTATTCGGGGGCCATGATCTCCCAATATTGACAGCGGCTCAGGTCCGAGAGCCGGGTGCGCAGCCATGCTTCCATCTTTTCCAACGGCGTGTTGGTGGTGATGACGGTTGGCAGCAGGGCGCGATAGCGGTAATTGAACAACTGAAAGAGTTTTTCGCGTACCCACGGCGTGGCACTTTCGGTGCCCAGGTCATCCAGCACCAAGAGCGGAATCTTTTTAACATCGTCAAAGCGCCGGTCATACGATGTGCCGGCGTTGGGGCTAAAGGCGGCGCGCAGGTGGTTGAGTAGTTCCGGTACCGAAATCAACATCACATCATATTGGCCGCGCGCCAGTTGTTCATTGGCAATCGCCGCAGCGAGATGGGTCTTGCCACAGCCGTTCACGCCCCACATCGCCAACCAACCGTTCGGATTGGCGGCATACCCCTGGCAGGCGTCGTAGACCCGTTGCAAATTCAGTTGCTCTTCGCCGGTCAGGCCGTTACGGCGCACCTGGAAGCTGTCAAAGGTCAAATCGCGATGATCGGTGAGGGAACTGAGATCGCTCTGGGCCGGGTTGATGCCGGCGCGAAAATCGGGCGCAATGATGGCGATATGATCGACCAGCCGTTCATCCATAAAGCGGCTGCGCAGGCGTGGCTCCAACTCTTCCAGCCGCTGGTTGGTGGTGATCACGGTCGCCAAATGGGCATTATAACGATGATTGAACAACTGAAAGAGCTTTTCTTGCGCCCACTGTGTGCTGCTCTGTGCACCGAGATCATCAAGGATGAGCAACGGCGTTGAACACAATTGTTCAAAGAGTTCATCATAGGAAAGCTCGCTTTGCGGGTTGAAGGCGGCGCGCAGATGATCCAACAGATCCGGCACGACCATAAAGATCACTGGTTCGTCTAGCGCCAGGCGGGCATGGGCAATGGCGGCGGCCAGATGGGTTTTGCCACAGCCATAACTGCCGGTGAGCAGCAGCCAGCCGTCGGGCTGTTGGGCATACCGTTGACAGGTTTCATAGGCGCGACGTAAATTATGCGCCTTTTGCGCCGAGAGATGGGCCGGCTCCGGGATAAAGGTCTCAAAGGTGAGCCGATCCATTAAGTCCAGGGTGCCGACTTTTTTGAGTGCGTGCAAGCGTTGTTTAATGCGCTGCTGTTCTTTGCATTTACAGGGAACGGCCCTGCCAAAGTCAGGATGACCGGGCGCTAAGTCTGGCATAAAATAGCCGGCGCCGCCACAGATGGGGCAAGGTGGCTCGACCGGTGCGCTGCTGCGGGGGCGCGCTGCACGTTGGCCGTTGTTGGCGGATGGAGTGGACAGGCTATTCATGATCGGTTGCCTCTTTGGACGTTCAATACGCCCTGATTCTGGTGGAGAATCATCAGCGGAGGATGACATCGGCGAATTCGTCCGGGAGATCCCGGCGGCGCGGTTGTGTGCGATCAGATCGGCCAATGATTTCATCTTGGGTTTCGTCCTTCCCTTCCGTCTCCCAGCGTTTGAGGATCGCCTGGATATAACGGAGTGAACGTTTGTTGCGACTGACGGCAATGTCAAAGGCTTCGGTGATCCAGTCGGGCGGGTAATTTCTCTCCAAGTCGCGCAATTGATCGGCGATCAAGGGGGTCATCAAGCCGATGTTCTGCTCATATAACACAAAAATGTTGGGACGCTCCACGCGCAGCCGCGCTTCTTCGGGGATGGCCGATTGCAATTCATGCAATTTGCCCTGGCGCACCAAGGCCAGCGTCTGGCGCCCCTTGGCGGTGTTCATAAAGTACCAATCTTCCACCTTCACTGCGTTCGCTTCCAGCGCTGTCGGGTCCGGGCTTTCGATCTCCAACCGCAACAAAGTATTGCGCGCCACCGCGCGCTCCAATGCTTTGACTAGGGCTGCCGCCGGGGTATGGAGTTCATTGTCCAGCGCCATACTCTGTAAAAGCGTCGTATCCTCGCGCAAATCGGCCCCACGCAAATAGCGAAACTCACCGCTCTGCTCATTCAAGAGCCAAAAGCAATGCAAGGTCAACTTGAGTTCAGCCAGATCGTCAATCTGCGGCAGTAGATCCGTAAAAAAGAGATCCGGAATCACCACCGCCTTCATCTTCACATCGGGAAACCCAACAAACCCCATCCCCCGCATCGCCATCACCCACCTTAATTCCTAATTCCTAATTCCTAATTCTTTATTCTTTACTCTTTATTCCCTAATATTCTAGCTCTGTCCGTTGAATTTCCAAATCGCGGAACTGGGTCAACTCTTTGCGGAAATAGAGACTCACCGTCCCTGTCGCCCCGTGACGATGTTTGGTAACCAGAATGTCGGCAATGTTTTGGCGGTCGGTATCTTCGATGTAGTAATCTTCACGGTAAATGAAGAGGACGACGTCAGCATCTTGTTCAATTGATCCGCTCTCCCGTAAGTCAGATAACATAGGCCGTTTGTCCGACCGACTCTCCACGGCGCGACTGAGCTGGCTCAGGGCGATGACCGGCACGTTGAGTTCGCGCGCCAGCGTTTTGAGCGACCGGCTGATGTAGCTGATCTCCTGTTGGCGGTTCTCGTTGCGCCCACTGCCGCCGCTTTGGCCGGTCATCAACTGCATATAGTCGATGATGATCAGGTCGATGCCATCCTCGGCGTAGAGACGACGCGCTTTGGTGCGGATGTCGTTGACACTGGCTGCCGGCGTGTCGTCGATAAAGATATGGGTGTTCGCCAACATGTTGGCCGCTTCGAGCAGGATTGGCCACTCTTCTTCATGGATATTGCCCAGACGTAGGCGGTGACTATCGATGCCTGTTTCCATCGCCAGCAGACGTTGCACCAACTGGTCATTGCTCATTTCCAGGCTGAAAAAGGCGACGCGGGTGGCATGGCGTTTGGCGGCATTCTGAGCAATACTTAAGCAAAATGATGTCTTTCCCATCGCCGGGCGCGCTGCCAAAATGATCAAGTCGCTCTTTTGCAACCCGCCCAGCAGCCGATCCAGCATGGTAAAGCCGGTTGGCACCCCCATGAGCGTATCCTGATTGCGCGAGAGAAAGTCAATGTGATCGACCACTTGGCTCATGATTGCCCGAATGGGTGTCAAATCGCGATGAATGCGGCTTTCGCTAATGCCAAAGATGATTTGCTCGGCGCGATCAACCACCTCATCGACTTCCTGGCTTTCATCGTAGGCCAGTTCAGCGATCTTGCCGGCAGCGGCGATCAAGCGGCGGAGGACAGCCGTGCGTTCGACAATGCGGGCATAGTGATCGACATAGAGCGCTGTGGGGGTGCTGGCAATCAGATCGGTGAGATAGGCCGGCCCACCGATCTCTTCCAACCGTTCGCGCCGTTCCAGCTCATCGACAATGGTGACAAAGTCGAGTGGTTCGCGCCGTTCGTTGAGCATGCGCATTGCTTCGTATAGCCATGCGTGTCGCTCACGAAAGAAATCCTCCGGGCGCAGAAAGTTGGCAACTTTGATGATGGCATCGGGGTCGATCATCAACGAGCCGAGAACAGCCCGTTCTGCTTCAATATTGGCCGGAATGGCGCGATCAGGACGTTCGATTTCGCTCATAGGTTATTTTTTCGGCAAAAAAACGGCGATGCTGCGCTAAACAGCCCCGCCGTTGCTTGGACAGGCATTTATACTTTTGTGGGAATCGATAGCGAGCGCGCAACAACACACGCTGCTATAGGAATGGCCTACCTACCACTAACCAAGTAACGATGGGCGTCACTTGGTCGCCCGGTTATTTACCCAACAGTTTATCGAGATCCAGCCCTTCGACAAAATCCTTAAAGGCGCCCAAATCTTCATCAACGGCTTCTTTTTCGCCTACCGGGGCATTTTCGCCGCTTAGTTGCACCTCTTCTTCGGGGCGCAGACCGGCTTGATCCATCACTTCATCAGCGACATAGATCGGCGAGTTGACCCGCACGGCCAACGCAATCGCATCGCTGGGGCGGCTATCGATCTCCACTGTGTCGCCATCGACATCGAGGACAATGCGGGCAAAGTAGGTGCTTTTCTCCAGTCCGCTGATCAAAATATGCAACACCTCGCCGCCCAAACTTTCAATGACCGACTTGAGTAGATCATGGGTCAGCGGGCGCGGCACATCCACCCCTTGCAACTGAAAGGTTATCGATTCGGCTTCAAAGGGGCCGATCCAAATCGGCAGGATACGATCGCCACCCTCTTCCCGCAATTCGACAATGCGGTTTTGTGACATCAAGCTTACGCGAATGCTGGCAATCACGACTTCTATCATCGACTCATTCCCCCGATTATAGTCAGCTCAACCCCATTGCGCCGCCGGTGCTGCGCGCAACCTGGTTCGACAAAAGATAGCAATCACAGCGCAACGGCTTGAGCGAATTCTAACATCATCCCTGCCCAACCTGACCTGTATACCCGCTGAATTCTTTGAAAACCGGTGTAGTAGACTGAATTCCGGGCGATCAAACGGCACTGTCTGCGATTATAGCATAGTTATGCCGGGCTGCAAAGTATTTTTTTGCCATTTGCGGATCTGGCGGCAGATCAGGTGATGAGGCCGGATGCACTGTCAAGACTGGGCGCTATTCGGCGATTACTCTCTAACTAGTCAAAGCGCAAACAAAAGACAAGAATTTCGCTCTTGTACGGAAAGCGTGATCGTGCAACGGATCACACCTGTCAGATTTCCAAAACCTGACAGATACTACGTTGCGGGCAGTGGCGGCTGGCCATAATTAGAGTCAAAAGGTGTCTTGTTTTTGAGGAC
>JAPKMW010000146.1 GCA_026645575.1 Caldilineaceae bacterium
GGCACCCTACCGATATAAACGTTTACAAATCGAAAATTCTCGTAGTGCCTACCCTCCGCTCTCTGCCTTCTATCTTCGCTACCTCTGATCCGCGTCTGTCCCCACACACCAATCACAATCTGTTCCTTCCCAAATCCGTTGTAGTTTCCTCATTCAGGAAGCCAACCCCTCCTCCCTACATGAGCGCAACATCGGAAATAAAAAAAAGCGCCAGGGGGGATTATCCCTGACGCTCTTCCGTCGCTTCCTCTTCTTGCTGAACAGGCTCTGCATAAGCGACAAATAACGCTGCCTCCTGCCTCTGCAGCCAATCCCACTGCTTCGCCCGTTCTTTCCGCCGCTCCGCTACGACCTGCCGTAGCGACTTACGTCGTGGCGTCGGCCGGCACGCCCATTTCCCCACTTCTGACATACTCGCCTCCTATAGAACACCTATTCTATAGGACTTGGGATTGTCAGTCAAAACGCTCTCTGCTCAGAAACTCAACCGTTGCCGCAGAAAAGCTACCTCCTAAGACCTGATTTGACATCAGTAACGGCAACAGTTACAATTTCGACAAAGCTTCCAATCTCAGCAGCAAGGGAGACCAATGACAACCGTCAAACGTTACACAACGGGTCAGGTAGCTGCCATGCTTGGCATCTCACGCGGCACTGCCATCACACGCATTGACGCTGGTCTCATCGAATGCTACCGTGATCCGGTCTCAGGCTTCCGCTACATCCTCCCCGAAGCGCTCGAAGCCTATGCACAAGCAAACAATCTGCCGCTATTCCCCCTAGAGAAAGCCAAACAACGGAGGACAAAAGTTTCTAGTCAACACCCCCACTAACAACTATCCTCACAGGAGAATCGAGTAACCATTCCTGCAACACCAGGAACCTCTGAACGCCAACGGAGCGACACCCCCCACCAGGTCGCTGCCAAGCAACCCGTTCAGAGTCATTGTAACCAAACAAATCCCCCTATAAAACCAGAAAGCGCCGGTTCCGCGACCGACGCTCTCTTCTTTGCACCTTAAAAACCAAATAGTTTCTAGGGTTCCCCTAAGGATGTAATTACGATAGCTCATAATCAAACCTACATCCAAAGGGTATATTTCTACGAGTGACCGACCAAGGAATCGAACCTTGAACCCAATGATTAAGAGTCATTTGCTCTGCCAGTTGAGCTAGTCGGCCTTGCGCTGCGAAGTAGTATACAATGGCTTGGTCTATCTGTCAAAAATGAACATTGATGATAAGTTGACATTCTACAGCAGTAGTGCTATGCTTCTGCTAATGGCCTGAAGGATGAGAACAGAAAGCCTTTTGGCGTATCTTTTCGCACAGGCCAGCGTCAAACTGTTGGGGTTATTGAATGTACTTTCACGGTACAATCATCAATAACGTCGGTTGTAATTCAGAAGAAACAAGTTGTTTCATAGTAGCCCTATAAGGGTGAAAGGTCGATGACGGGGATCTCGCCCAGAAAGCCCAACTGGTTGTCAAACAAGTAGAGGGCAATGCTATCATGATGTACCGCTGAGATCACCCTACTACCTGGTCTTTGTCTGTTGATGATTTACGCATCATGGTTGTAAGACATGGCGTTGGGGAACGTTGCAGTGCAAGGCTAGTAGTCATCAGAAAACGTAGAATGAACGGACCGCAGATAACCAATCCGTTGGTGGAAAGCCAACCGGAAGCTGACAGTCAACCGCCCGACTTGGCGGACCAACGTTGCATGGTGTACTGGAATCGCCACGTAGCCTACCGTGCAAGTCAATGGGCGCGTTCACTGTCCGTAAACAAGGCAGTCGCCCCTGCCTTCATAAATATCGCAGAGATGCATTGCAGACCACAACAGTGCCGACAGTTGATCGGCGTGGCAGGATGTGGGAATGGTGCAAAACTGGCGGGGCTTAGGCGCTCCTTGTGATTCCTTCATTCACCTGTTGACCGCCGGGCGCTCGCCTGGTTGGCTTCTTTCTTCACCTCCATCCCACCATCTTCCATCTGAAGGCAAACGCTGAGAGATGAATTGCCTGGCCACCTACAGCCCGGCGCTTCGTTCAGCTTCTACCATATTTCAACACTGTTGCCGCAACCATCTCTGGAAAGCTTGTCGCTATTGCGCGCCCAGCGTGCAGTAACGCCGGGAGATGGCCCATCGTCATTGTGGCGCGCCTTCTCTGATCGCGCTGCCAATTGCCCACGTGGCGATTTACCGGCGCGTTATGGGGCGCCGATCTATGCGTGCAGGCTTTAGACAATAAATCGGATTGGCGGCGGTCGTTGGCATCAAATGAAAAAGCGCTAGGGAGGTGGACGATGGTTGATGCGATCAACATCAATGATGCGGCGACGTATGTGTTGAATTTGTTGGAGAACAATAATCTAGACGAGGCGGCGCGCTATCTGCGCGGTCTCCACCCGGCCGATAGTGCCGAAATCCTCACTTTGTTAGAGCCGGAACAACAGGCGGCGATGGTGGAACGCCTCCAAGCGCCAGAGCTGGCGATGGTCTTCGAGCAGATGTATGAAGAAGACATGGCCGAAGTGGCGCAACACTTGGGTGTGGAAGCGCTGGCCGATGTGCTGGATGAGATGGAGCCGGACACCGCCGCCGACCTGCTCAATGAGTTGGAGCCGGCCAATGCCGCCGAAGTGCTGGAGCAGATGGATGAGGCGGCGCAGGTGACGCCCTTGCTGGCCTACGACGAGGACACGGCTGGCGGTATTATGAACACGCCGCCTCCTTCCTTGCGCCGCTGGATGACCGTTGAAGAGGCCTTTGCCTTTGTCAAGAAACACTACCGCGACGCCAGTGAAATCTTCTATCTGTATGTGATTGATCGCTACTACCGTTTGATCGGGGTGGTCAATTTGCGTGCGCTCATTCTGGCCGATCCGAACCAGACGATTGAGCAGATCATGAATCGCGATGTCATCTCCGTCAAGGCGATGATGGATCAAGAAGCGGTCGCCCAAATTCTGGCGCGCTATGACCTGTTGGCCGTGCCGGTGGTTGATCAGGAAGAGCGCTTGGTCGGCTTGATCACTCATGACGATGTGGTCGATGTGCTGGAGCAAGAAGCCACCGAAGACATCTATCGCCTGGCCCAAGTTGGTGAGGATGCTGAGATCTTCAGCCCGTTGAAACGGTCGATTCGTAATCGCTTTCCCTGGTTGGCGATCAATCTCCTCACCGCCTTTCTAGCGTCGAGCGTTGTCTCTATGTTCGAGAGTACCATTGCCCAAGCTGCACTGCTGGCCGCATTTATGCCAATTGTTGCCGGACAAGGCGGGAATGCCGGTACGCAGACGATGACAATTATTGTGCGTTCGTTGGCGCTGGGCGAAATCAATGGTCGTGATACCTTGAGTGCGCTCTGGCATGAATTGCGGATCGGGTTGTTACATGGCATTGCATTAGGCATTATGGTTGGGTTGGCAGCCTGGTTTTGGAAGGGGAACCCCATGTTGAGCCTCGTTATCGGATTGGCAATGCTGGGTAATTTTGTGGTTGCCGCCGCAGCAGGTGTCACTGTTCCTATGGTTTTGAAATGGTTGAAAGTTGATCCGGCGCTTGCATCAAGTGTCTTTGTCACCGCCGCCACTGATACATTAGGCTTTACCCTCTTTCTTGGGTTAGCAACCTATTTTATTCGTTGGCTTGTTTAAAGATTTCCAATAAGATCAGTTGTGATTTTGGAACATTTGCTACTTGACAACTGATTATTCTTATGCGATACTGTACCCAGCTAGGTGAGAGTAATAGCACGATTCATTACTAGCCCAGCCTAATACCGCTATCTTATAAAAAAGGAGGTGGTGTACACATGGATAATTGTTTCAGTATCCATCCGGTAGCATCATCTTCTGAGGTTCGCCTCTAATTTTGATGCTACCGGACAAACAAAAAGACCGCTACTTCAGTAGCGGTCTTTTTGTTTTGGCATGGTTTGGTCAGAGGACGTTTGGTCAGAGGACAGACGGGACGAGACCGCTTGTTTGCAAATGGCAGTGATTCTCAATCAGATACATCAACCGTTGCAAACTGACTGGCTTACTCAAATATTCATCGGCGCCGGCCGCCAGACAGCGATCGCGATCACCGGGCATGGCCAGGGCCGTTAGGGCAACAATCGGCACATGCTGTAGCCCTTCTTCTTTACGCACCTGTTGCATCACTTCCAAGCCATCCATACCCGGCATTTGAATGTCCATCAGAATCAGATCCGGCTTGGTTTCCCGCAAGCGCAACAAGGCTTCCGTCCCATCGTGGGCTACATCCACTTCATATCCCCGTGCCCGCAAGTAATCAGTAAAAATATTGGTATTGGTTTCATTATCATCGGCAATAAAGACTTTGAGGTGAGCGGCGCCATTGGCTCGGCTACTCCAGGTAGTGTCCGTCGCAGCCGGCGGCAGTTCAGTTTCGGTACGGTGCAAAGTGTTGGCAGCCACGGCGCGTTGATCCAAAGCAGACCAAGGCAAGGAAACGGTGAAATGGCTGCCTTTTCCCACTTCACTCTCAACACCGACGCTGCCGCCATGAAGTTTTGTCATGCGGTAGACCAACGCCAGCCCTAAACCGGTGCCTTCATATTGGCGCGACAGTCGGCTATCGATCTGAACAAATGGCTCGAAGAGTTTATCCATATCTTCCTGGGCAATGCCGACGCCGGTATCCCAAACGGTAAAGCGGACACAATCATCGGTCGGATGCCCTTGGACGCGCAGTCCGATCTGTCCTTCATTGGGGGTAAACTTGACGGCGTTGTTTAATAAATTGACCAGGATCTGCTTCAAGCGGCGATCATCACCAACAACAATTTTAACACTGGGATCAAGGTCAAGGAGAAGTTCCTGCTGCTTATTTATGGCGGCTTGTTTGACAAAATTCAAAGCCGATTGACAAAGGGAATCGACGGCAATCGGGCCGGGTTCCAATGTCAATTTGCCGGCCTCAATCTTGGCCACATCCAACACATCATTGATCAAGGAAAGGAGATGACGACCACTCTCTTGAATGTTATTCAACGCGCGTTTCTGCCGCACCACCAGTCCGCCATAGAGTTCCTCTTGTAACGCTTCCGCCAGGGCCAGGATGGTACTCAGCGGAGTGCGCAATTCGTGGCTCATACTGGCCATAAACTCATCCTTTAAGCGTGACGCCCGTGCTAATTGGGCGTTGGCCTCGCTCAAATCCGCCGTACGTTCCGCAACCCGTTGCGCCAACAACGTGCGTTCTTCCGCCAGCGCTTGTTCCATTTCAAAACGACGGGTAATATCGCGAATCGTCAACAGCCGGCCATTCAGGCGCTGTCGTCGATCACGTAGATCGGAGACGATCAATTCCAGATGGCGCACCATTGGCTCGGTTACGGCAACTTCAAAAGCGGTCGGTGCAATCGGTCCCCGTTCCTGGAGGAGTTGCTGTAAGCCGATCACCGTTGACCACTGGGGCAAGACAGCACCGATCGGTAAATTGCCGCTCCGTTCCTTGACAAAGCCGATCAAGTAGGCCGCGGCTGGATTCATGTCAATCACCATGTTCTTCTGGTTGATAATGATGACCCCATCGTGCATATGTTCAAAAATGGCATGATGCGCGGCTGGAATGATGTCCCACAGTTCAAAGCGAAAAGCAAACCAACCGACTACAACCCCCATCGTAATCAGCGCAAACGGGGTCATATTGATCGGCAGCGGGTTGAAGGGCATCAAGTGCAAAAGGTTTACCCCAATGGGCGCAAAGATGCCGGCTACCAGCAGGATGACCTGCCAGTAGGCCAGGGTCGAAGATTCACGTTTGAGCATCCGCATGACAATCATCATGGAGAGCAGTACTAACCCGTAGGTGTAGGCTGTATGAATAAAGAAGCCTATCGAACGTTCAAGCACTAACATGGGTAGTCCGCTCTTGGCTGTTTGAACTTCAATACTATGCCAAAGCAAATGATGCGGACGGCCTAACCAGGGCAAGGTGAGATCGTTGGTCCAAGTCAGTAGGGTGTAAAGAAGCGGCTCGATCATCAAAAACGCGATCCAGAGGCGTAGTAGACGCTTGGGGCGCTCCTCTTGTTGCAAGAGAAAGATCAACCAAAAGGCCGGCAAGATCGAAGAGGCCATATAAATTAAGTAGTGCCAGAGCCGTTTGCCTTCCAAGGTGGTATTCATGATCTCAAAGGCATAGGCAAACGACCATAGGGCAACCCCACCCATCGCCATCATAAAGGCGCGCGCCCCTGGTTCTCGGATCCGCTGCCAGGCAAGGAAGACTAAGGCAATGGCAATGGTTGCGCCTAACAGAAGCGGAATGGCATAATAAGTAGCTTGTGGCTGCATATCCAGTCCAACCTATCGTATATAGCTCTTGGGGATCTTGGCTTGAATAAAACGGTTCTAGTCAACTATACTCACGAGCCACACGGAAGTAACCCATTACCCTGGTAAAACTGTTACTTTCCGCGTGGGCCTGGGGGCGCGTTGGTATATCTAAAAGTTTGACGAAGTCCCTTCTGTAGTTTACGATATCAGCCGTTGTTTTGCATGACGCAAGTTTGACACTCTGATTACAATCTTCCGACATCAACGGACAAAACAAATGTTGTAGCGGAGCTTGTTGTGGTCATGCAAATTGTGTGGCGTTTTTTATAGCATTAGATACCAGATAATACAAACTGTCAAGCGGCAATTTTGCTGTAGATTTGCTGTGTAACTACGCTGCCCGCTTCTAGCCGGTCACCGGGAACCCCTGCGGGGCTGCGGCTGGGAGCAGCGTAGTTCCAGTTGCTGTAGAGATAGGAAGATCATGTCGGAAACAACGGTTGAAGAAAAGATTGCGCGCTGCCCTGCCGCACTCCAAACCATTATTCATGAGTTTCGCGAGGTCCTGCCACGCGAACGGCTGGAACTGCTGCTGGAATATGCCGATAGCCTGCCCGATCTGCCGGCGCGGCTCCATGAAAAGCGGGATAACATGGAGCAAATCCATGAATGTCAATCGCCCGTCTTTTTGCATACAGAGATTGAACAGGGCCAGGTCTATTTTTATCTTGACATCCCGCGGGAGGCGCCGACCGTTCGGGGCTATGCCGGCATTTTGGTCGAGGGGCTCAATGGAGCGGCGCCGGCGGCCATTCAGGCCATGCCCGAAGATGTTTATCTCCTTCTGGGGCTACATGAAGCCATCACGCCGCAACGTTTACGCGGCCTTCATGCGCTGGCTGTCTATATGAAACGACAAGTGCAACGATTACAATAATTTACCGTAATGAAAGAGATCCGGTTCTGCACGGTCAAACCCTATGGATTCAACGTGCAAACTTTGGTCTCTGGCTACATAATTAATCGTCTGTCAAGAAATAAGGAACCGACCAATGGAACAGCTATTTGCCTTTGACAATCTGGTTGCATTGCTGACACTGCTGGCGCTTGAGATTGTATTGGGCATCGACAATGTGATTTTCATTGCCATTTTATCATCCAAGTTGCCGGTGGATCAGCAAGCACGGGCGCGAACAACCGGCATTGCCTTAGCCGTGATCACCCGCATTCTGCTTTTGTTTGGGATTAGCTGGATTATGACGCTGACCCAGCCACTCTGGACCATCTTTGACAATGAGCTGTCGGGCCGTGATCTAATTTTGCTTGTCGGTGGCCTCTTTTTGATCGGCAAGAGTACCTATGAGATTCACGAAAAGTTAGAAGCCGCCGAGCATAGCACCGCTACCAAAGCCATGGCGACTTTTGCCGCTGTCATTATCCAGATTGTACTGGTTGACATCGTCTTTTCTTTGGACTCAGTAATCACAGCCGTTGGCATCTCCAATCATATTGAGATTATGGTCACAGCGGTAGTGGTTGCCGCGGTTGTCATGTTGGCCTTTGCCGGCGCCATTAGCGGCTTTGTCGAAAAACACCCGACCATGAAGGTGCTAGCCCTCTCCTTTCTGATTCTCATCGGCTCAATGTTGGTGATTGAGGGCTGGAACGCCGAAGCCGCGCACGAAATGCACCTGAAAAACTATGCTTATTTTGCCATGGCCTTCTCCTTCCTGGTTGAGATGGTCAATCTGCGGGTGCGCAAACATGCCAAAAATCCGGTACAGCTCCACAATCAACCGACGCTGCATCAGGTTGAATTAACGCCAGCGCCGGTCGCGGTAGGATCTGGTGGGCATGGCATCGGCGTCGCCACGACGAAGGCAACCAGCACAGCACGCCCCCGCCCCGCCGGCAAACAACGCAAGAAACGGTAATGACAGCGATGCCGACCATCACGGTTGACTTTTTAACACAAAAGCTACCAACGCCGCTGGTCTTGGCCAGCGGCATTTGGGGGACAACGGTTAGCCTGTTGGAAAGGGCGGCCGCGGCTGGTTGTGGGGCAGTTACAGCCAAAAGCTGTGGCCCCACGCCCCGTAGCGGCCATGTCAATCCGACTTGTGTGGATTGGGGTCCCGGTTTGCTCAACGCCATCGGCCTGGCCAACCCCGGCGCCGAAGAGGAAGTGGCGCTGTTGACCCAAGCCAAAGTGGCGTTGGCGCCCCATCGCGCCGCCT
The DNA here is from genome assembly GCA_026645575.1 of Caldilineaceae bacterium. Next base: position 8,556 of record JAPKMW010000146.1, read on the forward strand.
TGATCGCCAGCATCTTTGCCGGCCCGCCGGCGGAGTTTGGTGCCGTCGCGGCGATGGTGGCCGCGGCCCAGCCCGACCTGATCGAGGTGAACATCTCCTGTCCCAATGTTCACAGCGAATTTGGCGAACCCTACGCCGCTGATGCCCAAGCCGCCGCCGAAGTGACCGGCTATGTGAAACAGGCCGTGGCCGCAGCCGGCATTCCGGTTATTGTTAAGCTCGCCCCCAATGTGCCCAGTATTGCGCGCATTGCCCGGTCCGTTGTCGCAGCCGGCGCTGATGCCCTCTGTGTCATTAATACGATGCCGGGGTTGTTGATCGATGCCGAAAGCGGACAGGCGATCCTCGCCAATCGCAGCGGCGGGTTGAGCGGCCCCATGCTCAAACCAATTGCGCTCAAGTGCGTCTATGATGTTTACCGCGCTTGCCCCGGCGTTCCCATCATCGGCACCGGCGGGGTGAACAGTGGGCAGGATGTCGTGGAGATGATCATGGCCGGGGCGACAACTGTTGGCATCGGCAGCGCCATCTATTACCGGGGCGTCGCGGCGATCAGCCAGATCAAGCAGGAGTTGATCGACTGGCTCGATCAACATGGGGTGGCCGATCTTAACAGCCTACGGGGGCTGGCGCATCGTGAACCAATCTACGCCACTGCCCCCACCGGCGCGCCCATCCCAACCGCCCATTAAGGGTGATAGCGCCAACCATTTCAGCCAATTTCTGCACGCCGGTTTGCCGAGACGGCATCAGCGGCAGAGTTGACGCTTGACCTGGTTGAGGGTATTTTTGACAACAAGCGTCGGTTGCTGGACAATTTGACTAATTTCGGCGACGTTCACATTACAGAGATAATAGAGTAGGGCAATTTGTTGAACTTCGGGGCTGAATTGTTGGAGCATCTGGCGTAGCTGAAGCGCTTGGGGATCTGGTGTAGCTGCGGCTGTTGGCACAAACGCTGGCTGGCGCTGGGCCGTTGTCCGCTGGTGACAGTAGCGCACCATTGGCGGATAGGCAGTAGCAAAGAGCAGCACCGTCAGATTTGCCACCGGTTGTGTACCAACCACCTGTGGCACCACGGTGGCAAAGATCGACGAAAGCAAGGATTGCGCTTCAACTTCGCTGACCCCATTGGCCGTGATGTAGTGGTAGAGGCGCGGACCCCATTCTTCCAAAAGCCGCGTCCAAGCGGTCGGCTCACCAGCAGCTAACTGGTGCAGCCATCCGGTTTCTTTGGGCAGTGGCGCAGGCGACCTTGTACGCAAAGCGAAGGCAGCAACAGGAAATCGACGATGCATAGCGCTGTCTAACTCATTGGTATGGATTGCACAAGAGCTAAAGGAATTGTAATTATATTTTACCAGACGCAACTATGGTGAAAAAGTTACGCCTGCCATTGGTCATTCACACACCTTCTAGCATAGCGCGATAAAAAAAGCTCCAACCACTGTACTGGCGGAGCTTTTTCAAACTTGAAAGACCGACGTTGATTTTATGCACGGAGCGCAAATGGTGGCGCGCTTACCGTTTCCGTCCGCTTCTTCTCAGATTCAACTAAAAAGGATGTGCTTTTGCCCAACCATTGTTGCTCTCGAACATGGTCTGCATGCGCCGCCGCAACACAAGCTGCATAGAATACCAGTGAAGCAATCATTGACGCAGCCAGATACCCCAGAACAATCCACATAATCATTGGTTTAGCCTCCAACCAGATGCTCTTTACAAATCTACTACCATTGTTGCGTCGATGATGGCATCACTATAGTGTTCCTACGGGAGTTGTGGAAACCTGTCAGGTTTTACACGAATCATCTAGGAACACTGTATAACGGTTCGTGTTACTACTACTCTTCCTATTTCATCAATGTTGGCTATCAATGAACAATAGAGTATCATAAATTCACAATTTTGCATCGCGACATTCGTACTATTCTTTTATGCAAGTTAATTTACCCATGCACATTTTCCATACGTCAATTGCCGCGGTTGCCTACGTCAGTAAAATGACCGAGTTGCGTCTTGATTTTTCATTATGATTCTGCTTGTAGCCGGTTCGTGATTGGCGGCGTATGGGATGCCCGTCACAGACTGGCTACAAGCGGAGTGAATCGTTCCATATTTTCAAAGCGAAAAGCGAGTCTTTCTAGTCATGGATCACTATTCACGTTCTGCACTCAATTTTTTTGCCGCCAACCCGCTAGATCGGTTGGTTGACAAGCGGCGGGATCTGGCCTGGTTATCAGCACAGGTGACGGCGCCCACCACCCGTTTTGTACCGGTCTGGCGGATGCAAAATCTCTTTGGCGATGCCAATTCAGCAGTACCGCGTCTGTTAACGTCGGCAGAGTTACCCCAAAGCCTGGCGCCGGATACGGTTACATTGCTCGGTTCGCATGAGGGTACGGTCTATTTTGCCCTGGATGTGGAGCAGGAAGGGGCGGAGACGCCGCCGGCTTGGGTGACAGCCTATGGCGCTTTCCGCGATCTGCGTATGGTCGGCGTGGCCGTCGAGCCCTTTTTGGGGGCGCAGTTGGCCTATGCGCGCGCCATGATCTACTGGGAACGCCGTCACCGCTTTTGCGGCGACTGCGGCCACCCTACCCGTAGCACCGAAGGCGGCTTTGTCCGCACTTGCACCAATGGGGCTTGCGGCAAGCAGATCTTCCCGCGCACCGACCCGGCGATCATTGTGTTGGTACAATCTGGCGAACATTGCCTGTTGGCACGCCAAGCCAGTTGGCCCCCTGGTCGCTATTCGATTATTGCCGGCTTTGTCGAGCCGGGAGAAAGTCTGGAGGATGCGGTCAAACGGGAAGTACATGAAGAGGCCGGTATTGAAGTTGCCGAAATCACCTACCAGTCCTCCCAGCCGTGGCCCTTCCCTAGCTCGCTGATGTTGGGTTTTATGGCGCAAGCCGCCACCACCCAATTCAACCTGATCGATAATGAATTGGAGGACGCCCGCTGGTTTACCCGCGCCCAGATCGCTGAACAAGTACGGGCCGGCACGCTGAAACTGCCGCCGGGCTTGTCCATCTCACGCCGATTGATCGAAAGCTGGTTCGATGCCGGTGATCAGGGCAAGTTGCGCGAAGTCGCGCCGGAAGCGTGGTAAACCACACAACTTGCTCACAGCCGCGCCGAAAAGGCAACCCGTGACCGGTTACCTTTTCGGCGCGGCTGTGAGCGGGCTTAGTAATCGCAGGAACGTTATGCAGCCAATGACCCATATGATACGACCAATACAAGCCGGGGACGAAGCCTTTCTCTGGCTAATGCTCTTTTACGCGGCGCACATGCACGAAGAGCCGGGGAAAACCATCGCCGACGCCAAACAAAACCCCGACCTGGCAAAATATGTCACCTATTGGGGCCAACCGGGTGATCTCGGCTTTATTGCAACCGCCAGTGACAGCGGTGAGCCTGTCGGCGCGGTCTGGGTGCGGCTCTATGTGGGCGACAATAAAGCCTATAGCCAGACCAGTGATGATACCCCGGAATTGGCAATGGCGGTTCTCCCCGACTATACCGGCCAGGGGATCGGGACGCGTTTGCTGCAACAACTTATTGCGGCGGCGCGCCCCCATTACCCGGCGCTGGCGCTCAATGTGCGCGCCGATAATCCGGCCTTTCGCTTATATCAACGGCTTGGGTTTGTCGTGGTCAAGGAGATGGTGAATCGAGTCGGTGGGCTGTCGTATGATATGCGGTTGCCGTTCTAGCCATATCCGCCCAGTTGGCCAGATCAAATCATTACGATTGCGTGGGGTTCAGTAATAACGGTTTGTAATTCGCGCATAGCGTAGTATGATATAGGTTGCTCTTAAAAATGTCAACCAGTAGAGAAAGAGAAACTTATGGCTACCCAAATCAATGAACCCCTCCCCAAAACCATGCCCGCCGTCGTCTGTCATGGCCCGCAAGACTACCGGTTGGAAGAGTGGCGCGTACCCCAAGCCGGCCCCGGCGAGGTGATCGTCAAGGTCGATTCGGTCGGGATCTGCGCCAGTGATTTGAAGTGTTATTTGGGGGCGGCGCTCTTTTGGGGTGATGCCCAGCGCGTTGGCTATGCCCAGCCACCGGTGATTCCCGGCCATGAGTTTGTCGGCACTGTGGTGGCGCTGGGCGAAGGGGCTGGTGAAAAGTATGGTCTAGCGCTGGGCGACACCGCCGTCTCCGAACAGATCACCCCTTGCTGGCAATGTCGTTATTGCCAACGGGGCCAATATTGGATGTGCCAGGTGCATGACATCTATGGCTTTCGGCAAAAAGCCTTTGGTGCTATGGCGCCTTACATGCGCTTCCCCGCCAACGCCATCAACTACAAAGTGCCGGCGAGCATTCCCAAAGATCACGCCGTCTTTATCGAGCCGCTGGCCTGTTCGATCCATGCTGTCCAGCGGGGCAACATTGAGTTAGATCATGTGGTGGTGATCGCCGGCGCCGGCCCCTTGGGCTTGGGGATGATCGCCGCCGCCCGGCTCAAAAACCCGCGGCTACTGATTTCCGTTGATCTGAGCGATGATCGGCTGGATCTGGCGCAAGCTTGTGGCGCCGATCTGGGCTTGAACCCGCGCAAGGTAGATGTGGTGGATGAGATTCGCAAATTGACCGACGGCTATGGCTGTGATGTCTACATTGAAGCGACCGGCCATCCCAGCGCTGTCGAGCAAGGGTTGCACGCCATCTGCAAGCTTGGCACCTTTGTCGAGTTCAGCGTCATGCGCGAGCCGGTGACGGTCGATTGGACCATTATCGGTGACACCAAAGAACTCAATGTGCATGGCGCTCACCTCAGCCCCTACACCTATCCGATAGCCATCAACATGCTGGCGAAAGGCTTGCTGCCGATGGATCGCATCATCACCCATCGCTTGCCGCTGACCGATTTTCAGCGGGGGATAGATCTGGTGGCGGCAGGGACGCAGTCGATCAAGGTGACGTTGCAGCCGTAAGCATAAGAGAAGTTCGACTTCTCCAAGAAGTCGAACTTCTGGGCTACCGGCCCCTACACCGGCTGATGACGTTCCGTCGGTGGTCCTTGTAACAAGTCATGTGGTAGATCGCTAAAATAAGCCTCGGCCCCGCTCTGGAGCAGAACAATCAAGGTATAGGCGCCAATAACCGTGCCAATAGGGAAGTTGACCAGGTTGAAGATCCCCACCACAATGGCAAGATAGCGCCCCCAGGTGCGCCGGCGCCACAGCCCATAGCCGGCCACCATGCCGGGTAGGGCCAGCAAAGCCAGCAGCACCCCTACCGTTGTCCCCACCACCGAAAGGATCGCCAAGGCTTGCGGATCACCAGAGACGGCGCCAATGCTGGTAAGCAACGTAAACAAAAAACCGCCAATGATCAGAAAAATCGCATGGCCAACGATATGTAGCCACGCCAAAATGTTAATGTGTTGACCGAGTTCCTGCTGATTCATAACCAATCCTTTCCACGCTTCTTGTCTTTCGGTCTTCTGCGCGCCCTCACTTCATCAACATCACTGGGCAGGTTGCCATGATCGCAATCTTATGGCTGATCGTCCCCCAGCCTTCCAGTGGCGCCGCCGGATCGACCTGGTGGGAACGCATAACGATGAGATCGACGCCACGGCTTTCGGCTACGCTCAAAATTTCACGGGTGCGATTGCCAAAGCTGATCTGATGCTCAATCGCAACCGTCGTCTCCCGGTGAGGGAGCATGAGGGTGCGCAGCTTGCTCTCGGCTTGTTGTTGCAACGCCGTGTAAAAGTCGGCAAACTCGGCAAAGGTGGTATCGTTAATCAATTCGATCACATGCAACAACGTAATCTTAGCCTGACTGAGAATCGCCAGGTTAACGGCAAAATCGAGGGCGCGTTGATTGGTTTCCGCCAGATCAACCGGCACCAGAATATGACGAAACATAGCTTTCCCTTTCTTTTTGTAAAGAGACAGAGCCAGATTTAGGGTTCGTAACAATATAACGCCGTCCACTGGGCTGGGGCGAGTCACGGACTCGCCCCAGCCCAGCAGCGAGTCACGGACTCGCCCCAGCGCTTACTGTATTCTTTTACGGACCCTTAGGGAACGCAGGTTGCTTTTGGTGAGGCGGCCAATCGGCGCCCCTCTCCCTTTTGGTCCCCGGCTTATGAAGAACCGTGGGCGGACAGATGCGCAATCACCTCTTCACTAGTCGTTTCAATCGGCTTATCGGTGACATCGATCACGGCAAAGTGATGTTGGGCAAAGAGATGATGCGCCGCTCGCAATTCTTCCACAATGGTCGCTTGCTCAAAGTAAGCGCCGCCGCTTACGCCCAAGCTCCGTTGGCGCGCCCGCCGGTGACCGGCCAATTGCGCCGGGCTAATGGTCAAACCTAAAACACGCCCGCTTTCAAGTGCCAGCACAGCAGCCGGCAGAGTAATGGGCGGCACGAGCGGCACATTGGCAATCTTCCAGCCTGACAGGCCTAAATACATACTCAACGGCGTTTTACCCACACGGGAAACGCCCAGCAGTACCCCGTCGGCCAGGTGTAACTCATCCAACCGCTTGCCGTCATCATGCGCCACGGCAAACTCAATCGCTTCAATCCGGCGGAAATAATCCTCGTTCAAGCGCCGGTAACGCCCTGGTTGTCCCAATGGCGCTTCCTGCAAGAGACGTGTGAGATAATCCAAGAGCGGTCCGACCAGATCAAAGGTCGGCACGCCATAATGGCGCCCCAATTCAATGACTTTCTGCCGGACTTCACCATCGACCATCGAATGGAGAAGCAGATCGCCGGGGGTGGTTGCCGCCTCTGCCATGATGGCGGCAATAGCTGCGCTGTCGGTCACATTGGCTTTGATCACAATTGGCAGGTGATGATTGGGAAATTGGGCCGCTACGGTATGAGCGAGCAGTTCACCTGTGGCGCCGGAGCCGCCGGAAATCACATAGATGGTCACCGTCTCTCTCCCTGTCAATCCATTCCCGTTGCCTGCAGGCGCTTTTGCCCAAAGACGGGGGCAGTACGCTCTCTCTCTGATTCGATCATCAACGCATTGACGGGGATCGTAGTATCGACAATGCTATTTTGTGTGCCAAAGGGGTTGGTGGTCACGCCATCTGAATGCCAGTCGGTGAGCCAATGGTTGTCAACCCTATAGCGAAATTCAAAGCGTTTGCCCACCGGTAGCTCCATTTCCACCCGCCAAACGCCATTGCGATCCTGGTGCATGGGCGTTTGTTGATCGTCCCAGCCATTAAAATCACCAACGACGGAAACGCGGTCCGCCCAGAGATAGGCCGGCAGTTCAAAAGCCACACGTATGAAACCGGGTCGGGAGGCTTTGCGCTTGGTAATCATCACTGCTCCTTCATGGTACAGTTGCAGTCGTTATTGCTACTCCAATATAAGATGGTCAGGAAAGTTTTAGACCAGCCAGTGGGCTGGTTTTGAACTAGCCGTGGGGCTAGTTACCAAAAGCGAAGGTGGGATCGTGAAGAAGAAAGAACTGGAGAAAGCATGGCAATTCCAAAGAATGACAAACCTGCCTGCGTGTTACAGCGGAGAACGAGGGCAGCTCGCCTGTCATGCTGCAAGCATCTCTGGTTACATTTGCCTAAAGATGCTTGCAGCATGACAGGCGGCTCTAGGGTTGCTGGAAACCCCTGTGGGCTTTACAAATCCGCACTGCCTGAAGCCGTATCTGTCAACGCATCTGCTTAAATGCGTTGATCAACCCATTCGTCGACGCATCATGACTCGTCACCGGGTTGGCGCCGACCAGTTCGGGTTCGATGGCTTTGGCAAGTTGTTTGCCCAACTCGACCCCCATCTGATCGAAAGAGTTAATCTCCCAAATGACGCCTTGGGTAAAGATTTTGTGTTCATAGAGCGCGATCAAGGCGCCTAGCGTGGCTGGCGTCAACTGGCGGAAGAGGAAGGAATTGGAGGGGCGGTTGCCGGGGAAGGTCTTGGCGGCGACCAGCGTTTCCAATGGGGCGCCGCTGACGCCGCTCGCTAGCAACTCGGCGCGGGCTTCGGCGGGGGGCTTGCCCTTCATCAACGCTTCGGTCTGCGCCAGGAAGTTGGCGATCAAGATTTGGTGATGGTTGCCCAGTGGGTGGTGGCTGCGCGCCGGCGCCAGAAAATCGCAGGGGATCAACTTCGTCCCCTGGTGGATCAACTGGTAGAAGGCATGTTGCCCATTGGTTCCCGGCTCGCCCCAGATGATCGGGCCGGTGGTGTAGTCCACGGCATCGCCGCTTTTTGTCACTGACTTGCCGTTACTCTCCATATCCCCCTGTTGAAAATAGGCTGGGAAGCGCGCCATGGACTGATCGTAGGGCAGAATGGCATGGGACTGAGCGTCCCAAAAGTTATTATACCAGATGCCAAGCAGCCCCATGATCACCGGAATATTCTGGGCGAAAGGTGTTGTACGGAAATGTTCATCCACAGCATGGGCGCCGGCCAGTAGCTCTTCAAAGTTGTCCATGCCGATGGCGATAGCAATCGACAAGCCAATTGCCGACCAGAGCGAATAGCGCCCGCCAACCCAATCCCAAAATTCAAACATGTTCTGCGGGTCAATGCCAAAGGCGGTGACCGCTTTCTCATTCGTGGAAAGGGCGGCAAAGTGTTTGGCAATGGCCCGTTCATCTTTGGCCGTCGCCAGGAACCAGGCGCGCGCACTCTGCGCGTTGGTCATCGTCTCCTGGGTGGTAAAGGTTTTGGAGGCGACTAAAAAGAGGGTGGTCGCCGGGTCGAGCGCTTTTAAGGTTTCGGCCATATCGGCGCCATCGACATTGGAGACAAAGTGGGTGCGCAGATCGGCTCTGGTGTAGGGGGCAAGCGCCAGCGTCACCATTTTGGGGCCGAGATCCGAGCCGCCAATGCCAATGTTGACGACATCGGTGATCGCCTGCCCGGTGTAGCCGCGCCACTGCCCGCTGCGGATTGCTTCACTAAAGGTGCGCATCTGCGCCAGCACCCGGTTGACAGCCGGCATAACATCCTGTCCATCGACCAGGATCGGGCGGTTGGCGCGGTTGCGCAGGGCGATATGCAACACCGCCCGCTCTTCAGTGTTATTGATCTTCTGACCGCCGAACATGGCGCTGATGGCGTCGGCCAGTCCAGCCTGTTGCGCCAGCTCGACCAACAACCCCATCGTTTCATCGGTGATGCGGTTCTTGGAATAATCAAAGAGAAGCGCTTGGAACCAAAGCGAGAAGCGGTCAAAGCGCTGGGGGTCCTGGCGGAAGAGATCCCGCATCTGGACATGTTGCATGGCACGCCTGTGGGCAACCAACGCTTGCCAGGCCGGCAGGGCAGTGAGATGAGACATAACATTTCCTTTTCCTATAGATCCTATCAACTTTGTTCAACAAAAAGGGGGAAACGGGTACGATGCCTCCTGATGCAAAAACTTACGCCAGCCAGCGTCGCGCTGGTCGGCCCTGACGGCGTTTCTACTTTCTGTAAAATGGGCGGCTATTGACAAGCTATCACACGTTGATATAAATGAACTAACGGTATCCCCAGCAAAAGGTAACTGTTCACCCCTCCCTAACCCTCCCCAACTTGGGGAGGGAACCGTCACGCCGACAGCGGCGTCTACGGCTCCTCCCCCGAACCGGGGGAGGTTGGGAGGGGGTAAGTCTATCGATCAAGACTTATTTGACAGAACAGTAGTGGTCTGTCAACGAAGTCTTGTTAGGTTGTGTCGTCTGCCCAATATCACCGCGAATCTTGGGATTAGCGAATGGTTTCAGGACAAAAAAAGATTCGCTAATCCTATGATTCGCGGTGATATGACCGGGCCGCATCTGCCTATCAACACTTCTTTGACAGAACAGTAGTCCTGTAGGTCTATACCAATTTACCTCAAGAGCGCGTATGGCTGCAAAATCACTTGTCAGGATTGAGTCTTTTCTCTTTCCAACTAGCGCAAAGGAGCAACTTGATGGCAAGAGGAGGGCGATGAGACGGCTGCGATCCTTTTCGATGCACGTGGCGGATCTGGATGGCAGCGCGACGCCCGCGGTTAAAGGCAAATGGAGCGCGACCGTCACGATTCCCCTTCACGACGGCAGCGAAGCCGCTCTGAGTGGCGCCACCGTCAGCGGCAGTTGGAGCGTCGGCGGCAGCGGTTCGTGTACAACCAATGGCAGCGACCTCTGTACAACCACGCGGAGCAACATCAGCGGCAGCACGGTCAGCTTTACGGTCAATAGCGTCACCCACGCCAGCAACAGCTATAGCGCCGGCGCCAACCACGACCCCGACGGCGACAGTAACGGCACGACCATTAGTCTTACCCGTCCGTAATCGCACGCCGGGAGCGGCCGGCGACCAGCGCACACGCAAACAAACCGCCGCCCGATCAAACGATCGGGCGGCGGCATGCAACGACTTCGATTCAACTTACCACCGGCTACGTCCTACTCCTGCACCCGAATCAACAGCAGCGGGCGGTCGGCCTGATGGAGAATACCGGCGGCGACGCTGCCATAGAAGGCGCGGGCCAGACCAGTGCGACCGTGGCTGGCCATGGCGATCAGATCGACATTCTTGCGCACCGCTTCTTCGAGAATGCAAGTGACCACCGGGCCGTTGTCGATCAGCGTGTCGGTTTCAATGCCTTTGGCTTGCAATTCGCCTTGCAGACCCCGTAGGTAGACCTTCGCCTCTTCGGTGATCCGTTCAATTTGATTAATATCGTAATAGTGGCCCATGTCATAGGGCGCCGCCAGGACAACGCTCGGTTCGATCACCTGGAGCAGCACCAGCCGTGAACCAAACTTCTTGGCCAGTTCTTCCACATAGGGGAGAATCCGCTCAGCCCGCTTTGAACCATCGAGTGGCACTAAGATTTTTTGATACATAACACGCTCCTTTGTTATGGCTATCGTCGGGGCCAAACCGGTAAAGGTTGGGTTTCGACTGACGCCTGTACTGGTTCCGTCTGTCTTCAGCATAAACGAAAAAGGCTCACCACACATCGGGAGAGTGGTGAGCCTGCAAACCGGTCGGCTAGCGAGTGTTCAGACTGGTCAAGTGGGTAGGCCTGGCGATGGATGAGACATAAACAAATTGAAAGATACCTAAATTTTCATCCATAGAATTCTACGATCAAACGACGATAGGTTATAATAGAGTCGTCACCGGGGCCCAGTTTGTTAAACTAGCTCTTTGACACCATCGTCTATCAATTCAATTCTGACCAACAAAGGAAAAGCCGATGAAACCTCACCAACTTCTTCACCGTCCGGCGCTATTTTGGCCGGCAGCGCTGTTACTCATCACCGTACTGGCTGCCTGTCAACCGATCCGCCCGGATGCAACCATCACCCAAGCTGCAGCGGCGCCAGCAACGGCTGCTGACAGCACGCCGACCAGTGATCTTGCCCAACTCTATGCCGACGCACTGCAAGACGCCAAAGTGGCTGAACCGGATGAAATTGTTGATACATTGACGGCGATCACGCCCGACAACACGAAGCTGACCTGGCAGGATGACCGGGTGTTGGTCGTGACCTGGACTTCGTGGAACGGCTATGATGGCCTGGTTGGGCAGGAGACCAAACTGGGGCGTGAAGTGTGGGTGACGGCTGTGCCGCAACTGCAAAGCTTCTGTCAAAGCTATGCAGCCACCAACGCCACGCCCTTGATCCTGCGGTTGGAGCAACTGTTGGGCTTGCCCGTCAATAATGGCAAAACGCGCTTTGTGCAGATGTGGGTCAACCCGGCGGACATGCTCCGTCCCAGCCCCGATGGCGAGGTGGATGACACGGTGGCCGAATTAGAGATGCCCGGCCCCGAACGCTTCCCCTCCCAGCAGGCGTATGAATTTCATCGCGATTGGTTCAATTTACAACTGTCGTTACAAGCTTACGACGACCCCAGCAAAGGCTACCCCTGGACCCGCCTCGGCTACACCTATGATTGGGGCAACCCGGCCAGCGAAGTGGGACTGAGCGAATTTGTTGTCGCCGCCGGTTCGACGGTTACCATTGAAGCGGTTTCGGCCAACGAAACGTATTGTCAGTAGTCCACGGAAGATGAAAATAGAACGCAGATTGGCTCAAGTACGGAAAGCGTGAGATGCCATCCCGCCACACCTTGTCATCGGGGGAAACCTCGATGACAAGGAAACGAAAGACCCCTTAGGAAAAAGGGGATGATAAACTAGGC
>JAPKMW010000147.1 GCA_026645575.1 Caldilineaceae bacterium
TTTGCGACTTCTCCTTAGAAGTTTACTACCACGGCTACGATAACGCCACTCCCTTCAATTTCGCATAATCGGTTAACCAATATTACCTGCTCGTCACGATGCTCCGCAGCGTGATGCCGATTGGGCGCGCCGCGCCCAATCGGCATTCCACCGGAGACTGGTGGAACGAGATCATAAATCATGAAAAAACTCTACGTCATCGGCGACAGCATCTCCATTCAATACGGCCCCTACTTGCAACAGGCATTGCAGGGTGTCATGCACTATGCACGCAAGGAAGGGGAGACAGAAGCGCTGCTCAATCTGGATAACCCCCAAGGCGCCAATGGCGGCGACTCGTCGATGGTGCTGGCCTTTCTGCAAGGGCTGCAACGCCAGGGTGGCATTGACGCCGATCTGCTGCTGGTTAACTGCGGCCTACATGACATCAAAACCAATCCGCAGACCGGCCAGCGGCAGATCGCCATTGACCGCTATGCGGAAAACTTGCGCGCCATCATTGATCTGGTTGCGACGATGCAACCGTCGTTCATCTGGGTTCGGACGACGCCCTGTGATGAACGCATCCACAACCAACCGCACATGGCTTTCCACCGCTTTGCCGCCGACTGTGACACCTATAATCAGGTTGCCGATGCGATTATGCGCAGCGCCGGCATTCCGATCCTTGACCTCCACACCTTTACCCGCAACCTTGGCCCCGATCTCTACTGTGATCATGTCCATTTTCACGAGCCGGTGCGCGCCCAACAGGCCGCCTTTCTCGCCGGTTGGCTCATGCACTGGCTGCTTGAACCAGGCAGCTAACCCACGTTTACCTGATCAAAAAAAACGCGTTTGACAGCGGTCGGGAGTTGTATTAGACTGGCGGACATGTGTCACTAGGCGCCTACCGCTTTGGCTGATTGGCGTTCCCTTCAACCATCGTCATTTATCAACTGAACATCATGCGTTGGACACCCAAAGGAAGTTGCTGATGATCACCGCAGAACAGCGTCAATTTTTCGAGGAAAACGGGTACTTACGCTATGGCCGTGTCCTTAGCCTGGCCGAGGTGGAGGAACTGCGCGCCGCCTTAGACCATGTCATTGCCGTGGAAGCGGCCGGTGGCGACGACTCGGCCATCGAATTTAAGTTTGGTCATCGTCGTGGCGACCAACCAGCCGGCGACCGGCCACGCGTTATCACCCAGTTTGTCAACATGTGGAAGCGCGAGCCAAGTTACCGTCGTCTGTTACACCACCCCGTGATTTCGGGTGTCGCGGGGGCGTTGGTAGCTTCACCCCATGTCCGCCTTTGGCATGATCAGGTCATCTCCAAACCGCCCGGCGATAACGGCCATTTCCACTTTCACCAGGATTTCTACCTCTGGCCGTTGCAAGAGCCACGGATTGTCTCCTGCTGGCTGGCGCTCGATGATGTCGATGCCGACAACGGCTGTATGCATGTGGTGCCGGGCAGCCATCGCGATCCGCGCTTTGGCCTGGAAGCCTACGCCGCCGAAATCACCGCTAGAGCCGAGGCCGAAGCCGCCGGTAAAACATTGCCGGAGACGCCACGTCAACAGATGGCGCACGAGCCGGCTTCCATTGGCTTACCGATCAAATTGGCTGCTGGTGAGTGTATGTTTCACCACTGTCTCAATTTTCATGCCACGCCGCAAAATATCACAGAGCGCCAACGCCGCGCCCATGTGATGATCTTTATGGCGGAAGGGGTGCGGGTGAAGTTGGCGCAATCGCCCCGCCACCCGCTCATTCCTAATTTTGAAGTGGGCGACGGGGAAGCATTGGTGGGTCGTGACCATCCGGTTTCTGACCCGGCCATGTGGTGACAGCCGTGAATATTGCGTAGATAATGGGTGATTACTCGCCACTGGAAGGAATAAAAAGCGTGACAGAAACAATGTATAGCGGACAAGTTGCACAAAATGAACGTTCGACGTCGGCCAACGATGAAGTCGCAATGGCCGACGCCTTGGCTGCTTGTGGTGTGACCGTGAACACGTTGACACCCCAGCAGCGCGCCGAACTGGATGAACAAGGCTTTACTGTTTTCCCGAATGTTATCGACGCCGCCTGGTTAGCCGCCCTCCGTGATGCCTTTGAGGGGATTACAGCAGCCGAAGGGGAAAACGCCGGCAAAGAAGTGAATCAGGTGCCTGGCATTCGTCGGCTGGCTGATCTGGTGAATAAGGGGACCATGTTTGATGGGATCTACACCCATCCCCTCGTCTTGGCGGCGGCGCGACGGGTGATCGGTCGGCCCTTTAAATTGCATTCGATCAACGGCCATGACCCGCTGCCCGGTCACGGCCAACAGGCGCTCCATCCCGACTGGGGCGGGGCGCGCCCGGATCCGACTGTCTTTCATGTGATGAATTCGCTCTGGCTGCTGGATGACATGGGGCCGGACAATGGCGCGACACGCATTGTGCCGGGTAGCCATCGTTGGCCGGGGACGCCGCGCGACCAGATGAGCGATCTCACCGCGCCCCACCCGCAAGAAATTTATGTATCGGCGCCGGCTGGCTCCGTACTGGTCTTTAACAGCCACGCCTGGCACGGCAGCACCACCAACCACAGCCAGCGCACACGGCGGGTCTATCACTGCGCCTTTATTGCCCGTGAGCATCCGCAACAGACCCCCCAACGCCAATATTTGCGACCAGAAACGGCGGCCCGCCTCTCCCCGGCGGCTCGTTATTTGCTGGATGTGTAAACCTTCGACTTTGTGTATCGGTTTCAATTTTTTGCATCTGCCAAAGGAGAACTCAAATGCACAGCGGTAGCACACAAACGCGTTTCAGTCGTCGTGATTTCTTGCGCATCAGTGGCGCAGCCGGTTTGACCCTCGGTCTGGCAGCCTGTGTGCCGGCGGCCCCTGGTCAACCATCGGCGGGCAGTGGCGAAGCTGCCGCCCCATCTGGTGAAGGCGTTACTTTGCGCTGGGTCACCAACCACGCCTCGGTGGAGATCCCCAACTTTGAGAAGGTGGCCCAGAATTTTATGGATGCCAACGCCAATATCAAAGTCGAACTGCTGAATATTCCCGGCGGCGACGAGTATTACAACTCGATCAACACCCAGGGCGTCGGCGGCAGTCTGCCCGACATCTTCTACACTCGCACCTTTGATGTGGTGCCTTTTGCCAGCAAGGGGTGGACCGTCAACCTGCAACCGATGATCGACCGTGACAAAGATCTGGTCAAGGTGGAAGATTTCTGGCCCGCCGAAGTGGAGCAGATGACCTACGAAGGCAGCCTCTACGCCCTGCCCTATGACTTTTCCAACATCGGCATTGTCTACAACAAGGATCTGCTCGACGAAGCGGGTCTGAGTGTGCCGACCGACGGCAACTGGAATTGGCAGGATCTCTTTGATATGGCCGGTCAACTGGTGCAAAAAGATGGCGACACCATCACCCGCTGGGGCATGGCCGTCTACCCTTGGTCGTGGGTCTGGATCGGCATCCTCTATGCCAATGGCGGCAAACTCTTTGCCGATGACAACAAATCCTGCATCATCGACTCGCCGGAAAACCGCGAGACTTTTGAGTTCTTTGTCAAGCAGCGCCAGGCGGGCATCTACCCCGAAGCCGGTGCGTTACCCCAAGGCGTTGATCCCTTTGCCAGCGGTCTGATCGCTATGGCCTTTGAAGGCTCCTGGGCCACCCAGGGTCGCCGCGAAAGTGTGGGCGACAAATTTGTCTTTGATGTCACCTACTTCCCCAATGGCACGACCGGCAAGCGCGCCATCTCCGCCGCCGGTGGCGCCTGGGGCATCGGCTCCAATTCAGCCGCCGTCGAAGAAGCCTGGCAATTCAATGTCCACCTGACCAGCACCGAATCGACCAACATCTTGATCTCCGAGCCGGTGCGCAGCATCCCCGGTCGCCAATCGTCGGTGCCGGCGTGGAACGAAGCTGCCGGCCGTGATGACCTGCCCCCCGCCAATGTCGAAATCTTTGGCGAACAGATGAAGGATGCCTGGGCGCAACCCTTCCCCGCCTTCTGGAAAGACTTCGACGTGGCCTGGGCCAACCGCATTGTTCCGCTGCTCAACGGCGGCGAAGCCGAAAGCAACGTCGCCGATGTCCTGGCCCAGTTCCAGGAAGAGGTGAACGGGATTATTGCGCAGTCGGGCGCGTAGGATGACAGGGTGACAAGGTGAGGGGGTGACAAGGTGAGGGGGTGAACTCGACGATCCTGTCATCCTGTCACCTTGTCAAATAACCGGGGTTTACCATGCACAAAGAATACACAGTCGCTTGCTACTACTTCCCCAACTATCATGTCGATCCGCGCAATGAGGCGGCGCATGGGTCGGGATGGACGGAGTGGGCGTTGGTGAAACATGCGTTGCCGCGCTTTGCGGGGCATCGCCAGCCGTTGGTTCCGACTTGGGGCTATGGCGATGAGGCGGAACCAACGGTGATGGCGCAGAAGATTGACGCAGCGGCCGATCATGGGATCGACGCCTTTATCTTTGATTGGTATTGGTACGATGATGGGCCTTTTTTGCAACGGGCGCTGGAAGAGGGCTTCTTGGGCGCACCCAACAACGGGCGATTAAAATTCAGCCTCATGTGGGCCAACCATGATTGGGTGGACATTATGCCAGCCAAGATCACGGCAACCCTGGCCCAAGGGCGCACCCTGTACCCCGGCGCGGTGACGCGGGCAACGTGGGATACAGTGGCCGACTATATCATCGCACGCTACTTTCGCCATCCTGCCTATTGGTTGCTTGACGGTTGTCCCTATTTCTCAATTTACGACCTGACCACGTTAATGAATGGTTTAGGCGGGGTGGCGGCGACACGTGACGCCATTGCCTCGCTGCGCGCCAAGGTCAAGCAGGCCGGTTTTCCCGATCTGCATCTGAACGCTGTGGTTTGGAGCGTCAAATTGTTGCCTGGTGAGCAGATCCTCAAAGATCCGGCGGAACTGCTGCACACCCTCGGCTTTGATAGTATCACCTCCTATGTCTGGGTGCATCATGACGCGCTGCAAGAATTTCCCCAGACCGACTACCAACAGGCGCGTGACCGCTACTTGGCCTATTGGGATGAAGCCGTCCACACTTTTGATCTGCCCTACTTCCCCAATGTGACGATGGGATGGGACCCCAGCCCGCGCACGGTGCAATCGGATGTGTATATCAATGCCGGTTATCCCTTTACGCCGATTTTGGCCGATAACAGCCCGGCCCACTTTCAGACAGCACTGGCCATGGTCAAAGCCCGGTTGGCTCAACAGCCTGATCAGCCTAAAATTGTGACGATCAACGCCTGGAATGAGTGGACGGAAGGCAGTTATTTGGAGCCGGATACCGTACAGGGGTTGGGCTATCTGACGGCGATTCGGGCGATCTTTGGCGGATAGGAGGAGAGGGCAGATGGCTCTACCACGCACCAAGCTGGCCCGGCGCGAAGCGCTGGAAGGCTATATTTTTCTACTACCCTGGGTGATCGGCTTTCTGGCCTTTCACTTTGGGCCGCTCTTGGCCTCGCTCTACCTGGGCTTTACCAACTATCGCGGCGCTGGTTCTCCCACCTGGATCGGGCTGGAAAACTTCCAACGTATGTTTACCGAAGACCCCCTCTTCTGGCAGTCGCTCAAGGTGACGGTGTTGTACGCCGTCGGTTTTTTGCCGGTGGGGCTGGTGGTGGGCTTTGGCATTGCGCTGCTTATGAACCAGAAAGTTTGGGGTATCAGCGTCTTCCGCACCATCTACTATCTGCCTTCGGTGATGACCGGCGTGGCTGTGGCGATTCTCTGGCAATTTGTCTTTCATCGCGAATATGGCGTGTTGAATAGCATCTTGCGTCTCTTTGGGGCTGAACCGATTGCCTGGCTCAATAACTCGCAGTGGGTGCTGGTCGCCTTTATCATCATGGGGCTATGGGGTGTGGGCGGCGGCATGATTGTCTACCTCTCCGGTTTACAGTCGATTCCGACGGAATTGTACGAAGCCGCCGCCATTGATGGCGCAAATCGCTGGCGCCGCTTCTGGGCGATTACGATTCCCATGATGACGCCGACCATTTTCTTTAACCTGGTGACGGGGCTGATTGCTACCTTCCAAATTTTCACCACGGCCTACATTATGACCCAGGGTGGCCCCAACTATGGCACCTACTTCTTTAGCCTGAATATCTACTACACTACCTTCCGTTCGTTGCGGTTGGGCTATGCGTCGGCGTTGGCGTGGATGCTCTTTGTCTTGATTCTGGTGTTGACGCTGCTGGTCTTTAGCACGGCGCGGCGGTGGGTTTTCTACGCGGGCGAGAAGACAGAGACAAGGTGACTGGGTGACAAGGTGATTGGGTGATTATGAGCGATGTAACGATTTCTCAGCAGAAAGCAAGGCTCGTGCAAGACCAAAAGACGATGCGCAAACGCGGGTGGGGGATGCGGCGCGGGCGGGTGATGGAACTGGCCCTAAGCTATGCGACCCTACTGGCAGGGACGGCGGTGTTGATGATCCCCTTTTTCTGGATGTTGAGTACTAGTCTGAAGCCGCTGGATGAGGTCTATGTCTATCCGATCATCTGGATTCCCAGTGAATTGGTTTGGTCGAACTACACGGATGTTTTTAAGAATGTGCCGTTTGGCCGTTATCTCTATAACAGTGTCTACATCTCCGTCTTTGCCATTATCGGCAATCTGTTGGGCAGTTCGCTGGCGGCCTTTAGCTTTGCTCGGTTGCGCTATCCGGGGAAGAACTTTCTCTTTGTGGTGATGCTGAGTACACTCATGGTGCCGGCTTGGGTGACGATGATCCCGCACTTTATTCTCTTCAAGTGGTTGGGCTGGCTGGACACTTATCTGCCCATACTGGTGCCGGCCTTCTTTGCCAACCCGTTTTATACCTTCTTGTTGCGACAGTTCTTCCTCGGCATCCCGGTGGAGATGGAAGACGCCGCCCGCATTGATGGCTGCACCTCGCTCGGCATCTTCTGGCGCATCTTTTTGCCCCTCTCCAAACCGGCGTTGGCGACTGTCGCCATCTTTTCCTTCTTCTACTACTGGAATGACCTGCTCTATCCGCTCATTTATCTACAAAGCCAGGCCAAGTTCCCTGTGCCGATGGGGATTGCCACGTTTCGTGGGGAGCAATATGCCAACTTTGCCCTGATGATGGCGGCGGCGACAATGGCGCTGCTGCCGTTGATTGTGGTCTTTTTCTTTGCCCAGCGGCTCTTTATTCAAGGGGTTGTTATTACGGGTGTAAAGGGATAACTCTACTTTGGCTTACGGCCACACCAACTGTCAACCTTGCTCACGCCCCATCCAATTCCTAGGAAACGTTTGAGGCTTCAGCGCTACCTGAAAAACTCGCTATGATATAGTCGATCAACGTCTTCGCGTCCATCGCCGCTCCGCTAGCGTAGGCAGCGTCGAAAGTGGCTGGGTCCAAGTCGCTTTGGGTCAGGGTGCGGGCGGCATCGTATTCACTCTGGTAAATTGGCGGTAGTGACAAACATTTATGCAAAAGCCCGTCGGTTGCACCGAACAATGTTGCCGCCTCAACATGCTCTCCTTTATTGGCAACCACTGTGGTCAAGCACAAAATATAGTAGTTATAAGTGAGGAGTGCCGCTTCCTCTACGGGGAATTGACGGATTTCCTGTAACAACAAATCTTGTGCCCTTTGCCATTGTTTGCGGTGGACAGCAAACAGAATCTCCTGCCGAGAAAGGCGTGTCTCAAACTGCCCTTGATCATTTTCAAACTCTTTTACAATATAGTCATAGCTTTTTTGTGCCTGCTCCATATCGCCCAAATAAAGCGCAGTTTCGCCTAGTTCTCGATGAACTATGGCAACTTCAAAAGTCTGTCCGATTTCAGCAAACAACTGAATGCTCTTTTCAAAGAATTGCCTTGCCTGTTCAAACTTGCCATCATTTAAAGGCGATATGCCCTGAGAATAGATTCCCCATGCCATTTGATTTTTCCGTACATGCTCAGGTACAGTCCGCAATGCCTCGGTGACTCTTAGTCGTTCCCAAAGGAGTTCATTGGAACGTGCGATGTTACCCTTATCAGCTTCTACGCCTACCAGTTGATCAATGAGGGTAGGTGTTAAATCATTTGGCTCAATCAACCGGTTCAAAGCCAAACTGCGCGCCAGTGAGCTTGTCAATTCATCCGGGTCAACAGAGACAAAGGTAATAGAATACCATGCTCTGGCAAGCAAGTCACTCTGTCTGGCGATTTGCGGGGTAATTTCTTCTGGCGCAAGTGTACAAAAATCGGGCAAATGCGCTTCTGCCACCGCCACCGCCTTGCGCGCCCAAAAGGCGATCATGTAATAGTCAGAACGCAAACACAAAAACCAACGGAGAGGCCAGATAAAACGCAGGGCAATCTCTACCTCAGCTTGTTGGATCGCCCACTCTAGCGCAGAGCGAATATTGTCATAATCCACCAAAAAACGTCTGAACCAAAAAGATACTCAATACACAGAAAAGCTGTTGCTCCTCGTGAGTCAAAAGTTCATAGCTGCTTTCTATCGCTGTGCGTAGTGTGCGCTGGCGAACTGGCAGATCGTAGGGGCCATCGTTCAGCAGATCAAGCCCGCGCTGTTGCAGGCGCGTCAATAACTGTTTAGGCGTGAAATCCTCGGTTTGTACTGCTACCAGTTCCAATGCCAACGGCAAACAATCCAGGTGGCGGCAAAGTGCTTCAATCGCTTCTTGGTTCTGTTTGCTCAATCGTAGCAATGGTTGCACTGCCTTGGCCCGCTGCATAAAAAGCTCAACCGCATGGGCCAATGGCAATGGTGGTACGCGCTGTCGGTGTTCAGCCCGCAAGTGGAGCCGTTCACGACTCGTAACCAGCAGGTGCAACTTGGGACATTCGCTTAGCAACTCCGCCAACAGGGACGCAGCCGAAACTTTATCTTGACTTGTTGCAGCACCGGTAACAGCAGGTGGAGCCGCCAACAACTGTTCAAAATTATCCAACACCAACAGGATTTCTTTGTGGCGCAGATAACGAATCAACCGTTGCAGGGGCTGGGCGGCGCCGCTGTCTTTGATCTGCAATCCATCGACAATGGCAGCCGCCAGTAGGTCGGGGGTGTTGACGGCCGCCAGAGCCACAAAGCTTCCGCCATCGGCAAAAAAGGGCTGCAACCGACTCAACGCCTCTAGCGCTAGCCGTGTTTTGCCGACCCCCGGTGGTCCAATCAAGGTAAGCAAACGCGTTTGACCTTCGCTAAAATGGGCAATGATTGTCTTCAATTCCTGGGTGCGCCCTAACAACTGCGTCGGCGCGGCGGGAACGTGTTGCATGCTTTCGCCATGAGTAGCCGCGCTGCCATTGAGTGGGGACAGTGGTGCAGGGGGTAACAAGTTGGTCGCCATCGCTGCGTCACCATGCGCCAACGCAGCCAGTTCGATCAACCGTGTGGCAAGTTGCGGTTCAGCCTGCAAGTGAAGCGCCGGTACAAAGACTTGTGCCACCGTTGCCACATCCGGCAAACGCCGCCCCTGTTCTAGATGTGAGATCTGTCCTGCGGTGTAGCCGGTTGCCACAGCCAGGTCGTGCTGTGTTAGGCCTGCTCGCTTGCGCAATTGTAGAAGGAACTGGGCAAAAGAGGAGGGAACCTGCGTCATGATGGGAGATTCTCCTTGTTACAAAAACGATCTGGATAGCATGAATGTCAACTTGGCGAATCATATCAAATTTGTATAGTTTTGTATAGTTTTTGTTTGATATTCCCTTCCGCTTGTGCAGCCTTGCCGCAATAATGGCGGCATGAACACAAAAACCTTCCTTTCACTTGCTGTGCTTCTGTTTTGCTTGGTTAGCAGCATCCTTCCCGCTCACGCACAAACTGCACCAGTCCATAACAGGCGCGCCTCACTCACCCAAATCGGGCGCATTGGTGGTCCTTCGTTAGCAGTCGTTGCCCGTGGCACCACTGCCTTTGTCGGCTTCAGCTTTGAACTAGCCGTGATCGACATGTACGATCCGAGCGATCCGCAGCGAATCGCCTATCTGCCACTCAGCGCCAATGATCTGGCGCTGGCAGGCGATCTGCTCTTCGTAGCCGGCCGTGATCGCTTGACGATTGTCGATGTACAGCAAGTTAGGCACCCGATGATTGTTGGTTCTCTTCGGCTCGATGACGCCATGACGGGCATTGCCATCAAGGAACGCACCGTCTATGCCACGGGTGCATTGGGTAGTTTTTGGGTGATCGATGTTCATAGTCCTGCCCACCCCACAATCCGCTCCACACAACGCGTTGCGCGCCGCGCCGAAGGGGTTGCGATTGCCGATGAGTTTGCCCTTTTGACCACCTACGACGGCTTAACCGTGATTGATATAAGCAACCCAGCACAACCGCGAACGATTGGCTCCACCAAAGAGCCAGGTTGGTCACAATCTGTGGTAAAGCAAGGAACGCGGCTTTATGTGACAACGCAAACAGGGCTTGCGATAGTCGATTTCAGCAACCCAGCCCGCCCCACCCAACTAGCGCTCGTTCCGCTGCCTGGATATGGCGATGGGTTGGCGGTAATCGGCAACTACGCCATTGTTGCTAATGGCACGCAAGGTTTACAGGTAATCGATATCGCACCGGTACATCGTCCACGGATTGTGGCGACTGCCAAAACCCAAGGCGCTCTCCTGGACGTGGTGGTGGAGGATGGGGTTGCTTATGCTACCGACCTATTAGAAGGAGGATTGCATAGTTTTGATCTCCGCACGCCATCTAAGCCTGTGCCGATTGGCGATTATCTCGCACCTGCTCGCACTCGCAGTGTTGCTGTCAGCTTACCCACCGTTTATCTCTCTGCGGGTGCATCGGGTGATCTGTACCTGATTGATGCTTCTAAATCTGAACAGTTGATGACCATTGCAACCGTTGCAACCGCTGGCGTTTCCCAAAAGCTGTTTGTGGAAGGTAAGCTCCTCGCTGTTGCCAATCAAACCGGGCAGATCGAGGTCTATTATATTCGTCGACAAGCTGAACCTATCTTGATGGATGTGATCGAGCTATCAGCAGATGTTGGGGTAATGGCGATTATAGCGGGCGTCCTTCACACTGTGACACAGGATGGATGGCTGCGTCTTTTTCAACTCGATGCAAACGGGCAGACCGAACCTATATACACTGCTCAACTGGAGCGGTCGGCGCTAGCGTTGCTCGTCGGCGACAAAGGCGATTTGCTTGCCACCATTGGAAATCCACGCCAAGCGAATAATCTCCTTAAAATCTCTTCGCTCCTGTCGCCTGTTGCCATAAAGCGGGTTGTTGCCAACGAACGTTATGCGTTTGCTTTCCTGGCAGACCAACGCTTGGCCGTGCTTGATCACATAAAGCCAGGAAGCTCACCAATCATCGGCGAGGTTGCAATCCCTGGCGACGTTTTCGATATGACAATTGAAGGAAACTTGCTCTATCTGGCGCTAGGTAGTGTAGGTGTGCAGGTGGTTGATGTTACTGATCCGACGAACCCAACCGTGATTGCCACCTTCGATACGCCCGATCAAGCTCAAACGATTGCAGTAGAAAATGACAGGGTTTTTGTGGATGATCGGTTTGGTGGGTTACTTGTGTTGTCATTTAGCGTTAACCTGGCCCAATAACGTCTTCTCCTATTGATTGAGATATTGTTAACTATCAATGAGTAGATTTCCGAACGTAAACCATACGCTCTATTTTGTGTTCTTCGGCACACCTCAAATTACCTATCGAGGTGCGCCGCTCAATGGCTTCATCTCGAACAAAGTGCGTGCTTTGCTCATTTACTTAGCTGTCACTGGGCGCCCACACAGCCGTGATCACCTTGCCCATCTGCTTTGGTCGGATACACCCATGTCGATGAAGGTAAACCTACGCAAAGCACTGAGTAATTTGCGTCACCTGATCGGGGACATATTGGTCGAACATGGCAAAGGATATGTATCGCTCGAACATTCCAGATGCTGGGTTGATGTGGTTGTGTTTGAACAGTTTATCCAAAATGAGAAAAAGCAGAGTTATCCCCTTACAACCGATAGCCCTATAAACCGTGCGCACCTGAGCGATAGCCTGATCGATAGTCATGAAGCAATCCAACTCTATCACGAGAATTTTCTGCAAGGCTTCGATCTTTCCCTGAGCGATGAGTTTGAAAGTTGGGCACTGAGTGAGCGGAACCGCTTAAAAAGCCGCTTCATCCAGTTGCTCTATCAACTTGTCATTGATCAGGAAAATAAAGGCAATTGGGAAGAGGCGATTCTTTTTTTGCGGAGATTGGTTACAGTTGACCCTTGGCATGATGAAGCACAACAATGGCTAATAGAACTATTGGCAAAAAATGGACAGCGGAGCGCAGCCTTGATGCAATTTGAGCGCTTTAAATTATGGTTACGCCAAGAGTTAGCGATTGAACCGGACCCCAAAATGATTCAAGTTGTACAGAACCTTCAAATTGTTGGGAGAGCGATAATGTAGGCCATTGTCGTCCTCTATTCGCTACAGATCCTGGGAGCCATTTTTGCGTTGGCGCTTGCTACCGACGCAGCACACCAGCCGCCAATTCCTGCGTCAGTTGCACCGCCGGGATCTCCTTACAGCAACGGACATTCTGCCTGGCCCACAGCGGCGAAAAATCACCCAATCCCCGACCTTTGGCTTTGGCGCGTAAGGGGGCAATGGCCGCCGTGGCGAGGGGAAAGGCCGGCGGCGCACTGCTGATCGGCCCAAGTTCGCGCATGACTCGGTTGACAATGCCACGTGCCGCTCGCCCGGTGAAGAGATTGGTCAACGCCGTATGGCCAGCCGCCTCACTTTTGAGCGCTGCCCGATGGATGGCGCTGGTCGTGGCTTCTGGGCAGAGCAGATAAGCCGTACCCACCTGTACGCCAGCCGCACCCAAGGCCATTGCCGCCGTCACCCCTTGTGCATCGGCAATGCCGGCGGCGATGACCGGCACCTTCACAGCTTGCACTATTTGCGGAACCAGCGCAAACGTGCCAACCTGGGTTGTCAAATCTTCCGACAGAAAAATACCACGATGACTGCCAGCCTCCGCACCCTGCGCGATGATCGCACCAACTCCTTGTGCTTCAAGCCAGCGCGCCTCGGCAACGGTCGTGGCTGAAGTGACGATCTTCGCCCCCAACGCTTTGACGCGTGCCACCAAGGCCGGTTCAGGCAACCCAAAATGAAAGCTCACCACTGGCGGTTGGAATGCCGCTAAGAGAGCCGCCGCTTCGGCGCTAAAGGGTTGTGCGCCTGGCGCCGGTTGGGATGGTTGCGCTGTCAATCCTGTACTCCTGATAATAGGGCGACAAGGCAGCGCGCCAGGTCGCTTCACGCGCTGCATCTGGCGTCGGCGGCTCGTGACAAAAGAAATTCACATTGAATGGTTTGTCGGTCTGGGCCTTGATTGTCGCCAACTCGCTGCGGATCGCATCAAATGATACCTTTGTGAGGCGGGATAGAGATCGCAGGCCGAACTCCTCCACACCCTTCCCGCAATTCCTTAACAATTTCTGGAGGTTTGGCTGTTATAGTAGCCTTGCCTGCCCCGTTATGATGGTGGAAGGCATACGATAATTTTTTCCAGCTTTTGAAGGGGAGGATGCAAACTTATGAATGCGCGACGAACCGAAAATCAACAACTTGGTGATGGCGAGATGGAAGATGATGATCGCCCCGTCGGCCGAGTGCTAAGCCGGCGCGAAGTGTTGGCGCTATTGGGTGGCGGTTCGGCCATCTTTCTAGGTGCCATGCACGCCCTGGCTGCCGAAAATGTCTATCTGCCGATCATTGCCAATGGCGGTGTTACACCAACAGCCACCCTAGTACCAACGGCTGTTGCCGGTACAACCACCCCCACGCCGACCGCCACTGCTACATCTGCTCTCACCCCCACGCCATCGCCTACGTCCGTCTGTGTGGTGCGCCCGGAAATGACGGTTGGCCCCTACTTTGTCGATGAAAAACTGAATCGCGCCGACATTCGCGGCGACCGCACCGGCACCGAATTACAACTGACGCTGCGCGTTTATTCGGTCGGCAGCAGTTGCACCCCGCTCGTCGGCGCCTTTGTGGACATCTGGCATTGTGACGCCGCCGGTCTTTATTCCGATGTGGCTGCCGAAGGCACCGCCGGCCAGACTTTCCTGCGCGGCTACCAAGTGACCGATAGCAATGGCGTGGTCAACTTCACCACCATCTATCCGGGATGGTACACCAGCCGCGCCGTTCATATTCACTTCAAAATTCGCGATGCCTTAACAACGAACCCAACCCAATATCATTTTATTTCGCAATTTTTCTTTAATGAAACGCTGACTACCCAAGTCCATGCCCAAGCGCCTTATGCGGCCAAAG
Source organism: Caldilineaceae bacterium (assembly GCA_026645575.1). The sequence continues at coordinate 14,349 of JAPKMW010000147.1, forward strand.
GCACACGCGATACCCTTAACAGCACCGATAACATCTACCAGAATAGCGGTGGTAGCCAAATGGTGCTGCCCGTTGTGCAGAATGGGTCAGTCTATCAAGCCACCTTTGATATCGGCTTTGCTGTCGGGTAGGATTCACAAGTAAACAAATTGGGCAAAGGAGAGATAGAGAGATTCACTATCTGAATCTCTCTATCTCTCAATCTCTCAGCCCTCCTCTAATTACTCTCCCTCACCAATCGCTGTTGCGCCTGATCCGGGTCGGCTGCGATCCGTAGCCACTTCTTCCATCAAAAGTCAATTGTGCCAACGAGCAGCGTGTTGCACTTAGCTTCCAGCCAGGGCTATGTTAGAATAGAAGAAAATATTTTACTGATCGAAAATCATAAGGAGAGAAAGCTGTGCTATTTTCGCATGAAGAATTTCAACATGTCCGCTATGCCTGGGACGATGCCAAAGCTGTAACGCTCGACGGCGTGGAGCGACTGGTCTACCGCTCCAACCTGCTGGGCGATGACCAGCGGGTCACCAACACCGGCGGCGGCAACACCTCGTCGAAAGTGCTGATGACCGACCCGTTGACTGGCGAAGAGGTTGAAGTGCTGTGGGTCAAAGGCTCCGGTGGCGATCTGCGCACCTCCAAGCGGGACAATTTTGCGGCCCTCTACATGGACAAACTCAACCGCCTGCGCGCTATGTATGAAGCGTCGCCGGACAAAGGGGTAAAGACACCGATTGAAGATGAGATGGTGAGCAAATACCCCCATACCTATTACAACCTCAATACCCGCGCCGCCTCCATCGACACGCCGCTGCATGGCTTTATCCCCCACAAAATTGTCGATCATACCCATCCCAACGCCGTCATCGCCATTGCCGCGTCCAAGGATGGCAAAGAATTAACGCCCGAAATCTTTGGCGATGACATCGGCTGGGTTGACTGGCAACGTCCCGGCTTTGACCTGGGGTTGGTGATGGGGGCGATGGCCAAGGCTGCTCCCAAACTCAAGGGCTTGGTGATGGGCGGCCACGGGCTGATCAATTGGGCCGAGGATGACAAAAGCTGCTATGAACTAAGCCTCTCCATCATCGAAAAGGCGGCGCGCTATATCGCCAGTCGCGACAAGGGCGATCAGACCTTTGGCGGCCAAAAATATGCCCCTCTAGACGATGCCGCCAAAGAAGCACTGCTGGTCGAAGTGTTGCCCAAGCTGCGCGGCATGGTGAGCCAGCAGAGCAAATTTATCGGCACAGTGCAGTCGGACGCCACCATTCTGGAATTTGTCAACAGCCATGACGCCGCCCGCCTGGCCGAACTCGGCACCTCCTGCCCCGATCACTTCTTGCGCACCAAGATCAAGCCGCTTTATGTCGATTGGAACCCACAGGCCGAAACGGTCGCCACCCTGATCAGCAAACTGGAAAGCGGCTTGGGCCAATATCGTCAGGATTACGCTGCCTACTACGAAGCGTGCAAACATCCCGACTCCCCAGCCATGCGCGACCCCAACCCGACGGTGATTCTCATCCCCGGCGTCGGCATGATCGCCTGGGGCAAGAACAAGAGCGAAAGCCGCGTCACCGCCGAGTTTTACAACTGTGCCGTCGCCGTCATGCGCGGGGCCGAGGCGATCAGCGAATATGTGGCGCTGCCCAAGCAAGAAGCCTTTGATATTGAATATTGGCTATTGGAAGAGGCCAAGTTGCGTCGGATGCCGCCCGATAAGGAATTTGCGCGTAATGTGGTCGTGGTCATCGGCGCCGGCAGCGGTATCGGCAAAGCTGTCGCCCATCGCATGGCCAAGGAAGGTGCGCACATTGTCTGCGCCGATCTCAGCGCCGCCGCCGCTCAAGCCACCGCTGATGAATTGACCAAGAAATATGGGTTAGGCATCGGCGTCGCCGGTACGGGGATCTCGGCTTGCGGGCCGGCCATCGGTCTGGCCGTTGATGTGACCAACCGGGCCAGTGTGCAGGAAATGTTCAAGCAGGTGCTGTTGGCCTATGGCGGCATTGACAATGTCGTCATCACCGCCGGCATCTTTATTTCCCCAGACAACACCGGCCACATTCCCGATGAGCGTTGGGACACCACCTTTGCCGTCAACGTCAAGGGCGCCTACATTGTGGCTGATGAAGCACGTAACATTTGGGCCACGCAAAAGTTACCCGGTTCATTGGTGATTACCACCAGCGTCAATGGCGCCGTTGCCAAAAAAGGCTCGGTGGCCTATGACACCAGCAAAGCCGCCGCCAACCATCTGGTGCGCGAACTATCAATTGAATTGGCCCCACTGGTGCGCGTCAACGGCGTGGCGCCGGCTACGGTTGTCGCCGGCAGCGCCATGTTCCCCCGCGATCGGGTGATGAGTTCGCTGGCAAAGTACGAAATTGCGTATAGTGACACAGAGGATACGGAGACGCTGCGCAATCGCCTGGCCCAGTTCTACGCTCAACGCACGCTGACCAAACTGCCGATCCTACCGGAAGACCAGGCCGAAGCGGCCTACCTGCTGTTGAGTAGCGCCTTTGGCAAAACAACAGGACAAATTGTCAATGTCGATGGTGGGTTGATCGAGGCGTATTTGCGGTAGCCGACGATGGACAACGACAACGAATTGGGGAAACAACGAATGGTAGACCGTACAGCAGGTAAGTCGTCATTTCCCAATTCGTTGTCGTTTTTCCGTTTTCGAACAATTGATCCAAAGAGGAGGTGCTGCGTGTTGAAACCACTGCCAATTACAACCTTTACCTTCCGCAAAATTATTGAAGATGGGTTGCTCTATGTTGACAAAACGCAGTACCTCTATGAATTGATTCAATACCCCAGCGCTGCCTATTTCCTATCGCGCCCTCGTCGTTTCGGCAAGAGTTTGCTGATTTCTACGCTCGACGAAATTTTTCGCGGCAACAAAGAGCTTTTTCAAGGCTTATGGATTTATCAGAGTTCTTATCATTGGGACGCACGACCTGTGATTCGGATCGATTTTAGTCGGCATACGGTCAATGATGCCAAAACCTTGGTGCAGGTCATTGACTATTATCTTGAAGAAATTGCTCAAGAGTATGGGTTGGTGTTAAAGGGATTTAACTACCAAAGCCGATTTCAAAATTTGATTCGCCAACTGGCGCAGACCAACCGCGTTGTGATCCTGGTTGATGAATACGATAAGCCAATCATTGACAATCTTGAGAATACCGAAGAGGCAAAACGTATCCGTGATACATTAAAGGCGTTTTATGGCAGTATCAAAGCGATGGATCCATATTTGCACATGGCCTTTATCACTGGCATTAGTAAATTCAGTCAGGTTGGCGTCTTTTCAACCCTGAATAATCTTGTTGATTTGACGATGAATACCCATTTTTCGGCAATGTTGGGGCTGACTGAAGCGGAGATCCGGCGTGATTTTGCTGACTACATTGCCGCATTGGCCGCCGAAAACAACCGTTCACCGGAGGAATTTTTGGCGCAACTGCGCACTTGGTACAATGGTTTCTGTTTTGCTCCAAACGCGGAAAATGTCTATAACCCTTATTCAGTGGTTCATCTCTTTTACCATCGTAGTTTTTCCAATTACTGGTTTGAAACGGGAACGCCAACGTTTCTGGTCAAGCTCATCCGCGAGCGTAATTATGACATTGAACATTTTGACAATTTAGTGGTGAATGAGATCGACTTCAAAACCTATGAGCTGGAAAGCCTGGAAATTGTACCGTTGCTCTTTCAAACGGGCTATTTGACCATCAAGTCACACCATCAGGAACCAATGCGCGAGATCGTATACACATTAGGCTACCCGAATTACGAAGTCGAAAATTCCTTTTTTGCCCATCTATTAACCGCCTTTAGCTATACCGAGCGTACCTTGTCGCGCAGCTATTTGGCAAAATTAATCGATGCTCTCAAAGCCAAAGCACTCGACCAGGTCTTTGAGGTTGTTACCGTTTTCTTTGCCAACGTGCCTTATAACTTGCACCTCAAATACGAGCAATACTATCAGAGCATTTTCTACACGATCTTTATGATGGTGGGCATGGAAATTACGACTGAAGTCGAAACCAATGACGGACGGATTGACGCTGTGGTGGAGCTAACCGATCACATCTTTCTCTTTGAGTTCAAGATCGACAAAAGCGCCAATGAAGCCTTGCAACAGATCAAGGACAACCATTATTACTACAAATACCGGTTGCACAACAAGCCGATGACCCTCGTTGGCGCTAATTTCAACAGCAAAACGCGTACTGTCGATGATTGGTCGAGCGAGCTTGACAAGAAAGCCTAGCTACACCTCCACCTCATCCAACCCCACCAACCCCTGTTTCAGCGCATAGAGCGCTGCCTGTGTGCGATGGGCCAAATGGAGCTTGGCCAGAATGTTGCCCACATGACTCTTCACCGTCTCCTCGCTGATGACCAGCGCTTCGGCAATGGCGCGATTGGTGCGACCATGCGCTAGTTGGCGCAACACGTCGGTTTCCCGTTCGGTCAACCCCGGCTCAATGGTGGTCTGTTCCAGCAACTCTTGCAGCACCGCCCCGGCGATTTTTGGGGCCAGCACCGAGCGGCCGAATGCCGCACCCCGTACCGCGTTCAACAACAGATCGGGCGCCGCATCCTTGCGCACATAACCGATGGCGCCGACACGTAACGCCGCAATCACGCGCTCCTCATCGGTAAAAGCTGTTAAAACCACCACCTGGGTCTGGGGCAAAAGGGTGCGCAATTTCTGTGTCGTCTGAATGCCGGTCATCCCGCCGGGCATGAGGAGATCCATCACCACGACATCGGGCAACCAGCGTTCTACCTCTGCCAATAACTCCTCGCCATTAGCCGCTTCTCCAATCACGCTGATGTCATCAAACGAGTCCAAAAAACTACGCAGCCCCCGGCGCACGACATGGTGATCGTCCACCAAGACAACACGTACTTTAGCCATTGGGCATTTGTGACAGG
>JAPKMW010000148.1 GCA_026645575.1 Caldilineaceae bacterium
GTGCGCTGGGGGCGGGGGTTGATCGAGGGCAGCTAGTTTTTGGCGCAGTGTGGCGGCACGTGGTGGGCTAGCTTTTTCGAAGAGGGGCAGCGCTTGTTGCCAGCAGGTACGTGCCTGTGCGGGCTGACCAAGGGTGAGACATAGATCACCCAGGTTGGTGAGGGTGGCGGCTTCACCGCGGATGTCGCCGACTTTATGAAACAGGAGGAGGGCTTGTTGGTAGAACGCTAGTGCCTGCTCCTTATCCCCCAGGTCTGCATAGACACTGCCTAGGTTGATGAGGGTATGGGCTTCACCGCCGATGTCGCTGGCGTCGCGCAGCAGGGGGAGGGCTTGCTGGTAGAACGCCAGCGCCTGATCCTTGTCCCCGAGGTCTGCATAGACCAAGCCCAGGTTGGTGAGGGTATGGGCTTCACCGCCGATGTCGCCGACTTGGTGCCGCAAGGGCAGGGCTTGCTGGTAGAGCGCCAGCGCCTGCTCCTTATCTCCCAGGTCGGCGTAGACTCCGCCGATGTTGGTGAGGGTCTGAGCCTCGCCGGCTTTGTCCCCCACCTGCCGCCGTAGGGGCAGGGCCTGGGTGTAGTACGCCAGCGCCTCCGCCTTCTCGCCCAGAGTAGAGTAGACTCCGCCGATGTTGTTGAGGGTGGTGGCCTCGCCGGCCTTGTCCCCCACCTGCCGCCGCAGGAGCAGCGCCTGGGTGTAGTAACCCAGCGCTTGCGTCTTCTCGCCCTGGGCGGCGTAGACTGCGCCGATGTTATTGAGGGTGGCAGCCTCGCCAGCCTTGTCCCTCACCTGCCGCCGCAGGAGCAGTGCCTGGGTATAATACTCCAGCGCTTGTGCCTGCTCGCCCTGGGCGGCGTAGACGGCAGCGATGTTGTGGAGGGTGGTGGCCTCGCCGGCCTTATTCCCCACCTGCCGCTGCAGCGGTAGCGCCTGGGTGTAGTACTCGAGCGCTGGTGCCTGCTCGCCCAAGTCGGCGTAGACTGTGCCGATGTTGTTGAGGGTGGTGGCCTCGCCGGCTTTGTCCCCCACCTGCCGCTGCGGGGGCAACGCCTGGGTGAAGTAATTCAGCGCTTGTGCCTGCTCGCCCAGGTCGGCGTAGACGGCACCGATGTTGTGGAGGGTATGGGCCTCGCCAGCCTTGTCCTCCACCTGCCGCCGCAGGAGCAGCGCCTGGGTGTAGTAACCCAGCGCTTGCGCCTGCTCGCCCAGAGTAGAGTAGACTCCGCCGATGTTGTTGAGGGTGGTGGCCTCACCGGCCTTGGCCCCCACCTGCCGCCGCAGGGGCAGCGCCTGGGTGTAGCACTCCAGCGCTTGTGCCTGCTCGCCTAGGGCGGCGTAGACCTGGCCCAGGTAGTTGAGTAACCGTGCCTGACTATGAGTCTGCTTGAGTACGCGCGCATACTCCACCGCTTCGACCAGCAGCGGGATAAATGGGCGTGGATGGACTTTCCCATAAAATGCATTAACAAATTCCAGCACCATGCGCACAAAGTGTTGTTGTCCAGGTGGATCGGTGGCGAGGGTACGGAGAGTGGCGAGGAGGAGTTGAGCGCGTTCGAGGTCTTCGGGTGGAGCGATGAGGGCCTGGTAGCGGGCGGCGTCTTCGGGGCGGCCGAGGGTGTGGGCCAGGTGGATGAGGAGGGGGGCGATCTGGACTTCAAAGGGGTGATAGGCAGCGAGGAGGGCTTGGATGTAGCGGAGGCCGCGTTGGGTGCGTTCGGTGTCGCTTTGGCGGTGATAGAGGAGGCGAGCGAGAAGGGGTGGGTCGAAGCGGTAGCGGACAAGGCCGCGTTGGGGGCGATCCAGCTCGGCGGTGGGGAGGATGATGAGGTCATCGAGTTCGACCAGGAGGGCGGCGGGGTTGGGGTTTTCCTCTGTGCTGGTCAGTGCTTCGTCGAGAAAGGTGCGGAACTCCTCCAGGGCAGGGCCGTGCTGGTTGATGGCGTGGGCGAGGGCTTCGTCTGTGAAGGCGTCCCCTTCACAGACCGCGTCATTGAGCCAGTCGAGGAGGGTGGCGGCGGTGATGTCGTAGCCAAGGGTCTGGGCGCGGGCGACGCAGGCTTGCACCGGGGCTTCGATGGATTGTTCATAGAGGGAGCCGGGGAAGGTCGCGAAGCTTTGGGTGGCGAGTTGCCAGCGGCCGTCGGGCTGGCGCTGGGCCAGCTTTTGTTGCTCCCAGTGGCGGAAGAGTTCGCGCAGGAGAGCGGGGACGCCAGCAGTGAGGGTATGGAGTTCGGCAGCGTAGGCGGCGGAATCGGCGCTCAGCAGGGCTTCGACAGCATGGCGGCGCAGGGGGCCGACGTGGAGGGTGGGAAAGCTGCGGCTGGCATAGGGAGCGGCGGATTGACGCAACCAATGCAGCCAGTCGCTGTCCTGTTCGTGGGTGGGGTTGTCGTGCAAGGGGTGGGGACGATCAAGCACCAGCACGAGCAGAAAGGGCAGGTTGTAGAGGCTTTTGGTCCAGCTGTCGATCAATAGTTGCAGCGTGAGCGGGGCGTTGTCCACTTGTTCGATCACGAGGACCAGCGGGCCATCGCTGAGGGCGGCGACAAAGAGTTCGTTCATCTGGCGGCGCAGGGTGGTGGCGTCGGGTGCGGTGGGGCTGGGGGTGGCGTTGGTGCTGGCGGCGCGGGCGTGGGGGCTGTGGGCGAGCAGTTGGGCAGCCAAGGCCAGCCAGCCGCGACCGCCTAAGAGTTCGGCCTGGGCGTAGTGTGCCCGCAGCCAGCCGGCATAGGTGGCCCAGGCGGTCTGCAAGCGGGGGTGGGTGGCGTAGTACGTCTCCTGGCGGGCGTCATCGTAGTAGGAGGGGAGATAGGTACTTTGGGCGATGATGGGCGCCCGGTCGCGGTTTTGGAGATCGGCACACCAGCGCTGGACGATCTCGCGCTTGCCGATGCCGGCAGCGCCGGTGAGGATGATGGCGCGGGGGTGGTTGCCCCGTTGGTCGGTGAGAACGGTGTCGTACCACTGATCGAGTTGGGCGATCTCGTCCTTGCGCCCGGCGGTCAGCCAGAAGAGATCGGCGTCGGGTTCGTCCAGGATCGAGGCTTGGGGATCGAGCCGATATTGGTAGGTGGTGTGTAGATCGCCAGCAATGTTGGTTTGATTGCCAATGACGGTCTGGCCGGACTGGTTGAAGGTGGACTGGGATGGTTCGGAAGATTGGTTGGTCATACCCTGCTCGCGAAATGGAAAATAGACGGGCCGCTCAGGTCAGGTCGATCTGCTGATGCTTGGCAAGGTTGGCGCGGGGTGAGGGGTAGGACGCTAGGATCGTGACCACACCTCCCTGCTGCCACGGATGCATAGACTCAGCAGTGGGTTGATTCTCAGTAGTCCGCAGTCGCTTAGTCCAGCGTCAGGTGCTTGCGATCTCGGCTGCGTTGCAGTCTACTGAATTCTTGCTATCATGACGACGATGCTCCATGTGAAGTTGTTGTGAGTATACAAAAAGCGGTCAAGATTGTGCAAATGGAGGTGCGGCTATAGGGGGCGCCTAAACAAGCTGATTGTACGTGTTGACCTCATTGGCTACGATTGTTACCGAATCGATTTTAGCAGAGGGTAATCCATCCACATGGCTGCTGGTGAGCTTTCCCTCGGTTTAGCCAAGTCTGAATGACGGAGCCAGAGCTACCCACCTATCCAGTCGCACGCCTGTCCAATTGGCTGGTGCATTTGTCAAAAGCTGGATGTAATCTAAGAGCAGATCCATCGCACTCCTCTTTGCTCTCCGCTTCTCGTCCAAAAAGATAGGAGAAATCTTATGAAAGGGACGCTGCTCGTCAAGCGTGGCTGGGCAAAACCACTTTGGGGCGCAATCGGCCTATATGTAGCTTCGATTGTGGTGTGGGTAATTACCTCCTATATTCTTCTGATTAAGGATCTCCAAGATCCCGTTCGTCTGGTTGCGATGGCTTGGGGTATCAGCTATCCGCTCACACTCGTGATTGGCCTCGTATGCGCCACCGCAGCCTATTTTCTAGGCAGGTGGAAAGCATTTATTCATTCACTGCTGTTCCCGCTCTATGCAACTGTCTTGGCGGTTGTGATCGCGATCATCGCTGTGGCAAATGTTCAACTGGTGGATGACTGGTGGCGTACCAACTACCAACGTAATCCGCCGACACAGATCAGCGAGCTACAGAGCGGCACGGCGTTTGCGCAGGCCACCGAAGCCCCGGCATTTGCCAATGTTTTTATTCTGCCTGATGGCGTGACGTCATCGGACATAATGGGGTGGGACGGTGAAAAGCTGATGTTTCAAACAATTCGCCGCTCGGACAGAGTCGAGGAGTTCTATGCACGTACTTACGAGATTATCGGTTTTGATCTGACTGGCCGTTATTATGGTTGGACTGGCGGCTCCTATCGTAGGCTCACTTATGACATAAGCGAACAGGCGCATTTTACCGTGCTGGTTTCAGCCGAGGAAGAGCAAACGTTCACACGCGTGGGCATCGTGACCTGCTACGATGAGGACGATTGTTACGATTTTGAAAAAGAATGGAGTGAAGATTTGAAGTAATGGCAACTGGAGAAATCGTATGACAGGGTGAGTAGTGGCGTGGGCCGCCAGGGATGGTTGGCATTCCCAATGGGTACCTTTTATATGACCGATGGTATGGCACAAAAATCGGAGATAGGCTATAATAGGCTGGATAGTTGGTGTGTGGTTGCCCCTTTGAGAGGAGAGGATTGATGTCAGTTGCTGAACTTGCGCCACTGGTTGATGCGTTGCCGCGAGTTGAAAAATTTCAGCTTCTCCAATTGCTGGTTACGTCGCTGGCCCAGGAAGAGGAGATTCCGTTACTGGATCCAACGGTGACTTATCCGCTCTGGACACCGTATGACACGCCCGTGGAGACGGTGACGGCATTGGCGACGTTGTTGGCTGAGGATGCCCATGTCAACTAAAGCAGGCCGATCGCGACCAGTGCGCTTTCCTTATCACCCCACTGGTGGGCAAGTCCCAGAGGGGGCGCTGCCCTTTTTGCCGCTTGTGTTGCAGAATGGGATCAAGACGATATCGGTGCATGGCTTAGTGGACAGTGGCGCCAGTGTCAATGTGCTGCCCTATGGTGTCGGGCTACAGCTTGGCGCGGATTGGGAGGCGCTAGGGCAGAATCTGGCGTTGGGCGGCAACCTGGCGGCGGCGCCGGCCAAAGGACTGGTGCTGTCGGCGACGGTTGCCACCTTTGCACCTGTGCGCTTGGTCTTTGCCTGGTCGCGCCTGGATACGGTGCCGGTGATCCTGGGGCAGATGAACTTCTTCCAACTCTTTGCCGTGCGGTTTATCGGCGCGGAGCAGCAGTTTGAGGTGCAGTCGTATCAACCGTCGTAGGCAGGTTCGTTGGCATCGACAGCAAAGCGTGATCGAGATACCAGCATTGGTGATAGCCTGATCGACAGCACACTGAGCCGTTGTTGAACAGAGGTGAGAACGTCGTGGGCAATCATCGAGTGGGTTCGTCCGGTTGCTGAAGGAAGTGATGAAGGTAGGCGTTGGCGGCTGCGGGTGATCCCAACATCTGAGCTAAATAATCTCCTAGCTGCTGGGTTTCGACAGCGTTTCGCTCATAGAAAATTAGAAACGCTTTGGCTACATAATGCGCCGCTTCTTCAAGTTTGTCACACGCATGATAAAGAGTTCCCAAATTACCATAGGTGCGGGCCATACCCAGACGATCACCAATCTGCGCTTTAACCTGTAGCGATTTTCGGTAGTAGGCGATGGCTGTGTCCCATTGGCTTATCGCACTATAGGCTAACCCAAGATTATTATAGGTGTGGGCCAAATTGTGGCTGTCGCCTATAGCTTCAAAAATGGGTAGTGCTTGCTCATAGCACTCAGTTGCTGCATTCCAGTCGTCTTTGCATTGATAAGCTATACCCAGATTGTTATAAGTAAAGGCCATGTTAAGGGTATCGCCTATTCGCTTTACTGTTTGCAGTGCCTGTTGGTGATAGAAAATAGCTGTGTCCCACTGCTCTTGGTTGCCGTAAACAAGACCCAACCCCATTTGCACTTGAGCCACGGCATGGGTATGGCCCATATCTTCAAATATTTGCAGCGCTTGTTGATAGTAAAAAAAGGCTATCTCCCACTCACCTTTGTTGCGATAGGCGAAACCTAGATTGTGACAGGTCGTAGCCAAAGCGTGCAGATCATGCGTTGACTGAAATGTTGGCAGCGCTGTCAACAAATTAGAAATGGCTTTGTCCCACTCCCCTTTGGCGGTATAGACTAACCCCAAATTGCATTTGGTTTTGGCTATCTCATGATGGTTCTCTACTTCCGTAAAGGATTGCAGTGCTAGTTCGTGGTGAAGAATGGCTGTTTCCCATTCGCCCTTGGCAGCATAAATGATGCCTAAGTTGTCTTTAATTTTGGCGATGGCGCCGATGTCATTGGTGTGGGCAAGGGTTTGTATAGCTTCTCTGTGATAGGCAATGGCCGTATCCCAACGCGCCTGTTTAAACGCCAGTATCCCGCGCGCATTCCAAAATGTTGCGACTAAGGATTTATGTGCAGATATGTCTTGTATGTGGGCTTGGGCTTGATCGAGACGAGCTTCAAGCTCATGCCAGTACCCAAAACGGTCGAGATTTTCTACCAAAGCAGAGGTAAGGCTTATCATTTTCTCCCACGCTTGGGCCTTCTCCCACTGATCCACCCCTTCTAAAGCTTCAATTGGTGTGGCGCCTGCTCCGACAAGTTTCTGCTCTATATGAATTGCTGCCAACCGATGAATGGCCCGTATATCGGCTTCCTGTTCGAACAGTAGGGTATAGGCATACTGCGCGAGCAGTGGGTGCAGTCGATACCGTCTTGGCTGTGTCTGATCCCAATCCAGTAAGGCGACTGCTACGAGTTCATCGAGCGCCGTTTCCACTAGCTCTGGCGCCATATTCATTAGGCAAGCCATGTGTTCTACGGTTAATAGGGACGGTGAATAGATGCTGCAATGGCGGAAGATGCGTTGTTGGTCAACAGTCAGAGCATTGTAGGAAAGGGCAAAGGTAGCAGCCAGACCAGAACCACCGGCGGCGGCGAGTAAATCGACGGCACGGCGCGCGATTTCTTCAACAAAGCGCCCCAGGTCAAAACCCGGCTTACGAGTGAATTTGTTGATATGACCGGCGGCCAGGCGAATCGCCAACGGTAGATAGCCTAACTGCGCTAACAGTGTATTGACCGTCGCCTTTGGGGTCAAAATGTCCGGTGATTTGACCCTGACTGTCAATAAGGCTTCAGCGTCGGTTGCGGGCAACACATCGATTGGGATTACGGTGGCATCCAGCGCTTCAGCCAGATCAACCGCACGCAAGGTGAGGAGCAGCGGCGTGCCTGCCGGCAAGGTGCGCTTTAGCACCTGAGCCGCGGCAAGCCACTCTGTGCGGATGTCATCGATTACCACCAGGAGGGGACCGTGGGTATCACGGCGCATTGCGAACAGCCCACGTACGCGGTCAGTGAGTACCGCAGGATCCGGCTCCTGACTCAGGTCGGCGCCGCAGAGGGCGCCCCAAGCGCGCAAAATGGTCTCGGCACTGCCGTTGTAATCGACAAGGGAAGCCCAGAAGATGCCACCCGCAAAGTGCGGCTCCAAGCGGACAGCCAGCGTTTGGGCCAGGGCGGTCTTGCCGATGCCGCCCATGCCGCGCAAGGCAGTGATGGCGGCGGTGTGGCCGGCGGTGAGAAGGTTAGTCAGATCCGCCAATTGCTGCTCACGACCTACAAAATCAGGCGGTGGGGCTGGGGAAATTGCGCGAGTAGGTTGCGGCGGTGGAATGACGACATTGCCATAGATGACACCCGTGTTGAATAAACCGCCGTGCTGGGTCACGCCGCCAGTGATGTTGGTTTGGGGGCCGTGGATAGTCAGGCCGGGTTGAGTTGAGGGTGTTGGTTCGCTCATGCTGGTTCTCTGGAAAACAAAAACGGGCGATATGGTCTGGGTTACGGGTACAAATGGGGCTGTGCAGCTTTGATCCGCTTTACCACGTTGAAGGCTTCTTCGCTTTTGCCGAGGGCGAGCGCCCGCCCAATCACCCGTTTGGCTTCTGACCAGCGTTGCAAGTCACAGAGGGCAGCAGCGCGCGAGGTGAGCAAGGGAGCGTGAGAAAGCTGGGCAAATTCCTGCGTCTCAGCCAGCGCCTGTTGGGGTTTGCCACGCGCCCGCAAGGTAGCACAGAGAATTGCCAAGGCCGGCGGGTGACCGGGTATCAAGTCTAATACGCGACGGGCAAGCTGCTCGGCGCGGCTGTGTTGTGTTGCATCGCGTGCTTCTACCGCACGGCGCAGAAGTTCAACCGGATCAGCAATGGTTTGGTCCTCAGCGGCTAGGTAATCGGCCAGCAAGCCGTTCAATGCCTGGATGACAGCCGTGGGCGGCGTGACATACGATTTGTCGGACCAGGATTGACCATCCCAGATATAGACTTGGCCCCCGTATGGGATGTGTAATACTGCGCCAACTTGGCGGATTTCTACGCCGGCTACTATGTGGTCAACTGGTAGTTTAGGCGGAAGGGTTATATCCTTTGGCGTATGAGAGGGACGCTCATTGGCGTTGTCGATTGGTGTAGGTTGCCAGCTGGTTGCCTTCTCGTAGGGAGTATCTGCGCGCAGTGGCTGCTGTTGAATCACTGATAAAGCCAGGTGACGGGCCTGATTATAGTCGGCCGGTGCGTTTTGCGCTTGCACCTCAATGGCTGTGAGTTCATGATTGCGACTAAGTTGGTAGAGTTCCTGCCAGAGGTCAGCATTAGACATGGGTTGGTTGTTCTGCTGCCAGTTGCGGGCATGCCAGCGGGGTAAACGGCCTTGAGTAATGGCATTGACTAATGATTGCGCAGGAGAGTAGAGAGTCACCTGGCAGGATTCTTTCAGTGCCGTCAGGCCGATGATCGCGGCCATGAGCGCCATCCGCTCGGTGGTGGTCCACCGATAGCCGGCAGAGAAAGTTTTGCGGTGGGCGTCGTAGGCGAGGGTTGCCGTGTACCCGCCGGGGCCAGGATCGGTTGGACAAGCGCCGGAGGTGTAGATTGTGATGGCTTTTGCTGTGACTGCATTCATGGTTATACTTGTGATCCTTGAGTTGCGTAATGATCACGAATTTCCGGTGCTCAACCGCTAATACTTTGAAATAGACAAAGGGTCGCCAATCTGCTAAATTTTGGGTATTGAGACCAAAGATAGCGAAAGGCGAGCCCATGAGAAAGCCGAAAGAGTGGGGACAACCGTGCCCCAACCCGGCCTGTGCGTATTATAAACGAAAAGGCCTTGGCAACGTCAAGTCGATAGCGACCTATGAAAGCCAAAGTGGGCAGCGACGGATCTTCCAATGCAAACTGTGCGAGGAACAGTTTGCGGAGACAAGGGAGACGGTCTTTTTTGATTTGCGCACGTCGGAAGAAAAGGTGATGATCGTGCTGAAGTGGTTGCTGTGTAAAGTGGAACTAACGGCCATCAGCTTTGCTATGGGCGTGACAGAAGAAACATGCCTGGAATGGTTGGGCCGTGCATGGCAGAAAGCAGAAGAGATCAACCAGAACCTGCTGCGGGGGGTGAAGGTGACCCAGGTGGAGTTGGACGAATTGTGGAGTTTCGTCTTGCGCAAGCGGTCGGCTGATGCGCAAGTGGGTGGCGAAAGCCCTGAAGAAAGCAGCGACGGCCGTCAATGGGTGTGGGTGAGCTTTGCGCCAGAATTTCGCCTTCTGTTGGCCACTTATGTGGGACCACGTACTTTTCAGAGTGCGCTGAAGCTGATCCAGATGACCGCACTTGTGGTGCTGGGGGTGCCTGTTTTCTTCAGTGATGGGTTCAGTAGCTATCTGCCTGCCCTGATCGAGGTGTATCATCAATCGAAGACCTTTGCGCGTACGGGTAGACGAGGTCGCCCCAAGAATCCAGTTAAAGAAGCTCATCCAGACCTGGTCTATGCTCAACTGGTCAAGGAAAAGCAGCAGGGTCGCCTCAAAAGTCTGACCAAGCGAGTCTGTTTGGGTGCCAAGCGCCTGGCCACCTTGGGATTGAAGATCAGCACCAGCTTCGTAGAACGGTTCAATCTGACACTGCGCCATGCTCTGGCCCCTCTCACCCGAAAGTGCCTGGGCTTCTGTAAAGATCGCACCCAACTGCGCCGCCGGGTTACCTTTTATCAGGCTTTCTACAATTTCGCCCGACCTCATCAGAGTCTGCGTCTGCCCTTGCCTGACGTTGACCTCGCACAGATCCCTCGCTTTCAACGAAAGTGGCAACCACGCACTCCCGGCATGGCTGCCGGGTTGACAGACCAGGTTTGGTCCTTCAGAGAGCTACTTACCGCCAAATTTGAGCCACTTCATTGTCAAAGTATTAGCGGATGAGTACCCTGCATTTTCTTATGCTCAAAATCTCCCAACTCAAAATTTTACCTGTTTTGATCATATCTAATAGAGTTGAATTATGGCAAAGATGTAGGAGGAGAATATGTCTAACAATGGGGCTCGCAGCGTTGTCGTTGGACGGGATGTCATCGGCAGCATCATCAACACAGGCGATCACAACCAGTTCTTCATTGGACAATACGAAAGGTTGCAGGACGCGTACATCAAACCGTGGGAGGTCTTCGAGCGCACCAGCCGGCTGCCCTTCATCGGGCGAGAATGGCTGGTAGCCGAAATTGGTGCGTTTTTAGAGAAGAACGATCGTGGCTATTTTGTTCTGGAGGCCAGTGCTGGGCTCGGCAAGACTACATTTATGGCCTGGCTAGTTCGGCAATGCAGCTACATCCACCATTTCTGCGAGTTGAGCCCTGGCATCGAAGGTGTCAATGCTGGGCTACGCAACCTGGCATCACAGCTGGCGCTGGCTTATGATCTACGACCCGAAGGTGTCCTGCCTGAAGCTGCGTCCCGTCCGGATTACCTCTACGATCTACTCAGGGAAGCCTCTGAGAAGTGCGCTGGGGAACAGAAGATCGTGGTGGTGGTGGACGCACTGGACGAATCAGGTATGCTGGGCAACCGGAACGTGATGGGGTTGCCCGAGGGACTGCCGGTGGGAGTCTACTTCTTAGTCTCGCAGCGCCCCGGTGCTGTGGTTCTAAACGTTAAGGATCCTACCACTACACCGAGGTACTATTACCGGCTCGCTGCCGACAGTGATGAAAACCGGGCAGACATGCGCCTGTTCTTGGAACATACTTTCAGATTGCCAGAGGTAAATCGCGTACTCAGAGAAGGTGAACCCAAGTACAGGTTGGAGCAATTTGTTACAACGTTGATGGATAAGTGTGATGGTGTCTGGATCTATCTATACTACGTCGTGCAAGAGATCGTACAAGGGGAGCGAAACGCGTTAGATCTGGCTGAACTGCCTAACGGCATGACGCAATATTACACTCGCTACTGGCAAGGCTGGCGCGTTAAAGATGAAGAAAAATGGGATGAAATCTATCTTCCCATATTAACGACATTAGCAGCTGCTCAGGAATCTCTATCTTGCCAGCAGCTCTGTAGCTGGTCGAATGCAAAGATAACAGAAATCAAGTTGCGCCGACTGCTCGAAGAACGCTGGCGGCCGTTTTTAGTCGTTAACGAACAAGGGCAACAAACTCATTATCGTTTCTATCATGCAACTCTACGAAGTTTCTTTCATGGGGAGTTAGAGACAGATAAGCTCTCTCCGCTGGAACTCCAACTGTTAAACGAAGTCGTCACTGAAACACGAACTCGCCATAGTCGCTTTGCAGATCATTATTTGAATGCTTGGGGTGGATTGGATGGAAACTTGATAGGACTGCGTGATGAAAGCACCCGGGATAGTAACGATGGATATGGCGTGCGTTACCTGGCGGCGCACCTGGAAGGGTCAAGACGTATTGATGAGCTACACCAATTGCTGCGATTCGAATGGGTATGGAACGAAGATATACCTTATACCCGTCACGGATGGAGAGGCTGGGTAGATACTCTAATCGGCAAGCAACCGACTTATCAACGTACCCACTATCAGAATGTGTGGTATACAGTGCAGGAAGCCGTCAACCAGCTCGATGGATATTTATCCGACATCACGCGCGCTTGGCGGCTGGCTGAAAGTCGTATTTCTGGCACTGCTGAAACCAGCATTACGGGGAAAACTAACCCTAATGAAGCAGCCCGTAAATATGATCATATTGGGCTTCTATGCCGCTATGCTCTCGTAGTTGCTTCCATCAACAATCACGCCCAAAACATCCGATCAGGGCTTCTGGTCGAATTGGTCAAGAAAAAAGTTTGGAGTTATCAACAAGGGCTAGCAATTGCACGACAAGCACCAATTCCAAGTCAACAAGTTGAGATGTTGACCGCTTTAGTACCCTACCTTTCAAAGCACGAACAATCGACTGTGGTTCATGAAGCGCTAGATCTGGCTCGAACTATCGAGAGTCAGCCTACATTCGACGCTGTGACTAAACTTGCTCCCTATCTCTCAGCAAGACAATTCAAAGAGCTGCTGTCGGACTCTGACTTCGAAAGCTGCATCTCCTACTACCCGACTCTGGCTAGACTTGTCCTGTATATGCCGGCGGAACAACTTGACGAAGCTGTCGCTAAAGCGCGATCTATTCGGGATGAAAACTCAAAAACGGATGCATTAACCCAATTGGCTATTCGTTTAGCCGAACTCCGAGAACCAGCAAAGGCGATATCAGCGATTTCCTCTATTGATAACCCAGAGACCCGAGCGAACGCCTTGGCCAGCCTAACGCCCATGCTCTCTTCGGAGAGCCTCCAGAAGGTGTTCTTTGTGGCTCAGTCCAGTGAGTACCCTCGCGATGGCGTTCGAAAATGGGTCCTGGCCACTCTCGCTTCTTTAGTGGCTGAACGAGG
Source organism: Caldilineaceae bacterium (assembly GCA_026645575.1). The sequence continues at coordinate 12,868 of JAPKMW010000148.1, forward strand.
AGAACCAGACCAGGCACTTTTGCTAGCTCATTCCATCGAAGGTGAGGACGAAAGAGCGTTTGTATTGGCCAAGCTTGTGTCCTATGTTTCCGCAAAACAGCAGCAGGATATTCTACATGAGGCTCTGCCGCAGACTTTCGATAAGATGTCTCCGTATACTATTAACATTCGATATGACAAAGCAGAGATTTTAGCGAATCTAGCGCCCTATCTACCGTCAGAACAACTGGGCCATCTTTTGCAGGAAGTTGTACAAACTATCTCCCCCAATTACAGCCACAAACAAGCGGCAATGCTTACCAAACTTGCACCCTATTTCTCTTCCGAGCAACTTCAAACGGTTCTCTCCATGGCCTCCTCCTATTCCAGGGAGGGTTACTACGGTTACCTCGTGTATATGGAGCTTGTGGAGACAATCGCCAAATCCTTTGCGCGTCATTTTTCGTCAGAACAGGTAGCAGAAATGATATCGCATACGAACTCCATTAACGATATCCCTTACTCCCGAATAAATGCTCTAGTAAGTCTGATGCCTTGCTTAGCTAAACTTGGAGAACTAGAACAAGCCCTATCGATAACCCATAGCATCCCATATCATTTCATCCGCGTGGAAATCTTGGGAAGTTTTGTTTCACATCTCTCCTCTAAGCAGATTTATGAGATGCTATCACTAGTTCACTCCATTGAGAGCGAGAATGTCAAGAGGATAGCCGTTTGTCACCTTGCTCCTCGCTTGGCTGGCTTGGGGGAACTGGACAAAGCACTGTCGCTATTGCGTTCTACCGACTGGTGGCTACGGGAAGAAGCCCTGGCCGTTCTCGCACCCTATCTTTCACCAAAACATCTTCAAGAGGCTTTGTCAGCGGCCCTCAGTAGATGGCGCGACCCTTTGTCAAACGAGTTGTCGAAGGAGGATTATTCAAGTATCTCTTTTCTCCTTGTTCGTTTGGCTGAATTAGGAGAATCGCAACGAGCGATTTCAGCTATACGTTCGATCCGCGACAAAGATAATCAAGTCGAAATCCTGGCTAAACTTGCACCTTATCTTTCGCTGGAGCAACTTCAAGAATCGTTGATAATCGCGCGTTCAATTGGAGATACCCACCATCGAGAACGCGCTTTGATCGATTTGGCACTTAGCTTAGGTAAATTGGGTGAATCAGAAAAAGCGACTTCGCTTGTGGATTCCATCACGATCAAAGAAGACCGCGAAAAGACTCTGGTCAAGCTTATACCCTATCTCTCTTCAAAACAATTACAAGAAGCAATACCGCTGACGCTCTCGCTCGCCGCTAACAACTTTCGAACAGAAGCTGTATTCAATTTGGCCCTTCGCCTGGCTGAATTGGGCCAAGCGGAGAAAGCACTATCTTTGGTTCACTCAGTTGAAGATAGCATGCCCAGGGATACTTTCATCAAGCTCCTAGCTCAACTAGGAGAGTCTGACAAAGCACTTTCGCTGGCTCAATCCATTTACACTGGTAGCGACGACCGATTCGAGCGAGTAACCCTCCTAGTGGATCTTTTCCCCTACATGAACTCAGAGGGCAGACAAACCATTCTAAACGAGGTTTTATCGATATTCTCAGGTTACTTTAACATTTATCCTAGATGGGTAAGAGATGCCCCAGTGAAACTGGCTTCTTATCTCGCTCATAATAATCAATTTGATCAGGTTTTCTCTTTAGCTAATGCTACCCGTGACGATTTCACTCGGGTAATGGTATGGGCTAAAAGCGGTGTCCATCCTTCGAAAGATCAAATACAGGCAGCGCTTATAGAGATTCGCGGATTTGACGAATACACACGTGCTGATTATACGCCCCTCCTCCTTCCCTTCCTTACCGTAGAAGAATGCCAAGCTGTTACGCATGAGATTTTATCAATTTTACCATCCTTGCCTGGCTATTATTCATCGTGGGTGGACATTTTACCTATGCTCGTATCCTATCTTACACCAAAACAACTGCAAGAGCAGATCTCTGTAGCGCGCTCCTTCCCAGTAAACATACGAGTAAAAGCATTAGCTATTCTCGCTTCCTATCTGCCTTCAGAAGAAAGGCGGGAAATCCTAGAGGAGACGATTTCGCTGGTTTGTGCAATTGAAAAGAGCGCCGACCGGGCGAAAGCGCTGGCAATCCTCGTCCCCTATTTGACCGATCTTGATCCTGACGCCCTCTATCCACTCTGGTGCAAGCTATTGTCTGCTCTTTCTACTCGCACTAGGTCTGATCTTTTGGCCGATTTGGCAACGTTGTCAAACTCAATAGCACATCTGGGTGGAGTATCTGCAATTGAGGAGACCATTAGCGCCATTCAAGATGTAAGCCGCTGGTGGCCATAATTAGAGATTATTTAAATTAAATTGGTTCAACCGGATCTCAGGGAGTTGACATCGTAGCTCACACTTGAAGTGTAACAAGCCTGCTTCGGTGGAACCATGTCACTCGATAAGAGTGACCTACGATAGCCACCATTTCCTTGTCAACCCCCTGAATTCCGGTTGAGCCAAAATTTCTTAGAAGGATTCGGCTTTCTGATACAGCGAAGGACCGTTACATGACGATGGTCTAGGGTTCTGACAGTGGCGGCCCGGAGTGGACCAATCGGTACTTTTGAAGACGGCTCCGGGGTTTGTCAGGGATAGTATAGGCAATTTGCGCCTGCGCCATCAATAGGCGCAATGTTCTTTTGAGGGAGCCGGAGACGCTGTTTTTCCCAAGCGCAGCCGCAATTTCAGCGGCAGACGCGTCGCCCTGGCACAGAAGCGCAATGATCTGCTCGGCCTCGACTCGGCCTCGACTCGGCCTTGACTCGGCTTCATCCGCTGTGGGTGTCAGTTCGGCCTTTGTCTGGGCCGCCGGGTGGACGGGCAAGCGCACCAGAAAATAGCTGCGCTCCTCATTGCTCTCAAATTCGGGTGGCGGGGAGCCGTTGCGCTGCATGGCGTTGAGGATCTTGGGGATACCGGTGGCGCGCGGGTGCCCACTGGGCGCGGTGAGATCCAACTCTTTCAGAAATTCCCCGATGCGGCGATTGCGATAGCGCCGGGTGACAGCCCGCCCAATGCGCAATTGATCCATGCGGATAGAGCGATCGGGGCCAGGATAGCTGAGGACGATGAGATCAGTGGGCGTGATGCGAATCTCCACCGGTTCGCGAATTTCGTAGCTGCGGTGATAGACGGCGTTGACGACGGCCTCTTCCATGGCTTCATAGGGGAAGTTGGCGACTCTGGTGGCTTCGGCCACACCGACGATGAGATAGCCTCCGCCCAGGTTGTGAAAGTCGTTGGCAAAGGCGCAGATCGTCTGTAAGATGTCGAGCGGGTTCCAGCCGGCTTTGAATTCCAGCCGCTCCCATTCGACCGATTTGCCATGGAGCAGATCGGCGACGTTGATGGGGAGTAAGGTTGTGTGCGTCATTGGTTTTGGCTCAGGTTCCGGTGTATGGTACAGGTTACGTGATTGTTACTATACTGGAACCTAGCGAAATCAGCAAACCAAACGGTTTTGTTACTGAGCTATGGGAGAAAGCATCAATACCCTTGGGATGACAAGTAGATTACACCAGCGCCAAGCCTCTTATGTCAATGAGCTGGCGCTGACGATACACAATTGGTGTATACTCGCCGGCGTTAAGCTGGGAACCGGTGAGCGAGTCGTCAGCGCTGGCCCAGAGGTTGGCTTCGAGTATTAGCATGTACGAACTAAACGAAAGCCGATCGTATTGCTGCGCAAGGAGGGTGCGGCCTTGTAGCGAAAGGCGCATTGGAGGTCAAAGTAATAGCTGTCGAAGGCACCGCCACGCGCAATGCGTTCGATTCTGCCTTCCAGGGCATCATGGTTTTTGGGGTCGTAGTTGGGAAAATCACCGGGGACTTTGGTGCTGCACCATTCACGCACGTTACCAGCCATGTCGGCGGCGCCACAAGCGGCATTGCCTTTGGGAAAAATACCAACGGCGGTGGTTGAATTGATGCCGATGTCGTGCATGTTGGCGTAGTCGGCATTGGTCAATTCGCCCCAAGGATAGGTGCGGCCGTCGGTGTGTCTGGCGGCGCGTTCCCACTCCTTGTCGGTTGGTAGACGGATGGACGCTTGGCTTTTGGCGGATAGCCAGTGACAATAGGCAACGGCTTCGTACCAGCTTACACCGACTTGGGGGTGGTTCGAAATTTCAAACCCTTTGCCATAAAGCTGCGGGGCTGTGATCTTGTTTTCCTGTCGCCAGCGCCAGCCGGCCTGGGTCCAGTATGTTTCTTCATGATACCCACCCGCCTTCATAAAGAGTTGATATTGGGCTACCGTGATGGGATAGCGACTAATTTCATAGATGTATGGAATTTCGTCGGTGGTGATCATTCTGCCTTGCCCGCGAATGAACGGTTGGGGGTGAATCGACAGCCACGCAGTATCCGGTAAAAGCACGTTGGTTGTTGAGGCGCGCACGTTGCCGACGCCGGGGCGTGTATCGTCTAAATGGCCTAGCATATCGGCAACAACAGAACGCAGGCGAGGCTCAGCGAAGGTCATTAGTTCCTGATTGTTGAGCGCGGTCACAAGCTGGCTTGCCACTTCTTCTTTTAGAACTTCTTCACTCGACAACCACTCACGGTAGGCTGTGGCGGCAATCTCGATCTTTGCCCACTGAATTTGTGGCAGCATGGCTTCAGCGGCGGGATGGGTAGCTGGATCTGGTTGCTTGATGAGTCGCCGCACAAGAGAGCGGGCACTTGGTAGGGCATTGAGTGCAAGATAGCCGACGACTAGCAGTGCAACTTCGCGCCACCAACTCTCTAGGATTGGTCCTTTTTCAAAAAACTGAGCGATGGCATCTACCCCACCCTCTCCCCGAATCACGTCCGCCAAATAGCGAGCGGTCAAAAACTCTTGAAAAGCAAGGTGAATGAAGCGGTAAACTTCCATTCGTTCTTCAAGTAGTGTCCCACGTAAGCGTGTCAAGGCAAAGAAGTCATTGATCAAAGGAACAAGATCAGGAACCTCGGCTAACCGTGCGCGTAGGACAACTTCTTCAATTTCACGACCTTGTTCTGGTCCCTTTTGGTGCATGATGTAGGCGATATACTGCACTAGATCGCGATGGGCTTCGCGACTACCACCGACTAATTTGCCGATATGTTCGGCAGCTTGTTCGTCCAGGGTGTGTTCGGGCCAGAGCATGGTGTCAGTCACGCGCATATACAGTTCTGCCCGATGTTCGGGCAAACGGCGGGCGCTCAGGTGGGCCAATAATAACATGCGTACCAGTAGCGGACTATCGATCAGGCGGGGTGTGGCTTCACCAAGGCGTTGTTTGCGTTCAGCTTCAAGATTCTGAATGCCATTGAGTAACTCTTGGGTTTGCTGTTCGCGCATGGTTGGTGTGGCCGAATAGACAGCTAGGTAGGCTTGTCTGACCAGCGCTTCGATATGGTCAGCAGAAAGAGGTTTTACTTTAACGATGTTGTTAAAGCGTGCGCCTAAGGTAGAACGAGATTTATAAGCTGCGGTACGGCAAGTTACAATGACACGAATATCCTTTGATCCCATCGCAAGGTTTTCAATGGCTTCGCGTACGGCGATCCGTTCACTTTCATTAGGAACCTCGTCCAGGCCGTCCAACAAAAGGATAACACTTTGGCCGCCTTTCAGTAGACAAGTGAAGAAATCCATGGGCAGCATGGAGCCACTCTGCTTCTCGATGAGATAATGAGAGATGCAGGCGGCCAGAGTTCGACTGCGGGGGTCATGGCCATTACTATTTAGCGCGCGTTGACGAGCATAGGCACTTAAGGGAACATAGATCGGCAGCGGGATTGTTTCCGGCTCATGCTGTGTTAGGAGGTGAAGGCGCTTGAATTCTGGGGCGAGTGCGGCAACAAAACGGAAGAAACTGGCACCAAAATCAGCCGATGATGGGTTGATACTGATCAGCGTATCGTAGATTTTCCTAACACTTTGGTGAAGATCAGTGGAGAAGCTAGGATTGCGTTGTATCAACTGATAGAGTTGGACGACATCGCTACGGAATTGCTGGATGGGATCATCGAGCGACTCTGGTTTTGGCAAAAGATTGTTTGGCTGTTCGGCGATAGTTGATAGACGCTTTGCCGTGTCCCTGATCGTCTGCAAGATTGTGTCCTGATAGCCCAAAAGGTTTTTGGGCAGATCAGAATCGTTGGTGAGAAGAGCAGTGGACAGCGTCCAAGCGATGTACTGTAACACCGTGGTTTTTCCGCAGCCGGGACCACCCATAACGACAACTTGATGACCTAAGCTAAGTATCCATCCAGGAATTATTTCTGGGGAAAAAAGGTTAGTTGGCAGTCGCCATATTGAAAAGGATGTCGACGCA